>DATMCI010000077.1:0-12356 GCA_035558535.1 Kofleriaceae bacterium
CTCGAACCCCTGCGGCGCCGCGATGAGCCGCGCGCTCCCGCGGTCGGGGCCGTCGAAGCAGAACAGCTCGTCGGTGGCGCCCGGCGTCGGCGGCGCGACCTGCGCGAGCGGCCACAGGACGAGCGCGCACCGGCCGTCCCGCTCGAGCAGCGCCGGCTGCCGATCGGGCGGCACCGGCCCGCGGACCGCCACGACTCGGCGGCGCGCGCGGCGCAGCCCCATCCAGCTCTCGGGCTCGCCGCCGCGCGCGACGACGAGCCGGTAGTCGAGCACGAACGCCGCGGCGCGGAGCAGCCGGCCGAGCGCGAGCACGAGCTGCGCCAGCTGCGAGCGCACCATCTCCTCGCCCGCGCCGCGCGGATCGGTCGCCGGATCGAGCTGCAGCAGCGGCTCGAGCGCGTCGCGCTCGCCCTCCGGCGGGACCAGCAGATCGACGAGCGGCGGGATCGGGTACGCGCCGCGCTGCGCCGCCAGCGCGCGGACCAGGAGCCGCATCAGCCGCACCCGCGTCGAGTCGTCGAGCGTCCGCCGCCCCAGCTCGCGGAGCAGCTCGTCGGCCGCCGGATCGAGCCGCGCCTCGCGCACCTGCGCCCGCGACGCGAGCACCAGCGCGAGCAGGTAGCGGACGAGCGTGCGGAACAGCTCGCGCGCGGCGTCGCGCGCCTGGTGCGCGTTGCGCGCGCCCTCGAGCGCGGCCACCGCCTCGGCGAGCGGCTGCGGCGCCTCGGCGATCCACGCGTCGTGGACCCCGCGGTCGAGGCGCGGCAGCTCGGCCGGATCCTCCGCCAGCCCGGCGGCGATCCGCAGCGCGGCGGCGAGCTCGAGCGCGTTGCCTGGCCGGTCCTCCGGGCGCTTGGCGAGCGCGCGCAAGAAGCAGCGATCGAGCGCCGCCGGGTAGCGCTTGCCGAGCGGCGGCGGCGGCTGGTGCAGGTGCTGGCTGGCGAGCTCCTCGAGCTTTTGCGCCTGGAACGGGCGGTGCCCGGCGAGCGCCTCGTACGCGAGCACGCCGAGCGCGTAGAGATCGGCGCGCGGGCCGACCTCGTCGCCGCTCCACTGCTCGGGCGCCATGTAGGGCGGCGAGCCCATCGTCATGCCGGTGGCGGTGAGCTCGGACGAGAGCGGCACGCCGGGATCGGCGGTCTCCGCCGTGGCCGTGAGCGTCACGGTCCGCGTCGACATCGCGCGCGCCGGCCCGAGCTCGGCGTGCCCGCCGCCCGCGTTCGCCAGCTGCGCCTGCTCGAGCAGGAGCTGCTGGGACTCCACTTGCTCCTCGTCCTCGAGGAGCAGCTTGGCGATGCCGAAGTCGAGGAGCTTGGGCAGGAGCCGCCCCGCCCGCTCGATCACCATCACGTTCGACGGCTTGAGATCGCGGTGCACGATCCCGCGCTCGTGCCCCGTCTGCACCACCTCGGCGATCCGCTCGAAGAACAGCACCAGCTCGGGCAAGGTCAGCGGGCCCCGCTCCCGCAGCCACCGATCGAGCGGCGTGCCGTGCACCATCTCCATCGCGATCCACAGGAGGCCGTCGTCCTTCTCGACGCCGAACGCGTAGACGTGCGCCGCGAACGGGTGATCCAGCCGCGACGCCAGGCGCGCCTCGCGCAGGAATCGCTGGATCATCACCTGGCTGGCGCGCAGCTTGCCGTGCAGCACCTTGACCACGGCCTCGCGGCCGAGCAGCGGCTGCTCGGCGCGGTAGACGGCGCCGTATGCGCCCTCGCCGATGCGCTCGCGGAGCACGAACTCGCCCACTGTCCGCCCGCACAGCTCGTCTCGCGCCGCCATGATCGGTGATATTAACACTGCGCTCCTGCCGTTCGTCCGCCGTCATCGCGCCGCTGGCGGGGAGCCGCACCTCAGATCGCCGGAGGGCACGCGCGCGGCCCCCGCGGCGGGCTAAGCTGATCGCTGATGGCGAGCATGCAGAGTTTGCGCGCGGATCGGGGGATGGTGGTTCGCACGCCGCTACTCCCGATCGAGACTCTGACCGCGTGGGGGGCCGCGGGCGATCTGGCCGCCCAGCGCCGCTTTTTGGCCGAGCTGTGCGCGCGCCCCGAGGTGCGCGAGGCGCTGTTCGTCGCGTCGCCGAGCCTGTTCGAGGCCGTCCTGCGGTGGGCGCGCGAGCCGGCGGCGCCGGCGCTCCGCGGCGCCGAGCGGGCGCTCGTCAAGTACGTCGCGCGGATGGCCGGCCGGGCGACGCCGTTCGGGCTGTTCTCGGGCGTGACCCCGGGCGCGCTCGGCCGGGCGACGGCGCTCGAGCTCGGCCCGCTCGCCGCGTACGGCCGGCGCACGCGGATCGACAACGACTACCTGTTCGCGCTCGCCGACGTGCTCGCCCGCGATCCGGAGGCGCGCGCGCGCCTCGCGCTGCACCCGAACAGCTCGCTGTACGAGGTCGGCGAGCGGCTCCGCTACGCGTGCGCGCGGCTCGAGGGGCAGCAGCGCAGCTACCACCTCGTGTCCGTCGAGCCGACGCCGTACCTGCGCGCGACGCTCGCCCGCGCCGCCGCGGGCGCCCGGCGCGGCGAGCTGGCCGAGGCGCTCGTGCGCGACTTCGGCGGCGACTTCGGCGGCGACTTCGGCGGCGGCGACGCGATCACGCTCGACGAGGCGCTCACCTACGTCGACGAGCTGATCGAGGCGCAGCTGCTCGTCCCCGAGCTCGCCATCTCGATCACCGGCACCGAGCCGATCGACGCGCTCGCCGAGCAGCTCCTGGCCGCGGGGCTCGCCGGGCCGCGCGACGCGCTCGTGGCGGTGCGCGGCGACCTCGCGCGCCTCGACGCCGGCCTCGGCAACCCGCCCGAGCGTTACCGCGACGTCGCCGCTCGCCTCGAGCCGCTGCCGGCGAAGGTCGAGCTGTCGCGGCTGTTCCAGGTCGACATGGTGAAGCCCGGCCCCGCGCCCGGGGGGCCGGCGCTCGCCGTCGGCGTCGCCGCCGAGGTCGCGCGCGCGCTCGAGTGGCTGCAGCGCACCACGCCGCGGACCGAGGACACCACGCTCGACGACTTCCGCCGCGCCTTCACCGAGCGCTACGAGGCGCGCACCGTCCCGCTCGCCGAGGTGCTCGACGAGGAGACCGGCATCGGCTTCGAGACCTCGCGCGCGCCCGGCGCCGAGGGCGCGCCGCTGCTCGCCGGCCTGGCCTTCCCCGGCGCCGCGCGCACCGAGCGCGTCGCGTGGGGCGCCCGCGAGGTGCACCTCCTGCGCCGGCTCGGCGCCGCGCTCGCCGCCGGCGCCACCGAGATCGTGCTCGACGACGCCGACGAGCGCGCGCTCGCGCCGAAGTCGCCCGCGCCCGGGCCCGAGGCGCTGGCCGCGATGATCCGGATCGCCGGCGCGCCGGACGAGGTCGCGCGCGGCGAGCACTCGATCCTGCTCGAGGGCGCGTCCGGCCCGTCGGGCGCGCGGCTGCTCGGCCGGTTCTGCCACGCCTCGCCGGAGATCGACGCGATGGTGCGCGCGCACCTGCGCGCCGAGGAGGCGCTGCGCCCCGGCGCGGTGTACGCCGAGATCGTGCACCTCAACGAGGGCCGGATCGGCAACATCTTGTGCCGGCCCGTCCTCCGCGAGCACGAGATCATCTACCTCGGCGCCTCCGGCGCGCCGCACGGGCGCCGGCTCCCGATCGACGACCTGCTCGTCAGCGTGCGCGGCGACCGCATCGTGCTCACGTCGCGCCGGCTCGGCCGCGAGGTGGTGCCGCGCCTGTCGACGGCGCACAACTACCGGCTGCGCAGCCTCGGCTTCTACCGCTTCCTGTGCGCGATCCAGAACCAGGTCGGCGAGGAGAGCGGCCGGTGGAGCTGGGGCGCGCTCGGCGGCGCGCCGTTCCTGCCGCGCGTGCGCCTCGGCAAGGTCGTGCTCGCGCGCGCGATGTGGAACCTGACGGCAGCGGATCTCCAGCCGATCACCGCCGCCGTGCGCGCCGCGGACGACGCCGCGATCGCCGCCGCGCTGGCCGCGCTGCGCGCGCGCGCGAAGCTGCCGCGCTGGCTCGCGCTCGCCGACTTCGACAACGAGCTGCCGATCGATCTCGATCACCCGATGCTCGCGGGCGCGCTCGCCGACGAGCTCGCCGGCCGGCGCGACGCGACGCTCGTCGAGCTGTTCCCCGCGCCCGACGC
Organism: Kofleriaceae bacterium; assembly: GCA_035558535.1. Taxonomy (GTDB): domain Bacteria; phylum Myxococcota_A; class Polyangia; order Haliangiales; family Haliangiaceae; genus JABFXX01. The sequence continues at coordinate 4,128 of DATMCI010000077.1, forward strand.
GACGCCCGTGCGCGGGCCCGAGGGCCACTACATGAACGAGCTCGTGCTGACGTTCACGCGACCGCGCGCGCCCAGCGCCGCGGGCCTCGTGCCCACGGTCGCCGCGCCGGAGCCCACCGGCGCGCTGCCGGCGCGCCGCCGGTTCACGCCGGCGTCGCCGTGGCTGTACGTGAAGCTCTACACCGGGACCGGCACTGGCGACCGGATCCTGCAGGCGATCGCGCCGGTCGTCCGCGCCGCGCTCGCCGCGGGCGACGCGACGCGCTGGTTCTTCCTCCGCTACCAGGATCCGGGCCCGCACCTGCGCGTCCGGCTCGCCGGCGACCCCGCGCGCCTGCTCGGCGCGGTGCTGCCGGCGCTCGAGGGCGCCCTCGCGCCGCACCTCGCGTCGGGCGCCGTCTGGCGCGTGCAGGTGGACACCTACGAGCGCGAGCTCGAGCGCTACGGCGGCGCGGCGGGGATCGACGCCTGCGAGCATGTGTTCTGGATCGACAGCGAGGCGGTGCTCGGGATCCTCGAGCTGCTCGAGGGCGACGAGGGCGCGGCCGCGCGCTGGCGGCTCGGGCTGCGCGGCGCCGATCAGCTGCTCGAGGCGCTCGGCATGGACGAGGCGGCGCGCGGCGCGCTGTTCGCGCGCGCCCGCGACGAGCTCGGCCGCGAGTTTGGCGCCGACGCCGCGTTCTACGGCCGGATCGGCGAGCGCTGGAAGCGCGAGCGCGCCGGGCTCGAGGCTCTGCTCGCGCGCGATCCCGCGGCCGATGCCGAGCACGAGTACGCGCCTGCGCTCGAGCTCCTCGCCGAGCGCAGCGCGCGCCTCGCCGCGCTCCGCCCGGCGCCGCGCGACGTCCCCGGCTTCGATCGCTTCGCGTGGAGCCTCGTGCACATGCACCTGAACCGGCTGCTCCACGCCTCGCAGCGCGCGCAGGAGCTGGTGCTCTACGACTTCCTGCGCCGCTGGCACGAGTCTCGAGTCGCGCGCCGCCGCACCGGCCGCTGAGCGGGTCCCGGCCGACGAGCGAGTCCAGGAGGGCGGAGCCCGCCTCGGCGAGGAGGCGTCTCTCCCCGCCGACGAGCGAGTCCAGGAGGGCGGAGCCCGCCTCGGCGAGGAGGCATATATAATAGGAGTGGCGCAGCGCGTCAGCGATGGTGAGATGCGACACGGCTGCCGAGCCGCGCGATCTCCTCCGCGGTGAGCCCGCTCGACGCCTCGATCATCACGCTCGCAGCGCGGCCGGTCCCGATCTCGGCGGCCGTGATCTCGAGGATCCCGTCGGCGTCCATCGTGAAGCTCACCTCGACCTTCGTCGCGCCGCGCGGCGCCGCGCGCAGATCGCCGAGCACGAAGCGCCCGAGCCGCCGGTTGCGCGACGCGTGCGCGTGCGCGCCCTGGTAGATCTCGATCGCGACGAACGTCTGGTTGTCCTCGGTCGTCGCGAACACCTTCTTCGCGCGCGTCGGGATGCTCGTGTTCGCCGTGATGACGACGCTCATCCGATCGCCGGCGACCTTGACGCCCATGTCGTGCGGCGTCACGTCGAGCAGCACGACCTCCTGCAGCTCGCCGCCCATGATGCCGGAGTGCACGGCGGCGCCCATCGCCACGATCTCGTCGGGGTTGACGTTCTTGCTCGGCGACTTGCCGAAGATCTGCACTGCACGCTCCTGCACGGCCGGCATCCGCGTCATGCCGCCGACGAGCAGCACCTGATCGATGTCCGCCGGCGTGCAGTGCGCCGCGGCGAGCGCCATGAAGCACGGCGCCTCGAGCCGATCGAGCAGGTGCTTGCACGCGCGCTCGAGCTGGCCGCGCTCGAGCTCGCGGATCAGGTGCAAAGGCCCGCTCGCGCCCGCCGCGATGAACGGCAGGTTGACGTCGGTCGTCATCGCCGACGACAGCTCGATCTTCGAGCGCTCGGCGGCCTCCTTGAGCCGCTGCAGCGCGACCGGCTCCTTGCGCAGATCGATCCCGTGCTCGCGCTGGAACTCGTCGGCGAGCAGATCGATCACGATGCGATCGAAGTCGTCGCCGCCGAGCGAGGTGTCGCCGTTGGTGGCGAGCACCTCGAACACGCCGTTCTCGATCGCGAGGATCGAGATGTCGAACGTGCCGCCGCCGAGATCGAACACCGCGAGGCGCTGGTTGTGCTGGTGCTGGATGCCGTACGCGAGCGCCGCCGCCGTCGGCTCGTTCAGGATCGCGCGCACCGTGAGGCCCGCGATGAGGCCCGCGTCCTTGGTGGCCTGGCGCTGGACGTCGTCGAAGTACGCGGGCACCGTGACCACCGCCTCGCGCACCTGCTCGCCGAGGTAGTCCTCGGCGACGCGCTTCATCTTCGCGAGGATGTGTGCCGAGATCTCCTGCGGCGAGCGGTGCGTCCCGGCGACGTCGACCCACGCGTCGCCGTTGCGCGCCGGGACGATCGTGTACGGCAGCCGGCTCGCCAGCCCTTGCACCTCGGGATCGTTCGCCTTGCGGCCGATCAGCCGCTTGACGCCGTACACCGTGCGCTGCGGGTTCGTGACCATCTGCCGCTTGCTCGCCGCGCCGACGACGACATCGCCGTCGGCGTTCCACGACACCATCGACGGCGTGGTCCGGCCGCCCTCTTGATTGTGGATGACCGTTGGCTCACCGCCCTCCAGCACCGCCACGCACGAGTTCGTGGTGCCCAGATCGATCCCGATGACGCGGCCCATCGCTTCGCGACGAGTATACCTACTTGCGACGAGTGAACAGCTCCGCGAGAGCGGTCTTGGCGAGCGCGAGCTCGGGATCGATCTGGAGCGCGTGCTGGAGCTCGACGCGCGCCTCGTCGAGGCGCTGCGCGAGCTGCGCCTCGCGGCCGCGCGCGTAGGCGAGCAGCGCGCGGTAGCGGGGCACGTCGGGAGCGCGCGCGGCGAGCATCGACAGGAGCGCGCGCGCGGCGTCCCACTGCCCGCGGTGCAGCTGCTCGAGCGCCGCGGCGAGCTCGCGCTCCTCGGGGCGCGCGCCGCCCGGCGGGGCGCTCGGCGGCCGCGCGAGGCCCGGCCGCAGCGCGAGCGCCGGCACCGCCGACGGCGGCGTCGCGCTCGCGGACGCCGGCCGCATCGCGCCGGCGCGCATGCCCGCCGACGGCGTCGCGCGGCTCGTCGCGAGCGCGGGCGCGGCCGAGCGCGTCGCCGGCGTTGGCGTCGGACGCGCTGGCGGTGCCCCCGCGGCGTGAGGCGCGGTCGCCGTCCCTGCCGGCGCGTGCGGGCTTGGGACCGCGACCCCGCCGCTGCGCTCGGTCCGCTGCGCCACCGGCACGGCCTGCGGGACCTGCGAAGCCTGCGGCGTCTGCAAGGTTTGGGGGGCCTGCGGGGCCTGCGTCGTCGTCGGCGGTGGGGCCTGCAGGGTCTGCGGGAGCAGCGGGTACGAGCCGCTGCGATCGTTCCGCAGGTACGAGCCGCTGCGATCGAGCTTGCTCGCCGCCTGGGCGCGCGCCGGCCGGGCGAGGACGTCGTGCGCGGCGCGCAGGGACAGGAACACCTCGTTCGACAGCCGCTGCAGCTCGCTGGACATGTACCCGAAGCGCGCCGGGTGATACGTCTTCGTCAGCTCGAGGAACGCGGTGCGGATCTCGCTCACCGTCGCGGTCGTCGCGACGCCGAGCGCTGCGTGCGGACCGGCCGCGAGGCGCTCCTGCATCGCCATGAGCACCGCTCGTGCGCGCGTTTCATCGGGCCCGCCCACGGCCCCGGAGCGTACCGCGTATCGATCGAGCGCCGCTACCACTCGGCCGGCGAGCCCGGCTCACGTGATCCAGCGTACCTCGCCGCGCCGCTCCGATAGCTTCGGATCCCGCCGAGCCGGCAGCCCGGGGCAGCGGGGGCGCGCGAACCGCCGCGCCGAACGGATCGCGGACTCACCGAGTTGGACGATCTGCACGATCTGTGGCGTGCCCTGCCCGATCCGGATTCCTTCTCCGCGGATAGAGCTCGCGCACGGACGGCGCGCCCCCGGACAGGCCACTCCCTATCTGAGTCACGATCACGGGTCAATGCCAATGATCCGCGCGACGAGAGCGTCGTCACCAGCGGGCCGCGGCGCGGACACGCCGCCGCGGCTGCCCGCTCTCTCGTCTCTCGTTCCGCGGCCCTCGCTCCGCGTCTCTCGTTCCGCGGCCCTCGTTCCGCGGCCCTCGTTCCGCGGCCCTCGTCCCTCGATCTGGGGCTCGCGGGCGGCTCGTGATCATCGATCGAAGCCCCGGCGGATTTTTGAGGTCGCGCGTGCGTAACCGCTGGAGAGTATGGGGATGCGCCCGCTGGCGCCCTTCTTGCTCTGGTTGTAGGTCCATGCGCTACCCGGCCCTCCTCGCGATGTTCCTGGTCCTGATCTCCGGCTGCATGTTCGTGTTCGACGGGCGCGAGGGCGACGACGACTGCCTGCTCGCGGAGCCGGCGCTCGCGCCGGCGCCGCTGCGCAATCCCGAGACGCTCCGGTGCGAGTCGTTCGGCGGCGGCGGCGGCTGCGACCCCGCGTGTGGCCCGTGCCCCGCGCTCGACCTCGCGCCGATCCCGTCGTGGGGCTCCTGCGGCAGCTCGTGCGAGGCGCTGTCCGAGTCCGCGTGCGCGAGCACCGTCGGGTGCCGCGTGGTGAAGGACGCGGCGTGCGCCGTCTCCGGTACCTGCACGAGCGACTTCCTCGGCTGCTTCCCGACCGATCAGGGCACCATCACGGACCTCGGCTGCTTCGACGCCCACGACGGCTGGGCCTGCTCTCAGATCCCCGATTGCGTCGCGTACCACCGCATCAGCGGGGCCACGTCCGGGTTCACGTCGCCGGAGCGGCTCCTCCCGTTCGCGATGTGCGCGCCCGAGGGCAAGTCGCCCGGCAGCTGCTACGCCGCGGTCACCTGCGATCGCGCGGCGCCCGCGTGCCCGACGCAGACGACGCCCGGCATCGCGAACGGCTGCTACACCGGCGGCTGCATCCCGACCGACCTCTGCGGCCCGGTCCCGCAACAGTAGCCGCGGCGCCTGCCCGGGACGGGCGCATCGTCCAGGCCCTGTCGCCGGATCGGGCGTTCGCGGCGCCAGTGGCCGCCGCTCTGCCGCTAGGTGACCGGGACGCGTTGCTTGTGGTCATCGAGGTAGAACACGTGCGCGCCGACATCGAGCAGCGGGCGCCGCTCGCTCACGGCCATCCAGCGCTCCGGCCAGATCACGTTCACTCGGTCGATCGGCCGGCCCTCGCGATCCTGCTTGCGCCGCACGAGCGCCCGCAGATCGTAGATCTCGCGGATCAGCACCCGCCGCGGCTCGGGGCCGCCTTGGGCCAGCGGCGTCGTCGTGATGAAGCCCATCAGCTCGAACGCACGGGTCTCGGGATCGTAGCCGAGCGGCGCGAGCGCCGGATAGCCGGCCTTCTCGTCGGTGAAGTCGCCGAACTCCCACCACGCGGCGAACTCTTCGCTCCAGTAGGGCTGGGCGTAGTACGTCGTGAGGCCGGGCTTCGCCGTGCGCGCCAGCGCCATCGTCGACTCGAACGTGCGCGCGAGCCAGGACTCCTCGTCGAGGTCCTCAAGCCCGCGGGTGCATAGCCGATGCTCGCCGAGCCGGTCGATAGTTTGCCAGGCGTGCCAGAACAGCGCTGGATCGTCGTAGACTTCGGCGACCTCGGCCTCGGTGGTCATCACGAAGTGGTTGGTGCGCGCGAGCGGAGGCGCGGGCACGAAGCTCGTGAACGGCGAGGGAGTCCGGTGAACCACCGCGTAGATGTATGCGGGTAGCTCCAGCGCGCGGCGGGCGGCCTTCACCATCGTCTGAACCCACGCGGCACGCGGCTCGGTTTCGGGCGGATAGCGCAGCGAGACCTCGTACGTGTCCTCGCCGCGGTAGATCGAAAGCTTGAGATCGTTGCTCGTCACGAACAGCGCGAAGTGCGGCTTGTTGCCCGCCTTCGGGAGCGCGGCTCGAAACGCGGCCAGCGATCCGCGCCTCGTCTCGCCCGGCTCGATCCCGAGCTCCGATGCCGAAAACCGCACGACCTCACCGCCGCCCGCGGTCCGGACAAGCTCCGCGTAGGCGAGCACCAGTTCGGGGAGCGATGCTGTCAACGCGTGCCCGGCGATCAACTGGATACCCAAGGGAGACAACCGCTTCATCGTACGCCTCTCATCATCGGTGTGAGCTGTGTGAGCTTGGTCGCCATGACGAGGGCTCCGGACTCACCATGGAAGAACATGACGTGGATCCCGGCGGGGTGGCGCCCGAGCAGCTTCTGGATCTCGGGGACCTGCGCCATCCGCTCGAGCGCCGCCTCAGCCTCGCTCTCGCGCGAGAACACGTAGACCAGGCCGACGTACTCGGCTTCCTTCGCGTGCGGCGTGAGCTTGAACCCGCCCGCCTTCTCGTACGCGCGCCTGGCATAGTCCCGCGCCTGGTCGAGCTTGAATGCGCCGTGGCCGGCCTTGTCCTCGATGGCGTACTTGCCGGGTGGCAGGTGCCGCTCGACGTCGGGCTGCAGCTTCACGTTCACCACGCCATCGGGCGTGCGCGGCCGGTCGAGGCCGTCGCCGCGGAACTTCCCCGGCGCGTCCGCGGCGACGTCGTAGATCTCGCGGGCCTCCGGGTCGGAGCCCATGAAGCGCTCGCGGTACGCGTGGAACAGCTCGCCCTTCGATCCCGGATCGGGCTGGACATCGAGCATGGTCCGCAATGCGTCCATGCGATCCTTCGGCCGCTCGAGGGACTCGATGTACTGGAGCGTGCGCTCGCGCAGATAGCGCCGGAGCTTGTCGTTCTGGGCTTCGCTCAGCGGTCCCTTCGGGACCTGGTCCAGAAACTCGCCGATCGTGAACGGCGTGAGCTGCTTGCCGGCCCCCGCAGCTGCGTCGGACTCGAGTCGTTCCGCGACCGCGCCCCACTTCGCGACGAGGCCAGCCGTCCCCTCGTCAAGGTCTCCCCGCACGACGCGGCGCTCCAGCTCCGCACGGACCCGCGGCCCCTTGGACTGGAGGTAGACGCGCGCCTCCTGCGCCGTCTTCGCGTCGAGCTTGCCGCTGGCGAGCTGCCGCTCCAGGCTCGTGACGCTGTCGCTGGTCGCCGTCCACTCGCCGGCCGCCCGGGCCTTGCGATCGGCGAACGTCGACACGCCGTCGCCTTCGCCGATCGTGCGGTCGCTCCTGATCTGCAGGTGCGGCAGCTCGGCGGAGTGCTCCGGTTGCCGCGCGATCCGGAGGATCTCCCCTGTCGTCGAGTCGCGATGAACGCTGTAGCCCTGGCTGGTCAGCTGCTCCTCGATGCCCGGGGCGTCGATCGATCGGCCGACGAACGCGCGCCGCGCCCGGCTCGCGTGCCGCCCCGTGATCTTCGTCGGCGACTGGGCGCCGCGCGCGTAGAGCCGCGGCACGTCCTCGGTCCCGAGCTCCGCGAGGTCGATCGAGGACCCGGCGCGCCCGGCGCCCTGGAGCGTCTCGAGCCGCTGCTCGAGGAGGAGCAGCGTCTCCTCGGCATCCATCAGGCGCATCGCCGCCGCGGGGTCATCGCCAGTGGCGTGCTCGAGCTGCGCGATCAACCGGCGCTGCGCATCGGCCTCGACCTCGAGCTTGTCGATGTGGAGCTGGAGCTTCGCCTTTGGCTCGAGCGCCGCCCAGTCGCCGAGCCGGTCCTCGCCGAGGCGCTCCATCTTCTGGCGCATCGCCAGATCGCCGTGCCACTGGTGGAGGTGGACCACCTCCTCCCGGATCGCCGACGGCGCCGCGCCCCGGCGCGCGATGATCTGCGGCTTGCCGCCCTCGATGATCAGGACCGCGTCGGCGCGCTTCCCGCCGACGAGCGACCTGAACTCCTTGTCGGAGACGATGCGCGGCCAGAGCGACTCCCCGTCGAGATCGATCGCCTCGGCCCCGCCGGAGCTCCGGACCGCGGCGCGCCCGCGCGCGGCTTCGATCAACATCACGCGCGCCTTCGCCGGCATGCCGTCGATGCCGTGGAGGACCCGCTCCGCTTCCTCGAGCTTGCCCGCCTCGATCAGCTGGAACGCGTGCGCGAGCTCGTCCTGCGCCGGATCCGCCAGATCGTCGGCGAGCCGGCGGCCGACGCCCGACGCATCGAGCAAGTGGCCGACGCCATGCGCGACCTCGTCGCCTGCGCGCGCCGCGAGCCGACCGAGGCCGCCGATCAGCCCGCCGATCGCCCCGCCCGCGGCCCCGCCGATCGCGCCGCCCCGCGCGAGCGCGGCGAGCATCGACGCCAACGCCCGGGCGA
>DATMCI010000078.1:0-21144 GCA_035558535.1 Kofleriaceae bacterium
CCGTTGAGGATGCGCTGCAGGAACGCCATCAGCATGAGGTGAGGCCCGGACTCGCGATAGGAGAAGCCCTCCGCCGCGAGGTGCCCGTCCTCCCGCCAGAAGGTCTGCCACGCGGCCAGGAGCTTCGGCACGTCGAGCGCGCCGTCAGGCCGCACGAACGGCGCAGTCTGGATCTGGATCTGCCCCTGATCGACGTACGTGAGCGCGCGCGGGATGACCTCGCGGTAGATGGGATTGGCGATCTCGTAGGTGCCGCTGCTTCGGCGCAAGAGGCCCAGCCCGATGACGTAGGCGAAGTCGTCGTCGAGCGCATCGCCCCGGGTGCGCTCCCCGGCGAGCATCGGATCGAGGATGCGGCGGACACGAGGCTCGCGCAGCTTGGAGATCAGAGAGTCGATGTGGGTCCGGCGGTCGAGGATGATCCGCTCTTTCGCCGAATCGATGTGCTCGATCGTGACGGGAGCGGTTCGGTCGGGGACCTCGCGGCGCACGGCCTCGTCGGCCAGGGCATTGACGAGCCATGGATGGCCTTGCGAGAGGTCGAATACGCGAGCGATGGCATCGGGCTCGAAGCGCTGGCCGGTAGCGGCCGTGTGCTGGGCGAGCAGCTCCTCGACATCGGCGCGCGTGAACGTGGGCAAGGTGAGCGCGTCGGCGGTGATGTTGAACGGCGAGGTCGTGCCGAGCCAGGACACGGCCGTGCGATCCTGCTCGGCGAGCGCGTAGTCGCGCACCTGCCGCATCCCCACGAGCGCGACGCTGTGCGGGAACGGGCGCTTCGATCGCGCGATGTAGCCGGCGCGGAGCTGCGTGAGGAAGCTGACCATGGTCTTGCCAACGAGCCCGTCCGCCTCGTCGAACAGGACCACGAGGGGCAGCGGACAGCGCGCGGCGAGGTCGCCAAGATAGAGCTCGAGCGCCGCGGCGGGGGTGGCGAGGTAGCTCGCGCGATCCGCGGGGATGGCCACCTCGGGCAGATCCGCCTGGACCGCTCTGTCGAGACAGCGCAGGATGGCATCGAACGCCACCGCGGGATCGGGCTCCTCGCGCGCGATCTGGAGATCGACCCAGAGGGCCGAGGCTGTCCCGACCTCGCGGTAGTGGGAGACGATCCAGTACAGGCTCGTGGTCTTGCCGGTCTGGCGGCCCGCCGTGAGCGTGAAGTACTTGCCCTCGTCGATCAGCTCGAGCGCGCGCCCGAGCCGGCGCCCGGGCGGCACCATGTAGTGCTCGCCGGGGAGGCACGGCCCGGCGATGTTGAACGAGGGGCGCATGGGCGACGAGGCCATCTTGCCTCACGTGCGTGCGTACGGCATCGGCCCGATGCGCGAATCCGGCGCGAGTGGGCGATTGCTGAGCGCAAGCGGGGCCGCGCGATCAGTCGAACGCATCGGGCGCCGCCTCGAGGAGCCAGAGCACGGCCTCGAGGGTCGCGGGAAGTCGCCGCACGGAGCACACGCGAGGACGAACAGGAAGCGATCCCACGGATCGCGCGACTCAAGGTTGCGGGGATCTGCGAGGTCCGGAGGCGAGGACGCGAACGCCCACCCCTGGTTGAACAGCCACTCGGGCCCCAGGGACGCGGGCGCCTCGTCCATGTGTCGCGAGGGACGTCATGGCTACTTGACGGCGATGGGGTTGATGATCGCCTGGACGGCCCCGGTGACGCGGGCCGGCCCCAGCGTGAAGAACGCCTCCCAGGCCTTGTCCTTCACCATCTCCGAGGTGTCGATGTTCTCGAGAATGTAAATGCCATTCGACATGAGGAGGATCTGGTGCACCTGGAATGCGCCACTCCCCTTCTCGCCCGGCAGCACCTCCACCCCCCAGGTGTCGGCGCCGACCATCGCCACGCCCAGCGACGCCAGATACTTGGCCCCGTCGATGCCAAGGCCGGGCTCGCCAGCGCTAAAGCGCTTTTCGTCCTTGCCAATAAGCTTGAGCCAGCCCGTATGGAACAGCACCACGTCCCCCTTCTCGATCGCTTTCACGCCTTGCTTCTTCAGCGCACCCTCGATCTCGGCCCGGTTGAAGGCCGTCCCCTCCTTGACGGGATCGCTGCCGAGATAACCGGCCATGTCGAGCACCACGACCCGGGTGGCGATCGGCGGCACCGTCTCGATTCCGAGCTTGGTGAGGCCGTCTGTTTTGACGAAGTCAGAGGCTTTGTTGCAGTTGTAGTAGACGCTGTCGCTCCCGAGGTGGCCCAGCCCGTCGAGCTGCGAGCCGACCCCGACCCAGCCAGTGATGATGTCGTCGTTATAGGTGGTCTTGGTCGCCCCGATGGTCGTGCCGGCTGGCTGCCCCGGCTGGAGGACCGTGATCGAGAAGGTACGAGGCGGATAAGCGGGCGTGAGCCGGTTGGTCTCGATCCCCAGTCGATAGGATTTCCCGCGGGTGATCAGCTTGCTCGCCGCCAGCGTCTTGGCCGGCGTGACGTTGTTGAGCGCACCCACCTGGTCCGCGGGGCCGTACTTCGATGGGGTGCAGGGCTCCGCCGAGGCGGGTTTGAGAGGGGACATCGTGATCGTCAAGAGTGCCGCGAACAACACAGGCGAAGGATTCGATGGGCGTGTCATGGGCCCGCGATTCTAGCTCGCCGCCGGCCGTCAGGGCGCCGCACCAGGGTAACCCGGGCGGGGCGCTACAAAGAAGCTGTCAGACCGGCCTGGTACGGTGCGCTGGTCACGCGAGGCGTCATGAATCGAAAACTTGCAGTGGCGAAGTCGGCGGCGCGCGCGCGCGGGCGTCACGCACGCGGACGAACGCGGGTGGACGCGACGTTCCCTGTGGCGCCTCCGCGGGCCGACGTGCCGGCCGACTACGTCGACACGCTCGCCGACATCAAGCAGCGGATCTCGGCGCAGCGTCTGCGCGTGGTCACCGCGGCGAACGTCGCCATGGTGGAGCTGTACTGGGAGATCGGTCGCACGATCCTCGATCGGCAGAGTCACGCGGGCTGGGGCGCCAAGATTATCGACCGGCTGTCCGAGGACCTGCGCGCGGCGTACCCTGACATGCGGGGGTTCTCGCCCCGTAACCTCAAGTACATGCGAGCTTTGGCGGCGGCGTGGTCGGATCCGGTAATTGTGCAACGGGTCGTTGCACAATTGCCCTGGGGCCACAACGTGACGCTGCTCGATCGCCTCAGCGACCTCGAGACGCGCACGTGGTACGCGCGCTGTGCCCTTGAGCAGGGCTGGTCGCGCGACATCCTCACGCTCCAGATCGAGAACCGTGCGCACGAGCGGCACGGAAAGACGATCAGCACGTTCGCGAAGACGTTGCCGCCGGCCGACTCGGACATGGCCGAGCAGGTGTTCAAGGATCCCTATCTGTTCGACTTCCTCGGCACCGCAGATCCGCGCCGCGAGCGCGAGGTCGAGCAGGCCCTCGTCGATCACATCCAGCGGTTCCTGCTTGAGCTCGGGACCGGCTTCGCCTTCGTCGGGCGCCGCGTCCACCTGGAGGTCGGGCGGCAGGACTTCTACCTCGATCTCCTCTTCTATCACCTGAAGCTGCGCTGCTTCGTGGTGATCGAGCTGAAGAGCGTCGAGTTCGATCCTGCCTCCGTCGGTCAGCTCAACCTCTACCTCTCGGCGACCGACGATCTGCTCCGCCACCCCGACGACAAGCCCACGATCGGGCTCCTGCTCTGCCGCTCCAAGAACAAGCTCGTCGTCGAGTACGCGCTGCGCGACATAGACAAGCCGATCGGGGTCGCGCAGTGGGCGACCCGCCTCGTCGAGACGCTGCCTTCGGATCTCGAGGGCAGTCTGCCGACGGTGGAGCAGCTCGAGGCGGAGCTCGGAGATGGGGAGCAGGAGCGAGGAGAACACTCCCTGGGCAGGACGCCCCCGGCGAGGAGCACCGCCGGCCCCACGCCCGTAAAGCGAAGGTCACGTTCAGGGCGTTAGCCGCACCGAGGTCGCCGGTTCAAGGTTCCGGTGATCTCAGTAGTCTCGGACCTGCCGTGCAGACACATGGCGTTGTATGGCGTGACGCAGTTGCCCGACGAGGTCACGTGCGACGGAGGCGGGCGAGGAACGACTCGGCCGAAGCGCGCAGGTTCTCGGCGAGCATCCGGAACTCGCGCAGCCGCGCCGATGACGTGCGCCACGCGAGGCCGAGCGTGCGCCCGGGCGCGGGGTTGGCGAATGGCGCCAGCGCGACGGGCCCCTTGGGCTGGACGAGCGCCGCGGCGGCGGCCTCGGGGAGCAGCGTCACGCCGAGCCCGCCGGCCACCATCTGCACGAGCGTGGGCAGGCTCGTCGCGCGCACCTCCATCGACTCGACGGCGCCGCCGCGCTCGCACGCCGCCAGGGCCTGATCGCGCAGGCAGTGGCCGTCCTCGAGGAGCAGCACGGTGCGGCCATCGAGGTCGCGCTCGGTGAGCTTGCCGCGCTTCTTCGTGAGATCGCTGCCGCGCGGCGCGGCCGCGACGAAGACCTCGCGCGCGACGGGCGCGGTGGTGAAGTCGCCAGGCACGGGGATCGCGAGCAGCGCGACGTCGAGCGTGCCGGCGGCGAGCTGCGCGAGGAGCCGCGCGGTCTGATCCTCGCGCAGGATCAGCTCGAGCCGAGGGAACTTCGCGCGCACGGCGGGCAGGAGCGGCGGCAGCCAGTACGGCGCCACGGTGGGGATCACGCCGAGGCGCAAGGGGCCGACCAGGGGCTCGGCGCGCCGGCGCGCGGCGTCGCGGACGGCGTCGATCGAGGTGAGCGCGGCGCGCGCGCGGCCGATCACGTCCTCCCCGGCAGGCGTCACGAGCACGCTGCGGCGGTCGCGCTCGAAGACCTGCACGCCGAGCAGGTCCTCGGCAGCGGCGACCTGCGCCGAGAGCGCGGGCTGCGAGATCCCGAGCGAGACGGCGGCGCGCCGGAAGCTTCCGTGATCGGCGACGGCGACGAGGCTCTCGAGCTGGCGGGTCGTGGGACGGACCGCGGGACGCTCCATGATAGGGCCCGTATATCAGCGCGAGCGATTGGCGCAAATTGAGTTATCAGCGGCCGGAGCGCGGAGCGTGGGCTGGGGTGGCTTGCGGCATCGGTGACGGCGGGCTGCGAGATCATCCGCGAGGAGGGATCACGCCGGAGCGTTGTGGTGCGCCAAGGTATGCGAAACTGCTCTGTTTTCCGACGATATACGACAAGTGGGAATCCAAGGCCGGGGCTGGTGCGTACCTCCATTGCGCAATTTCGACTGCGCTTCACCACCCCTTGAACACCACACCCCGCCCTCTCCGCCCGCTCCTCGGTGTGCTGCTCGTGTCGGCCCTCGTGCTGGCGGCCTCGCCGGCGCGCGCCGATGACACCCCGAGGATCTTCCCCCTGATCCCGACCGGGCAGCTCGCACCGGAGCTGACCGACGCGCCGACGGCGATCACCGACGCGCTCGCCGCGCTGCTGGGCGGCGTGACGACGGATCGATCGCTCGAGGACTTCGGCAAGCAGCTGCGCTGCGACGTCGAGCAGGCGCCGTGCCTCGACGCGGTGGCGCGCGCGCTCGTCACGAGCCGGCTCGTCTACGGGACGCTCGCGCCGGGGGCGGGCGGCAAGATCAAGGTCAAGCTCATGCGCTTCGACTCGACGAAGGCGGGCAGCGAGCTGCACCAGCGCACGTTCACGCTGACGGCGCGCACGCCGAAGCGGCTGGGCAAGCAGCTCGCGAAGTCCGCGGCGCAGATGTTCGAGCTGGAGCCGCCGGCCGAGGAGGTGGCCCGGCCCGCGCGGCTCGAGCAGCGATCGGCGCCACGCGGAGAGGAGAAGCTGGTGGAGCGAGGCGCCGAGGAGGCGCGCGCCGAGGAGACGGATGACTCCGATGAGGTGACGCTGATCGAGGGGCCAGAGCTCACGGCGGGCGGCGAGCGCGCAGGCGGCGAGCGCGCGGGCGGCGAGCGCGCGGGCGGCAGGATCACGAAGTCGACGTGGGGCCTCATCGGCGGCGGCGCGCTGGGCGTCGCGGTCGGCGGCGGCTTTTTGATCGCGGCGCGCAGCCTGGCGGGCGACCTCCAGCGCGCGCCGCGCGAGACGGTGACGGACTTCCAGCGGATCCTCCAGATCGAGCGCGCGGGCCGGATCCGGACGACGGTGGGCGGCACGCTGATGGTGGCGGGCGGCGTGGTCCTGGCGGTCGGCGCGGTGCGCGCGTACCTGCAGCACGGCGGTCGCAAGACGGAGTCGATGGAGCGATCGCTCGCGCTGGTGCCGGTTCAGGGCGGCGGCGCGGCCCTCGTGCTCTCGGGAGGTCTGCGATGAAGGCGAAGCTCTGGCTCGGCGTCGCGCTCGCGCTCGGCGCCGGCTGCTCGTTCCCGACGGCGTCGGTGGGCTACCGCTGCGAGGTCACGGCCGACTGCGAGACGGGCCGCGTGTGCGATCAGGGCTTCTGCGTCGCGCCGGGCGGCGTCGACGCGCGCCCGATGCCGACGGGCGACGACGGCGATGACCCGCCGGCGTTCGACTGCACGGCGTGGCCAGCGCCGCGGCACTTCATGCCGTGCGATCTGCCGATGCCGGCGGGCGCGCTGGTGCTCGACGCGGGCCCGTACACCTACGACACGACGAGCGGCACGCTGAGCGGGCCGACGAGTGGACCGACGAGCGCGGTGATCGCGAGCAAGGTCATCGGCGGGAATCGCGTGATCTCCGTCGAGCGGCTGGCGATCGGCGCGGGCGCGACGCTGCGCGTGGTGGGCTCGCAGCCGCTGGTGGTCGCGTCGTGGGGCGCGATCGACGTGAGCGGCACGCTCGACGCGAGCAGCGCGGGCTCGCCGGGCGCGGGCGCGAACCCGAGCGCGTGCGATGGGCACGCGGCGGCGATCGGCGGCAGCTCCGACGTCGGCGGATCAGGCGGCGGCGGCGGCGGGTTCCAGGGCGCGGGCGGCCGCGGCGGTCAGGGCGACGGCGGCACGCCGGGCAACGGGGGCGGCGCAGTAGCGGCGCCGCTGCTCCTCGGCGGCTGCCCGGGCGCGCGCGGCGGCGACGGCGACGCGCAGAACGGCGGCGCGGGCGGCGCGGGCGGCGGCGCGGTGCAGCTCACGGCGCGGCAGTCGATCACGATCACGGGCAAGGTGCACGCGGGCGGCGCGGGCGGCAGCGGCGCCACGGGCTCCGACGGCGCGGGCGGCGGCGGCGGCTCCGGCGGCATGATCGGGCTGGAGAGCCCGCAGGTCGCGGTGCGCGCGGGCGCGATCCTCGCGGCGAACGGCGGCGGCGGTGGCCAGGGCGCGAACGCGCAGCCGGGCGGCGCAGGCCAGCCGGGCGCGCTCGGCGCGACGGCTGCCGCGGGCGGCACGGGCGGCGACAGCGCGCGCGGCGGCGACGGCAGCGCGGGGACGACGCTCGCGGGCGGTAGCGGCCCGAGCACGGCGAGCGTCGGCGGCGACGGCGCGGGCGGCGGCGGCGGCGGCGCGGGCTTCATCGCGATCGAGAGCGCGAGCCGGCAGCTCGACGCAGGCGCGGTGATCTCGCCGACGGCGATCGATCCGTAGCAGGCGTGGACGAATGATGATGAACGTCGACCCGTCGTCGAGCTCGACGCCGCTAGCGATCGACCCGTAGCAGGCGTAAACGGAGCGTGGATGAGAGCGCGGACGGTAGGTAGGCAAAGCTGAGATGACGCGCCGCGCCCTCATTATATAGGAGGAGGCGGAGGCGGTGACGCCCGCGGCGGCGGCAGCAGCGCCCGCGGTGCCTGCGTGGGCGCGATCAGCGGGCGGCGCGGATCAGGCGCGCGACGTACGCGATCGCGAGCGCGCCGAGCACGAGCGTCGCGAGGAACACGGGCAAGCCGCCGGCTTCGAGCGCGGCGGGGCGCGGCGCCTCGAGGAGCGCGAGCCGCGGCGCCTCGCGCACGACGGCGCCGGAGAGCAGCGCCGCGGCGGTGGCGCCGGCGACGACGGAGGCGCCCGCGCCGTCGGGGCGAAGCCATGTCCAGATCCACGCGCCAATGGTGACGGCGGTGGCGGCGATCGCGAGGTGGAGCCAGCCGTGCGCCGCGTCGGGGGCGGCGGCACCGCGCGCGGCGAGCCAGCCGGCGCCGATGGTAGCGACGGCGAGGCCCGCGAGCGCGATCGCGGCGATCGGGCGCCGCGCGGCGCCGCGCTCCCACCACACGGCGATCGCGGCGAACAGCGCGGCCATCGCGCCGAGCCAGAGCACGAGGCGCGGCGCGACGCCAGCGTCAGCGTAGATCCGGGTGCCAGCGGCGTAGAGCTCGCGCCACGCGGGCTCGTCGCGCATGAGGAGATGGAGCTCGGTCCACGACCACGCGACGAACAGGAAGCAGAGGAGCCCGCCGCCGAGCGCGAGCCGCCGCCACGAGAGGCGCGACGCGGCCTTCGCGAGGTAGAGCGCGTAGAAGCCGGCGATCAGCGCCGGCACGACGGCACCCCAGCGCGGGCCGAGCAGAAGGTTCGCCGTGTAGAACCGGCGCTGGTAGAGCAGCTGGAGGAAGAGGAGCGGCGCGACGCCCGCGGTGATCGCGCAGCCGAGCATGAACGGCAGCCGATCGCGGATGCGCTCGGCGGTCGGATCCTCGGCGCGCCGCAGCGCCTGCACGAACGCGTACGCGGTGCCGATCACGACGTAGCCGACGAACGCGGCGTGGAGCGCGAACACGAGCACGTACAGCGCGAGCCACACGGCCGCATCGCCGGTGAACGGCCAGATCACGGCGCACCTCCCGCGGGCGACGTGCCGACCTCGTCGAGCCAGCGCTGGATCTGCGCGAGCACCGCCGGATCGGGCGCGCGCGCCGGCACCGCGGCGGGCGCGCCGGCGGCCTCCCAGCGCAGGAGCTGCACCAGCGCCTCGACGTCCTCGGCGTTGCCGGCGAACGGCGGCATGAAGCCCTTCGTGCGCTGCAGCTTCGCGACGTTGAGCCGCAGCTGATCGTCGGTCCACGTCCGCGTCAGCTCGACGAGCGCGTTCGCGCCGTGCATGGTGTGGCACGCGTCGCACAGCGCGCGGTGCACCTTCGCGCCGCGCACGAGCTCGGGCGTCGGGTAGCGCGCCTCGCCCCGCAGCGGGTACGGATCATCCGTCGTCGCGCCCCGCACGCGCAGCCGCCCGACCTCCGCGGGCGTGAGTGACGTCGAGTACAGGACGCCGCGCACGGTGAACGGCTTGCGCGCGCCCTCGCGCACGAACTCGCCAGCGGCGGTCGCGCCGAACGCGAGCACGAGCAGGAGCATCGCGGTGGCGGCGTTGATGTACAGCCGCCGCGCGAGGATCCCGACGATCACGTAGCCGCCGATCAGGAGCGACGCGCCGGCGGCGACGCCGACGAACATGGTCATGGCCATGCTGCCGCCGAGCAGCCACGACCGGCTGTCCTCGGGGAGCACCGCGAAGAACCACAGCGCGAGCAGCGGCATCACCGCCACGGGCGCCGCGAACCGCGCGGCTCGTCGGATCAGCACCGCGCGCCGCGCGCGATCGAGCTCCATCGTGTTGATCACGAGGCACGCGACGAGGCTCGCGAGCGTCGCGGCGACCGCGGTGCGGAACAGGAGCGACGGCCAGAAGCTCGGATTAAAAAACCCGGCCCACACGCCGCCGCCCTCGGCCCAGCGGCCGGGCGTGAGCTGCCACGACAAGATGCCGTTGATCCAGAACAGGCTCATCCACGCGGCGATCGCGTACAGCCCGAGCAGCCGGAGGCGCGCGGGGCCGGGCAGCCGCGGCCCGAAACGGTAGAACGCGTAGCCGGCGACGATCTCGATCGAGAACCACACCCACTCGGTGGCCCACAGCCAGTGGAACTCGTCGAGCATGAGGCCGATCGTGCGCGCGCCGACCTGGATCGTCGTGAACCACATCGCGACGCCGGTCAGCGCGCCGACGACGAAGCTGACGAGCACGAGCACCTTGAAGTAGCCATCGACGAACGTGCGCGCGTCGCGGGCCTCGGTATCGGCTTCGTCGCCGGCGCCGCGCTGCGCGACGCGCTCGAAGTGATAGAGCAGCATCCCGCCACCGATCGCGAACTGCGCGAGGAAGACGTGCAGGATGCCCACGCCGCCGATGACGAGCCCCTTCATCAGCGGACCGAACTCGTTCACCGGGTAATACGGGATCGGGGCACCCACGTTGGTCCCCGATGCTACAGCGGCTCGTTCGACAGCGCGTACTCGCGGCTGTCCGGCGCGTCGAAATGCCACCACTCCGTCGGCATGCCGAGGAATCCGGCCGCGAGCATGGCGGTGGCGAGCGCCCGGGCCTCGGCGCCGGTGGGGCCGGCGAGCGCGCGCTCGCGGTGCGCCGCCTCGGAGAACTCGTCGAACTTCGTCGGCAGGACGACGGGCTGCCCGGCGGCGTCGACGAGCGCGACGTCGACGGCGGCGCCGCGGCTGTGCCGCGAGCCGACCTTGGGGTTCGCGACGTAGCGCGGATCGGGGACGAGCGCCCAGAACCGCTCCTGGATCGACGACGGCCGGTAGCAGTCCCAGAGCAGGAGCCGCCGGTGCTGCGCGCGCAGCGCCCGGGCAGCCTCGGCGAGCCGCGACGCGACGGCGCGCCGCAGCTTGCAGACGGCCTTGGGATAGAGCACGGCGCCGGTGAAGTTGTTCGCGGTCGCGTAGCGCAGATCGAGCACGGCGTCGGGGATCACGGCCGAGACGTCGACGAGATCATCGGGCCGCGCTGGCGCCGCGTCGACCGCCGCGCCGGCGGGCGCGTGATCGGGCGCGCGATCGCCCGCGCGATCACCGGCGGGCCGCGGCTTCTGCGCGAGCTCCGGCCGCCGCTCGCCATCGGACGCGGCGCCGCTGCAGCCAAGCAGGAGCACCGCGAGCGCCGCGCACCGAGCCACGGCGGGTACTAGAAGAACGTGCAGCCGATCGCGTTCGTCGCCGTGCCGCGCGCACCCGCCATGCCGGACGACACGCCGCCCGTGCCGCCGATGCCGGGGACGAGCATCGACTGCGGGATCGAGATCGTCGAGGTGCCAGAGCAGACGACGGCCGCCGAGGGGCCGCCGCCGCCGCCGCCGCCGTGGCCGCCCGCGCCGCCGTCGCCGCCGCGCCCGCCGGCCGCGCCGTAGCCGCCGTCGTCCTGCTCGCTGCTGCCGCCGTAAGGGCCGCCGGGGCCGCCCGCGCCGCCCGCGGTGCCGTTGGTGCCGGTGCCGCCGCGCCCGCCGTCGCCGCCCTTCGACGTGGTCACCTTCGACGAGCGCACGACGATCGCCGAGTCGACGGCGATCACGCCGAACGAGCCGCCGCCACCGCCGCCGCCGGTGCCGCCGCTGCCAGCGCAGCCGCCGCCGCCGCCGCCGCCGCCCGACGAGCCGTACGAGTCGCAGTCCACATCGCCGCCGCCGCCGCCGCCGCCGCCGCCGCCGCCGTTGCCATGGACGCCGTTCATGCCGTCGGTGCCGTTCGCCGGCGTGTAGCCATCGGCCGTGAACATGCCGACCGCGCCGCCGGCCATGCCGGCCGCGCCGGCCGCGCCGGCCGCGCCCGCGGTGCCGACGACGCCGTTCGCGCTGGCGGCACCGCCCGCGCCGCCGGGCGTGCCACCGACGCCCTGCGCGCCGGCCCCCCCGGCGCCGCTGCCGTGGCCGGCGTTGCCGCCCTTGCCGCCGTTGCGGCCACAGGCCGAGCCCCCGCCCACGCTGCCGAGCGGCTGGCTGCAGCCCGAGCAGAGGCCGCCCGAGTCCTCGCAGCCCGCGATGCCAATGAGGCCGTTTCCGCCAGCACCCATGGCCGCCGCGCCGTTGGTGCCGTCCGCGCCCGAGGCGCCGAGGCCGGCGGTGATCGTGACGTCGATCAGCTCGATGTTCTTCGAGCCGCGCGCGAGGATCGCGAACGAGCTCTCGCCCATGTTCATCGCGTCCGCGCTCTTCACCGTCACCCCGTGAAGCGCCGTCCGGATCGAGATCTTGTCGAACAGGACGACCGGGCTCGGGCCGGTGAAATCGGTCATCACCGCCGGGTTCTGCTGCCACGTCTCGTCGAAGCCGCCGTAGACGTCGACGCCCGGCGCCATCGTGATCTGGCCGGTGTACGTGCCGGCACGCACGAACACGGCCGTCTTCGTCGGAGCGGCCTTCTTGATCGCCGCGTCCACCGTCTTGAACGGCGCCTCCTTCGTCCCCGCGGCGGCGTCGTTGCCCGCCGTGGAGACGTAGAACGCGTCGCACGGCAGCCCATCGCAGGTCCGCGCATCCGGATCCGAGCCGCCGCCATCGGGCGGCAATCCATCACCGGCCTTTGCACAGCCCACAGCCAACAGGATCAGGGGAACCACGCGCATGGGCGGATTCTACCTAAGAGTTGCCCCCACATAAGCGGAACTTTCGGCTGACACGGTGTAGATCACGTCTCCTGAGACGCCGCTCCGCGTCATCGGCGACCGGACGCGTCCACCGTGGGCGGCTCGCCCGACAGGTTCTGGACGTACATGGCCTGCGCGCCGTGGGCGATGAGCCGGCCCTCGTCGTCCCAGACGTCGGCCTCGGCGATGGCCCAGCCCATCCGCGCGCGCTGCAGCGCCACCGCGATCAGCAGCCACTCGCGCGTCGTGTCATCGATGAAGTACGTGGTGAGATCGAGGCTCGGCGCGTAATAACGGTAACCGCCGGGACCAATCGCGCGGTGGAGCACCGTTGGCATCGTATCGATGAGCGGGAGGAGCGCGAGCCGATCGAGGCGGCCGTGGGCATCGCGCTGCGGCACGCGGTAGCGCATCCAGCGCGCGTAGCGGGCCGGGCCCGCGGTCCAATCTTGGGTCCAGAACCGATCCCCCTCGGCGATCCGGCACTCGAGCTGGTGATAGATGCGGAACCGCTCGTGCGGGTTGTTGGGCGCGGCGTCCTGGGCGGGGAGCGCGTCGGCGAGCGGGCGCACCGCGGGGAACGTCACGGCGGTGACGTCGGGGCCGCGGCGATCGCGGCAGAACGTGGCGGTGACCTCGAGCCCGACGTTGTCATCGCCGGCGAGGCCGGACGGCGGCGCCCCGTGGCGCAGCCAGACGCGGACCTGCGCCGTGCTGCCGCCGCGGCGGAGCATGGTGACGTCGGCGACGAGCTTGCCGGGGTGGATCGGCGTGCAGAAGATCGCGGTCGCCGAGGCGACGCGGAGCAGCGGCTCGCCGAGCGCCGCCTCGGCGGCGCGCAGCGCGCAGGTCATGACGGCGCCGCCCGACGGCAGGAGGTAGTCCCAGTGATCCGGCAGCGTCAGGTGGTAGCGCCCCGGCGTCTCGGGATCGGGCGTCACGGCGGTATCGACGGCGAGGTCCGCGGGCACGGGCGTACCTTACACCGTGCGGGCCGCTCACCTGGGCAGCGGCGCCTGCGCCTGCTCGAGCTGCTTGTCGATCACGCGCAGCCGCGCCCGGGCGCCGTCGAGCTCGGCCTCGGCGGCGCGCAGCTGGTCGCGCAGCGTGATGATCCGCGTCTCGTGGCGCTCGAGCTCGGCGGACGCCACCTGCCGCGCATCGCCGAGCCGCTGGATCGCGCGCTGCCGATCGCGCTCGTCCTCGGCGCGCTTGCGCGTGCGATCCTCGGTCGCGAGCCGGCGGGCGCGCTCGTTCTCGGCCTGCGCCTCGGCGCGCTCCCGGTCCGCGCGTGCCGCCGCCTCCTCCTGCGCGCTCGCCGCCGCCCGCGCGGCGTCCTCCTGCGCGCGCGCGGCCGCCACGTCCTGCTCGCGCGCGCGCCGCCGCGCCTGCTCCTCCCGCTCGATCGCCGCGGCGGCCTCGGCGCGGCGGCGCTGCTCGGCCTCGAGCCACGACCGGTACTCCTGCGCCGCGCGGCGCCGCTGCCCGAGATCGCTCCGCCACTCGTCGCGGCGGCGGGCGAGCTGCTCGAGCTCGGCGTCGGGGGCGTCGAGCCGGGCGCGCAGCGCGGCCAGATCCGGAGACACGCTGCCGGGCTCGGGATCGCCGCCCATGAGCCGCAGGAGCTCGGTGCGATCGAGCCACACGCCGTGCGACGGGCAGCGATCGACGATGACGTCGCCGGCCCGCACGGCGAGCATCGTGCGCGCCTCGCCCTCGAGCACGCACTCCGGGCACTCGAGCGCGGCGCGCCACCACATGCTCGGGCCGCGCGGCCACCTGGGATCGCCGAACGCCTTCTCGAGCAGCACCGTCGCGATCCACAGCCCCTCGCAGCGCAGGCACGTGAGCACCGCCTCGAAGGCGCGCTCGAGCACCTCGCCGCACCGCGGGCAGAGCAAGAGCTTCGGGCGCTCGCGGAACGGCGCGACGTCGGTCATGCCGCGATGCTACGCGATCGTCAGCGCGGGACGGCGATCCGCAAGGCGCCCGCGAGGCGCTCCAGGTCGGAGACGAGCCGCGCGGCGGCGGCGGCGCCCGCGGCGGCGGCGCGGCGCAGCTCGGGCAGCCGGCGGAGCAGCTGGAACGTCGCGTTCTGGACGAACCAGAGATCGACGTTGCTCTTCATCCGCACCGCGACCTCGGCGGCGCTCGCGAGATCCTCGAGCACGGCGCCGTCGAGCGCGCCGCCCGCGCCGGCGACGCGCTCGATCATGCGGCGCATCCCCTCGCTCGCCGCGAGCGCGATCTCGGGCGTGTCGAGGCCGATGCGGATCTGCTCGGCCTCGGCGATGTGCTCGCGCAGCCGCAGAAAGCTCGGCTCGGGCGCGCGCAGGTTCGCGAGCACGCGCCGGCGCAGCGTCGTCTTGGCCGTCGTGTGCAGCACCTCGGGCACCGGCAGCTTGTGCGCGACGAGCCACCGGATCAGCGGCACGTGCTCGTCGTAGGCGTGCGCGAGCTCGCTCTCGGCGCTGCCGATCGCGTCGCGCAGGACGCCGGCGAGGACGCGCTCGCGCGTGCGCGCACCGGAGAGCAGCGCCGAGAGCGACAGGGTCGCCGCCGGGAAGTGGCGCTCGATCGCGCGCTGCGCGGCGAACACGTCGGCGGTGCGCAGGGCGCCCGTCAGCTCGTCGACGATCGCGCCCCACGCCCCGGCGCCCGGCGGCGCCCGCAGGCCGCCCGTCACGTGCTGCTCGCCCAGGTGGAGGCCGGCGAAGCACAGGGACGTCGTGGCCTCGGTGAGCTGCGAGCGGACGCGGATCTCGCCGACGATCATGCGCGCGCGCCCGGACCGCCGCTCGACGCGATCGACGAACTCGACGTGGTAGCCGAACAGGTCCTGTCCCGGCCCGGCACCCGACCCGGCTCCCGGCCCGGCTCCCGGCCCGGCCGCCGGCTCGACGAGCGTGTGCACCGCGACGTGGGCGCAGATCTGCTCGGGATCGACGCGCGCCGGCCGCACGCGCTGCGCCCACACCTCCGCGCCGTCGCCCTCCTCTGCCAGGTTCGAGCGCGCGTGCGCGAGCCGCTCGACGAGCGCCGGCTCGACCGGCCCGCCGCCCACCGCCTCGAGCAGCTCGGCCGTGCGCGCGGCGTACTGCATGCACTGCACCGTCTCGATCCCCGACAGATCGTCGAAGAACCAGCCGCAGCTCGTGTACATGAGCATCGCGTGGCGCGCCATCTCCATGAGCGAGAGCGCGCGCACGCGCTCCGCCGGATCGAGCGGGTGCGCGGCGTGCTCGCCCAGGAACCGATCGCGCGCCGCGGCGGTGCGCTCGAGCACCACGCCGATGTACGCGTCGCGCGCCGCCCACGGATCGCGGAACAGGACGCGGCCCACGCCCTCGAGCGCCGCGCCGGCCTGCTCGCGCAGCCAGTCGAGCGCGTCGCGCAGCGGGCGCCGCCAGCGCTGGTTCCAGCCCGGCTTGCCGCCGCTGTTGCAGCCGCAGTCGTCGCGCCAGCGCGCCACGCCGTGCACGCAGCTCCACGACGTGGCCTCGGCGATCTGCGCCTCCCACGTCGCCGGCATCGCGGCGCGGAACGCGGCGTAGTTCGTGAGCCGCGTGCCGCTCCAGCCCTTGGCCACCTGCGTGAGCGCCCACGCGAGCGCCATGTCGCCGTAGCGGTGGTGGTGGCCGTACGTCTCGCCGTCCGTGGCGATGTGGCACAAGGTCGGGCCGCCGCCCTCGACGGGCCCGCGGCCGGTCATCCGCGCGACGATGCGGTGGCCGTCGACGAGCAGGCGCTCGAACGCGACCGCGCGCGAGGTGGCGCCGTCGTAGAAGAACAGATCGATGCTGCGGCCCGACGGCAAGGGGCAGCGGTAGACGCGGCCCGGCTCGATCGGCGCCGTGCGCCACGCGCCGTCCGGCGGGCGCCACGCCTTCGCCTGGTGCGGCGCGAGCACCGTGAACGCGATGCCCTCGGCGGCGAGCGCCTCGAGCGACGCCGTGTCGACGGCGCACTCCGGCAGCCACATGCCCTCGGGGCGGCGGCCGAAGCGGCGCTCGAAGTCGGCGATGCCCCAGCGCACCTGCGTGGCCCGATCGCGCGGCGACGCGAGCGGCATGATCATGTGGTTGTACGCCTGGGCCATCGCCGAGCCGTGGCCGCCGAAGCGCTCGCGGCTCGCGCGATCGGCCTCGATCACCGCGGCGTGGACCTCGGGGGCGTGCGCCTCGAGCCACGACATGAGCGTCGGCCCGAAGTTGAAGCTCATGCGCGCGTAGTTGTCGACGATGTCGATGATGTGGTTCGTCTGATCGACGACGCGCGCCGCCGAGTTCGGCCGGTAGCACTCGGCCGTGATGCGCTCGTTCCAGTCGTGGTACGGGTGCGCGCTCGGCTGCGGCTCGATCGCCTCGAGCCACGGGTTCTCGCGCGGCGGCTGGTAGAAGTGGCCGTGGATGCAGATCCAGTGCTCGCTGCTCGTTCCGCTCACGGGGCGTCCAGCGCGAATACTACGACGCCGAGCGGCGGCACGGTGATGACGATCGAGTGCTCCTCGCCGCGCTCCGGCACCGGCTCGGCGTGGACGCCGCCGTAGTTGCCGAACCCGCTGCCCTCGTAGAGCGCCGCGTCCGAGCAGAGGATCTCGCGCCAGAAGCCGGGGCGCGGCACGGCGATCCGGTAGCTCTCGCGCGGCACCGGCGTGAAGTTCGCGGCGACCACGACCGGCGGATCCGTCTCGGCGCCGAACCGCGCGAAGGCGATCACGCTCTGATCGCGGTCGTCGGGCTGCATCCACCGGAAGCCCTGCTCCTCGCAATCGCCGCGGTGGAGCGCCGGGTGGGCGCGGTACGCGGCGTTGAGATCGCCCACCCAGCGCGAGATGCCGCCGTGCGCCGGGTGCTGCGCGATCGGCCAGTCGAGCTCCTGATCGTGGTTCCACTCGTTCCACACGCCCAGCTCGCCGCCCATGAACAGGAGCTTCTTGCCCGGCGTCATCCACTGGTACCCGAGGAGGAGGCGCAGCGAGGCGTACTTCTGCCACGGATCGCCGCTCAGCTTGTTCAAGAGCGAGCCCTTGCCGTGGACGACCTCGTCGTGTGAGAGCGGCAAGACGAACGCCTCGCTCCAGGCGTACATCGCGCGGAACGTCAGCTCGTCGTGGTGGTGCCGGCGGTGGATCGGATCGCGGCGCATATACGACAGCGTGTCGTGCATCCAGCCGAGGTCCCATTTGTAGCCAAAGCCCAGGCCCCCCGCGTCGACCGGGCGCGTGACGCCCTCCCACGCCGTCGACTCCTCGGCGAACGTCTGCACGCCGGGGTACGCGGCGTAGACGGAGCGGTTCAGCTCCTGGAGGAACCGGATCGCGTCGCGGTCGTGGTTCGTCCCGTCCTCGTTGGGCACCCACTCGCCTTCTTTGCGCGAGTAGTTGCGGTAGAGCATCGAGGCCACGCCGTCGACGCGCAGCGCGTCGACGTGGTAGCGGTCGAGCCACAGCATCGCCGACGACAGGAGGAACGAGCTCACCTCGTGCCGGCCGTAGTTGAAGATGTAGCTCGTCCAGTCCGGGTGGAAGCCCCGCCGCGGATCGGCGTGCTCGTAGAGGTGCGTGCCGTCGAAGAAGCCCAGGCCGTGCGCGTCGGTCGGGAAGTGCGCCGGCACCCAGTCGACGATCACGCCGATGCCGCGCGCGTGGAGCCCGTCGATCATCGCCATCAGGTCCTCGGGCGCGCCGTAGCGCGTCGTCGGCGCGAAGAAGCCCGTGACCTGGTAGCCCCACGAGCCGTAGAACGGGTGCTCCATGAGCGGCATCAGCTCGATGTGCGTGAAGCCCAGGCGCGCGACGTGCTCGCCGAGCCGCGCGCCCACCTCGCGGTAGCCGAGCACGTCGTGCCGCTCGCGCCGCCACGAGCCGAGGTGCGCCTCGTAGATCGAGATCGGCGCGCGCCGATCGAGCCGCGCGCCGCGCGTCGCCATCCACGCGGCGTCGTCCCACGCGTGGCTCGCCTCCCACACGATCGAGGCCGTCGCCGGCGGGTGCTCGGAGCGCGCGGCGAACGGATCCGCCTTGTCGCGCATGACGCCATCGGCGCCGACGATCGCGTACTTGTAGCGCGCGCCGTGGCCGATGCGCGGCACGACGCCCTCCCAGATCCCCGAGCGCGCGCGCGGCGCGAGCGGCGACTTGCCGGCCTTCCAGCCGTTCCAGTCGCCGATCACGCTCACCGCCTGCGCGTTGGGCGCCCACACCGCGAAGTGCGTGCCGCCCTCCACGATGTGCGCTCCGAGCTTCTCGTACAGGCGGTAGTGCGTGCCCTGGTTGAACAGGTACAGATCGTCGGCGGTGAGGAGAGACGTCGCGGTCACTGCCTCGCAAGATACCCCGCCGCGCGCGAGCTGCCGAGCAGCCGACCGGCTAGATCCGGTTCACTTGCGGAGCACGGTGAGCGAGACCGTGTCGGTCGCCGTGATGCCGCAGGCGTCGGTGACCGTGAGCTTGAACCGGAGGACGTCGTACTGGCCCTTGGGGTGCGGCGCCACGAAGGTCGGCGAGGCCGCGCTCGCGTTGCTGAGGCTCGCCGCGGGGCCCTCGAGCTGCTGCCAGGCGTAGGTGGCCGCGCCGGTGCTCTGCGAGCCGTCGAGCGTCACCGTCGCGCCCGCGCTCACGACGCCCTCACTCGCGATGGCCTCGGCGACCGGCAGCGACGCGATCGGGATCGCGACCTGCGCCGTGTCCGTGAGCCCGTCGCTGTCGGTGACGGTCAGCTCGAACACCAGCGTGCCCTGCGTCGGCGCCGTGAACGAGGCGACCGCCGCGCCGGCGCCGCTCAGGGTCACCGGCGGACCGGACAGCTGCGTCCACGCGTAGTCGACGATGGTGCCGTCGGGGTCGCTGCTGACCGTGCCGTTCAGCGTGACCGTGCTGCCGCCCTGCACGCACGACGTGGCCGCCGAGATCGCCGCGCTCGGCGCCTGGAGGGCCGCGCTGATCGCGACCGTGTCCGTCGAGACCGCGCCCACGTTGTCCGTCACCGTCAGGCTCAGGTACATGATGGCCGGCGAGGCCGGCGCGGTGAGCTGCGGAGTCGCGGTGGCGGCGCCGGTGAGCACGACGTTGCACGTGCCGGTCGCGGTGTAGCACGCGTCGACCGTCCAGGCGTAGGACGCGATCGAGCCGTCCGGATCGCGGCTGCCCGTGCCGTTGAGGGTCGCCGCGGCGCCCGGCCGGACGATCCGATCCGGGCCCGCGCTGGCCACCGGCTTCTGGTTCAGGAGCACGTTGACCACCACGGTGTCGCTGCTGGTGAAGCCGCGATTGTCGGTGACGGTGAGCTGGAACTCGAGCTGGCCCGCCGCGGCCGGCGCGATGAACCTGGCGGCCGGCCCGCTGGCGTTCTGGATCTGCACCGCGGTGCCCTGGGTCTGCGTCCACTGGTAGCTGACGATCTCGCCATCGGAATCGACGCTGCCGGTCCCGTCGAGCGTGGCCGGGAGGTCGGTCCAGGCCGTGTGATCCGCGCCCGCCGCCGCGACCGGGACCTTGTTGACGACCACGTCGACCGTGTCGGTGCTGGTCTTGCCATCGTTGTCGGTGACCTTGAGGCGGAACGTCAGCGTGCCCGAATTCGCCGGCGCCGTGAAGCTCGGCGTCGCGGTGCTCGCGCCGGTCAAGGTCACCTGCGTGCCCGCGATCTGCGTCCAGGCGTAGGAGGCGATCGATCCGTCGAAGTCGGCGCTGGCAGCGCCGTCGAGCGCGACGGCCGCGGACGGCAGGACGACCTGATCGGGGCCGGCCGAAGCAAACGGCGTGTTCATCGTCCACAAGAGCGACATGCCGTTCGAGAGGCTGGGCGTGTTGTAGCTGAACTGCTGGGCCACGCCGCTCGCCACCTGCACGCCGACCGTCGCCGAGGCGCCGTTATCGTAGTAGCTGTACCCGACGTTCACGTCGGAGTAGTTGAACCGGATGTTCGGGCTCTCCTCGTAGAAGACGACCTGGAAGGTGACGGTGTTGCCGCTGGAAGCGTACGAGTGGCTCACGTTGCGGTACTCGATCACGAGCTGCCGGCTCGGCGCCTGGCCGAGGACCTGATACAGCACGGAGCCGCTGCCGTAGTAGCCCAGGTACAAGTAATCCCAGAATGGCGCGACGACGGTGTTGAAGCTGGTCGTCGGCAGCGACAGGTTGTCGTAGGGGTAGTAGCTGGTCGTCGCGGCCAGGGAGATGAAGCCCTTGTTGGTGACGTGTAGCGTCGTCTGGCCTTGCGCGGCGCCGCCGAAGCGGATGGGGAACGGCGACTGAATGGGCACGGAGCAGAGATCGGAGGGATAGCAGTTGCTCATCGACACGACGGTGCCGGTGATCGCCGGGAACTCGAACGGGACCGTCGCCGCCGGATCGTAGTTGCGGACCGCGGTGACGGTGACGGTGTCGCCGTTCGGAAACTTCAGCGTCGAGGTGCCGGGGGCCACCGGCGTGAAGGTGCCCTGGAACTGGCCGCCGCCGTCGGCGACCAGCGAGATCGTGGCACCGGTCTCGACCACGGTCACGACCTTCGAGCCCGGGCTGGGCGCGTCGCACGTGATGCTGAGGAAGCTCAGCGGGACCGGCGTACCGACGGTGACGCCGACCGACGACGCGGACGGCGTGAGGCGCTTGACGAGGCTCTTGTTGGTGCAGGTCAGCGAGCCATCGGCGCGGACGCGGCGCCCGGTCAGCGTGGTGCCGGTCATGGCCTGCGTCACGGTGCCGCCGGTCAGGATCAGGTTCTTGATCTGCGCCGCGCCGCGCATCGGATTCTGCGCCTTGAGCAGGCCGGCGAGCCCGGTCACGTGCGGCGTCGCCATCGAGGTCCCGCTGAGTAGCCCGTACGTGTTGCCCGGGAGCGTGCTGTAGATGTCATAGCCGGGCGCC
>DATMCI010000079.1:0-23617 GCA_035558535.1 Kofleriaceae bacterium
CTCGCCACACGCGCCGCCTCGAGCGCGTCGCAGAACGGGCGCGCCGACAACGCCTCCGGCACCATCGTCAGGTTCTTGGCCTCGCGGAAGAAGTACGCCCACTTCTCGATCACCGTCTGCGGCGGCCGGCTCGCGTCGTACTTCGGTAGCTCCAGGAACACCAGCCGGATCTGACCCAGGCCCGGCGCCCCCGTCCGCTGCTCCGTCATCCGCCACCGGCTCAGCATCGGGATTGCCCGATCGCCCTCATCCGGCCACAGCTCGAAGTCGCAGATCGTGATCCCCACGACGTCGTTCAGCTTGGGGAACACGTCGCCCTGCCGGATCTGATTCACGTACGCCTTGGCCACGTTATAGACGACACGCTTCTCGAACCCCTCCACCTGCAGCACCTGCATCTCGACCACGTACGTCACGCCCCGCGCGTCCGTGCAGCGAACATCCACGATCGAGAGCTTCAGCTCCGCCACCGCCGGCCGCTGCTCGGGCGACAGCAGGTCGACCCGGGTGATTCGGTGCGGCTCGTCGAGCTCGAGCAGATCGTTCAGGAACGCGATCAGGACGTCCCGATGCTCCTCCGAGCCGAAGATGCGCTTGAAGGCGAAGTCCGTCTTGGGATCCGCGAACGTGGGGCGAGCCATGGTTCACTCCGTCTGCGACGCTTGCGACGCCGTGCCGCCGGGCGAGTATAGCCCGACGAAACCGGATTGGTACGGTTCGAACATCGCGCCGGCATTTGCTACGATGGGCGGACGATGCGCGCGTGGTGGATCGTGCTCGCGGTGGTTGCCGCAGGCTGCCCTCCGCCTGAGCCGTACTACCCGGGGCCGCAGCCGGGGACGCGGCCCCGCGCGGGCGCGCCGCAGCCGCCCCCCCCGACGGACCCGGCACAGCTGGGTACGCTCGAGGACCGGGTCGTCGACTTCGCGTTCGACGGCGGGCAGATCGAATTCGAGCGGTACCGGTCCGGATCGCGCGTCGTGCAGGTGGCGCGCAACCGCTACGCGGTGCCGGTCATGATCCGGTGGGCGCTGGGCGCGCTCGACAGCTTCGAGCCGCAGTCGGCCACGGAGGGCGTGGCCCTCCTGCCGGCGGCGCCGGCACCGAACGGCGCGGGCGCGACGGTGATCCTCGCCGAGCTCGAGCAGCTCGACTGGGGCCGGCGGTACCGGCGCCCCGAGCTGCACCGGCGCGCCAAGTTCGGCGATCCGCGCGCCGAGCCGACGCCGTATGTGTACGGCCTGCCCTACCCGGCGGGGCTCACGTTCACCGTGCTGCAAGGCTTCCACGGGCCGTTCTCGCACCGGGGCTCGAACGAGTACGCCGTGGACTTCGATTGCCCGGTCGCCACGCCCGTGCTCGCGGCCCGGCCGGGCATCGTCGTCGCCGCGAACGCCGCGGCGCAGGGCGCCGGCACGACGCAGGAGTTCAACGAGTACCGGCGCACGAACTTCGTGCTGATCCTCCACGACGACAACACGCTCGGCGAGTACATGCACCTCGCGCCGAGCGGGATCGAGGTCGCGCCGGGCCAGCGCGTCGAGCGCGGCCAGCCGATCGGGCTGTCGGGCAACACGGGGTTCTCGTCGACGCCGCACCTCCACTTCCAGGTCATGACGGCGGGCGACGACGGCGTGTCGGCGCGCTCGTTCCCGTTCCAGCTCGCCGCGGCGCCCAAGCGCGTCGAGGAGCCGATCCAGGGCCGGCGCTACTCGGCGTGGGAGACGCGCCGACCCGCGCGCTGAAGCGTTGCGCCCCGCGAGTCAGAATCGGCCGGAGGGCTGAATCGGCTGAAGCGGCGGACGCGGCGGACGCCCCGGGGCCGCTTCCTTGCGATCACGCAGCCTCGGCAGCCTCGGCGGGCGCGAGCGCGATGATAGGATGCTCCGCGATGTGCCCGGTCTGTCGAGCGCGGCCTGCGGAGGTTGGCGTGCTGTGTGAGGAGTGCTGCGACGAGCTGTCGAGCCCGATCGTCCGCGTCATGCCGGAGCAGCTCCAGCTCCACAGCGAGCAGCCGATGATGGCGGCGCTGATCGATCTCTTTGGCCACCCGCACCCGCTCGATCCGAGCACGCTGATCGGGCGCCAGGTCGAGACGGCGGGGCTCGCGATCCTCGAGCCGTCGGTCTCGCGCCAGCACGCGCGCATCACGCTCGAGGGCGACACGTGGATGATGCGCGACCTGAGCTCGGCGAACGGCACGTACCAGGACGACCGGCTGATCGAAGGCGCCGTGCCGCTCCGCGAGGGCGAGCGCATCCGGTTCGGCCAGATCGCCTTCTACTTCATCGAGGACATCACGAAGCTGCCGGAGCCGCTCGTCGGGCGCACCTCCACCGTGCCGATCGGGGACGCGGCGCAGCAGACCGTGCCCGACGCCCCGGCGCAGCTGCCGCCGCGGCCGCAGATCGCCGGGACGCTGCCGCCGCTGCCGCCGCAGACGCAGAAGCTGCCAGACCCGGACGAGTTCCCCGAGGAGGAGCGCACCGACGTCGGGCTGCCGGTGATGACGTTCAAGCTCCACGAGCCGACGGGCGGCGGCGGCGGCGTCGTCGAGGTCGACGGTAAGCAGGTCCAGCTCACGACGACGCAGTTCGAGCTGATGGCGCTGATGGTGCGCCGGATGGCGGCCGAGGCGCACCAGCCAGAGCTCGTGCGCGGGTTCGTCCGGTCCTCGGAGCTGATCGCGGACCTGTCGTGGGACACCCGCGAGCCGAGCGAGAACCACGTCAAGCAGCTGGTGCGCCGCGTGCGCCGCGCGCTGATGAAGTCCGAGATCGGCGACCTGATCGAGTCGCGCCACCGCTTCGGCTACCGCCTGCGCGCGATCCCGCGAGCGGAGTGAGCCCGCGGCGCGCCGCGCCACGCCGCGCCGCGCCGGCGGCGGGCTAGCTGCCGCGCTTGTGCCGGACGCCGTTGGCGGCCTTGGGCTTGGCCTCGACGCTGGCGGCCAGCTCCTCGAGCAGGGCGCGCAGCGAGCGCATCTTCTTCGATCCGAGCTGGGTCGCCCACCGCGCCTCGGTGGCGGCAGAGACGCGCCGCACCTCGGCGGCCCACACCTTCCCCTTGGGCCCGAGCCGCACGCGCTTGATGACGCCGTGGTCGGGGTCGGGGAACCGCTCGACCATCCGCATCTCCTCGAGCTCGTCGAGCATGTCGCCGACGGTCTGCTTGGGCAGCGAGACCTCGGCGACGAGGTCCGAAAGTCGGACACCTACCTGCTCGATCCCGGCAGCGCCGATCACCGACAGGACCTGCGCCTGCGCGGGACGGAGCGCCGGAAAGCCGAGGCGCTCGAGGCGAGTGGCCAGCTGTGCCTGGAGATCGTGCTGCGGGACGTGGAGCAGCGCGCGGAGGTCACGTTGGGAGCTGCTACCGGAGCGGGTCGTTTTCGCCATGGTTACGCGGGCGAGCTTCCTGAAGGAGTCGCGTCATACCAGACCCCGATCCCGATCGGAACCCCGTTTCGTTCCAAAGTCACGACACTTCCAAGCTCCGGAGCATCCGATGGCGCGTTGCGCGGCAGCCGGGGTTATCACACCGGACGATTCGTTCAGCGGTGGAGGTCCGCGAGGCCGACCTCCGCCTCGCCGCGGTCCGGACGCTCCTGCTGATTGCGGGTCACCGTGCGCGAGACCCAGCGCCGCGCCCGGGACAGCCGCTGCGCGAGGTCGTCGAACATCGTGTAGAGCACCGGGATCGCCACCAGGGTGAGCAGGAGCGACAGGAGCTGCCCGCCGACGACGATGCTCGCCATCGCCTTCGAGAACCCGGCGCCGATCCCCTTGCTCGTGACGAGCGGCAGCATGCCGGCCACGAACGCGAACGTCGTCATGAGGATGGGCCGGAGCCGGTCGCGGCTGGCGGCGAGCACCGCCTCCGTCCGGGGCAGCCCCTGGCGGCGCAATCCGTTCGCGTGGTCAACCTGCAAAATCGCATTCTTCTTGACCATCGCGAACAGCACGATGAGTCCGAGCATCGAGAAGATATTCAGCGAGCCTCCTGTGATGGCGAGCGACATGATCGCGAACGGCACCACGAGCGGCAGCGAGAGCATGATGATGAACGGGTAGAACCACGACTCGAACTGCGCCGCGAGCACGAGGTACATGAAGACGACGGCGAGCAGGATGGCGAACATGAACGCGCTCTTCATGCGCCCCATCTCCTTGCTGCGCCCAAACGGCGCGGCGGTGTAGCCGGGGCCCATGTCGAGCTCCTTGATCGTCTTCTCGAGCGCGTCCACGATCGACTGCTCGGAGAAGCCCGGCGACACGTTCATCGTGAGGGTGACGGCGCGCTCGCGGCTCTGGCGCGTGACCTTCGAGGTCGCGAGGCCCGAGCCGACCTTGATGACGTCCGACAGCGGCACCTGGCCGAGCGTCTGCGACGGGACGTAGATCAGGTCGAGCGACTTCGGATCGTTGCGGAACCGCTCCGCCGCGCGCAGGAACACGGGGTACTGATCGCCGCGGTCCTCGAACGTCGACGCCGACAGGCCGCCGACGAGCACCGCGAGCGTCATGTTGATGTTCGCGGGGTCCACCCCGAGCATCGCGGCGCGCGTGAGGTCCGGCGCCACGGTGGACTCGCGGACCGGATCGAGCAGGCTCGAGTCGAGGTCGACGACGCCGGGCACCTTCCGCATCTCGTCGAGCACCTTCTTGCCGTACGCCTCGAGCTTCTCGAGCTCGGGGCCGCTGATCACGTACGACACGGCCGCGTTCTGGCCGCCGATCGAGAAGTCGTTGACCTGCTGCGCCGCGACGCGCATGCCGGGCGGGACGAGCCCGCGCTCGCGGGCGAGCACCTCCTTGCGGACAGACTCCATGACCTGGTTCTGGTGCCGCACGCGCACCTCGGGGTTGGTGAGCCGGACATAGATGCGGCCGACGTTCGACTGCCGCTGATCGCTGTCGGCGACGGTGACGAGCGTGCTCGCCACCTCGGGGTACTCGCGGATCTTGCGCGCGAGCCGCTCGCCGATCAGCGTGGTCGACTCGAGCGTCGTGCCCTCGGGGGCCTGGAGGTAGACCTCGAACTGCGCCTCGTCGTTCGGCGGCAGGAAGTCACCGCCGACCTTCTTGGCGAGCGGGCCCATCGTCGCGAACGAGCCGATGATCGCGATCACCACGACCCAGCGGCGGCGCAGGCAGAACGCGAGGACGCCGGAGTAGACGCGCGCGATCGGGCGGTACAGGAAGTCGCTGCCGCGCTCGAGCCACGACCGGCGGCGCTCCTCGCCGGCCGGCGGCGGGACGGGCAGCATCCGCGCCGCCATCATCGGCGTCAGCGTGAACGCCACGACCATCGAGACACCGATCGCGAACGCCATCGTGAGGCCGAAGCTGAAGAGGAACCGGCCGACGATGCCGCTCATGAAGGCGACGGGCAAAAACACCGCCATGAGCGACAGCGTGGTCGCGAGCACGGCGAGGCCGATCTCCTTGGTGGCGTGGATCGCGGCCGGGAACGGCTTCATCTTCTTCTCGTCGATGAAGCGGTAGATGTTCTCGAGCACGACGATCGCGTCGTCGATCACGATGCCGACCGCGAGCGCGAGCGCGAGCAGCGTCATCAGGTTGAGCGTGAAGCCCGCGATCATCATGAGGCCGAACGTCGAGATGATCGACACCGGGATCGAGATCGCGGCGATCACCGTCGAGCGCAGGCTGCCGAGGAAGAGGAGCACGACGAGCGCGGCCAGGAGGGCGCCGATCACGAGGTGCTCGAGCACCTGCGAGGCCGAGGTCCGGATCTGCTCGGAGTTGTCGCGCACGATGTCGACCGTGTAGCCGGCGGGGAGCTTGGTCTGCAGCTCGGAGACGGCGGACTTGACGAGATCGACGACGGCGACCGTGTTCGTGCCGGACTGCTTGCGCACCGAGAGCGCGATCGCCGGGGTGCCGTTGCGTGAGGCCGAGGTCTCGGCGTCCTCCTCGGAGTCGATCACGGTGGCCACGTCCTCGACGAGGATCGGGTGCTCGCCCATCTGGCGCACCACGATCTTGCCGATCTGGGAGGCCTCGACGGCGCGGCCCTCGACCCGCAGCGACGTGTTCGTGGGGCCGGTCTCGAGGCGGCCGCTCGGCGCGTTGACGTTGCCGCTCGCGACCGCGCGCTGGACCTCGAGCGCCGAGACGCCCGCGGCGGCGAGCCGGATCGGATCGAGCTCGACGTTGATCTGGCGCTCCTGGCCGCCGAGGATGACGACCTGGCCGACGTCCTTCAGGCGCTCGATGCGCTGCTTGATCTGCTTGTCGGCGAACCGCGTCAGCTCGCGCGTCGGCAGGCCCGGCGGCCCCTTGACCGACAGGACGAGCACGGGCGCGGCGTCGGGATCGGCGCGGCGCACCTCGGGCCGGATCCCCGGCGGCAGGTCGCGCAGCACCGACGCGATCTTCTCGTTGATGTCCTGCGCCGCGGCCTTCGCGTCGACCTCGAGCGCGAACTGCGCGAGGACGAGCGACACGCCCTCGGTGGACACCGACGTCAGCGCGTCGAGTCCGGACACGGTGTTGACCGCCTCCTCGATCTTCTGCGAGACGTCAGACTCGACCGCGACCGGCGAGGCGCCCGGGTACGGCGTGATGATCGTGACGAGCGGGAAGTCGATCTTGGGGAACTTGTCGACGCCGAGCGTCTTGTAGCCGACGAGCCCGACGACGACGAGCACCAGGATCAGCACCGTCGCGAAGATGGGCCGCCTGATAGAGATCTGAGCTAGCCATTGCATGGCGGGCCTCCTACTCGACCACCGAGCGGCCGTCGATGATCTGCTTCTGCTCGAGCTCGGCGATCCGCTGCTGGACCTTCTGCCGCTCGGCCTCGGGGATCCGGTCCGGGGTCTCGGCCTTGCGCTTCAGCTCGGCGAGCTCGGTCTCCTCGGCCAGGTTGATGATCACGACCTTGTCGCCCTTCGCGACGCCCTGGACGATGGCGACCTTCGCGGGATCCGCCGCCGCCGCGATCTGGACGATCTTGTCCTGAGCCTCGCCCTTCACGACGACGAACGCGTGCCACGACTTGCCGCGCCGCACGACCGCCTCCTTGGGCACGACCGTCCGCGGGACGGACCCGGTGGTGACGTGCGCCTCGGCGAACATGCCGGGCACGAGCCCCGAGCCGGGCTCGAGCGTGGCCTCGACGATCAGCGAGCGCGTGCGGCCGATCTCGGCGCCGATCCGCGTGATCTTCGCCTTGTGCGACTTGTCGCGCGCGGCGACCGCGATGACGGCGACCTCCTGCCCCTCCTTGAGGGCGCGCACCTGCGACTCGGGCACCGACAGCTCGATCTTCAGCGGGTCGTCGTCGACGAGCGTGAACAGCGGCCGGCCGGGCGACACGAACTCGCCGGCCGTCACGTTCTTCTGCGCGACGACGCCCTCGAATGGCGCGCGGACGATGCCGTCCGCGACCGACTTGATCATCATCTCCGTGCGCGCCTCGGCGGCGGAGACCTGCTGCAGCGCGGACGTGCACTGCGTGGTCTGGCGATCGTACTCGCTGCGGGTGATCGCGCCCTTGTCGAGGAGCTGCTTGGTCCGTGCGCACTCCTGCTCGGCGAGCTCGCGCTGCGCGCGCGCCGAGGCGAGGTTCGCCTGCGCCTCGCGCGCCGCGAGCGCCGAGGTCCGCACGTCGAGCTGCACGACGGGCGCGCCCATCTTCACGCGCTGGCCGCGCTCGACCATCACGTTCAGGACCTTGCCCTGCGTGTCGGCGGTGACCTCCGAGCGCTGATCGGCGACGATCATGCCGGTGAGCACGAGCTGCTCCGGGGAGGCAGCCTCGTCGGCGGTCGCGACGGTGATCTTGAGCGGCGGCGGCGGCGGCGCCTTCGCGGCCGCGCCGCCCTCCTTCTTGTTGCAAGCCGCGAGGGGAGCGGCGCTGGCGGCGAGGGCCAGGATCGAGGCGATCGTCCAGGAAACGCGCATGGGCGGCTGGGATGCACGGCCTTTGCCACTCGATACGCTGCGGGGTCGGGGCTTTAGCGACGCGGCGCTGTACGAAAACCCGACAGGTGTCGGTAGCCGCTGCTCACTTGATGTCGTTTCCAAGCGCGTGCGCGAGCTGCGTCAGCGCGACGCGCAGATCGACGCGCGCGTTCAGGGCGGTGATCCGAGCGCGGGTCAGGTCGGTCTCGGCGTCGACGAGCTCGACGGCGGTCCCGCGCTGCGCGGCGAGCAGCGCCTGGCGGACGCGGTAGCTCTCCTCGGCGGCGGCGAGGCCCTTCTGCGAGGTGGCGAACGCGCGCTGCGCGAGCGCGACGGCCTGCTGCGCGGCGAGGACGGCGAGCCGGGTGCCGCGCTCGAGGTTCTCGCGATCGGCCGCGAGCTCGCGCCGCTCGGCGTCGATCCGGCGCTCGGTGGTGCGCGAGAGCAGCATGTCGTTGAGCGTCCAGGAGAGCTGCAAGCCGGCCGACCACGTGAACTTGAACTGGTCCGGCTGGAAGAAGACCCGCTGGTTCGGCTTGGCGTAGTCGGTGGTCGCGAACGCCGACAGCTTCGGCAGCTGGTTGGCCTTCTCCGCCTCGCGCTGCTTGTCCTTGGCCTGGATGCCGATGTCGAGCGCGCGGAACTCGAGCCGCTGCTGCTTGGCCTTCGCGAGCAGCTGATCGAGCGCCTCCACCGACGGGGCCCCGAGCTCGACGCGGATGTCCTCGCCGACGACGAGCGGCTCGCCGGGCGCCGCACCGATCAGGAGCCGGAGCTGCTCCTCGCGCAGCTCGGTCAGGAACCGGAGCTGATCGAGGACCTGCTCGGCCTGCGCCTCCTGCGACTCGACGCGCATCCGGTCGGCGTTCGACAGCCGCTGCGCCTCGGCGAGCGCGCGCACCTGGCCGAGCGTGGCGCGCACCTGCGTGAGCTGGCGCGTCGCGATCAGGACCTGCAGCTTCGCGCGGACCCACTCGTAGTACGCGAGCCGCGCGTCCTGCCCGGCGCCGATCTCGTCGGCGCGCTTCGAGACGCGGGCCGCCTCGAGGCCGAGCTTCGCCGCCTCGATGATCTTCGGGTAGCGCAGGACATAGTCCGAGAGCGCGATGCCGACCTGCGCCTGCGCGCCGAAGCTGTTGGTCGGGAATTCGATCTTCGGCTGCTCCCCCGTGATGGGGTCGGGCGGGCCGAACGGAAGCGGATCGATCGATGACAGCCGCGTGTACGTGGCGGTCGCGCCGACGCGCGGCACGCGGACGAGCTCGGCGGCCTCGGCCTGCGCGATCGCGGCGTCGATCTGCGCGGCGGACTTGCGCACCGACGGCGACGCGGCGGGGGCGCGCGCGGCGGCCTGGTCGGCGGTGAGCCCGCCCTGCGTGAACAGGGCGTCGAGCTCCTTCTCGAAAGCCGACAGCGCATCGGCGGGCGGGTCGGCCGGCGGCTTGATGGCCGGCGGCTGGCTGGCCGGCGGCTGGCTGGCCGGCGGCTGATTCGCCGGTGGCCTGGTCGCGGGCTGCGCGAGCGCCGGCGCGGTCGCGAGGACGGTGAGTGCCAGTGAAAGGCCCAGTCTCATGGGGGAGGGCCCCAAGCAGCCGCCGTGCCACGCTGAACGCGCGATCTGACTCCTTTGCGCCGCGAAACATGACAAGGACCCGCAGCACGCTGTCGGCTCGCCTTACAGAGCGTCGGGTCCAGAAACGTGGCCGGGCGAGGTCTCGCTCCGAACCGTCAGCGTCTAATCGACGGTTCGAGCTAGAGTTGCGGCATGCCGCCGCAGGCAAGCGCATCCGAGCCATGCCCTGGCACGTCGCTGGCAGACGTGTCCCCCGTGCCTCCCGCGAGCAATCCCCGGACGCCTGCCGAGATGGTGTGGCGACGCCAGCGGGACCTGTACTTCATCGCCGAGGCGCGCAATACGACCCGCACGACGCTCGGGCTCGGCGTCCTCGTCCAGCTCGCGACGTTCGGGCTCATGTTCCACGCGGACTACCCGACGTGGCGGATCGGGGGGCTGGCCGGGCTCTACCTCGCGTTCGTCAGCGTCCACCGCTTCATCATGAGGGGCCGGCTTGCCACGCACCGCGTCGCGAGCTCCTTCATCATGATGAGCATCGCCGCGATGCTGCTCGTCATCGGCTCGGCGGCGCTGACTGGCGGCGTCCACTCGATCTTCGTCCCGGGCACGGTGCTGCCCGCGATCGTGTCGCTCCTGTTCTTCGGCCCGCAGGCCGTGGCGCGCTGGGTCGCGCTCGGCAACGCGCTGCTCCTCATCGCGATGGTCTCCCTCCCCGCCGACGTCGTCGGGCCGCAGCTGCCGACGATCCACTACACGATCGGCATCCTGATCAACTTGACGTGGTTCCTGTTCATGCTGCACCTCCTGGTCGGCAAGCTGACGATCATCTCGTCGCGCGCCGGCGAGTCGGCGGCGTGCCTGCGCGAGGAGCGGCTGTCCGACGCCGAGGAGCAGCTGCGCCGGCTGCAGTCGGTCGGCGCGAAGGTGGCGCACGAGCTGAAGAACCCGCTCGCGTCGATCAAGGGGCTGTGCCAGCTCGTGGCGCGGACGCCGGAGAGCGAGCGCACGCAGGAGCGGCTCACCGTGGTCGCGTCCGAGATCAGCCGCATGGAGACGATCCTGAACGAGTACCTCTCGTTCTCGCGCCCGCTCGAGGACATCCGGCCGGAGACGATCGATCTGACCGCGCTCGCGCGCGACGTGCTCGACGTCCTCGATGGCCGCGCCGTCGGCGCCGGCGTGGGGCTCGCGCTCGAGGGCACGGCGCCGACGGTGCAGGGCGATCCGCGCCGGCTCAAGGAGGCGCTGATCAACCTGGTCGCGAACGCGATCGAGGCCACGCCGAGCGGCGGGAAGGTCATGCTGCGCGTGCGCGGGACGGGCGCGGGCGTGCGGCTCGACGTGCAGGACAGCGGGCGCGGCATCTCGCCCGAGGATCTCGAGCGCCTCGGCACCTCGTTCTTCACGACGCGCCCGAACGGCACCGGCCTCGGCGTGGTGCTCGCGCAGGGCGTGATCACGCAGCACGGCGGCTCGCTCGCGTACAGCTCCACGGTCGGCAAGGGCACCACCGCCACGATCCTCTTGCCGCTCCAGGCCGGGGCGCGCTCCGGGGCCGCGGCGCGCCCCGAGCCGGCGACGCGCGCGGCGATGCTCGAGGCCCGGGCTTGACCACAGTACTCCTCGTCGACGACGAGCCCGGCGTGCTGTTCACGCTGAGCGAGCTCCTCACAGAGCGGGGCCACCGCGTGCTCTCCGCCCGCAGCGGCGACGAGGCGCTCGGCAAGCTCGACGAGGCCGACGCCGTGCTGACCGATCTCTCGATGCCGGGCATGGACGGCCTCGAGCTGATGGGCCACATCGTGCAGCGCGACGCCGCCCTGCCGGTCATCCTCCTGACGGCGCACGGCAGCGAGCGGGTCGCCGTGGCCGCCATGAAGCAGGGCGCCTACGACTACC
The DNA here is from genome assembly GCA_035558535.1 of Kofleriaceae bacterium. Classification (GTDB taxonomy): domain Bacteria; phylum Myxococcota_A; class Polyangia; order Haliangiales; family Haliangiaceae; genus JABFXX01. The sequence goes on from DATMCI010000079.1 coordinate 11,410, forward strand.
TCACCAAGCCGTTCGACATCGACGAGATCGCGGTGGTCATCGAGCGCGCGCTCGAGGCGCGCCGGTTGCGCGTCGACAACCGGCGGATGGCGGCCGAGCAGACGCTCGGGCGCCGCATCATCGGCGCCTCGCGCCCGATGCGCCGGCTGCTCGAGGCGACGTCGCGCGTCGCGGGCCGCGACGTCACGGTGCTCGTGCGCGGCGAGACGGGCACGGGCAAGGAGTTCGTCGCCGAGCTGCTCCACGCGCAGTCCGCGCGCAACAAGCACCCGCTGATCCGGTTCAACTGCGCGGCGCTGCCGGCCGAGCTCGCCGACGCCGAGCTGTTCGGGCACGTGAAGGGCGCGTTCACCGGCGCCACGGCGGGCCGCCCGGGCTTCTTCGCGCAGGCCGATGGCGGCACGCTGATCCTCGACGAGGTCGGCGAGCTGCCGCCCGCGATCCAGGCCAAGCTCCTGCGCGCGCTGCAGGAGGGCGAGATCCAGCCGGTCGGCTCGGGCCGGATCGAGAAGGTGAACGTCCGCGTCGTGGCGTCGACGAACCGCGACCTCGCCGCTGACGCCAAGGCGGGCACGTTCCGCGAGGACCTCTACTACCGGCTGGCGGTGGTCGAGCTCGTCGTGCCGCCGCTGCGCGACCGCAAGGACGACATCCCGGCCCTCGCCGCCGAGTTCGCGCGCCGCTACGGCGAGCGGTTCGGCCTCGGCCAGGTCACGCTCGAGCCCGCGCTGATCGACGCGCTCGTCCGCGCCGACTGGCCGGGCAACGTCCGCCAGCTCGAGAACACGATCGCCCGCCTCGCGGCGCTGTCTGCCGGCGGCGTGATCGGCCTGGCGGACTATCAGGCCGCGATCGGCGGCGGTGTCGGCGGCGGCGGCGCGGCGGCCCCCTCCCCGTCCGGCGCGCCGGCTGGCGCGCCCGCCAGCTCCGCGAGCCAAGAGATGCCCACCGCCCCGACCGATCACGACCCCTCCGACGATGCCCACCCGGCCCCCGACGCGCGCCACGGCCCCTCGCTCAAGGAGCAGGTCGAGGCGTTCGAGCGCGGCCTCGTCGCGCGCGCGCTCGAGGCGACGGGCGGCAACCAGTCCGAGGCGGCGCGCCGGCTCGGCGTCAGCCGCGTCACGCTGATCGACAAGATGAAGAAGTACGGCCTCGAGAAGAAGCGCTGAGCGCGCCGCGGGCGTGCTTCCCCTTCACCGGCTGCCGTTGCGGCCGCTCACGCTCGCGACGACCGCCACGAGCTCGGCGGCGTCGACGGGCTTGCGGACGTGCGCGCTGAAGCCGGCGGTGAGCACGCTGGCCCGGTCGTGCGCGCGGCCGTACGCGGTCAGCGCCACCGCGGGGAGCCGGCCGCCGCGCTCGGGCGAGCGCTGGCGCAGCTCGCGCACGAGCTGGAGCCCGTCGATGTCCGGCATCCCGACGTCCGAGATCAAGACGTCGAGCTCGCGCGCGCCGATCAGCGCGAGCGCCGCGGCGGCGTCGGGCGCGGTGGTCACCACGGCGCCCTCCTGGGCGAGCAGCGCCGCCACGAGCTCGCACGCGTCGCGATCGTCGTCGACGACGAGGCAGCGCAGCCCGGCGAGCGCCCCGGTGCGCTCGGGCACCGCGCTGGCGGTGCGCGGGAGCCGCAACGGCGCCATCGGGATCCGCACCCGGAAGGTCGCGCCCTGGCCGGCGCCGGGGCTGTGCGCGGTGATCCGGCCGCCGTGCAGCTCGGTGATCCGGCGCGCGAGCGCGAGCCCGATGCCGAGGCCGCGGGACCGGCGGTTCAGCCCGGAGTCGCCCTGGCGGAACAGATCGAACACGAGCGGCAAGAGCTCGGGCGCGATGCCCTGCCCGGTGTCGGCGATGGTCAGCTCGACGTCCGACTCGACGCGCGTCAGCGTCACGGTCACCGAGCCGCCCTTGGGCGTGAACTTGACCGCGTTCGCGAACAGGTTCGCCACGACCTGCCGCAGCCGCGTGTCGTCGCCGAGCACCGGCGTCGCCGACGAGTCGAGCACGCGCTTGATCCGGAGCTGCTTGGCCTCCGCGGCGACCGCGAAGCTGTCGGTCACGCTCTCGACGAGCGCGACCAGATCCACGGTGTCGAGATCGAGCGCGAGCTTGCCGCCGACCATGCGCGAGACGTCGAGCAGATCGTCGACGAGCTCGGTCAGCGCGCGCGTGTTGCGCTCGATCACCTCGAGGCCCTTGCGGATCTGCTCGCGCGGGCCCTCGCCGGTGCCGAGCAGCTGCCGGTAGCCGGAGATCGCGTTGAGCGGCGTGCGCAGCTCGTGGCTGACGATCGCGATGAAGTCGTCCTTGGCGCGGTCGGCCTCGAGCAGGCGCTCGTTGACCGCGCGCAGCTCGGCGGCCCGCAGCCGCACGACCCCGAGCAGCGCCGTGCGCAGGTTCGACGCCGCGCGCACCTGCCACGCCCCCCACGGCAGCGAGCGCCCCCGGACGATCTCGCGCCACAGCGCGAACGAGCCGCGCGGGGAGAGGCGCGGCGGCGCGCCGGCCTCGTCGACGAGGGTCTTGCGCGGATCGCCGGCCCAGTCGACGGTCTGCTCGGTCGGCGCGCGGAACCACAAGATGTACTCGCCGAGGCTGCGCGAGATCGCGACCGCGAGGAGGCCGGGGAGCTCGGGCACAAGCGACGCGAGCGCCTCGGTGGGACGATCGGTGGCGATCACGTCGCGCTCGATCCGCCGGAGCTCGCCGATGAGCGCGTGCACGACCGCCGCGGGCGGCACGTCGCCGAGCGTGCGCACGCCCTCCTCGAAGACGATCGCCGCGCCGGCGGCGTCGACGAGCGCGAGCAGCGCGGGCGTCGCCAGGCCCTCGCGCAGATCGGTCGTGGTCGCGATCGCGCGCACGATCTCGGACTCGTGCACCTGCGTCACCCGCTCGCGCTGGTCGGCGGCGGCCGCCTCGAGCACCCGCAGCTGCCAGGACAGCGCCTGGCCGAGGAACTCGACGGTGTCGCGGACCCGGTACGGCACGAGCCACGGCCCGCTGTAGTGGTGGCACGCGATGAGGCCCGCCAGCTCGCCGTCGATCACGAGCGAGACGGACATCGACGCGGCCACGCCCATGTTCTTCAGGTACTCGATGTGGATCGGCGACACGCTGCGCAGCGCGGCGTGGCTCAGATCGAGCGGCCCACCGGTCTGGGGATCGGCGCGCGGCACGAGCGGCGACGGCCGGTAGTCGACGTCGGCGATGAAGCGGAGCCAGTTGATCGTGTAGAGCCGCCGCGCCTGCGCGGGGATGTCGGAGGCCGGGTAGTGCAGCCCGAGGAACGGCTCGAGGTCGTCGCGCCTACTCTCGGCGACGACCTCGCCGTTCCACTCGGCGTCGAACCGGTAGACCATCACGCGGTCAAAGCCCGTCAGGGCCCGCACCTGCTCGGCGGCGATCTGCGCGAGCGCGCGGACGTCGCGCGCGGACTGGAGGCGGATCACGCTGCCGCGCAGGCGGTGATCGAACGCGCCGGCGTCGAGCTCGCCCGGGGGCGCGCCTCGCTCGAGCTCGACGATCAACGGGCCGGTCGCCGAGCGGTGCACCACCGCATCGAGCTCGGCGCCGCCGGCGGTGCGCACCCGGGTCGGGTTCAGCTCGCGGACCCGCTCGGGCTGGCGCGCCGCGAGCGAAAGCCCGGCGATGGTCGCCGGATCGAGCAGCTCGAGCAGCGAGCGCCCGAGGACGGCCTCCGGGGGCAGCTCGAGGTGATCGGCGACGCTGGCGCTGACCTGGCCGATGACGAGGCGGTCGCCACGGCACGAGAGCAGCACGCCGTGCGGCTGGATCGAGCTGGGGATGTGGATCGGCTCCTGGGCGCAGGTATCGAGCGTGACGGCGGGAGGATCGTCAGTGGGTCGCATACTGGAGCAGCGCCTCGCGGTAGCGATCGAAGGTCGCGCACGCGGCGGCGCAGGCGCGATCGCGGTCACCGTCGGTCATGTGCGCGTCGTGCGCGTCGAGGACGGCGAGGAAGGCCCGCCACGCGCGCGCGGTGTCAGCGCCGCGCAGGCGCAGGTAAGCCGTGGCGCGGGTGGAGAGGGCGCGCTCGACGCGCTCGGCGAGGACGAGCCCGCCGAGGGTCGAGCCTTCGATCACGTAAGCGCAGCCGAGCAGATCCGGGTCGTCGGCAGGATCGGCGGCGGCGAGATCGCCGACCGGCGGCGGCTCGGGGAGGTCGGCGGGGTCGGCGGAGCGGGCGGGCTCGGGGGGATCAACGCCCAGCGCCTCGAGGTCGCGGCGCAGGCAGGCGCAGCGCCGGAGGTCGGGCCGCCAGCACAAGGGCGCGACCGCCGGCTCGATCCCCTCGAGCACGGCGAGGCTGCCGCGGAGGAACGCGACGTAGCGATCTCGGGTCAGCGCTGGCTCGGTCAGGGCCAGGGACCGGTCCAGCTCTTCGTGGCGAGACGCGGTGGCCCCGCGGAGTGCATACAACAGCCGATCGGACACGATCGCTCATTGTACAAGTACGATGCCGAGCGTCCGCCGCGCTCGGGGCTCGGCCGGACGCGCACCCCCGACGAGGATCGCGCGCATCGGCGCGAGCCCTGCGTGCACTGCCGCACAGTGCGCGCGATAGCGCGCGACCGCGCGCGACCGAGCCTCGTGGGGCGCGCACATCCTGGGCGGTGGCCTTGCGGCGGGCGCGCGCTCGCTGTACGTCCGGGGCATGGAGCGCATCGTCCACGTCTGCAACGGCGACACCACCGCGGACACGCTCTCGCTGGCCGATCTGCCGGGCGAGATCCGCGTGTGGGCCGACGCCCTCGATCAGGGGCCCGTCCTGCCGGTGGCCGATGAGGAGCACTGGAAGCTCCGCGGCGAGTTCTGGGCCGCGCGCGGCGAGCCCGGGGCCGCCGAGCGCCTCGCCGCGTGGGATCGCGGTGTCGATGAGGCGGCGGCGGCCGAGGAGCTGATCCTGTGGTTCGAGCACGATCTGTTCGATCAGCTCGCGCTGATCCGCCTGCTCGCGCGCCTTTTGCGCCGCGGCCTGCCGCAGCAGCTCACGATCGTGTCGATCGATCGCCACCCCGAGGTGCCGAGCTTCCTCGGCCTGGGCCAGCTCAAGCCCGAGCAGCTCGCCGAGCTGTGGCCGCGCCGCACGCCGCTCTCGCGCGACGCGATCGACGAGGCGATCACCGCGTGGATCGCCGTCACGGCGAGCGATCCGCGCGCGCTGCCGTTCCTCACCCGCCGCATCAAGGCGATGCCGTTCCTCGCCGGGGCGCTCGAGCGCCAGCTCGAGGAGCTGCCCGATCCGCAGAGCGGCCTGTCGCGCACCGAGCGCCAGCTCCTCGCCGCGATCGCCCGCGGCGTGGCGACCGCCAGCGAGCTGATGAGCACGGTGCACGCGATCGATCCGCGCTATCCGATCACGGACGCCCTCCTCCACACCACGCTCCAGACGCTCGGCCGCTGCGGCTTCGTCGAGGGCGCGCCGGCCGGGCCATTTTCGGAGGCCGCGCTCGGCGGCGTCCGGGTCAGCGCCACGGCGCTCGGCCGCCAGGCGCTCGCCGGCGCCATCGATCGCGTCCACGAGGTGGGCATCGACGACTGGCGCGGCGGCGTCCGCCTCGCGGGCAAGGGCCCGGTGTGGCGCTGGGACGGCCAGCAGCGCAAGCTGATCGAGCGCTGAGCCGGGGCGACCGGGTAAGCTAGCGGCGTGCGCGCGCGCCCTCTCGTGATCGCGATCCTCCTCGCCGCGTGCGGGGACAACACGCCTACGATCGAGCTCGACGACCTGTACGCCGAGACCTTGCGCGCGCGCTGCGAGCGGCTCGTGCGCTGCGGCGTCGCGGCGTCGGCCGAGGGCTGTGCCGGCTACTTCCGCACGCCCGACGAGGACAACCTGCACGCCGCGATCGAAGCCGGCCGGATCTCCTATGACCCGGCGAGCGCGATCGCCTGCCTGGCCGCGCTCGCGGCGCTGCCGTGCGACGAGACGTCGCGCGAGGCGCGCGCCCCGATCGAGGCGTGCGAGCGCATGCTCCGGGGGACCGTCAGAGTCGGCGGCGTGTGCGGGTTCGATCGCGAGTGCGACTCCGGCTCGTGCGACGCGCCGCTCTGCCCGGCCGACACCTGCTGCAGCGGCGCGTGCGTCGCGACGCGGACGGCGGCGGCCGGCGATCCGTGTACGGCCGACGAGCAGTGCGCGCGCGACGCGTTCTGCGGCGGCCAGGGCACGTGCACGCCGCTCGCGGCGCGCAGCCAGCCGTGCCGCATCGACGCGCACTGCGAGCCGGGCCTGGCCTGCGTCGGCGCGACGGACCTCCAGGACGGCGCGTGCCGCGCGCTCGGGCTCCTCGGCGAGAGCTGCCCGTACCGGCGCTGCGCCGAGCTCGGCGCCGTGTGCGACGCCGCGCTGCGCTGCGTGCCCGCCGGGCTGCCCGGCGCGCCGTGCACGGCGGACACGGACTGCTCGCCGCTCGCGCTGTGCGGCCCGGGCAACGTCTGCATCGACGTCCCGCGCCTCGGCGAGCCATGCGGCTTCAGCTGCGGCGGCGAGGCGTGGTGCCGGCAGGGCACGTGCGTGGCGCCGCTCGAGAACACAGCCCCGTGCACCGCGGACAACCAGTGCGCGAGCCTGTACTGCGAGGAGGGCGTGGCCTTCGATCAGTGCACCGATCGGCCGATCTGCTTCTGATCTGAGCGTCCGCGGCGCGCCGACGCCGCTGCCGATGCCGACGCCGACGCCGACGCCGACGCCGAAAATGGCTGCGGCAGGCATTCACGCGCGTGGAGCCTGCCGCTTACCGCGATCGAGCGCGCGCCGAGAGCCCTCGGCGCAGACGCGCGAAGCGACCGTTACGGAACCACCGCGACCGGGAGGATCTGCACCGCGCCGTTCGGGTTCGGGCCCGGCGAATGGCAGTACCAGCCGAACGCGCCGCCGGCCAAGTTGATGGTGGTGTCGTAGGAGCCGTTCACCGCAGTGCCGGTGCCACCCGTGTTCTGGTGCGGGACGCCGACCCCGGCGCCGTCGCTGTGGAAGATCATGTTGTCGGTGCCCTTGTTCACCATGCGGACCTTCGTCCCGACGGTGACCTTGGTCTGGCCGGTCACGCCGGTGTAGACGCAGAGACCGCCGGTCATCGTGACGGGCAGCGACACCTGGTTCACCGCCGTGACCTGCGAGCTCACCGACTTGGGAGCGAGGCTGCTGGCCGCGTCGATCTTGAGCGTGCCCTGGAGGCCCCGGTTCTCGCTCGGGATCGTGAGGGTCGCGACGACGTCGACGCTGCCGTCGGCCGGGACGGTCACGGTCGGGTTGTTGAACGCGACGGTCCAGCCGGAGATCGGCGCGCTCTGCGCGTTGACGGCCGCGCCGGTGAGCGTCACCGGGCCGGAGAAGCCGCCCGAGCTGGTCAGCGTCACGGTGACCATGTTCGTCGTGCGGAGCTCCGTCGAGATCGTCGGCTTGTCGACGCTGATCGCGAGGGCCGGGACGGCCTCGACGGTGCACGTCGCCGAGCAGCCGTCGCCGCCGGCCGCGTTGCCGTCATCGCAGGCTTCGGAGCTTTCCTTGACACCGTTGCCGCAGACCGCGCCACCGCCGGTGTCGTCGCCGTCGTCTCCTCCCGTACCGGGATCTCCGACCGTACAGCCTACGAGTAGCGAACCAAAGAAGAGGACCAGGGGTGTGCGCATGTTGCTTCACACCTGTACAAGCAACGTGCCGCAGCTAAGTCGTCGATCCTTGTGGGGCGCATGACCTCAGAACTGGGGGACAAGGCCCCAAGTGGTGCCAACTAACCCCGGGGATCTCGTTTTTTCCAACGGTTCCGGCGCCTGTTCAGCGCTTGATCATCATCTTCCGGGCCCAAGCCTTGGCCTGGCCTGTCAACCCGTCAAGCCACCCGCCGCCTCCCCCGCCATTCCCCCGCTTGGAGGAAGCCGCTGCGATCTTCGGACCCAGGAAGTAGAGCGCCGCGGACCAAGCCAGCACCAGCGTGTACACCGCGAGCGAGAGGCCGGGCACGAAGCCCGCGACGAGCAGCGCCGCGAGCGTGACCGCGGCCGCGATCGCTCCGGCTCGCAGGCCCAGGTACCAGGCGGTCAACGCCCCCACGATCAGAGCAGACAGCATGGAAGCAAATTAGCACGCGACCAGGATCTCGCGAACTTGGCTCAGGGCGCCTCGTAGCAACCGATGTCGGCTCGGCTTCCGGCTGGCGCCGGGCGGCGCTTCCCGTCGAAGTCATCAGCGACGGATGCGGCGGCGGCCGCCGCCCTGGCCGGGCTCGCGGCCGAGAGATGGAAGTCTTGCGCCGCGCGATCGACGAAGAACGTCGCCGCGTCGGCGACGACGTTGCCCTGCCCCATCGTTTGTTCGGGGTTCGCGGCCGTGTCGAAGAGCGAGTGGGTCGCGCGGCACATCCCCGCGGCCGTCCCGAGTGGATATGCGCTCCCATACGCGAAGATGTTGCTGGAGACCTCGAGCGTGGCATCGCACGACAGGGCGGTACCGGAGGAGACCACCCCGGAGGTGTTCACGAAGGTGTTGAAGCGCACCCTGCTCCCAGGCGCCATGTTCATCAAGAACAACGTGTCGGCGAGCTCGTACGCCTGGAGCACGAGGTTGTTCTCGAAGATCGCAGCGCCTCCTTGAGCGGTGATACTCCCGTCGGAGATCTCGTCGAAGCGACACCGAGAGACGTTCAGTTGACAGTTGGTCGCATGAATCGCGGTGTGCTCGAACTCGACCCTGCGCGCGCTGACGGTGCCGTTCGTGCACTGGACAGCCGCGAACAAGCTCCCGGCTACAGCACGGACATCGCGCAGCTCGAGACCGCCGTTGGCGACGTCGATCATGGCTGTGTCGAGCACCGACCGCACGACCCGCAGCAAGCTCCCGCTGGCGACCGTGATCATCGGATCGCTGGGGTTCGAAGATCCGAGCAACCGCAGTCCCCCCAACGTTACAAACCGCGAGAGTGAACCGACGCTGAACAGCGGTCCGTTGAACGGCTTGCCGATGGCGGTGTTCGATGCGTCGATGGTGACCGCGCGATCGAGCGTGATCGTCGTGAGTGGTGTCGACAGGCTCCCGCCGACGACGCGGATCACGTCCCGAGATGGCGTGACCTGCCCCAGCGCGAACGAGAGCGTCTGGCACGGCATGTCGCGCGTGCAGCTCCCGATATCGACGCCATCATTCCTCACGTAGACGAGCTGCCCCGGCTCCGCGCAGACGGCGTCCGCCTCGAGGCAGACGCCGCTGGCACACTCCGCGTCGGCCTCGCAGCCGCGGCAGCTGCGGTCCTCGGCGTCACAGAGCGGCGCGCCGGCGGGGCAGTCGGTATGCGAGAAGCAGCCGACGCAGGCGCCGTCCTCGGCGCAACGCGGGCCGCCAGCGGCGCCTGCGCAGTCGGTGTCGACCCGGCACGCGGCCACGCAGAGGTGATCGATGCAGACCGGCGCGGCGGGCGATGTGCACTCGGCGGAGGTGTCGCACTCGGCGGCGACGCACGCGAAGTCCTTGCAGGCCTGGCCGACCTCGCACGGCCGCGGCTCGTCGACGCCGAGCCGCGCGCAGTCAGCCTCGGAGACGCAGCAGACAGCCTCGTTACGCTTCGTGATGCACGCGGCGGCCGCGATCGCGATCAGCAGGGAGAGGGTACGCATGCGGACGGTTCTCGGCCCTACCCCGGCCGGGTTGCGAAGGATTGCGAAGGGGTGGCCAAGTGTCCCGGCGTGCGTCGGGGCCAGCGTCGCCGAGCGGGGCTTACTCGAGCCGCTCGCGGCAGGGAAAGTCGCACTGCTTGCGGTGCGGGCAGTCATAGGCGCAGCCGGCGGCGAGCGCGAAGGTGGCGAGGATCTCGTCGGCGGGGCCGGCGGGGACGGCCTTGCGGGCGGCCTTCGTGGTGGCCGTCAGCGCGGCCGCGCTGCTCGCGTAGGGCGAGTCGATGAAGCCGAGGCGGAACAGCGTGTCGCGCACGATGCGGTGCGGCGTGACGGTGAAGTCGCCGAGGTCGTCGTAGCGGATCACGCCGAGCTTGGCGAGCATGTCGAGGATCCAGAACAGCTCGATGCGGAACAGGCCGCGGCCGAGCGCGGCGTCGAGCGACGCGAACGCCTCGGCGGCGGAGGCGCGGCCCTCGAGCTGGGACGCGAGCTCGGGCACCTCGGCGCAGCGGCGCGCGGCGAGCGACGCGAGCATGAGGGCGCGCGCGTCGACCTGCGCGGGCAGGTTCTCGGGGACGGTGCCCTGGTACAGATCGGAGAGGACGCCGGCCTTGTCGAGCGCCGAGAACGCGGCGATGACCGCGTTGCGATCGCGATCGAGGCGGAACGCGAGCGCGGCGGCGACGGCGATGCGGTAGACGACCTCGTCGGCGCCCTCGACCCACGCCTCGGCGTCGATGCCGAAGTCGGACGGCAAGTACGTGAGCGGCGTGCGGCTGGCCTCGGCCCACCACGACACGATCCGGCCGGCGGTCTCGCCCAGCAGGTCGTCGGGGAACCCCTGCGCGAAGCGCGACACGGGGACCGGCCGCTCGCGCCCGCGCGGGCTCGCGATGCCCTCGGCCGAGAGGTGGCGCAGCGGCGCGGGCAGCGGCGAGCCAGGCGGCGCGGTGGCCGCCGCCCCACCCGACGCCTCGGGCGCCGCCACCTCGGCGGGCGCCGCTTCATCGTCGCCGCTCGACGGGATGACGGGCTCGGGCTCGAGCCGATCGTCGGTGAGCAGCTCCTCGACGTCGGTGTTGGCGGCGAGCTGCACGTAGCGATCCGCGCGCGGGCCGAGCGTGACGGCGATGCCGAGCGTGCGGAGCAGGCCCGTGCCGATCGCGATCTGGAGCCACGTCTCGAGCGCGGGCCGCGACGGCACAGTGCCGCGGTAGGCCGCCGACGCGAGGTGCTTGTAGAGCTCGTCCTTGTGGTAGGTGCGCTGCGAGACCAGATCGAGGATGGTCTTGGCGAGCAGCGGGTTCAGCTGCCAGACGCGATCGAGGATCGCGACCGCGATCTCGTCGTCGCCGCTCGCGGCGGCGAGCGCCTGCATGAACAAGGACGGCATGACCGTCGCGCCGCCGACGCCGAGGAAGCGCAGTATCACGGCGGGCCGCTCGCGGTCCCAGAGCTTCGCCGCGCGCAGGCGCGTGCGAAACTCGCGGAACGCCTCTCCCTTCGCGGGCGTCTCCTTGCAGACGCGCACGAGCGCGACGAGCGCGCCGCGCTGATCCTGGCCGATGGGTGGCAGCTCGACGACCTGAGGCATGGGAGCGCGAGGTTACACCGACCGCCTCATGGGCGCACAGCACGCCGTGACGTGCACCGTCGGCACACACCACCTTGATACGGTCCCACGCGAGTCATCGGCGCGCTGGCTCATGGAGCTTCTTTACGGCGCCGCGATCTGCGCGCACGCGCCTTGCTATGGTCGGCGCGTGGTCGACATCCGGGAGATCGAGCACGAGGGGCATCGCGGCGTCGAGCTCCTCGACGGCCTCGGCGCGCGCATGGTCGTGCTCTCCTCGATCGGGCCGCGGATCGCGTGGTTCGGCCGCGCGGAGCGCGACAACCTGCTCTACTGGGACGCGGCCGGCGAGCACCGCCGAGGCGCGTGGCGCCTCTACGGCGGCCACCGCCTGTGGGTCACGCGGCCGCTCGCCGACGAGAGCGAGGAGATCTACGACCCCGACAACGCCCCCAGCCGCGTCGAAGAGCTCGAGGACGGCGTCCGCATCACCTCGCCGCCGAGCGCGCTCGCCCTCGAGAGGACGCTGACGATCCGCGCGCAGGGCGGCGCCTGGACCGTCGAGCACCGGCTCCGCAACGTCGGCGATCTCCTGTGGTCCGGCGGCGCCTGGGCGCTCACCTGCACGCGGCCGAGCGAGGACACCGTGTATCGCATCCCGCTCGGCGGCGGCCCGCCGGGCTGGGACGTGACCACGATCGTGATCCCGACGCGCTGGGGCGGCGGCCACACGTCGCGGCTCGACGATCCGCAGATCACGATGACCGCCGACGCGATGGAGATCCGCGCGCGCGACGACGAGGCCAAGCGCATGGTGCTCGCGCCCAGGGGACGGCTCGAGATGCGCGATCCCGCGCGCGGGGTGTTCTGCAAGCACGCGGCGTACGAGCCGGACGGCGCCTACCCGCTCGGCACGAACCTCGCCGTGTATGTCGGGCCGCGCCGCTTCATGGTGGAGCTCGAGACGATGAGCCCGCTGCGGACGCTCCCGCCCGGCGCCGA
>DATMCI010000080.1:0-43551 GCA_035558535.1 Kofleriaceae bacterium
AGCTGCGCCGACTTCGACGCTGACGTCGGGGCCGAAGCCGAGGCGGAGGCTGAGATCGCCGCGTGGCGCGGCGGCGGCGGGCGCGCCTCGCGGTACTCCGGCACGAGCTCGCCGAGCACCGCGCGCACCCGCTCGACAACGCCGGCCTCGGCCGCCTCGAGCAGCGCCCGCACGCCCTCCTCGGTGGCGTGCCAGTCGTGCGGCTTGATCCGGCCGATGAACACCTTCGGGTGCTTCGTCTTGTCGGCGTGCTCGGCGTCGGTCGACAGCTCCTCGAACAGCTTCTCGCCGGGCCGCACGCCGGTGAACTCGATGTCGATGTCCTCGCCGGGGCGCAGCCCCGACAGCGTGATGAGGTCGCGCGCGAGGTCGACGATCCGCACGGGCTCGCCCATGTCGAGGATGAAGATCTCGCCGCCCTGCCCCATCGCCCCGGCCTGCATCACGAGCTGGCTCGCCTCGGGGATCGTCATGAAGTAGCGCCGCATCTCGGGGTGCGTGACGCGCACCGGCCCGCCGCGCGCGATCTGCTCGCGGAAGATCGGGATCACGCTGCCCGCCGAGCCGAGCACGTTGCCGAACCGGACCGTGACGAACCGCGTCGACGAGCGCTGCGACAGCGCCTGGATGTAGATCTCGGCGACCCGCTTGGTCGCGCCCATCACCGACGTCGGGTTCACCGCCTTGTCGGTCGAGACGAGGACGAAGCGCTCCACGCCGAACTGATCGGCCAGCTCACCGACGACCCGCGTGCCGCCGACGTTGTTCTTCGCGGCCTCGCCCGAGTTCCACTCCATCATCGGCACGTGCTTGTGCGCGGCGGCGTGGAACACGAGCTCGGGCCGCGCGCTCTCGAAGATCTGCGCCATCCGGCGCGCGTCGCACACGTCGGCGATCCGCGGATCGATCGGCACGTGCGGGAACGCCGCCGTGAGCTCGCGGTGGATCTCGAACAGCGCGTTCTCGAACCGCTCGACGAGCACGAGCCGCTCGGGGCCGAAGCGCGCGACCTGGCGGCACAGCTCGGAGCCGATGCTGCCGCCGGCGCCGGTGACGAGCACGACGCGGCTGCGGATCGACGCGCCGACGACGTCCTCGTCGAGCTGCACCGGCTCGCGCCCGAGCAGGTCCTCGATCGCGATCTCGCGGATGCGCGACAGGTTCACCTTCTCGCCGACGATCTCGTAGATGCCGGGGATGATCTTCGTCTCGAGGTCGGCGTCGCGGCACAGCTCGGAGATCCGCCGGATCTCGGCACCGCGCGCGTGGGCGATCGTGATCAGCACGCGGGGGACGCGCTTGCGCTCGGCGATCGCGCCGACCTCCGCGGTGGGCCCCAGGACCGGCAGGCCGCCGACCAGCGTGTCGATCTTGAGCGGATCGTCGTCGAGGAAGCCGACCGGCTGGAGGCCGAGGTCCGGCCGGTTCGCGAGCTCGCGCGCGACGATCACGCCGGCCTCGCCCGCGCCGATCAGGAGCACGCGGGTGCGCTCGTCGCCGGTGGCGCGCAGCCGCCGCTGCTGCGCCTCGCCCTGGAGGCGGCGCAGCGCGCGCACGCCGACGAGGCCGAGGAACGCGAGCGCGAAGTCCATCGCGATCACGCCGAGCGGGATGATGACGAGCCGCTCGCCCAGGCTCGGCAGGAGGAGGCGCAGCGCGACGAGCACCGCCGCCCCGATGGCGCCCGCGCACAGGACGCGCGCGGCGTCGCGCATGCTCACGTAGCGCCACGACATCCGCGGCACGCCGAACGCGGCGAGGCACGCGTACTGGAGCAGGAGCACGTACGGCCAGGTGACGAGGATGACGTCCCGATAGGCCGGCTGGAGATCGAACTCCGTCCGGAACAGCCACGCCATCCAGTACGCCAGCGTCAGGACGGTGGCGTCGAGCACGACGGTGAGGCCGCGGTTCAGGAGGCGAGGCATACAGCGTGGTGTTGGTGTCGCCGACGGGCGATCTCGTTCAGGCCCCGACTTCAGGTAGCGTGTCGGGGATGCAAGATCTCGTCATCGTGGGCGCGGGAGGCCTGGGACGTGAGGTTAGCGAGTGGGTGGAAGACATCAATGAAATGAGACCGACATTTCGTCTGCTGGGTTTCCTCGATGATGATGCCGCGCGCCATGGTGAGCGCTGTCACGATGTCACCATCCTCGGCGGCGTCGACTGGCTCGCGTCGCAGCCGCGGACCATCGCCGTGGTGATCGGGATTGGCAGCCCGGTCACGAAGCGCCGCGTGATCGAGCGCGTGCGCACACTGGGGGTCACGCAGTTCCCGCCGATCTTGCACCCGCAGGCGGTGATCGGCCGGTTCGTCGAGATCGGCGAGGGCACGATCGTGTGTCCGGGGGTGATCATCACCACGGACGTCCGCATCGGCCGCTTCGTGGCGCTGAACTTCGACCTGACGGTGGGCCACGACTCGCGCATCGACGACTACGCGCTGCTCGCGCCGGGCGTGCACATCTCCGGCCGCGTCCACGTCGGCGAGGGCTGCGACCTCGGCGCCGGGGCGACGGTGGTGCCGTCGGCGGTGATCGGCCCGTGGACGATCGTCGGCGCGGGCGCCACGGTGACCGGCCCCTTGCCGGCGAACTGCACCGCCGTCGGCACGCCGGCCCGGCCGATCAAGACCCGCCCCGAGGGCTGGCACTTATAGATATCGGGCGATCGCGCGATTCGCGCTAGTTGAACGGCGACGCGTACGCGGGCGCCTCGAACCGGACGCCGGTGAACGGATTGCTCGCGCCCGGATCGTCGACGATGTCGGGCCGCTTCACCTCGCTGCTCGACTCCTGCTTGAACAGCTCGGGCTCGCCGACGCAGACGTCGGCCTCGACGCGCAGCGACTTGATCGATCCGGCCGTCGCCGTCACCTCGGCGTACGTCGACTGCTTGTCCTCGGCCGTGCTCCCGGCATCGAGGCCGGCCCGAAGCGAGGCGTGCACCGTGTCGAAGATGTTCACCTGCGCCTTGAGCTGCACCAGCTTGTCGTTGATGCAGCCCAGCTTGATGACGTCCTTGGCCTGCCGCGCCTTCTCCTGCAGGTGCAGGACGTGCCGCGCGTCGGCCTTGATCTGGCCCTCGAGCGTGCCGGCCTCGGTCACCATCTCCGGCAGGCTCAGCGCCGGAGCCTTGTCCGACTTGGCCGCCTTGGCCGAAGGATCTGCCCCGCCCGCTGCGGGCGTCGGCTTCTGGGCGTAGGTCGAGCTGCTGGCCAAAGCCGCCACAGCGAGCACCGTAACCCATGGATTCCTTCGAGATCTCATGAACTTCTCTGCCGAGGATCGAGACGTTAGTCGACGGGTGTCGACGAAGTCAACTCGAGCCAGGTTGGTTGCCGGACCTGGTAGCCGCGTTCATCTGGATCTGGCATGAACGCAAGGTCGCGTCCACGCAACTACTACGGCTCGGGCTCCTATGCGGATCCGGTTCGCATTTATCTTTGGCCTCGGCCTTAGCCTTGGCCTTGGCCTCGCGCTGGCAACGGTGGGCTGCCGGGACAACCCGCCTGTCGTCTACCCCACGGTTGCCCCGCTGGATGAGACCAAGCTCACCCTTGGACCGGGCGACAAGCTGGAGCTGACCATCTTCTACGGCTCGCGCGAGAACAAGGCGACCTACACGCTCGATGGCAGCGGCCAGATGGAGGTCCAGCACATCGGCGTGGTCCACGCGGGCGGCAAGGTCGTGGGCGACGTGAAGGCCGAGATCAAGGAGCGGCTCAGGGACGGCTACATCAATGACCCCGTCGTCTCGCTCACGGTCGTCGAGGTGAACTCGCACAAGGTGTCGGTGTTCGGCCAGGTCGCGCGCAGCGGCACGATCCGCTTCACGCCCGGCATGACGATCGTCGAGGCGATCGCGCAGAGCGGCGGCTTCTCGCCGATGGCGCGCAAGAACATGGTCAAGGTCACGCGCTTCATCGAGGGACGCAAGGAGACGTACAAGATCCCCGTCGAGATGATCGGCGAGGGCAAGCGGCCGAACTTCCCGGTCATGCCCGGCGACGAGGTCTTCGTGCCCGAGCGCGCCTGGTGACGGGATGCGGCGCAGGGAGTGGATCGCCGCGGCGTTCGGGCTCGGAGCCGCCGCGACGGCCGTGCTCGCGGTCGGCGGCGCGCTGCGCGGGATCCAGGCCGCGGTCGCGTTGCTCGTCGCCGGCGGGCTCGTGCCGCTCGTCGGCTCGCGGCGCACGCGCGAGCGCCCCTCGCCGCTCGTCGCGCTGCTCGCCGTCCCGCTCGGTCTGACGGCGCTCCAGCTCGTCCCGCTGCCGGCCGGCGTCATCGAGGCGCTCGCGCCGACGGGCGCCGGGCTGCGCGAGGACGGCGCCGCGCTGGCCGGCACCGCGCCGTGGCGGGCGATCTCGCTCGACGCGCCCGGCTCGCTGCGCGCGCTGTGCTTCTTCGTCATCCTGCTCGGCGTCGCGGCGCTCTCGCTGCGGCTGTCGCTCACCGAACGCGGGCGGTACCGCGTGCTCGCCGGCATCGCCGCGCTGTGCGGCGCGGCCGCGCTCGTCACCGCCGCCCACGAGCTCGCGGGCGCGACCGCGCTGTACGGCGTCTACGAGCCGGTGGCCGCCTCGCCGGCGGTCCTCGGCCCGCTGCTGAACGGCAACCACCTCGGCGGGCTGCTCGCCGCGGGCGCGGTGCTCGGCCTCGCGCTCGTCATGTATCGCAACCAGCGCGGAGCCCTGCGCGCGACGTGGGCGGTCGTCACCGCCGGGTGCGCGGCCGGCTCGCTCGCGACCCTGTCGCGCGGCGCCGCGCTCGCGCTCGCGGCCGGCGGGCTCGTCACCGTCGGGGCCCTCATCGGGCAGCGGCTGCGCTCGGACGGGCGGCGGCGCCGCCGCCGCGATCAGCTGATCACCAGCTCGCTGCCGATCGGCGTCGTCGGCGTGTGCGCGCTCGTGATCGTCGTCTACACGAGCGCGGGCGGCGTCGGCAAACAGCTCGGCGACACGTCGCTCGCGGAGCTGCAGGAGGACGACAGCAAGTTCGGCGTGTGGCGCTCGGCGATGCGGCTCGTCGAGGAGAGCCCGTGGCTCGGGGTCGGGCGCGGCGCGTTCGAGCCGGCGTTCACCCGCGTGCACCCGCCAAGCGCGCTGCAGACGGCCTCGCACGTCGAGAACGAGTACGTGCAGGCGGTCGTCGACTGGGGGATCGTCGGCGCCGTGCTCTGCGCGCTCGCGGCCGGCTGGCTGGCGATCTCGGTGATCCGGCGCTGGCACGACGGCGCGCTCGCGGCCGGCGCGCTCGGCGCGCTCGCGGTGCTCGCGGTGCAGAGCGTCGTCGATTTCGGCGTCGAGCTGCTCGGCGTCGCCGTGCCGGCGGTCGCGATCGCGGGCACGCTCGCGTACCGGCCGGTGCGCGAGGCGGCCGGGCGCGCGCTCCTCGGGGCGCGGCTCCTGCGGCTCGCGCACATCGCCGCGCTGGCCGCGGCCGCCGCGCTGCTCCTCGCCGACGCCACGACGTCGGTCGCCGAGGATCACGAGGCGCTGGCGGCACAGCGCGGATCCGATCGCGCGCCGGTGCCGCTCGCGGCGCTCGCCGGCCCGCTCGAGCGCCACCCGCTCGATTACTTCCTCTACGGGCTCGCCGCCGAGGCGATGATCCAGGACGGCGATCCGCGCGCGATCCGCACGCTCAATCACGCGCTCGTGCTGCACCCGACGCACGCCGGCCTGCACCGGATGGCGGCGCGCCTGCTCTACCGCGGCGGCCACGACGCGCAGGCGACGCTCGAGTACGCGGCGGCGATGCGCGGCGTGCGCTCGCCGGAGCCGCTGATCGCGGAGGCGCTGCGCGCGTTCAAGGATCCGGCCACCGCGGCGCGCGCGATCCCGATGGACGCGCAGCCGCTCGACGTGATCGTGCGCGCGCTCGTCTCGCTCGAGCGGGTCGACGTCGCGACCACCTGGCTCGCGGAGCTCCTGAGGCAGCGGCCGAAGGACGCGCACGCGTGCGAGCTTTTGTACTCGCTGTCCCTGCGCGGCGGCGACCTCGCGGCGGCGGAGGTGACGGGCCGACACTGCGTCGAGATCGCGCCGAGCCGGCAGACGCGGCTCGCGCTCGCCCGCGTGCTGTTCCAGAAGGGCGCGTACGCCGAGACGATCCGCCAGCTGCACGACGTCTCGCGGTGGACCGGGCGGATCGACGAGATCGGCGCGGCGTGGCTGCTCGTGTGCGACGCGCACCGAGCGCTCAAGGGCTGGGACGAGGCGGTGCGCTGCCTGCACCGGCTCGACGCCTCGGGCTTCCTCGAGCGGCGGCGCGGCGACGTGACGGGCCGGCTCGATCGGATCGAGGCCGATCGGGCGGCGGCGGCGACCGAGGCGGCCGGCAGCGGCAGCAGCAGCGGCAGCGGCGGCGGCGCGGGATCCGCGGGATCGACCGCCGGATCCGCTGTCAGCGGTACGACTCGGCCGCCTTGACGAGCCACGCGCGGTTCGGCGCGCGCGTCGCGTAGCCCTCGAGCAGCGCGCGCGCCCCCGCGCGGTCGCCGACCTTCGCGAGCGCCGCGGCGCGCTCGCAGACGGCCCACGTCGCGAAGAACGGCACGTGGTACGCGGCGAAGAAGTCGACCGGCACGCTGTACGCGTCCGGATCGGGCACGCCGTCCGGGATCCGGACATCGGGCCGCGCCGGATCGACGACGCACGCGCCGCCGAAGAACGCGGCCCGCGCGCGGACGAGCGCCGCGAGCGCGCCCGGCGCGCCGAACGGCGGCCGCGCCTCCGTGGCCGCCGCGGCGAGCGCCTCGAGCTGGCCCGCCGCCTCGCCCGCCCGCGCCGGATCGACGACGCCGGCCACGAACAGGCACGCGCCGCGCTCGGGGACGTCCGCCTCGGAGCCGCCGGGCAGGCACGGCGCGACCGTCGCGCGCGCCGCCGGATCGCCGTCGATCCACTGCAGGAGCGCGAGCGCGGCGCGGCGCAGCGGCCGGCGCGTCACACCCGCGCGCTCGAGCGAGCGCTGGTACAGCTCGCGGGCGCGCGCGCGATCCCCGGCGAGCGCGGCGACCTTGCCGAGCCCGGCGAGCGTGTCCTCGCCCTCGGACAGCCGCAGCGCCTCCTGCGCGGCGGCGAGCGCCTCGGCGTAGCGGCCCGCCGCGGCGAGCGTCGTGGCGTGCACGCCCACCGCGTCGGCCTCGGCCGGGAACGCCTCGCGGTACAGCGCGCCGACCCGCAGCGCCTCGGCCGGATCGTCGAGGTAGAGCAGCACCGACGAGTAGTGGTCGTAGATCCGCCCGCGCAGCGTGCGCGCCGGATCGGCGAGCAGCGCGCGATAGCCGTCCCCCGCGCGCGCGTAGGCGCCGGCGCGGTAGTCGAGCTCGGCGGCCCAGAACGCGAGCTCGCGATCCGGCGCGGCGCCCGCCGCCTCGAGCGCCGTGCGCGCCGCCACCGGGCCGCGCTCGGCGAGCGCGATCGCCGCGTCGAGCAGCGCGCGGTCCTTGCTGCGCGCGCCGGTCTGGGGGCGCGTGCGCCGCGCCGCGGCCAGCGCTTGCGCGCGGTCCGCCTCGGACGCGAAGCCCAGCAGGATCATGTACGCGTTCGCGCGCGGGTGATCCGGCGCGACCGACACGGCGGAGCGGAGCAGCGACGTCGCCTTGTCGTTGTAGAAGACGTCGTACTCCTCGAGCGCGCGCTTCACGTAGTCGTCGCCCGGGCGCGCCGCCGGGGCGCGGCCCCGCTGCCACAGCCACGCGCCGGTCGCCGCGCCCGCGACCAGGACCACCGCGAGGACGGCGAGCGGCCACCGGCGCGCCGCCGGCGCGAACCGGCGCTTGCGCTCGGCGGCGACCGCGGCGGCCAGCGCGCTCATCGTCGGGAACCGGCGCGCCGGGTCCTTCTCGAGCGCGCGCATCACGATCGCCTCGATCGCGCCCGGCACGTCCGGCAAGGGCGGCGGCGCCTCCCGCGTGACCTGCCGGAGCAGGACGTCCATCGTCGTCGCGGTGTAGGGCGGCTTGCCCGCCAGGATCTCGTACGCGAGCACGCCGACCGAGAACACCTCGCTGCGCTCGTCGGGCGGCCCGCCCTCGATCTGCTCGGGCGCCATGTACAGCGGCGTCCCGAGCAGCTGGCCGTCGCGCGTCTCGTAGCTATCGGCCTTGGCCGTCTCGTCGAGCGCGATGCGCGCCTGGCTCGCCGCCGCAGGCTCGCGCGAGGACGACAGCGAGGACGACAGCGAGGGCGACAGCGAGATCGACGCCAGCGGATCGCCGTCGCGCAGCTTCGCGAGGCCGAAGTCGAGCACCTTCACGCCGTCGGGGCCGATCATGATGTTCGCGGCCTTGATGTCGCGGTGCAGGATCCCGCGGCTGTGCGCCGCGACGAGCGCCCGCGCGACCTCCTCGATCCAGCGCAGCGCGGTCTCGAGCGGCGGCGCGCCGCCCGCGCGCAGCGCCTCCGCGAGCGTGCGCCCCTCGACGAGCTCCATCACGAGGATGTCGTCGCCCTGGTGCGAGACGATGTCGAACAGCGTCACGACGTGGGCGTGCCGGATCGCCGCCGCCGCGCGCGCCTCGCGCAGCATGCGGGCGCGGCGCTCGGGATCGCCCGCGACGTCGGGCGGCAGCACCTTCAGCGCGACGTACCGATCGAGCCGCTCGTCCCGCGCGCGCCACACCTCGCCCATCGCGCCGCGGCCGAGCTGGGAGACCAGCCGGTACGGTCCGATCAGATCGCCGGGCTCGTGCACGATTGCAGATACTAGTGTGCTCAGGGCGACGTCAGGAACTCGACGAGGACCTTGTTGAAGCCGGCCGGGTCCTGCCACATCGCGAAGTGGCTCGTGTCCGGCAGGATCGCGAGCCGGGCGTTCGGGATCAGCTGCGCCATCTCCTTCACCTGATCGAGCTGGATGATCTCGTCGTGGTCGCCGCTGCCCACGAGCGTGCGCGCCTTGATCGCGCGCAGCTGCTGTTTCGTGAACGACGCCGGATCGCGCCACACCGGCGCGAGCGCCGCGGCGGCCGCCTCGAACGCGCCTTTGTTGTTGGCGAGCCGGGCGAAGTCGGCGCGGCACCGCGCGCTGTACGCCGCGAACGTCGTCGTGGTCACCGCGCGCGCCTTGCTGCCGCGGCTGTCGTAGTTCGTGGCGAACACGAACAGCCGATCGAGGCGCCCGCCGTGCTCGATCCCGAGCGCCAGCGCGACCGCGCCGCCGTCGCTCCAGCCCACGACGGATGCCTTCTCGATGCGGAGCGCGTCCATCACCGCGATCACGTCGCGCGCCATCACCGCGTAGCTGAGCTTGTCCGTGCCCTTGTCCTTGCCTTTGTTGCCCGTGCCCGTGCCCGTGCCGCCCGTGCCCAGCGTGCTGCGGCCCTGGCCGCGGCTGTCGATCGTGATCACGCGGAACCGATCGGCCAGCGCCGGCACCTGGTGCGCGAAGTGCTCGCCGTTGCCGAGCCCGCCATGGAGCAGGATCACCGCGGGCGCCCCGGCCTTGCCGAACGTCGCGTAGTAGATCCGCGCGCCGCCCGGAACCGAGGCGTACCCCGAGTCCTCGGGCTTGGGCATCGCAGGCGGCAGCGGCAGCGTCTCCCACCGCGGCTGGGCCGGCGCCGCCGCCCGCGCAGGACTGGCCGGACCCGTCCCCGGTCCCGCCGATCCCGCCGCGCGCGCCGGCCCAGCCGCACCGGCCTCGGGCCCGGCTACCACCGGGCCCGGGCCCGGGCCCGCGGCCACGGCCACAGCGACGATCAATACAACCAGGCGCAACGCCGCGCGCATGTCGGACGAGCATGCAGCAGGGCGCCCCGTTCTGCCAGCGGCCCCGGAGGGTTGTCCAACATAGCGGAGGCGTGTAGCATCCTCGACATTCCTTCCTACCGACGAACCCATCTCCAGGCGCTCGAGGACGAGGCCGTCCACATCCTGCGGGAGGTTGCCGCCGAGCGCGAACGGCCCTGCCTGCTGTTCTCCGGCGGCAAGGACTCGATCGTCCTCCTCCGCTTGGCTGAGAAGGCGTTCCGGCCGGCGCGGTTCCCGTTCCCGCTCATGCACGTCGACACCGGGCACAACTTCCCCGAGGCGATCGAGTACCGGGATCGCCGGGTCGTCGAGCTGGGCGAGCGGCTCGTCGTCGCGAGCGTGCAGGCGTCGATCGACAAGGGCCGCGTCACCGAGGAGACCGGCCCGCGCGCGTCGCGCAACCGGCTGCAGACGACGACGCTGCTCGACGCGATCGAGGAGCACCAGTTCGACGCCGCGATCGGCGGCGCGCGGCGCGACGAGGAGCGCGCGCGCGCCAAGGAGCGCATCTTCAGCCACCGCGACGAGTTCGGCCAGTGGGATCCCAAGAACCAGCGCCCCGAGCTGTGGTCGCTCTACAACGGCCGCGTCCGGCGCGGCGAGCACCTGCGCGTGTTCCCGCTGTCGAACTGGACCGAGCTCGACGTGTGGCAGTACATCGAGCAGGAGGACATCCCGCTGCCCTCGCTGTACTTCGCGCACCGCCGCGACGTCTTCGAGCGCGACAGCATGCTCTACGCGGTGAGCCCGTACGTGAAGCTCCTGCCGAGCGAGCGCGTCATCTCCGAGATCGTCCGGTTCCGGACCGTCGGCGACATGACGTGCACCGGCGCCGTGCGCTCGGACGCGACGACGCTCGCCGCCGTGATCGCGGAGGTCGCCGCGGCGCGGCTCACCGAGCGCGGCGCCACGCGCGCCGACGACAAGTTCACCGAGGCATCGATGGAGGACCGCAAGAGGGAGGGGTACTTTTGATCGACGTGACACCGCACGCAGAGGCCGCCGAGCCATTCGGCCCTGGCCTCGCGCAGGACGCTGAGCTATTGCGCTTCACCACGGCCGGCTCGGTCGACGACGGCAAGTCGACCTTGATCGGCCGGCTGCTCTACGACACGAAGACCGCGTTCGAGGACCAGCTCGAGCACGTCGAGGACGTCTCGCGGCGGCGCGGCGACGCGCGCGTCAACCTGGCGCTCCTCACCGACGGCCTGCGCGCCGAGCGCGAGCAGGGCATCACGATCGACGTCGCGTACCGCTACTTCTCGACGCGGCGGCGCAAGTTCATCATCGCCGACACGCCGGGCCACGTGCAGTACACGCGCAACATGGTCACCGGCGCGTCGACCGCGAACCTCGCGATCATCCTGGTCGACGCGCGGCACGGCCTCGTCGAGCAGAGCCGCCGCCACGCGTTCATCGCGTCGCTCCTGCGCATCCCCAACGTCGTGTTCGCCGTCAACAAGATGGACCTCGTCGACTGGAGCGAGGCCGCGTTCCGCACGATCGAGGAGGAGTTCCGCAGCTTCGCCACGCGGCTCGACCTCCCCCACCAGACGTTCATCCCGATGAGCGCGCTCACCGGCGCCAACGTCGCCCTGCGCAGCGCCGAGATGCCGTGGTACGAGGGGCCGGCGCTGCTCCACCACCTCGAGACCGTGCCGATCGCGCGCGACCTGAGGCCCGAGGACCTGCGCTTCCCGGTGCAGTGGGTGATCCGCCCGCAGTCCGCCGAGCACCCCGACTACCGCGGCTACGGCGGCCAGGTCGCCGGCGGCGTGATGCGGCCGGGCGACGAGGTGCTCGCGCTGCCGTCGGGCACGATCACGCGCATCACGCGCATCGAGCAGGGCGGCCAGCCGCTCGAGGCCGCGTTCCCGCCGATGAGCGTCACCGTCCACCTCGCCGACAACGTCGACCTCTCGCGCGGCGACTTCCTGTGCCGCCCGACCAACCGGCCGATGATGTCGCAGGACCTGTCGGCGCGGATCTGCTGGATGAGCGATCGGCCGCTCGTGGCGCGCGGGCGCTACGCGCTCAAGCACACGACGCGGTGGACGCGCGCGATCGTGGACGAGCTCCTGTACGGGTTCGACGTCAACTCCGGCCAGCGCGACTGGAAGGCGACGTCGCTCGGGCCCAACGGCCTCGGCCGGGTCCGGATCCGCACGACCACGCCGCTCTTCTACGATACGTACGCCGACAACCGCACGACCGGCTCGTTCATCCTCGTCGACGAGGCGACGAACGCGACCGTCGCCGCCGGCATGCTGCTCGGCGATCCGGCGTTCCTGTCCCAGGCGTGAGCTGCGCGCGGCCCGCTGCTCAGCGGTCGGCACGACTTCGATGTCGCCGCCCGGCGGCCGCTACTGGACCGTGACGACCTTCGAGGCCAGCATCGCGCCGTCGGTCATGCGCGCCACCTCGAGGATCAGCCGCGACCGCGCCGCGGACGCGACCGCGCCGATGATGTTGTCGTTCGCGAACGTCGTGTCGGGTTGCCCGTAGCCCTTGTACTCCGGGTGCTTCGCGAAGATCGACTGGGTCACATCCTCGGGGAAGAACAGCTGCGAGACCCGCGTCGACGTGCTGGCCGCCTTGATCTGGAAGTGGATGTGGATCGCGCGCCCCCGGTACCAGCCCGGAAAGCAGGTGTCGAAGTACGCCGTCCCGTCGCCCGCGGTCGCCTGCGTGCCGCGGAAGAAATTCATCGAGCTGTACGATTGATTGGTCAGACACATGTTCGGATTCGGCGTCTGGCCCGAATAGCTGCCTCCGATGTTCGTGTGCCAGACCTTCACCGTGACGCCCGCGAGCGGGTTACAGCTCGTGTCGACGACCTTCAGCGCGAGGCGCACCGGCAGCCCCGTCCAGCCCTCGGAGATGTCCCCGCGGGCGAGGTCCGTGTCGGTCGTGCACGGCCCCTGCGTCGTGGTCGCGACCAGAAGGCAGCTCGCCGCGGCGCTCGTGAACGGGTCCGGATACGAGGACTTGCCCGTCATCGCCGCGGTCCCGCCGCTCGCCCAGTCATCGCCCGACACGGCGTCGCCGCCCGGGGGCGCGTCGACGCCCGTGTCGCCGTCGGTCGTGCCGCACGCCTGGATCAGCGGCACCGCCGCGATGCCGTAGCAGAGCTGGCGGAGCAGGTCGCGGCGGTGCAATGAAGTGGATCGATCTCGCATGGGCTCACCTTTGCATTTCTAGCGAGCGCCGAAGCGTCCTGAAATCCGTTGAAACAGGAGCGCGGCGGCGCTGCTGCGAACAGGTGGCGCGCGCGGGCGGGCGCCTTCGCCGCGGAAACAAAGTGAAACGCCGACGGGCCGCCGCGCGCCGGTGCGGCGTACGCTCTTTGGGCCTGTTGGGGCCTGTAACCCATGGAGATGCACGAGCGTATGCTGGACATGACGAGCCGACTTGCCGCTGCCCTCCTCGCCACCGCCGTGTTCGCGACCTGCACGCCAGCCTCGGACGCCCAGGCGCCCGCCGCCGCGCCCAAGCGCCTCGCGACGAAGGACGGCCCCCGCGAGGTGGCGATCCTCGGCGCCGGCTGCTTCTGGGGCGTCGAGCACTGGCTGATGAAGGTCGACGGCGTCGTCGACATCGACGTCGGCTACACCGGCGGCAAGTCGGCCAAGGCCAGCTACGAGCAGGTCTCGGAGGGGGGCACCGGCCACGCCGAGGCGGTCCGCATCGTGTTCGATCCGAGCGTGACCTCGTACGAGGACCTGCTCGTCCGCTTCTACAAGATCCACGACCCGACGACGAAAGATCGCCAGGGCAACGATCGCGGCACGCAGTACCGGTCGGCGATCTTCCCGACGACCGACGCGCAGCGGAAGACCGCCGAGGCCGTCACCGCGCGCGTGCAGAAGAGCGGCGCGTGGAAGGCGCCGATCACGACGACGATCGAGGCGCCGACCCACTGGATCAAGGCCGAGGAGTACCACCAGGACTACCTGGTCAAGCACCCCGGCGGTTACGACAACCACTACCTGCGCGACCTCCGCTTCTAGCGCGCTGCCGCCGCACCGCTGCCGCCACCGCATCGCTGCCGCCGCTCCGCCGCCGCCGCCGCGGTGATTCGCGAGCCGCGGCGGGCAGTTGTGTAATCGTAATTGACTCTCGCTCGCGATGCCGTTATCAGTAGCTCGCCATGCGGGTGCACCTCTCATCGTCGATTGCTCGGTCGTAGTCGCCAGTCGGCGACTCCCGTCTGCACTTCGACTGGTTTGGGAGGATGAGGTGGCCACTGGCGGCCACACCCACTTCGAAGGTGGGGTGCTCGCAGCGCTCCTGCGGCCGGGTTCGATCCCTGCTTCCTCCGCCTGATCGGCCCGCTTCTTACGCCTTCCGCCGCTCCGTGGAGGACCGCCATGCTCGACCGCGCCGCCATCACCGACCGCGCCCTGCCCTGCCCGCCGTGGAGCACGAGCCACGACGTCGAGGTCGCCGTCCGCGCGCTCGCCGCCGCGTCGAAGAAGACCGGCCTGGCCGCCGGTAGCGGCGTGCTGTTCGCCATCGGCAATCCGCACGTGCACACGTACTGGCCCGCGGTGCTGTCCGTCATTCCGCGCCTCGAGCCGATCCTGCGCGATGGCACCGAGATCGCGCGCGTCCGCACCCTCGACGTGCTGCTCGAGCTCGTCATCCTGTCCGCGCCCGAGCCGGGCTTCGAGGTCGTCGAGACGCCGACCGGCGCGCGCGACCTGGCGCACCTGGTCCACGAGGCGATCGCCCGGCTCGCGCCCGTCCTCGAGGCGATCGCCGCGCCCGCGGCACCCGCCGCGCCCGCGGCACCCGCCGCACCCGCGGCACCCTCCGCGCGGGCCGCGCGGCTCGCCCGCGAGCTGCTCGGGTGCCTCGCGCCGCCTCCGCGGCCCCGGTGAGCCCAGGGCCCCGCGGTCGCCCCCTCCTTGTTCAGAGTCCGAGCTTCTCGTATCAGTGCCCGGGAGGAACTCGAGGGATCTTCAGGCGTTCAAGCTGGCGAAAATGTTCGCGCCCCGTGTATTTTTTCTCTTGCTAAAAGGCTCATCCGGTAGGAGGATGAGTGCACCGTGTTGTCCGCACCAGCGATCCCCCTGAGCACCTTGGAGCGTGCAGCGGTCCGCGCGCTCGTGGCGAAGGAAGCGCGCGACATCATCGCGCGCTTCGACTCCGAGCGCGATTTGAAAATGCGCCACGAGGACGCCCTCGGCGTGCTCCGCGCCATGCGCGCGCACGAGTGCGAGGACCTGGCCGTGCGCGTCGGGACCGCCTGGGCGCACATCCACCACGCCGACCTCGCGCACCTCTTGCGCAACGGGCACGCGTGGATCGACGAGTCGCGGTCGGCCGTCGCGCGGCTGGAGGCGTCGGAGGCGAGCAAGGATCCGTTCGCGGCGTACGTGCTCGCGCGCTGGCACACGGCCACCGGCCGCATCCGGTTCCGGCTCGGCGACGCGCGGACCGCCCGCGCCGAGCTCACCGCCGCGGCGAAGCGCGCCACGCGCGATGACCTGTGGTTCTGCCGCGCCGACATCCTGAGCACCCTGCTCCGCGTCCGGACCGACGAGTCCGCGCGCGTCGGCACCGCGAACGAGATCGGCAAGGTGGTGCAAAAGTTCTCGACGCTGCGCGAGGTCATGAACCGGCTCGCGGGCTGGCACAGCATCGATCTCGGCGCCGTCACGACGCTCGAGAACGAGCTCTCGCGCCACCTCGCCGCGGGCGGCACCGGCGAGCTGAGCGTGCCGCGCGAGCGGCTCGCGGAGATCATCGGCCTGTGCGACGAGCGCGAGGCGCGCCGGCGCTGCGAGATGCTGCGCGGCCTGATCACGCTCCACTTCAACCGCGCGCTCCTGTACGCGCCGAACCCGCGGCGGGGCTGGCTCGGCGATCGCGATCGCTCGCGCGCGCTGGCGCGGTGGTGCGCGCGCGCCGCGTTCGGCGTCGGTGACCGGTACCGCCTCGCGCAGGCGCTCCGCCACCTGAACGCGCTCGAGGCGAGCTGACGAAACCGGGCTACGCGCCCTGGCCGCGCGTGCCGTGCACGAGCTCGCGCAGGCGCGGCCCGGGCCAGTCCTCGAGCGCGAGGAGCGCGGCGTACGGATCGCCCCCGAGCCCGAGCACGCGCGCGAACGCCGGCTCGGTCTTCACGCCGGCGCGCTTGAGCTCGAGGACGCGATCGCGCAGCGCCGCGCCGCCGATCGCGAGCAGCCGGCCCTCGATCACGAGGTGGCGAAAGCCGGCCTGCTCGTAGACGGGCAGCGGCTGGCAGAAGATCTCGATCTCGAGCCCCTCCCACGTGAGGCTCGCCACGACGGCCTCGGGCGCGAGCGGGAGCCGCTCGATCCGACTCGGCACCCGACTCGGCGCCCGACTCGGCGCCCGACTCGGCGCCCGGCTCGGCGCCCGACTCGGCGCGACAGCGAGCTCGGCCAGCACCGCGCGCAGCGCGCGCTCGAACGCGTCGAGGTCGTCGCACGTGCAGCAGATGTCGAGATCGCTGCCGTCGACCTGCAGGCCGAGCGGGTACGTCCCGACGAGCGTCGGTCCGAACGGCGCCAGATCGCGGAGCAGGCGGGCGAGCATGCGGGCCGATCCTCCTGCCGCAGCGGCGCGATTGGCAACCGCCGCGCCCGGCATCCGGCACTCGCGCCCGGCATCCGCCGCTCGCGCCCGGCATCCGGCACGCGCGCCCGGCAATCGCGATGTCCGCGGCCGACAAACCGTTACAGCACATATCGCTCCGGGCGCGATTGGCAACCATCGCGCGACGTGACGCGACCTGAAACTTCTTGGATTGCGCGTTCGTACAGCAGGAGCAGCGCCACGGTCCGGCGCGACGCTCGCTTGCCTACAGGATGACCGTGCGCCTGCGCCCACGGCTGGGCAAAGGGAGATCGCCCTCGCCCGCTACCGAGTCGAGCGGGCGGAGCGCAAACTCTCGTTGCCGTGACCCCCGGTCAGCTGTTGGAGGATCGGTTCGAGCTCGGCGACCGGATCGGGACCGGCGGGATGGGCGAGGTCTTCCGCGGCCACGATCGCGCCTCGGGCGAGGCGGTCGCCATCAAGGTCATCTCGGTCCAGGCGGTCCAGCGCGCGCACGGCCCGGCGCGCTTCGCGCGCGAGGTCCAGGTGCTCGCGGAGCTGGATCACCCGGGCATCGTCCGGTACATCGCCCACGGCGAGACGCCCGCGGGCGAGCTGTTCCTCGTCATGGAGTGGCTCGAGGGCGAGGACCTCCAGGCTCGCCTCGCGCGCGCGCCGCTCACGCCGGGCGACGCCGTGACGCTCGCCAAGCGCGTTGCCGCGGCGCTCGCGGCGGCGCACACGCGCAAGATCGTTCACCGCGATCTCAAGCCGCGCAACATCTTCCTCCCCGGCGGGCAGGTCGATCGGGTCAAGGTGCTCGACTTCGGGATCGCGCAGCGCGGCGGGCAGGCGCCGGTGACGCAGACGGGGGGCCTCGTCGGGACGCCGGGGTTCATGGCGCCCGAGCAGGCGTCGAGCGGCGCCACGCCGGTCGACGCGCGCGCAGACGTGTTCGCGCTGGGGTGCGTGCTGTTCCTGTGCCTGACGGGGTCGCACGCGTTCGAGGGCGACAGCACCGCCGCCGTCCTGGCCAAGCTCCTGTTCGGCGAGGCGCCACGGGTGAGCACGCTGTGGCCGGAGGTGCCGGCGGATCTCGACGCGCTGATCGCGCAGATGCTGTCGCGCGCCCCGTCGCACCGGCCGCGCGACGGGGCGAACCTGGTGTCGGCCCTGGCGGCGCTCGCGCCGATGGACGCCCCGGCACCGCGCGTGTCCGTGGCGCCGCGCCGACGCCTGACGAAGCCGGTGGCGGTCGTCGGCAGCGAGCGGCGGTTCGGGGCCGCGGTGCTTTTGGCGCGCGATGCGCGCGATGCCGACACCGCGCCGAGCGACGACGCGCTGCGCGCGGCGGTCAAGCGCTACGGCGGCCGCCTGGAGCAGCGGGGCGACGGCTCGACGCTCGTCGTGCTCGAGCCGGAGCGGCCGGAGGCGACGGATCAAGCGACGCAGGCGGCGCGCTGCGCGCTCGCGCTGCGCGCGCTCACGCGGGGCCGGCCGATGGCGGTCGCGATGGGCCGCGGCGAGCCGGCGAGCCAGCTGCCCGCGCGCGACGTGATCGAAGAGGCCGCGCGGCTGCTCGCGCGGCTGCCGGCGGCGCCGGGCGCGCTGGCGCCGATCGTGCTCGACGAGGTGAGCGCTGGCCTGCTCGACGCGCGGTTCGACATCGTCGAGCGCGACGCCGGGCTGATGCTGTGCGGCGAGCGAACGCTCGCGCTGGGCGCGCGGACGCTCCTCGGCCGGCCGACCTCGTGCGTGGGCCGCGACTGGGAGCTGGGCGCGCTGACCGGGCTCCTCGACGGGTGCATCGAGGAGCACGAGGCGCGCGTCGCGATCGTCACGGCGGCGGCGGGGATGGGCAAGTCGCGCATCGCGGCGGAGCTCGTGAGCCGCGCCCCGGAGCGCGTCTCGAAGCACGACCAGACCGTGGCGATCTGGGTCGGGCGCGGCGACTCGCTGCGGGCGGGCTCGACGCTGGATCTGCTCGCCCAGGCGCTGCGCGGGGCGCTCCGGATCACCGGCGCCGAGCCGCTCGCCGAGCGCCGCGAGAAGATCCGGCTCCGCGTCGCGGAGCACGTGCCCGAGCGCGAGCAGCAGCGGGTCGCGGAGCTCCTCGGCGAGCTCGTCGGCACGCCGTTCCCGGGCGGCGCGGACGGCAGCGCCCTGCTCGAGGCGGCGCGCCAGGACACGCGGCTCATGAGCGAGCAGATGCAGCGGGCGTGGCTGGACTTCCTGCAGGCGGAGACGTCGGCGCACCCGGTGCTGATCGTCCTCGAGGATCTGCAGTGGGGCGATTTCGGCACCGTGCGGTTCATCGACGCGGCGCTGCGCGAGCGGGGCAAGCAGCCGTGGATGGTGCTCGCGCTCGCGCGGCCCGAGGTGTTCGAGGTGTTCCCGAAGCTGTGGGCGGACCGGCGGAACGTGCAGGAGATCCGGCTCCGGGAGCTGGGGCGCAAGGCGGGCGAGCGGCTCGTGCGGCAGGTGCTCGGCGATCGCATCGAGCCCGAGACGATCGAGCGGCTCGTGGCGCGCGCCGACGGCAACGCGTTCTACCTGGAGGAGCTGATCCGCGCGGCGGCCGAGGGCAGCGACGCGCTGCCGGAGACGGTGCTGGCGATGGTGGAGACGCGGCTCGCGCGGCTGCCGGCGGAGGCGCGGACCGTGCTGCGCGCGGCGAGCGTGTTCGGCGAGGCGTGCTGGGAGGACGGCGTGGTGGCGCTGCTCGGCGGCGCGATCGGCGCGGCGGGCGTGAGCGAGCTCTGCACGCGGCTGGTGGCGCAGGAGGTCTTGGCGGTGCGGCCGGAGAGCCGGTTCCCCGGCGAGCGCGAGCTCGTGTTCCGGCACGCGCTGCTCCGCGAGGGCGCCTACGCGACGCTGACCGACGGCGATCGGCGGACCGAGCACCGCCGCGCGGGCGAGTGGCTCGAGCAGCACGGCGAGGCCGATCCGATGGTGCTGGCCGGGCACTTCGAGCGCGGCGACGAGCGGGCGCGGGCGGCGCACTACTACCTGCGCGCCGCGGAGCAGGCATTCCAGGTCCACGACCTCCAGTCCATGGTGCACCGCGCCGCGCTCGGCCTCGCCTGCGCGCCGTCCGCGGAGCTCCGCCTCGCGCTGCTCGGCATGCGCTGCGAGGCATCGATCTACGCCGTGCACCTCCTCGGCACCGTGCAGGCCGACGCCGCGGAGCTGCTCCGCGGCGCGCCGCCGGGCTCGCGGCCGTGGGCGCAGGCGGTGTTCCCGTACCTCGTCGGCCTGACGATGGCCGGTAAAACGACCGGCCGGATGAGCGAGCTCCCGGCGGTGGTCGAGTCGCTCCGGGCGGCCGTCCCCGCACCCGATGCCCTGCAGGCCCTGGCGGTCGCGTACATCGGCGTGATCTCCATGCTCGACACGCGCGGCCAGCTCCCGGCGGGGACCGCGCTGGCCGAGCGGCTGGGCGAGCTCTTGGGCCCGGCCGAAGAGCGGACGCCGCACACCCAGCTCTGGTGGTGCTTCGCCGTCGGGATCCGGGCCGCCTACGCGCACGAAGATCCCTGGCTCGGCCTTCTGCGCAGCGAGGAGATGTGGGCGATCCACGCGCTGCGCGGCGGCGAGCGGCTCTTCGTGATAATGCACGTGTTCGGAGGCATGAACCTCTGGTTCCTTGGCGCGTACGCGCGCGCGGAGCAGACGCTGCGGGCGATCCCGTCCGCCGACGAGAGCATGGGCAGCTCGGGCGCGCTGCGCCGCTTCTGCCTCGCCTGGGTGCTCGCCGACCGCGGCGAGCTCGCCGACGCGCAGGGCCTCGCCGCGGCGCTCGCCGAGGACGAGCGCGGCCGCATTCGCCAGGACGAGGGGCGCGCCCGCTGGGTGCTCGCGGAGGTGCTCCGCCGGAGGGGCGACCTCGACGCCGCCGACCGCGAGCTCGACGCCGCGCTCGAGCGCCTGGGCCCGCTCGAGCAGGCCGCCGCGCTGGGGACGCGCGCGGCGCTCCGCCTCGCCCAGGGCCGCGCCGAGGACGCGCGCGCCGTCGCCGAGGACGCGGTCGCTCGCTGCGCCGCCATGGGCGGGTGCGGCATGTTCCGCGGTGCGCTCGTCCGGCTCGCCCACGCCGAGGCGCTCCACGCGACCGGCGCGCGCGCCGCCGCGCGCGAGGCGATCACCGAGGCGCGGGCGCGCCTGCTCGCGATCGCCGACCGGATCGGCGATCCCGAGTACCGGCGGAGCTTCCTCGAGGAGGTCCCCGAGAACGCCAGGACGCTCGCGCTCGCGCGCGCCTGGGAGCGCGACGCGTGAGGGGCGCGACGCGGCGGCTCAGCCCGCTCGCGCGGAGATGACGGCGCGCTTCGGCGCTTCGACGCGCCCCGGCCGGGCGCGCCGCTCACGAGCGGCGACGATCGAGCTTGTCGACGCGTTGCTCGAGCTCCTGCAGGCGCCTCCGCGCCTCCTCGAGCGCGCGCCCGAGCTCGCGGGACGGCGCTCGCGGGCGACCGCGCGCGTCTGCGCCGCCTGACTTGCAGCGGCGCGCGCCGCGCGGCACGCTGCGAGAACGGATGAGAGATAGGTTCCCGGTGAGTCGCCCGGTCGATCTGCAAGGACGCGTCGCGCGAGGACGCAGGTAGGCGCCGCCCGTGTGGTTCGTCTACGTCTTCGTCGGGCTGGCGCTCCTGATCGCCAGCGGGCTCTACGCGCGGCGGCGGATCGCCGGCGCGCTGGCGCACTTCGGCGTGCGCGATCGGAGCATCCGCGTCGTGCGCTGGGCGATGGCGTGGCTCCTCTTCGGCTTCCCGGTCCTCATGATCCTCTCGATCCTGATCAGCCGGCTGCTGGGGTCCGCGACGCTGCCGCGCTTCGACGGCCTCGTCGCGTCCTGGCTTTTGACGATCCCGTTCGCGTGGTCGATGCTCGTCGTGTTCCAGTCGGTGCTCTGGCTGCTCGCGCTCGACGTCACGCACTTCGCCGTGCAGCGCTGGCGCGGGGCCGCGGCCGCGGCGCGCCTCCGCGCCGCTGGCGTGCTCGCCGTCACCGCCGGTTCGCCGTGTACACGCCGGCGCGCATCCTCGCGGAGCGCGGCGATCTACGCGTGCGGCACCACCAGATCGGCGCACCGGCCGCCGCGGCGCCAGGCGCGGCGCCGGCCGCCGTGACCGCCGCGCCGTTCCGGATCGCCTTCCTCGGCGACGTCCAGCAGGACGCGTTCACGGACGCCGCCCGCGCGCGCGCGGTCTACGCGCTCGTGAGCGCGAGCCGACCCGACGTCGTGCTCTCCGGCGGCGACTGGATCAACACCGGGCCCGACTACATCGAGTCCGCGGCCGCCACCGCCGCCGAGCTGACGAGCCGCCTCGGGACGTTCTCGGTGCGCGGGGACCACGAGCACTTCGCGTACGTCGATCGCGCGCGCAGCGTCGCCGAGGTCGAGCAGGCGATGCGCGGCCACGGCATCGCGATGCTGAACAACGAGGCGCGCTGGTTCGAGCACGGCGGCAAGCGGATCGCGGTCGTGTTCCTCAATTACAACTACATTTATCGGACCGCGCCCGAGGCTGTCGCCTCGCTCGTCGCGAGCGTGGCTGGCGCCGACTACAAGATCGCCGTCACGCACCAGCTCGATCCGCCACTCGCCGCGGCCCTCGCCGGCAAGGTCGATCTCATCCTCGGCGCGCACACGCACGGCGGCCAGGTGAACCCCGTCGTCGGGCTCCGGCACATCGAGCTGGCCCGCCTGGAGACCGAGTTCATCGACGGCCGCTACCAGCTCGGGGCGACGACGATCATCATCACGGCGGGCATCGGCTACTCGATCGTCCCGTTCCGCTACGCTGCCCCCGGCTCGATCGAGCTGATCGAGCTGCGGCTCTGATCTGATCTGATCTGAGCCCGGCGCGGATCTCGCTGCCTGCCCCGCGCGCCGCGATCCGTTTCGGTATGTTCCGCGCGTGGAGAAGCTCCCGCCCGACGTGCTCGCGCGCCGCGCCGCGCTGCCGCTCTTGCCCGCGCCCGTGGCGCTCGACGGCCAGATCGTGACGCTGCGCCCGCTCGATCTCGCGGCCGACCTGGCGGCGCTGTTCGCGATCTCGTCGGGCGCGCCGACGACCGTGGGCGCGCGGAGCGTCGGCGCCTATGATCCGGACGCGCGCTTGTGGCGCTACATGAAAGGCGGCCCGTTCGCGGACGAGCGCGAATTCGGCGCGTGGCTCGCGCAACAGCTCGCCGCGCCGGACGGCCTGCCGCTCGCCGTGCGCGATCGCGCCACCGGCACGCTGATCGGCGTGGCGAACCTCATGGCGAACCAGCCAGCGCACCTCAAGATCGAGCTCGGCAGCATCTGGTACGGCCCCGTGGCGCAGGGGACGGGCGCCTCCGCGGAGGTCACGTACCTCCTCCTCGAGCACGTCTTCTCGCTCGGCTACCGCCGCGTCGAGTGGAAGTGCGACGCGCGCAACGAGGCGTCACGCCGCGCCGCGCTCGCCTACGGCTTCTCCTTCGAGGGCATCCAGGAGGCGCACTGCATCGTCAAGGACCGCAACCGCGACACGGCCTGGTTCCGCATGCTCGCGAGCGAGTGGCCCGCGGTCGCGCCGCGGCTGCGCGCGTACATCACCGCGCGCTCGGCCGCGTAGCGCCCAGGCTGCGATCCTGCGCTCGCGCTCCTGGTTCCGTGCGATGGTGTCGCGCGATGGCGCTCTTCATGGACCAGGGACTGGCGCAGCGGCTCGAGCGGGCCGAGGGCGCGGTCGGCGCGGGGTTCGTCGAGGTGCGGCGGCGCATCGCGCCCCAGCTCGGCGCGGAGTGGCGCGACTTCGGCGGTACGTACGCGATGTTCGACGGCGCCGGATCGCCGATGACCCAGACGTTCGGGCTCGGCATGTTCGGGCCGGCCACGCCGGAGCAGCTCGACGAGATCGAGCGCTTCTTCGGCGAGCGCGGCGCCGCCACCGACCACGAGGTGAGCCCGCTCGCCGGGGTCGAGACGTTCGCGCGGCTCGTGGACCGCGGCTATCAGCCGCTCGAGCTCTCCACGGTGCTCGCGCGGCTGCTCGACGGCCCGCTCGACGTGCGGCCCGCCGCCGGCCTCCACGCGCGCGCGTGCGGCGAGGACGAGCGCGAGCGCGAGCGCTGGGTCGCGGCCTCGGTCGCGGGCTGGGCCGAGCTCCCGGAGCTCGCGGGCGAGATGGAAGCGATCGCGCGCGCCGCGAGCCAGAACCCGCTGATGGTCAACTTCCTCGTCGAGGACGCGGGCGAGGTGATCGCGACCGGGGCGCTCGCGATCTACGAGGGCGTCGCGCTGCTCGCCGGCGCGAGCACGATCCCGGCGAAGCGCGGCCTCGGCGCGCAGGGGCTCCTGCTCGCGGCGCGGCTCGACGAGGCCCGCCGCCGCGGGTGCGAGCTCGCGATGATGGTCGCCGCGCCGGGGAGCACGTCGCAGCGCAACGCCGAGCGGCGCGGCTTCCACATCGCGTACACGCGCACCAAGTGGCGGCTGCCCCGGCGCGCGGGCTGAGCCGCGGCGGCGGCGAGGTCAGTCAGGGCTTGCCGATGGGGCCGGCGTTGGAGAAGTGCGCCATCGCGATCCGCCAGCGCCCGTCCTCCTCGAGCAGCAGGAGCGCGAGCACGCGGTAGATCTGCGTGGCGGAGCGCTTCATCGTGTAATCGATGTTCGCCGCCGCCCAGACGGCGCGATCCGTGATCGGGCCGACCGCCACCGCGCCGCGGCGCGCGAGCGTGGACCCGTACGTCGAGAAGATCGCGCGGACCTGCTTGCCGCCGATCGCGAGCTCGTTCGGCGCGCTGCCGCTGTAGAGCGCGTCGTCGCGCATCGAGACCGCGTCGATGAACGCCGCGCGCGAGGCCAGCGCCTCCTGGAACGCGAGCGTGGCATTGATCTCCGACGCAGACGACGGCGGGTCAGTGCCCTGGGCGAGCGTCGCGGGCACCGGCAGCTTGCCGAGATCGGCGAGCTTCGTGGCGGTGCCGTTCGGCACCAGGCGCGAGAGCTTCCACGCCGCGACGCGCCACTCGCGCCCGGACGCGGCCGCGATCGTGCTGGTCGCGAACTGGCGCGAGCTGTCGATCTCGATCCACCAGGCGACGTCGCCCGCGTGGCCACCCGCGTGGCCACCCGCGTGGCCAATCGGCGCGTCGCGCGGGCCGATCTGGATCCGATCGATGTGCGCGCCGATCAGCGCGCGCGCCGCGGGCGCGCCGAACGCGACCTCGGCCGCGTCCGGCCCCATCGCGAACACCGACGGTGTCAGCGCCAGCGCGGCGACCAGCGCCGCGGGGTCGCGGCGCGCGATCGTCACGCGGTGGTGCTCCCGCAGCTCCCGCGGCGTGGGCAGGCGATCCCGCGCCAGCCCAGGCGCCGCCGCGGCGCGCGACTCGTGGCCCGCGCCGGGCGAGCGCGTCGCGATCACGGCGATCGCCACGACCGCGACGGCGGCCGCGAGCCCGCCGCCCACCGCCCACCGCCGCGCGCGCGGCCACGGGCGAGCGCCGGGCTCCGCCAGCGACGCCGGGCCTGGCATCTCCGTACGCGCGCGCGAGGGCGGCGGCGACGACGGGCGCGGCGTCTCCGCGCGCGCGCGCCCCGATGGCGGCAGCGGCGTCACCATCGGCGAGCCGGCCGCGGGCGACAGCGACGGGTGCGTCAGCACGCGCTCCGTCGCGACGATCGCGGCCTCCGCCGGAGACGGCGACGACGCCGCGCGCCGCGGCACCGGGGGCGCCGTGCTCGCGCGAAACGGCTGGAGCGCGCGCGTTACCGCCTCCATCGACTGCGGCCGCGCGTCGGGCGACTTCGCGAGCATGCCCGCGATCAGCTCGTCGAGCTCGGCCGGCAGCTCGGGCGCCACGGCGCGGAGCCGCGGCGGCTCGGCGAGCTGGTGCTTCGCGATCAGCGAGCCGAGGTCGGTGTCGGCGAACGGTAGCTCACCGCATAGCATCTCGAACAGCATCACGCCGAGCGAGTAGATGTCCGCCCGCGCGTCGACGCGCGCGGTGGAGCGGCACTGCTCGGGCGACATGTAGCGCGGCGAGCCGAGGATCATGTGCGCCGCCGTCTGCACGGCAGGCGCCGCGCTCGCCGCGCTCGCCGCGCCGAGCTTGGCGATCCCGAAGTCGAGGACCTTCACGCGCTCGCCGCTGACGGTCTCGGCATCGGGCACGAGGTAGACGTTCTCGGGCTTCAGGTCCCGGTGCACGATGCCGGCCTGGTGCGCGGCCCCGACGGCGGACGCGATCTGGCGCGCGATCGTGATCGCGTCGGCCACCGGCAGCGCGCCGCGCGAGAGGCGCGCCGCGAGCGTCTCGCCGCGGAGCTGCTCCATCGCGATGTAGACGAGCCCGTCGGTGCTCGACCCGGTCCGCGGGAGCTGCCCGCACTCGAACACCGTGACGATCCCGGGGTGCTGGATGCGCGCGGCCGCCCGCGCCTCCTGGAGGAAGCGCTGCACGTGCTCGGCGTTCCCGGTGTGCTCGGGGAGCAGGAACTTGAGCGCGCAGTCGCGGCCGAGCTCGTGATCGCGCGCCAGGAACACCAGCCCGAACCCGCCGGCCCCGAGCTGCTGCAAGAGCTCGTACTTGCCCGCCCGGGCGCCGACCTCGATCGCCATGATCCTCTATACCGATATACCTAAATACCGAGCGGCCGCATCCTGGGAACCTGCCGACTCGCGCTGGCCACGATTTCGCGCGAGTGGTATGCGGGCGGCATGGCCCCACCCGAGCGCAAGCAGGCGAGCGAGTACCCGCAAGAAGTCCTCACGCTGTTCGACGGCTACGTCCACGGCGCGCTGAGCCGCCGCGACTTCCTCGAGCGCGCCGCGAAGTACGCGACCTTTGGCCTCACGGCGCTCGCGCTGCTGGAGAGCCTGTCGCCGAACTTCGCGTGGGCGGAGCAGGTGGCCAAGACCGATCCGCGGATCAAGGCCGAGTACGCGACGTACAAGTCGCCGAAGGGCTCGGGCGACGTGCGCGGCTACCTCGCGCGACCGGCGAAGGCGGCGGGCAAGCTGCCGGCGGTGGTCGTGATCCACGAGAACCGCGGGCTAGGCCCGTACATCGAGGACGTCGCGCGGCGCCTGGCGACCGAAGGCTACCTCGCGTTCGCGCCGGACGCGCTCACGCCGCTCGGCGGCTACCCGGGCGACGAGGACAAGGCGCGCGAGCTGTTCAAGAAGCTCGACGAGACGAAGCGGACCGAGGACCTCGTCGCCGCCGCCGACTTCGTGAAGGGGCGCAAGGACGTCACCGCCAAGATCGGCGTGGTGGGCTTCTGCTTCGGCGGCGCCGTCTGCACCATGCTCGCGGCGCGGCTGCCGTACCTCGCGGCCGCGGTGCCGTTCTACGGGACGGCCGGCACGGCCGAGGACGCCAAGAAGATCAAGGCGGCGCTGCTCATCCACCTCGCCGAGACCGACGAGCGCATCAACCCGGGGTGGACCGACTTCGAGGCGGCGCTCAAGGAGAACAAGGTGCGCTACCAGCTGCACCGCTACCCGGGCACGCAGCACGGGTTCCACAACGACACGACGCCCCGGTACGACGAGGCCGCCGCGAAGCTCGCGTGGTCGCGCACGCTCGAGCACTTCAAGCAGCACCTGCGCTGACGCACGCGCCCATGGGCCGCGCGCACGCGTCCGCCGCGCGCGGAACGCAGAATGCCGCGCGCCGCGCTTGTCGCCTGACGGGCCGCCGAACCATCATCGCGCCCGATGATCGACGTCGGCATTGTCATCGGAAGCACGCGCCCGGGCCGCAAGGCGGAGGCGGTCGCGAAGTGGGTCCACGAGCACGCGCAGACGCGCACGGACGCGAAGTTCGAGCTCGTCGACATCGCGGATTACAACCTGCCGCTGCTCGACGAGCCCGTGCCGCCGTCGATGGGCAAGTACAGCAAGGAGCACACGAAGAAGTGGGCGGCGAAGATCGGCTCGCTCGACGCGTTCGTCTTCGTGACGCCGGAGTACAACCACGGCACGTCGGGCGCGCTCAAGAACGCGCTCGACTTCCTCTTCGCCGAGTGGGCCGACAAGGCGGCCGGCTTCGTCGCGTACGGCGGCGTGAACGGCGCGCGCGCCGTCGAGCACCTGCGCGCCTACCTGTCCGAGCTCCAGGTCGCCCACGTCCGCGCGCAGGTCGGGTTCAACCTGCGCGACGACTTCGAGAATTACACGACGTTCAAGCCGTCCGGCCCGCACCACGAGAAGGCGCTATCGACGATGCTCGATCAGCTCGTGCGCTGGGCCACCGCGTTCAAGACGATGCGCAAGGGCTAAGCCCGGCCGCCCGCGCGCCCGGCCGCGCCGGCTCTCGCGCGCGCCCGGCCGCGCCGCCGTCAGCGCCGCTTTGGGCGCGCGCGGCTGCGCCCCCTGAGCACGACGCGCATGCGCGCGTGGTCCACCTTTGCCGAATACCCAATGATGTCGAGACAAAGTGACCATTTGGGGCAATCCGCCCCGGGCCGCCGCGCGATGGGATAGGCTCGCGCGCGTGACGGAGCCAAAGCTGACACTGTATGCAGAGCCGAGCTGGGTGAGCCCGTGGGTGTTCCACGTGATGATCGCGCTCGAGGAGAAGCGGCTGCCCTACACGCTCGAGGTCATCTGGGGCGAGGAGCTGCACCGGGACGACATCCGCGAGCGCGCGATCATCGACAAGGTGCCGATCCTCGTCCACGAGGACGCGTGGATCACCGAGTCGATCGCGATCTCGGAGTACCTCGCCGAGCGGTTCCCGGTGCCGGACCACCCGCGGCTGTTCCCGGAGAACCTGGTGCAGCGGGCGCGCGCGCGGCAGATCATGTCGGCGCTGCGCACCGGCTTCTTCGCGATGCGCCAGGAGCGGCCGACGACAGGGATCTTCGGCGTGCCGGAGGGCAAGCCGATGTCCAAGGAGGCGCAGGCCGAGGCCGACGAGCTCGTGCGGATCGCGAGCGCGCTGATCCGGCCGGGCGCCACGACCATGTTCGAGGAGTGGTGCATCGCCGACGCGGATCTCGCCCTGGCCCTGATGCGGCTGGTCGCGGTCGGCGATCCGGTGCCGCAGGCGATCACGGACTACACGACGGCGCAGTGGCGCCGCCCGAGCGTGCAGAAGTTCCTGACGTACGTGCCCACCCGGCGGTGACGGCGGTGACGGCGGTGACTCCGGTGACGCGATGACGAGCCACGACCCGGCGGCCCTCGATCCGGCCGCCCTCGGGGCCCACATCGATCAGCTCCCGCCGCTCGGCGCCCGGCGCGCGCGCAATTTCCAGCATGCGGCCCGTGCGGATTTCTGCATACTAGCGGGGCCGGTGAAGCCGACCGCCCGCCACCGATCTGCCGCCGCCTGCGCGCGCCTCGCGCGCCTCGCGCGCCTCGCGCCTTTGGCGCTCGTGGTGACGGCCGCGGCCGACGCTGACGCCGACGGCGAGCTGACGCCGATGCTCGGCGGCGCCGTCGTGGCGGCGAGCGGCCCCGAGCAGTACGGCGACCTCCTCGGCGCCAAGCTCGAGGCGGCGTGGTGGTGGGGCCGGATCGGCCTCGCCCCGGAGGGCTCGATGCTCTGGGACGTCGCCGGCGACGGGACGCGCGCGGCGACCCTCGGCGCCAGCGCGCGGATCCGCGTGCTCGAGCAGATGCTCCCGTCGCTGCTCGAGCCGCGCGACGTCGAGCTGGGGATCGAGCTGCACGCCATCGTCGAGCGCACGTGGTGGGACGGCGACCGCCGCGGGGAGAGCCCGACGGGCTACGGCCTGGGCGTCGCGGTCCGGCTGCGCGGCGGCTCGGACGACTTCTCGAGCATCCTCGCCGAGTCGCGGCTGTTCGTCCGCGCGGTGTCAGGGCCCAACGCCGAGGTCGGCGCCGCGGCGCGCGCGATGGAGCCGGCCGCGGAGCGGGCCCGCGAGCTGACGATCGTCGTCGGGCTCGGCGCCGCGTTCGGCCTCGGCGAGCCGCGGTACCTCGATCGCTTCCGCCTGCGCCCGCTCGAGGTGCCCCTGGGGCCGCCGATCCGCTCCTCGCCCTAGAAGTGGACGACCGTGCCCTCCGGGGCGAGCGGCTGGAAGCACGAGGAGGCGCTCCCCGCGCTGCCGGCCTGCTTGCCGACCACCGCCGCGTAGCCGGCCTCGTACGAGGGCAAGCTCGGCGCGTCGACGCGATCGATCAGCACGTCGATCGCGTTCGTGCCTTCGTGGAGCTCGGCGCTGAACGTCACGTGCGACGTGAGCCAGGACTCATAGAAGAACAGGTCCTTCCACGTCACCACGAGCTTGCGGTCGGGCGATGTGCCCGTCGTCGCGTAGCAGACGCCGAGCCCCGGATCGTATCGGACGACGAGGTCCGCGCTGTAGGCGAGCAGGATCGGCGTCGCGAACCGCGAGTCCGGGAGCGGGCACTTGGCCTGGCCGAAGGCGGAGCCGCCGACGGTGTCGCCGAAGCCGAGCTGGCCGTTGGTCGTGAGCCAGAACGTCGAATGCGACGTGCCGTAGAACGTGAACGGGAACGGGAGCGGCAGGGCGGCCGTCACGCCCTCGTCGTGCCCGTCGATCGTGCCCGTGGCGGTGAACGTCGCCAGCGTCATCCCGGGGAGCAGGCACGCGTCGACGAAGCCCGGCGCCCCGCTGTCCATCGGGGCGTCCTGGGGCGACGGAGACGCGTCCGGTGGGGGCAGCGGGGGCTTCGAGGGCTTGGGTGCCTTGAGCTCAGCCTCGACGGCCCCGAGCTCGGCGGGTTCCTCGTGCATCACGGAGCAAGCCGGTACGCACGCGAAAAGAGCAATCCAGACTACACTCTTACACCTATACATTGCTGCCTTTCGTCGATGTGGAGAGTCACACTAACACTCTGGGATGAATTGCGAGTGACCGATCTTGGTTATTTTTCGCGCGAGCCCCTCGGGCACATGCGGCGGGAATCTGCACACGGACAGAGGACGTCCGTCGACGTCCGTCGGTCACGCACATCCGCCGGTGCGCGGCGGCGCGCGCCAACGAGCCGGGCAGGCGCGCGCGGTGCTCCTCAGTGAGCCGGGCCTACGCCCAGGGGGCGGCGCGTGTGGCTCGTGTGGCCGTGCGGGCTTTTAAAATAACAATCAGCTCACTATCGCAGTGGCCACGTAATGTCGTGGCCGCGGGATTTCGTGGCCGGGCGGCCGGGCGGTGTCGTGACCGCGCTGCCGCTTGACGCGGGCGCCATCGGTAAGCTACTGCTTACCGTAAGCGATGACGAACCGATTGGACGGCTTTGCGGCGCTCGGCGATCCGACGCGGCGCGCGGTGTTCGAGCGGCTCGCGCGGCGCCCCCGCGCGGTCGGCGAGCTCGCCGCGGGCCTCCCGATCTCGCGGCCGGCGGTGTCGCAGCACCTCAAGGTGCTCGAGAGCGCCGGCCTGGTGACGCACGAGCGTCAGGGGGTGCGTCGCATCTATCGAATCGATCCGAGCGGCATCGAGGCGATGCGCTCGTACCTCGATCGATTCTGGGACCAGGCGCTCGCCGCGTTCAAGCGAGCCGCCGAGCAGGAGCCATCATGAGCAAGGTCAGCATCAAGAAGCAGCTCACCGTCGAGGCGCCGATCGAGCGCGCGTTCCGCGTGTTCACCGCGAACATGACCACGTGGTGGCCGAAGTCGCACCACATCGGCAAGTCGCCGCTGGCCCAGTGCGTCGTCGAGCCGCGGGTCGGCGGGCGCTGGTACGAGGTGGACGA
This sequence comes from Kofleriaceae bacterium, assembly GCA_035558535.1. Lineage (GTDB taxonomy): Bacteria > Myxococcota_A > Polyangia > Haliangiales > Haliangiaceae > JABFXX01. The sequence continues at coordinate 31,000 of DATMCI010000080.1, forward strand.
GGACGGCAGCGAGTGCGACTGGGGCCAGGTCCTCGCGTGGGAGCCGCCGCACCGCCTGGTCCTGGCGTGGCAGCTCGACGCGACGTTCGCGTTCAACCGCGAGCTCGTCACGGAGGTCGAGGTCCGGTTCTCGGAGCTCGCGCCCCAGCGGACCCGCGTCGACTTCGAGCACCGCGACCTCGAGAAGATCGGCAACGTCATCGAGGGCCCGCAGAGCATGGACACGGGCTGGGGCATGATCCTCGAGGAGTTCGTGCGCTCGGCCGCCGGGTAACTTGGATTCGCCGAGAGTCGGGCGCGGCGTGAACGCGTTCGTTCTGTATCAATTCCACATGAGTGGCCTTCTCGGAAGGGGGACTTTGGCCGTCGGCGGGCTGCCTCTCGTGGCGGCGAAGGGTATCCTCACCTCGTCGTGCAGCCCACGTTCGCCGATCCCAAGACCGACTTCGTGTTCAAGCGGATCTTCGGCACCGAGGCGCGCAAGCCGCTGCTCATCGCCCTGCTCAATCACCTGCTCGAGCTCGAGGGCGAGCGCCGCATCGTCGAGCTCCAGCACCTCCCCGCCGAGCAGCACGTCGATATCCCCGAGCTCAAGCTGTCGATCGTCGACGTCAAGTGCACCGACGCCACGGGGCGGCGGTTCGTCGTCGAGATGCAGGTGCTCAAGGTCGAGGGTTTCGAGAAGCGCGTCGTCTACAACACCAGCAAGGCGTACGTGATGCAGCTCCGCAACGCGGACGAGTACCCGGCGCTGTGCGACGTCGTCGGCGTGACGATCTGCAACTTCAACCTGTGGCCGGACCGGGATCCCGAGGGCCGGTTCAAGGTGCCGATGCTGAGCCGGTGGCGGATGCAGGAGCAGCACAGCGGCGAGCGCGGGCTGCCCCAGGTGCAGTACACGTTCCTCGAGCTGCCCAAGTACAAGGGCGGCGACGCGCCGGAGACGCTCGTGGACCGGTGGGCTTACTTCTTCCGCGAAGCCAAGAGCCTCGACGTGGTCCCGTCGGCGCTGTCGACGGGGCCGTTTCGCGAGGCGCTCGAGGTCGCCCGCACAGCGACGTTCTCTCTCCTCGAGTGGCAGGCCTACGACCGCGCGAAGATGGCGGAGCAGGACGCGCGCGGCGCGCTCACGGTGGCGCGTGCCGAGGGCAAGCTCGAGGGCAAGCTCGAGGGCAAGCTCGAGGGCAAGCTCGAGGGCAAGCTCGAGGGCAAGCTCGAGACGCTCTTCCGTCTCCTCGCGCGCGCAGGGATCGCCCTGAGCAGCGAGGAGCGCGCCCGCGTGGAGGCGTGCACGGATCCGGCGACCCTCGACCGATGGGCCGAGCACGTCTTCGGCGCCAAGACCGCCGCGGACGTGCTCACCTGAAGCAGGCCACCACCGCTACCACCCGACCTGGTGACTTCGCCGACTCCAGGCCGCCGCATAGACGTGTGGATCAGGGCAGCGCCGGCGTGTTCTCGGAGAAGTACTCGTGCGAGTCGGCGTTGTCGAGCGCCTGCGACGGGCTCGACAGCGCCAGCGACTTGCAGGCGCTCTGGCCATACGCGTTGTCGTCCGTCGCGGCGACGACGTTGAAGTGGCTCATCTCGTGGACCAGCGTGCCGCCCTTGGAGTCAGTGCCGGAGAGCGGGGCCGTCCAGAACACCTTGCACACGTAGATCTTGTACGGCTGGGTCGGGTAGACGTACGCGTAATAGTTCTGCTTGCAGCCGCAGTCGACGGTGATGGCCTTGTTGTCGAACGCGTCGGCGATCGCGGTGAAGTGGCTCTTCGCCGTGCTCCAGCCGGACGAGCTGAACGTGCCGAACCACGTCTGGTAGCGCTGCGACGCGGTCGGGGTGCCGGAGAGGTACGCGAGCGCGCCGTCGGACATCGAGTTGGCGACGCCCACCGCCTGCGTGACCGTGGCCTGCTGCGTCGTGTCGCAGCGCGAGAAGGCCAGCGAGCCGACGAGCGTGTCGACGGCGACGGGCTCGGGCACCGGCAGGGCGTGCGCCTCGATCCAGACCCGCGCGGTGTTCGAGGTCACGGCCGCGGCGCGCACGTTGTCCTGGGGCCGCAGCGCGTCCTCGCCGACGACGAGCTGGATGTCGTGGTCGCCAGTCCGCGACAGGTCGTAGAAGCGCGCGAGGTCGACCTGGCGCGTGAGGCTGGCGCCGGAGGCGAGGTGCACGAAGTCGCTGGCCTCGGGGGCGGGGCGCTTGTAGTGCGCCCCGAGGTAGTCGGCCGCCTGGCCGCCGCGCGTGACGGCGAACACCGGCTCCTCGAGGTCCGCGGCGGGCAGCATCCACGACAGGAGCTTGGCCTTGCGCGGGCCGACGTTCGTGATCGTCACGTCGACGAGCACGGCATCGCCGGCCGCGTAGCGGGCCTTCAGCGGCACGAGGTCGACGCGGAGCTCGGAGCGCGCGGCGGCGGCGAGCTGTTCGGTGGACTCGGCTAGCTCATCCCCAGGCTGTCCGGTCCCCGGGTCATCGGCGTCACCGGACGTACATGCCTGAAGGAGGCCAGCGAAGAGCACGAGCGTGATGCGACGGGTTGAGCGATGCATGGCCGCGACGCAAAGCACGCGATGTGCCCGCGGCAGCGTCATCACGCGCGTAGGTGAATCGCGCTCTTAGAACCGGCCTCGCTGGAGACTCGAGTTCCCCCTCGACGAAAGTGCAAGTCGAGTTGCCGGCGATACCGTGGTTGGTAGTCGCACTGCTCGCACATCTCGACGCAGTCCGTCGAGCAACTGCCTCATTGCAGTGGACGAATACCGCTGATGCGGCGGGCGCCGGTCAGCGCTTGCTGACGTTGCCCTTGGGGATCACGAGGTCGTTGCCCTGCCGGCAGCAGTCTCCGTGGCCTTCGGCGCATTTGGCGCCTTCGGCGCCTTCGTCGCCCATGGCTCACGAGGCGATCACCGTGCGCGCGCGCCCGCCGTCGCGCGTGAAGTCGTGTCGCGGCGGCAGAAATCGCGCCGGCCGGGTCGCGCGCGACGCGCGGCTCTGCGAGCCTTCGGCGCATGGGCCACGACGATGACGATGACGACGATCTCGAGCCGGCCCCGGCCGCCGGCCTCAGCCGGCGCGCGTTCCTCGGCGCGACGGGCGCGGGCACGGCCGCGGCGGGGCTGGTCACGCTGTCGGGCGCGCGGCCGGCGCGCGCCGCCGCGCCGCGCGTGGTCGGCCCGGGGGCGGTCTCGATCTCGCTGAAGGTGAACGGCACGCCGCGGACGCTCAAGATCGAGCCGCGCACCACGCTCGCGCGGGCGCTCCGCGAGGAGCTGAAGCTCACGGGCACGAAGATCGGCTGCGATCGCGGCGCGTGCGGCGCGTGCACGGTGCACCTCGACGGCGCGCCAGCGCTCGCGTGCACGACGCTCGCGCTCGAAGTCGGCGATCGCGCAGTGACGACGATCGAAGGGCTGGCGAACGGCGGCAGCGGCGGCGGCAAGCTCCACCCGATCCAGCAGGCGTTCGTCGAGGAAGACGCGATGCAGTGCGGCTTCTGCACGCCGGGCATGGTCATGAGCTGCGCCGCGCTGCTCGCGAAGGAGCCGAAGCCGGATCGCGCGGCGATCCAGGGCGCGGTCAGCGGCAACCTGTGCCGGTGCGGGACCTACCCGAAGGTGCTCACGGCAGTAATGAAGGCGTCGGGGCAGAAGCCCGACGGCTTCCCGCTCGAGACGCGGCAGGCGGGCACGAGCGCCGCCCCGCCGCCAGGGACGGCGTGGGTTGGGATCGCGGGCGGGCCGATGACGGCGCAGCTCCGCACGATCCCGGAGACGGAGGCCAAGCCGTGGCCGACCAACGCCGGGCTGGCGGTCGTCGGCAAGCCGACGCCGCGGCTCGACGGGCGCGCGAAGGTGACGGGCGAGGCGCAGTACACGTCCGACGTCGCGCTGCCGGGCATGCTGCACGCAAAGCGCGTGGTGTCGCCGCACTCGCACGCGATCGTGAAGCGGATCGACACGAGCAAGGCGGAGCGGCTCGCGGGCGTCAAGGCGGTCTTCGTCGTCAAGAAGCAGGAGGGCGCGACGCTCGTCGACCCGAGCACCGAGAAGAACGGCACGTTCCCGAAGATCCGCTACGCGGGGCAGTGCGTCGCCGCGGTCGCGGCCACGACGCCGGACATCGCCGAGGAGGCGGCGGGGCTCGTCCTGGTCGAGTACGAGGTCCTGCCGGCGGTGACGAGCCTCGACGCGGCGCTGCAGCCAGCCGCGACGCTCGTGTACCCGGCGCGCGTCAACATGGGCGGCAGCGCGGGCGGCGGCGGCGCGGGCCGCGACCTGGCCCAGCAGGGCAACCTGCGCGGCCCGACGCAGCAGAGCGAGGGCGACGTCGACGCGGCGCTCGCGGCGAGCGCGGTGAAGGTCAGCGGCACGTTCCGCACGCAGGTCCAGACGCACTCGGCGATGGAGACGCACGGCATCGTCGCCGACTGGAAGAAGGACGAGCTCACCGTCTACGTCTCGACGCAGGGCACGGCGACGGTGCGCGACGAGCTGGCGACGGTGTTCGACCTGCCGAAGACCAAGGTCCGGGCGATCTGCGACTTCATGGGCGGCGGCTTCGGCGCGAAGTTCGGCGCGGGCCACTACGGCGTCGTCGCGGTCGAGCTCTCGCGCCGCGCGCAGGCGCCGGTGCGCCTGTTCCTCGATCGCCGCGAGGAGCACACGGCGGTGGGCAACCGCCCGGGCACGCTGCAGACGCTGACCTTGGGCGCGACGCGCAATGGCGCGCTCGAGGCGGTCGACCTCACGAGCCACGGCACGGGCGGGATCGCGACGGGCGCGGGCGTCGGCAACGCGGCGATGCGGCTGTTCCCGGCGCCGGTGTCGCGCTCGCGGCAGTACGACGTGTTCATGCACGCGGGGCCGGGCGCGGCGTTCCGCGCGCCGGGCATGCCGCAGGGCGTGTTCGCGCTCGATCAGCTGGTCGACGAGCTGGCGGAGCGGATCGGCATCGACTCGCTGGTCCTGCGCGATCGGCTCGACATCGACGAGCGCGACGGCAGCGCCACGGCGCCGGAGCGCCTCGCGCGCCGGCTCGAGCGCAAGATCGGCGCCGACCGGATCGGCTGGGGCCAGCGCCACGCGCCGGGCGCCGAGAAGGGCCCGATCAAGACGGGCATCGGCGTCGGGACATCGTCGTGGCGCCGCGGCGTCGAGATGGACTCGGCGTGCGAGCTCCGCGTCGCGCGCGATGGCTCGGTGCAGCTCCGCTCGTCGGTGATGGACATCGGCACGGGGACGCGGACGGCGCTCGCGATGCTCGTGGCCGAGGACCTCGGCCTCCGGCCCCAGGACATCGACGTGAAGATCGGCGACACGCGGTGGCCGATCGGCCCGGCGTCGGGCGGCAGCCGGACGCTGCTCGGGATCTCGCCGGCGGTCCGCCAGGCTGTGCACGAGGTGAAGACGAAGCTTTTGGCCGCGGTCGCCAAGAAGCTCGACGTGTCGCCGGGCGAGCTGCGGATCGCGGCGGGCCGCGTCGAGTCGGCGACCAACCCGCGCAAGGCGCTGCCGTGGAAGCAGGCGTGCGCGGCGATCCCGACGGACGAGCTGGCGGCGATCGCGAGCCGCCCGGCCGACTGGCAGGGCCCGCGCGCCGAGGGCTACGGCGGCGTGCAGTTCGCGCAGGTCCAGGTCGACACCGAGACGGGCGTCATCCGCGTCCTGCGCGTGGTCGCGGTGCACGAGTGCGGGCGGCTGATCAACCCGCTCGCGATCCAGAGCCAGATCAACGGCGGCATCCTCCACGGCATCTCGTGGGCGCTGTTCGAAGATCGCCGGCTCGACGGCAAGACGGGCCGCGTGCTGAACGCGAACATGGACCAGTACAAGATCCTCGGCGCCAGGGACACGCCGCTCATCGACGTGATCCTGCTGGATCAGTACGTCGGGCTGACGAACACCGACGCGCACGGGATCGGCGAGCCCGCCAACGTCGCCACCGCGGCGGCGCTCGCCAACGCGGTCTACAACGCGATCGGCGTGCGCATCCGCGAGCTGCCGATGACGCCGCGCACGGTGCTCGCGGCGCTGCGAAAGGGCAACCGGCCATGAAGAGCTTCGAATGGGTCCAGCCGGAGACGGTCGACGACGCGCTCGCGGCGCTCGGCCAGGCGGGCGCGGTGCCGCTCGCGGGCGGCGTCGATCTGCTCGATCGGCTGAAGGAGCGCCTCGAGGCGCCGAGCCGCCTCGTCAGCCTGCGCAAGCTGCCGGGCTGGGGCGAGATCAAGGTCGACGCGGCGGGCACGCGCATCGGCGCGAACGTCACGCTGGCGCGGCTGGCGGACGATCCGGCGCTCGGCCGCGCGCACCCGATCCTCGCCGAGGCGGCGAGCCACGCGGCGACGCCGCAGCTCCGCGCGATGGCGACGTTGGGCGGCAACCTCGCCCAGCGGCCGCGCTGCTGGTACTACCGCGCCGAGGACTTCGCCTGCCGCAAGAAGGGCGGCACGGCTTGCTTCGCGCAGGACGGCGACGCAGAGCTGCACGCGATCTTCGGCAACAAGGTCTGCGCCGCGCCGCACCCGTCGACGATCGCGACGGCGCTCGTCGCGCTGGGCGCGCGGGTCGCGATCGCGGGCAAGCAGCCGCGCGAGGTGCCGCTCGAGCGCTTCTTCGTGGCGCCGGAGCAGGACGTGCGGCGCGAGATCGATCTCGCGCCGGGCGAGCTGATCGCGGGCGTGACGGTGCCGGCCGCGCCGCCGGGCCTGCGCGCCGCGTACACAAAGCAGGTGGCCAAGCAGTCGTTCGACTGGCCGATCGTCGATGTGGCGGTCGCGCTGGTCATGAACGGCCGCACCTGCAAGCAGGCGACGATCGTGCTCGGCGCGGTGGCGCCGGTGCCGCGCCGCGCGGCAGAGGCGGAGCGCCTGCTGGCAGGCGCCGCGGTCGACGTGATGGCGGCGGGCCGCGCCGCGCGCGCGGCGATCGCGGGCGCCACGCCGCTCGCGGGCAACGATCACAAGGTGCCGATCCTCGAGGCGGTGCTGGCCCGCACGATCCTCGCCGCCGCCGCCGCCGCCGCCGCCGGGAACCCGCCGGGAGGGAAGCCATGACCGAGAGACCGAACAGCGAGCGCCGCGTCGAGCTGCCTGTCCTCTGCAAGTTCTTGCGCTGCAAGTCGGCGTTCGGCGCCGTGGCAGCCGAAGACGGCGCCGACTGGCGAGAGGGCACGTCGACGACGGAGGTGTACTGGTGCCTCGCGACGATGGAGGCATTCGGCCCCGACGACTCGTACGCGCACGCGACGGTGTGCCAGGGCGGCCGCGGCTGCTATCGCCGCGAGTAGCGCAGCGACGGCGCCGCGCGGCGAATATCGATCGAGATCGCGCGCGACCGGCGGGGTAATCTCGCGGAGGACCAAGGATGCCTCCCGACCCGTCGCGCGAGGTGAGCCAGGACGCTGTCGCCCAAGTCGAGCCTGGCCTGGCGCCCACGATCAAGGCGGCTGACAAGGCAGCTGTCCTCGGGGTGCTACCGGCCGCCACCCCGCCGCCACCTGATACCCCGAAGCTTACGGCGCGCGTCCCCAAGCCCAGCGGGCCGCCGCCGCAGGTCGGCTCGACGGTCAAGCACTACGAGCTGCTCCGCAAGCTCGGCGAGGGCGGCATGGGGGCCGTCTTCCTGGCGCGCGACACGACCCTGGGGCGGCTCGTCGCCGTCAAGGTGCTGCAGCTGCACGCCGGGCCCAGCGCGGAGCGCTTCCTCGTCGAGGCCCAGGCCACGGCGCGCTGCCGCCACGACAACATCGTCGTGATCCACGAGGTCGATGAGCTCCATGGCTACCCGTTCATGGTGCTCGAGTACCTCGAGGGGCGGACGCTCCGCGAGTGGATGGCACGGCGCGACCCGGCGGCGGGACCGGTGTCGCCGAGCCTCGCGGTCGAGCTCATGCTGCCGGTGGTGCGCGCGCTCGCCTGCGCCCACCAGCTGGGCATCGTGCATCGGGATCTGAAACCGGAGAACATCTTCTTGACCGACGCGGGACGCGTGGTGGTGCTCGATTTCGGGATCGCCAAGCGGACGGACGCGAGCACGGGTTCGGCGAGAGATGCCCTGAAGGGGCTCGTGCCGAGCGGCGGGCTCACACAAGACGGCGCGTTGCTCGGCACGCTGCCGTACATGTCCCCGGAGCAGCTGCGCGCCGAGGACATCGATGCGCGGAGCGATCTGTGGGCGGTGGGGATCCTCCTCTACGAGCTGGCCACGGGCGGGCACCCGCTGGCGTATCGCACGGCGTTCGAGCTCCTGGACATGGCCGAGTCCGAGGCGCCGATGCCGAGCGTCCGCGACAAGCGGCCGGACGTGGGCGCGCTCGGCGCGATCATCGATCGCTGCCTGCAGAAGCCGCGGGCCAGCCGTCACGGGTCGGCCGCGGAGCTCGTGGCGGCGCTCGAGGCGCTCACGCGCGGTGGCAAGCCGAGCGAGCTCGGCGACGACGAGGGCCTGTTCCTCGGCCTGTCGGCGTTCCAGGAGGCGGACGCCGAGCGCTACGTGGGCCGCGACCACGAGGTCGTGGCGCTCGTCGGCCGCCTGCGCAGCCAGCCGCTCGTGCTCGTGGCCGGCCCCAGCGGCACCGGCAAGTCGTCGTTCGTGCGCGCGGGCGTGATCCCGGCGCTCAAGCGCTCGGGCGAAGACTGGGAGGCGTTCATTTTGCGACCGGGACGCAGGCCGCTCGCGCAGCTCGCGGCCCTGCTCGCGCAGCTCGAGTCGGCGCGCGACACCGAGGCGCTGTTCGATGCGCTCCCCACGCAGCCCGGCCTCGTGGGCGCGCTCCTCCGCGCGCGGTGCCGCAGCGCGGGCGCGCGCCACCGCATCCTCCTGTTCGTCGATCAGTTCGAGGAGCTCTACACGCTCGGTGCCGAGGCCGCCGAGCGCGCCGCGTTCGTCGCCTGCCTGGAGGGCGCGGCCGACGACGCGTCCTCTCCGCTGCGCGTCATGCTCTCTTTGCGCTCCGACTTCCTCTACCGCATGGCCGACGAGGGCCACTTCACCGCCGAGGTCACGCGCGGCCTGTTCTTCCTCCGCGCCATGGCGCGCGACGGCCTGCGCGCTGCGCTGACGCGACCGCTCGAAGCCGCCGGCTATCGCTTCGAGAACGACGCGATGATCGAGGCGATCGTCGATGGGCTCGAGCGGACCAAGAGCCCGCTGCCGCTCCTCCAGTTCACCGCGGCCAAGCTCTGGGAGGCGCGCGATCGCAAAGGCCGGCTCCTCACCCAGGAGAGCTACGATCAGATCGGCGGCGTCGCGGGCGCGCTCTCCGCGCACGCCAACGCCGTGCTCGCGGCGCTCTCGGTCGCCGAGCAGCGGCTGTGTCGCGCCGTGTTCCTGCGGCTGTGCACGCCGGAGCGCACGCGCGCGGTCGTCAGCTTGCCGGATCTGCGCGGCCTGGCCGCCGACGGCGACGCGGTGGAGCAGGTGATCCACCGCCTGTCCGACGCACGCCTGGTGCTGGTCGAGGCCGGTGGGGAGCACGAGGGCACCACCGTCGAGCTGTGCCACGAGTCGCTGATCGAGAGCTGGGACAAGCTCACCCAGTGGCTCACCGAGAGCGAGCAAGACGCCCAGTTCCTCGCGCGGCTCCGCGCCGCGGCCCAGCAGTGGGACGCGAGCCACGAGGCGGAAGGCCTCCTGTGGCGCGATCGCGCCGCCCGCGAGGCCGCCGAGTGGCTGGCCCGGTGGCGCGCCGAGCACGGCGCCGCGGGCGCGCCCGGGCTGGCCAGGCGCGAGGAGCGCTTCCTGGTCGCGGTGGTCGCGCTCTCGGAGCGCGGGCGGCGGCGCAGGCAGCGGATCATGGCCGGCGTGCTGGCGACGGTGAGCGTGATCGCGGTGGTGGTGACCCTCCTGGCGATCGGCATGCAGCGACAAGCCGAGCGCGCAGACCTGGCGGCGGACGAGGCGGCGCGCGAGACCCTGGCGACGCAGATCGAGGCGCGGAATGTGCGCAACGCGACACGCATGGTGGCCGCACGCGAGCTCGAGCAAAAGGATCCCACGCTGATGCTGGCGCTGCTCCGCGAGGTCGAGCCGCCCGGGGTGCCGCGCGGCTGGGCCGAGCTCGCGAGCAGGGCGCTCCAGAGCGGGATCGTCCGCGAGATGCGGCACTGGGGAGAATGGGTACCTGTCTATGGCGCGGCATGGAGCCCCGACGGCCAGCGCGTCGTCGCTGCGCTGGATGACGCCACCGCGCGGGTGTGGAAGCCCGGCGACCCGGCCGCGCCGATCGTGCTGCGCGGGCACGAGACCCATCTATGGTCGGCGGCGTTCAGCCCCGACGGGACGCGTATCGTCACTGCGTCGGGAGACAAGACCGCACGGATCTGGCGGGCCGATGGGTCCGGCGCGCCGATCGTGCTGCGCGGGCACGAGGGTCCCGTGGTCGCAGCGACGTTCAGCCCCGACGGCGCGCACATCGTCACCGCGTCGGAAGACAGGACCGCGCGCGTGTGGCGGGCCGATGGCACGGGCCAGCCGCTCGTCTTGCGCGCTCACGAGGGTGAGGTCAACGCGGCGGCGTTCAGCCCGGACGGCCAGCGCATCGTCACGGCGTCCAGCGACAAGACCGTGCGTGTCTGGAGGGCTGATGGCACAGGACAGCCGCTCGTCTTGCGCGCCCACGAGGGCGGGGTGGAGGCGGCTGCGTTCAGCCCCGATGGTCAGCGCATCGTGACCGCGTCGATCGACGCCACCGCGCGCGTGTGGCGGGCCGATGGCACAGGACAGCCGCTCGTCCTGCGCGGCCACGAGGACGTGGTGAAGTCGGCCGCGTTCAGCCCCGATGGCCAGCGCGTCGTGACGGGGTCGAAGGACGCGACCGCGCGCGTGTGGAAGCTGGATGGCTCCGCCCCGCCGCTCGTCCTGCGCGGTCACACGCACTGGATCTACACCGCCGCGTGGAGTCCCGATGGTGCCTCGATCCTCACGGCATCGCTCGACCGGACCACGCGTCTGTTTCACGTCGACATCCAGAACGTGCCGATCGTGCTCCGCGGCCACGAGGCGCCCGTCGAGGATGCGGCGTGGAGCCCGGACGGCCAGTACGTCGCCACCGTGTCCAAGGACAAGACGGCGCGGGTGTGGCGCGCCGATGGCGCGGGCCCGCCGGTCGTCTTGCGCGGCCACGAGGATCGCGGCTTCAATGTCGCGTGGAGCCCGGACGGCCAGCGCGTTGCCACCGTGTCCGACGACCGAACGGCGCGGGTGTGGCGCGCCGATGGCGCCGGCCTGCCGGTCATCCTGCGCGGTCACGAGGGGCCCCTCTGGGATGTGGCGTGGAGCCCGGACGGCACGCACATCGTCACGACGTCCAGCGACCGGACGGCGCGGGTGTGGCGCGCCGATGGCGCGGGCCTGCCGGTCATCCTGCGCGGCCACGAGGCCATGGTCTTGCCGGGCAGCTTCAGCCCCGATGGCCAACGGATCGCCACGGGATCCCATGATCGCACGGTGCGCGTGTGGAACGCCGACGGCTCCGGAGCCCCACAGATCTTTCGTGGCTCCCAGTGGGCTACCATGGCGATCGCGTGGAGCCCCGACGGCAGGCGCATCGTCGCCGGAGGGGGAGACAAGGTGGTGCGCGTGTGGAGCCTCGATCCTCCGGGCGATCCCGTGGTGCTCTCCGGTCACGAGCAAGCGGTTTACAGCGTCGCGTGGAGCCCCGACGGCAAGCGCATCGTCACTGCATCGGACGACAAGACGGCGCGGATCTGGAGCGCCGATGGCGCGGGCCCGCCTGTGATCCTGCGCGGTCACGAGCACAAGGTGGTGCTGGCGACGTTCGGCCCGGATGGCGCGCGCGTCCTCACCGCATCTCTCGACAAGACCGCGCAAATCTGGAATGCCGATGGCTCCGGAGAGCCCTATGTGCTGAGCGGCCACCAGCAAGGGGTCGCCTCCGCCACATGGAGTCCGGACGGCACCCGGATCTTGGTCCGCGTGAGCGAGGACGCGAACGTGTGGATCTGGGCCGTGCGCGCGCCGCTCCGCGGCACCGATGACCCGCGGCTATGGACCGCGACACCCGATTGTATGTCCATCGAGCGCCGGATCGAGCTCTTGAGCATCTCCGAAGCCAGAGCCCGCGCCGACCAGGAGACCTGCGAGCGCCGCGTCCAAGCGGCGGCCGCCGCGTCCCGCTAACCGAGATGTTCCCGTCGCTGGTGTCCCGCCAAGCGAATATCGATCGAGATCGCGCGCGACCGGCGGGGTAATCTCCCCGCGCGAGGATGCCTGCCGACCCGCCGCGCGAGGGGAGCCTGGACGCCACGGTCGAAGCCGCGCCCGGCCTGGCGCCCACCTTCGAGCGGGCTGGCAAGGCTGCTGCCCTCGGGGGGTCAACGACCGCCCCCGCGCTGCCGAGCGTGCCCATGGATCCGACGGCGCCCGCGACCCCGGCGGCGCGGCGCGGCGCCCCGCCCGACCGGCCGCCGCCGAACGTCGGTTCGACGGTCAAGCACTACGAGCTGCTCCGCAAGCTCGGCGAGGGCGGCATGGGCGCGGTGTTCCTGGCGCGCGACACCACCCTGGGCCGGCTCGTCGCCATCAAGGT
>DATMCI010000081.1:0-3382 GCA_035558535.1 Kofleriaceae bacterium
CGCGCCCTGGGCCGCCAGCTCGAGCATCTCGTCGTGGCTGATCGAGTGCAGGAGCTGCGCCGCGTCGACGACGCGCGGGTCGGCGGTGTAGACGCCGTCGACGTCCGAGCAGATCTCGCAGTAGTCGGCGCGCAGCGCGCCGGCGAGCGCGACGGCGGTGGTGTCCGAGCCGCCGCGGCCGAGCGTGGTGATCTCGCGCTTGTACGACACGCCCTGGAACCCGGCGACGATCACGACCTTGCCGCGATCGAGCTCGTCCTCGACGCGGAACGGCCGCACCTCGACGATGCGCGCGCCCGAGTGGCGATCGTTCGTGAGGATGCCGGCCTGCGAGCCGGTGAACGAGATCTTGCGCCCGGCACGCCGCAGCGGCACCGTCGGGGCATGCTCACCCAGCTCGCCACAAGAGCCGCAACGGCCGCGCTGGCGCTCGCGCTGGTCGGGTGCACGCTCAAAGTCGCGCCGCGGCCGCCCTCCTTCGACGAGGACCTCGCGCCGCACCGCGTCTCGGACGTGCCGCCCGGCGATCCGCTGCTCGTCGCGACGCGGCCCGTCGCGACGCCCGGCAAGAGCCTGCGCACCGGCACGATCGCGCGCGAGCGGCTCCTCGCCGAACTCGACGCCGGGCCGCCGTCGTTCCTGCACCAGCTCAAGGTCGCCCCGAAATGAGCGGCGATCGCTTCATCGGCTGGGAGCTCGTGCAGCTCGTCGACGACGAAGCCCGCTCTACGACGTCGACATCGCTCCCAGCGACGTCCTGCTCTCGGTCAACGGCCGCCCGCTCTCGCGCCCCGATCAGCTGCAGACCTTGTGGGAGACACCGGATACGTACGGTACGTACCGCGGGGGGCTGTCAGTCACGTTCCAGCCGAGGCAGAACAGTCTTGTGGAGGGCCCGCACCAGCGCGTCTACGTGCTGCACGCCATGGCCGAAGATGCTCAAGCAGCCTTGAGCGCAGTCCGTTCCCATCGCTTCGTCATTGGCCGCACGGCCAGTGGCGGCGACTTCTTCGGCCTGCTACGCCGGGCCTTTGCTCCGCCGAGCGCGTCGCCCAGTACCTTGAAGCTCTCGATCGGAACGCCTGCGAGCATCATCGTGATGAGCGCGCGGAGCAGCATGTCGGCGTGCGCGCTGATGTCTTGTGCGTCGTGCTCCCAGCGCGATACGGTGACTGGACTGCTGCCGAGCAGGCGGGCGAACTCGGCGCTCGAATAGTCGAGCCAACCTCGCAGGAACCGGATCTCGGCGCCGACGAGCCGCGTGGTCTTGGCGATCAGACCTTGTGCGAGCGTGCGGTTCAGCTCGTCGATCATCGGAATCTCAACTTCGGCTTCGCCGCAGTTGGGGCAACGATGTACTGGTACGCCGACCAGCACCGTGCCGGGGAGCGCTCCATACGGATGGTTCTCGCGCTTGGTAACGAGCTTGTGGCCGCAGTTGAGGCAGGTGTTGTGCTGGATGGTCATGGACACTCGCTGGGTGAGGGGACAGGCGCTAGTCGCGGCGGCGCCGGAGGCGCCACGCGGTTCGGATCACGAACACCGTCGGCGCGGGACCCGCGAACTTGAAGGTGATCGCTGTACCGATATCGCGGCGCGTGAACTTGTAACTGCAGGTGCCGTCAGCCTGGAGCACTGCCTTGTGTGCCTCGCCGAGGCCGATGGCATTGAGGACTTCCTTGTGCGTGATCTCGTCGGCGGCCATGGCAGGCTCAGCATGCGTGACCGAGAACCGATAGGCTCCGCGCACGATGAAGCCGCGCGCCAGCCGTTGCGCTTCGACCTTCGCGAACGGTTCGGCCATGCGCTGGCAGCGTAGCTCCGATTGGAGTAACGATGCCTCTTATCGCCACGATAAATACGTGCGACGGTCGAGCGGATCGACCACGGCGTGCGCATGACCGCGCCCGCGCCCGACCCCGACCTCGCGCTCGAAGAGTTGGCTCGCCACGCGGCGGCCGACACGCCGGGCGCGGGAAGGGTGGCGGTGCTGCCGGCTCCGCAAAACACCGAGCGTCGTCCTCGTCGGAGCCCGGTTTGACGCGGTGCCGTCCAACGCGCTGCGCCCTCCTTTTATATGGCGCCGCGCGCGTCCAATCCGGAGTAGGCGCTACTCGCCCGCGAGCACCGCGAGCGCGTGGCCCGGATCGTCGGCGAACACGCCGTCGACGCCGAGCGCGGCCAGCCGGCGCAGCTCGGCGTCGTCGTTGACCGTCCAGACGTTGACCGCGAAGCCGACGCGGTGCCAGCGCGCGAGCGACGTCGCGTCGACCAGCGTGTGCTGCGGGTGGACCAGGCTCGCGCCGACCAGGTGGCCCGCCCAGCCACGGCGCAGCGCGAGCGATTGCTGGTCGTGGAACAGGTGCGCCACCGCCACGTCCGGCAGGTGGCGGTAGAGCTGCACGAGCGCGACCGGATCGAACGACGATACGAGCACCCGCTCGGCGCGGCCCGACTGCTTGATGACGCCCGCCACCGCGGCCACGAGGTCGCCCGCCCGGCCGAGCCGCGGCGACTTGATCTCGACGTTGACGTCGGTGTCGAACGCCGCCAGCACCTCGGCGAGCAGCGGCACCGGCTCGCCCCGCACGCGCAGCGCGGCGCGCTCGGCCGCCGGCAGCGCGTCCATCCGGCCGGGCCGCCCGGTGAGCCGGGAGAGCTCGTCGTCGTGGAAGACGACGACGTTGCGATCGCCGTCGAACCGGACGTCGAGCTCGATGCCGTCGGCCCCCGCGGCGAGCGCCCGCTCGAACGAGAGCAGCGTATTCTCCGGCGCGTGCACCGGGGCGCCGCGGTGGCCAAAGACGCGCGGCCGGCCGCGGACCCGGCGCCACCGCGTCGCGCGGCCGGTCCGGCCGATGTGCGGGAGTGGGAGGAGCCTCACTCGACGAACGTCTTGTGGAGGGCCCGCACCAGCGTGTCCACGTGCTGGCGATCGCACCACAGGGTCACGCGCAGCGGCGACACGCTGACCGCGTTGAGCGGCACGCCCGCGCCGACCGCGCTCTGGCGCGCCTTGTTGATGACGCCCGGGTTGCCGCCGATGCCGTGGCCCACGATCGTCACCGCGCCCTCCTCACCGAACTCGAGCTGCTCGCCGAGCACGTTCCCGAGGCGCTTGCGGACGTCGGCCCAGTCCGGCACGTCCGCGATCGTGAACCACGCGCGCAGCTCCTTGCCCTCGAGGTCTAAGTGCGTGAGCGGGATCGAAGACGCCTCGAGGATCTGCAGGCAGTGCTCGACGGCGGCGCCGCCCGACACCTTGACCCGGATCAGCTGGTTCTGGCCGGTGACGGCGGCGACCTGGCGGTCGCGCTCGGGCGTGAAGTCGATGCGCGTCCCGCCGCCGTCCTTGTTGGTCGCGCGCGCGTAGAGCGCGATG
>DATMCI010000082.1:0-78363 GCA_035558535.1 Kofleriaceae bacterium
GCCGGGGGATAGGCAGGGGGATGGGCTGGAGGTGGACGGCACTGGCTGCGCTGGCGCTGGCTGCGGTGCTGGCTGCGGCCTGCGGCGGAGACCGCGAGCCGCCGCAGCAGGAGGCTCCGCGCGCGGGGGCGGGAGCTGCCGGGGCGGGGTCGGCGGGGTCGGCGGGGTCGGCGGCGGGGCCTTGGGCCGCGGGGTCGGCGGGGTCGGGGTCGGCGGGGCCTGGGGCCGGGGCCGGCTCGGCCGGCTCGGCCGGGGCCCCGGTCGCCGAGCCGCCCGCGCGCCGCATGTTCACGCCGAAGATCGGCGACGCCGAGACGTTCGAGGCGTTCTCGAAGGAGCTCGGCAACGAGCGGTTCGCCAAGCTGGTCCTCGATCTCAAGACCGACGCCACCTACTACTTCGACGTCTCGGTCTACCCGATGCACAAGGACTTCGTCTTCGCCGAGCTCTACAAGAAGCCGCGGACGCCGGCCGCGGTCCGGATCTTCGACCGCAACTACGGCGCGAAGAAGACCGACTTCATGATGGTCTACCTCGTCCACCACCTGCAGCAGGATCTGTGGACGTTCGCGTTCTGGGACGGCGACCTCGCGACCGAGGAGCACGTGCGGCGCGCCTACCGCCGGATCGGGGAGACGTTCTTCCTCGGCGACAAGGTTCGCTTCCGCCCGGACTCGAACTACCAGGAGGCGGTCGCGCGGCGCACGCCCGACGTGCCACACGTCCAGAACGACGAGATCTACAAGTCGGCCGAGTACCAGCCGTTCAACAAGGGCACCGCGGTGGGCACGCTCCGCGTGATCCCGAAAGGCGTGCCCGAGGAGCAGCTGACGTTCGCGCCAGACGAGATCGTCGTGCTCGCCGGGACGATCTCGGACATCACGCCGGTCGCGGGCATCGTCTCCGAGACGTTCTCGTCGCCGCTCTCCCACCTGAGCCTGCGCGCGAAGGGCTGGCGGATCCCGAACATCGGCCTGCGCAGGGCGTCGGAGAAGCTCGCCGCGCTGGCCGGCAAGGTGGTGTACCTCGAGGCGGGCGACGTGAGCCCGGTGATCCGCGCGGCCACCGACGCGGAGATCGCGGCGGCCCGGGCGCGGCGCGAGACGAAGCAGCGCGTCGCGATCCCGATCCCGGACCTGTCCGCCACCGAGCTGCGCCCGCTCGAGCAGCTGGGCGCAGCGGACTTCCGCACGGTCGGCCCCAAGGCGGCGAACCTCGGCATCATCCACCGCGCGCAGCTCGCCGGGGTCTCCGTGCCGGCGGGCTTCGGGGTGCCGTTCCATTACTACGACGCGCACGTCCGCGCGGCGGGCGCCGACAAGCTGATCGCCGCGCTCCTCGCCGATCCGGCGATCAAGGCGTCGGCCGAGCTGCGCAAGCAGCGGCTCGCGGCGGTGCGCAAGGCGATCACCGACGCGCGGCCGGATCCGGGGCTGTGCAAGCAGCTCGAGGCGGCGCTCGCGGCCCTGCCGGAGGATCGCGGCGTGTTCGTGCGCAGCTCGACGAACGCCGAGGATCTGGACGACTTCTCGGGGGCCGGCCTCCACGAGACGGTCCCCAACGTCCGGGGCGCGGCGGCGGTGTGCGACGCGCTCCGGGTGGTGTGGGCCAGCGCGTGGCGGCTGGGCGCGTACGACGCGCGCGAGCACGCGGGGATCGATCAGCGCGCGGTGGCGGCGGCGGTCCTCGTGCAGACGGCGGTCGACGCCACGGCGGCGGGCGTGCTCGCGACGGTGCACCCGACGGATCCGACCGACGACCGCAACTACACGATCAACGCCAAGAGCGGCCTCGGCATCGCCGTCGTCGACGGGCGCAAGGTCCCCGAGAGCCTGATCGTGAGCTGGTACAACAGGGGCATCCGCGTGCTGAGCCGCTCCGACGAGGAGACGCGGCTCGTCTACGACGAGCAGGGCGGCGTCCGCGAGGTGCCGAACGAGCACCGGGGCAAGCCGGTCCTGACCAACCGCATGGCGGTCGACCTGGCGCTCGCCGGCAAGCAGCTCACGCGGCTGTTCAAGAACGACCGGCTCGACGTGGAGTGGGTGTACGCGGGGGCCCAGCTCTACATCGTCCAGACGCGTCCGCTCGTCGGATCGTGAGAAGGGGGATTTCTCTGCCGCGCGTTTTGTGATTGACTACAGGTGATGGGCGAGCGGCGTGTGATTCGGAGTGTGTTGGCGGTCGACGATGACGAGCAAATCCTGGGGGGGTACCGGCGGGGGTTCGGGAAAGAGCGAACCGTGCTGACGACGGCGGATCCGGCGACGGCGCGGCAGATCGCCAGGCGAGAACGGTGCGAGCTGGCGATCGTCGATCTGCGGCTCAAGGGCGAGTCTGGGATCTCGCTGACGCGCGATCTCAAGGTGGACGTGCCCGAGATGCTGATCGTCCTGTGCAGCGGCTACCTCTCCGTCGAGGTGGCGGTGGCCGCGGTGCACGCGGGCGCAGACGCGGTGCTGTTCAAGCCGATCACGGCGCGGGACATCCTGCGGCGGGTCGAGGAGGGCACGGTGGTCGAGCCAGACCTCGAGGACACACCGACGCTGGCGCGCGCCGAGTGGGAGCACATCACGCGGGTGCTCGCGGACTGCAACGGCAACATCTCGCTGGCCGCGCGGCGGCTCGGGATCTACCGCAGCTCGCTCCAGCGGCGGCTGCGGAAGTTCGCGCCGCGGCAGTAGCGAGGCAAGCCGAGCGACGGAGGAACGGAGCGCGCCCCTCGAAGGCGAGGGGCCTACGCTCCGATCGTCTCGCCGCCGAGCACCGGCAAGATGATGCCAGTGATGTAGCTCGAGTCGGCCTCCGACGCGAGGAACACGTACGCGGGCGCGACCTCCTCGGGCTGCGCGGGGCGGCCGAGCGGCGTCTTCTCGCCGAACTTCGCGACGTCCTTCGCGGCGAGGCCCTCATCGGCGGGGTTGAGCGGCGTCCACACGGGGCCGGGCGCGACGGCGTTCACGCGGATGCCGCGCTCGACGAGCTGCTGCGCGAGCACCTTCGTGAGCTGGTTGATCGCGCCCTTGGAGGCGGAGTAGTCGGGGAGCGACTCGCTGCCGCGGAAGCCGGTGCTCGAGCTGGTGACGATGATCGACGCGCCGGGTGCAAGGTGCGGGAGCGCGGCGTGCACCAGGTGGTAGTACGCGTAGACGTTGACCCGGAACGTGCGATCGAGCTCCTCGGGCGTGAGGTCGTCGATCGACTTGCGGTTCTGGTGCGCCGCGTTCGACACGAGGATGTCGAGGCCGCCGAGCTCCCGCACGGTCCGCTCGACGAGCTCCTTGCAGTACGCGGCGTCGCCGAGGTCGCCGGGCAGGAGCACGCAGCGGCGGCCCTCGCGCTCGACGGCCGCCTTGGTCTCTTCGGCGTCGCCCTGCTCCTCGGGCAGGTACGCGATGGCGACGTCGGCGCCCTCGCGCGCGTAGAGGAGCGCGACGGCGCGCCCGATGCCGGAGTCGCCGCCGGTGATGAGCGCGCGCCGGCCGGCGAGCTTGTCCGCGGCCTTGTAGCGCGGCGCCTCGTAGCGCGGCCGCGGCGTGAGCTCCGACTCGAGGCCGGGCTTCTCGAGCTTCTTCGCGGGGAACGGCGGCATCGGCTCCTGCATGGGAGGAGCGGGCTGGGACGCTGGCTCGGTTCTGGACATGCGAATCCTCCGACGAGGATCACGTGCAAGCGGGTCGCCAGCGTTCGCCCGCGCGCGCCGATGCGGACCTCTGGGCAGCGCCGTGCGTGAGCGCACGGCGGTGGGCGCTCACGACCTCGTGGCGGCGCGGATCAGCGCCACGGCGACCACGGGCGCGGTCTCGGCGCGCAGGACGCGCGGGCCGAGCCCCACGGCCGAGAAGCCGGCGCGCGCGAGGAGATCCAGCTCGCTGGGCGCGAGGCCGCCCTCGGGCCCGCTCGCCACGGTGACCTCGGCGGCCTCGCCGAGCGGGAGCCGGGCGAGCTCGCCGTCGGCCGCGGGATCGAGCACGACGCGGAGGCCGGCGGCGCCGCGCGCGATCGCGGCGGAGAGGTCGTCCGCGAACGCGAGGGCGGGCACCTGCGCGCGGCCGGACTGGCGCGCGGCGGCCTGGAGCGCGGCGGTGAGCTTGGCGCGCCGGGCCTCGCGCCGGGCGTCGTCGCGCGCGCCGTCCCACCGCACGACGGCGCGCGCGGCGGGCCAGATCACGATCTCGTCGACGCCGACCTCGACGAGCTTCTCGAGGCAGACGTCCATCCGATCGCCCTTGATGGGCGGCACGAGCGCGCGCACGAGCGGCGGCCGCGGCGCGATCCGCTCGGGTGCGCCGACGCGGAGGACGGCGGCGTCCTCGGAGATCGCCGTCACGACGGCCGCGGCGCGGGTGCCGGCGCCATCGACGAGCTCGACGGGATCGCCGATCCGCGCCCGCCGCACGCGCGCGAGGTAGTGGTGCTCGTCGCCGGTGACGCGCAGCTCGGCGGGCCCCGCGAGCCCTGCGAGCCCTGCGAGCGCGCCGGGCGCGACGAACAGCCGCACGGCTACGGCCTGCCGAGCACGACGACCGACCACTCGGGGTCGTGGCTGCTCGCGCGGACGCGCTGGAGGTGCATGCCGGCCTCGACGAACTCGGCGGCGAGCGGCTCGGCCTGCGGCGTGAGCAGGCCGGACAGGATCAGCGTGCCGCCGGGCGCGGTGCGCGCGATCAGGTCCGCTCGGAGCTGACGCAGGACGTGCGCCTGGATGTTCGCGAGCACGAGCGGGTGCGCCTCGCCGAGCTCGCCGGCGGGCGTGGGCAGAACGGCGATCCGATCGGCCACGCGATTTTGGGCGGCGTTCTCGCGCGTCGCGTCGAGGCACAGCGGATCGACGTCGACGGCGACGCACGCGGCACCGGGCCACAGCTTGGCTGCGGCGATCGAGAGGATCCCCGAGCCGCAGCCGACGTCGAGCACGCGGGCGGGGCTCGTGCCGGCATCGGCGAGCGCCTGCAGCTCCTCGAGGACGAGGCGCGTGCTGGCGTGCGTGCCGGTGCCGAACGCCATGCCGGGATCGAGATCGATCACGAGCTCGTGGGGCGCGGGCGCGTACGTCTCCCAGCTGGGCACGACGACGAGCTGGCGCGTGATGTGGCTGACCTTGAAGTAGCGCTTCCAGGCGTCGCGCCACTCGGCCTCGGGCATGGCGGCGGCGAGCCGGACCTTGGCCGGATCGACGGCGGCGCCGTGCGCCTGCCAGCGCGCGACCGCGTTCTGCGTCTCGATCAGCGCGGCGGGGGCCGCCTCGCGGGGCGCCCAGAACACGATCTCGTCGCCCCGCTGCTCGGTGCCAGCGGCGGCCGCGGGGACCTCCGCGACGATCAGCGCGGCGATGTCATCGACATCGGCGGCGCTGACGGGGACGATCACCTCGAGCCAGTCCGTCACGGATGCGCTCGCCTTCGGCCTTCGCTACCCTGCGGCAGGGGCGTGCAGCCGCGAGCTCAGCGCCCGGGCGCCTGGCTCGGCGTCACGCGGCGCTTCATCTCGCGGCGGAGGCGCTTGCGAGCCTCGCGCGTCTTGCGCTTGCGCTTGACGCTGGGCTTCTCGTAGAAGCGGCGACGCTTGAGCTCTTGCAGGATGCCCTCCTTGGACATCTTCTGCTTGAGGATCTTCATCGCCTTCTCGAGGCTGTCGCGGACCTCGACCTCGACGGGCTTGCCGAACGTGTTCTCCATGGGGAGGTGTGTGGGTACCGCAAGCGAGCGGCCGGGTCAATCGCGAACCTCGCGATCTTCCTCGTGGCCACCTCGTGGCCGGCTCGCCCGCGCCGGACCCTAGGCGCTCACGCCTTGTTGTGCTTGTAGAACAGCGTGATCGTCAGGCAGTGGAACTCGGAGTCCGAGCTCTGCGTGACGATCTTGTCGACGATCTCGTGGTCGGGGTGGCTGCGGATCCAGTCGGTGATGAGCTCACCCAGCAGCTCGCGCTCCTTCGCCTTCGTCGCAGAAAAGACCTTCACTCCAGTCACGTCGATAATCCGTCCCTCGTCTGGGGCAGCTGATGCTCGTGCCACGGCTCCACCTCACTCGAGCGGCACCAATGGCCGCAGTTGGTTCGCTCCACTGTACTCGCAACCCCATTTCAGTCAACCGACACAATTCCAATAATGGTGAACTCGGGGGTACCCTGTGCTTTCGTCGACGCGGCAGGGCGCGCTCAGGGCGCGCGCAGGACGCGCGCAGGACGCGCTCTTTCGTAAGTGCGCGAACCAGAGCCGCCATCCATGGCAACCCCGACGGGCCTTGGTAGTGTCTGCACCCTTGAAAGGGAGACTTCCATGGGTCGAGTGAGCCTCTCGATCGCGGCGGCGCTGATCGCCGCGATCGCGCCTGCGGTCGCTGGCGCGCAGCCGGCGCCACCCGCGCCGAAACCGCCGGCACCGACGACGCCTGCGCCTGCGCCTGCGCCGCGGCCGGCCCCGGGGCCAACTGCGCCCGGCGCAGCTCCTGCGGCGCCCGCAGCTCCTGCGCCGAAGCCGGCTGCCTCGGCCGCGAAGCTGCCCACCGTCGAGCAGGCGACGCTCCCGAACGGTTTGCGCATCGCGGTGCTGCGCAACGACGCCGCGCCGGTGGTCGCGGTCCAGCTCTGGTACCGCGCGGGCAGCAAGGACGAGCCGCGCGATCGCCGTGGCTCAGCGCACATGTTCGAGCACATCATGTTCAAGGGCACCAAGCGCGTGCGTGGCGAGGCGCACGCCCAGTTCGTGAACGGCGTCGGTGGCTTCGTCCAGGCGCAGACCGAGGAGGACGCCACGCACTACATCAACACGTTGCCGGCGGCGTACCTCGACTTCGCGATCCAGCTCGAGGCCGAGCGCATGCGAAATCTTCTGTTCCGGCCCGAGGTGATCGCGCGCGAGCGCGAGGTCGTGAAGGAGGAGATCCGGCAGCAGGAGAACCAGCCGCTCACGAAGGGCTTCCTGCGCTTTTTGGGGATCGCGTTCACGAAGCACCCGTACGCGTGGACGGCGGGCGGCAGCATCAAGGACCTCGACGCGACGACGCCCGACGACCTCAAGCGGTTCTACGACGCGTACTACCAGCCGAGCAACGCGCTGCTCGTCGTCGTCGGCAAGACCACGCTCGAGGCGGTGCGGGCCGCGGCGGAGCGGCACTTCGGGCCGATCGCGAAGGCGCCCGAGCCGCCGCGCCCGGCGCTGGCCGCGCCCGAGCCGCCGCAGACGAGCAAGCGGCGCGAGGTCGTCGAGCCGGGCGCGATCGGCCTCACGCTGATCGGCTTCCACATCCCGCCGGCCAAAGATCGCGACATCTACGCGCTGCAGGTGGCGTCGATCGTCCTGGGCGCCGGCGAGTCGTCGCGGCTCAAGGCCCGGCTCAAGTCGAACGACCCGAAGGCAAACCCCAAGCGCCCGTACGCGCTCGACGGCGGCGTCGAGGCGCTCATCCGCGAGGAGCCGGGGATCCTGATCGCGCTCGGCGTCTACCTCGAGGCCGCGCAGGCCGAGGGCGTCGAGGCGGCGATCTTCGACGAGCTCGGCAAGCTGGCGGCCGCGGGGCCCACGCCCGACGAGCTGCGCAAGGCCAAGAACCAGGTGCAGTCGGGCTTCACGTTCTCGCTCGAGAACGCGCAGGGCCTGGCGCAGGCGATCGGCCGGTCGTGGATCCTGGTCGGCGATCCGGGCGCGTTCCTGCGCGACGTCGACGAGATCGAGAAGGTCACGGCCGCGGACGTCGCGCGCGTGGTCAAGCAGTACCTGGCCCAAGACAAGGCGACGATCGTCGTGATCCCGCCGCGGGGGAGCAAGTGATGCGCGGTCCTGCGAAGTCCTCCCGCGCGCGGCGCGGCGCGGGCGCGGCGGTGTGTGGGGCCGTGGCCCTGGGCCTGGCCCTGGCCGCGTGCGTCCCCAAGCCGGCGCCGATCCCGATCCCGCTGCTCCCGGGCGACGGCACCGAGCACATCGCCAAGCCGCCCGCGCCGAAGCAGCCGGTGGCGGCGGATCCGTGGACGGGCCGCACGGACCTGATCGTCCCGCCCGCGCCCGAGCCGCCCGCGCCGGTCGAGCTCCCGCCGATCGAGGAGCTGACCCTGCCGAACGGCCTCAAGGTGTTCGTCATCAAGAGCGAGCGGCTGCCGGTGGTGAGCGTGCAGCTCGCGATCCGCGCCGGCCGCATGCACGAGCCGCGCGCGCGGCTCGGCGTCGCCGAGATCACGGCCGACATGCTCGTCAAGGGCACGGCGCGGCGCGACGCGGCGGCGCTCGCCAAGGCGATCGACTTCGTCGGCGGCACGATCGCCGTCGACGCCACGTTCGAGGCGACGCTCCTGTCGTGCAGCGTGCTGAAGAAGAGCCTCGGCACGTGCCTCGAGCTCCTGCCGGAGCTCCTGACGCAGCCGGCGTTCCCCGAGGCGGAGCTCGCCAAGGTGCGCGATCAGATGCGGGGGCAGATCCGGAACCGCTTCGACGACGCGGGCGCGCTCGCCGCGCAGCACGTGCAGCACCTCCTGTGGGGGCCCGAGCACGTCCGCGGCTGGGTCCCGAGCGAGCCGGGGATCGCGGGCCTCCGGCGCGAGGACGTCGTCGCGTGGCACCGGACGTGGTTTGTCCCGAACAACGCGATGCTGGTGATCTCCGGCGACATCGATCCGGCGCGCGTCAAGGCTGACCTCGGCCGCGCGTTCGGCGGCTGGAAGCGCGCGCCGGTGCCGCCGGCGCCGGCGTACCGGGAGCCGGGGCTGTCGGGCAGCCGGATCCGGCTCGTCGACAAGCCGGGCCAGACGCAGACGCACATCCGCGTCGCGCAGTTCGGCATCAAGCACGACGACCCGCGGTTCTTCGACACGCTGGTGTGGAACTACGCGCTCGGCGGCGGCGGCTTCAGCTCGCGCCTCCTGAAGGTGGTGCGCGTCGATGGCGGCAAGGCGTACGGCGCCAGCTCGAGCTTCGATCGGAACCTCGACAAGGGCTCGTTCGTCGCGCAGACGTTCACGCGCAACGATCATGCGGTCGCGACCACGAAGCTCGTGCTCGCCGAGATCGCGAGGATGGCGAAGGAGGGCCCGACGCAGGAGGAGGTGGCGGCGGCGATCGCGAACATCGCCGGCGGGTACGGCCTCCGGTTCCAGGCGGCCTCCGACGTCGGCGCGGCGCTGATCGGCGCCGAGCTGCACGGCTTCGGGCGCGAGTACCTCGCGAACTTCCCGATCGCGGTGGGCCGCGTCGACGCGGCGAGCGCCCGGCAGGCGGCCGCGGAGGTCCTCGATCCGCGGTCGTACGTGGTGGTGATGGTCGGCGACGCGAAGGACCTCGAGCCGCAGCTCAAGAAGGAGGGCTGGCGGTACCAGAAGGTGTCGTTCGCCGAGATGATCACGCCGCCGGAGCCGGGGGCCGAGGCGCCGGTCGATCCGAAGGCGGCGGAGGCGGCGCGCAAGGTGATCGACGAGGCGCTCGCCGCCAAGGGCGGCAAGGCGCGGCTCCTCGCGATGAAGGGCTTCAAGATGGTCGCCACGGGCACGACGTCGGCGCCGCGCGGGGGCAGCGTGCCGGTCGAGATCGAGCGGCTGTTCGTGCTCCCCGACAAGATGCGGATCGACGCGACGCTCGACGGCAAGGTGAAGGTGACGATCGCGGTGAACGGGCGCGCGGGCTGGCAGCTCGCGCCGGATCCGACGGGGCAGGGGCAGGCGCTGACCGAGTTCTCGCCGGCCGAGATCGCGCAGATCGAGGTCGAGCGCTGGCGCGAGCCGGAGCTGATCCTGCTGAAGGCGGCGGAGCCAAACGCCAAGGTCTCGCTCGCGCCCGACGAGAGCCTCGCGGGCGCGCCGCACGCGGTCGTGAAGCTCGGGACGCCGTTCCCGGGGCTCGAGATCGCGCTGTACATCGATCGCAAGACGAAGCTCGTCTCGAAGATGGTGTACAGCGAGGGCAGGAGCGCGCAGACGGACGTGTTCGGCGACTACAAGGTCGTCGGCGGCCTCAAGATCGCGCACCAGCGGCAGAGCACGGGCGACCGCGAGACGAAGCTCGAGATCAAGACGGTCGAGCTGGATCCGAAGATCGATCCGAAGCTGTTCGACAAGCCGGTGGGCGCCCCGGCGGCGGCGCCGGCGCCCGCGGCCCCGACGGCCCCGAAGAAGTAGCCAGCCGGCTACGCGGCGCGCCGGCCGCGCGTCGTCGTCGTCCGGCGCGCCCGGGGCTTCTTGGCCGCGGCGCGCGCGGGCTTGCTGCCGATCGCGCGCGCGGGCGTGCCGCCGACGGCGCGCCACGCGGCGGCCGTGATCGACTGGTGGATCTTGTCGATGTCCCGCCACGGATCCTCGCGGAGCTCGCCGAGGCGCCTGGGCACCGTGCGCGTGTCGAACGCCGCAGGATCGATGCCGCGCGCCAGCTCATCCCACGTGATCGGCACGGCCACCGGCGCGCCGGGCCGCGCGCGCACCGAGTACGGCGCGACGAACGTCGCGTTGCGGCCGTTGCGCAGGTAATCGAGGAACACCTTGCCGCGGCGGTGCACCTTGCCCATGTTCGTCGTGTAGCGCTCGGGCTCGTCGCGCTCCATGCCCTCGACGACGGCCTTCGTGAACGCCTTGAAGTCGTCCCAGTCCAGGCGCCGCTCGATCGGCACGGCGACGTGGAGGCCCTTGCCGCCGGTGGTCTTGACGAAGCTCTCGAGGCCGAGCTCGCGCAGCCGGCGGCGCAGCTCGAGCGCGCCGAGCGCGACCTGGTCCCACGCAAGGCCAACGTCGGGATCGAGATCGAACACCATCAGGTCGGGCCGCTCGGGCTTGTCGATGTGCGAGCCCCACGTGTGGATCTCGAGCGTGCCGAGCTGCGCGAGCGCGACGAGGCCGGGCATGTCCTCGATCGCCATGTACAGGGCGGTCTCGCCGTCGACCTCCTCGATCGGGACGCGGTGGATCGCGGGCGGCGAGCCGGGGAGCACGTGCTTCTGGAAGAAGCACGGCTTGCCGCGGCCCTCGGGGCAGCGCACGAGCGTGAGCGGCCGGTTCGCGACGTGCGGCAGCATGTGCTCGGCGACGACGGCGAGGTACGCGATCAGCTCGCCCTTGGTGAGCCCCTGCTCGGGGAACAGCACCTTGTCGAGGTTCGTCAGCGCGAACCCGAGCGGCAGCTGCGCGACGAGCCCGTGCAGGTCGGCCCCGGCGGCCTTGGCGCTCACTTTCGGCGTGGCTGCGGCCGCGGGCGCGCGCGCGGGGGCCGCGGCCGCGGGCGCCGACCCCTTGCGGTTCGACTGCCAGGTGCGCGCCGGCGCCTCCGCCACCTCCTCGAGCGTGCGGCCTGACAGCACGCTCTCTGGGTGCTCGGCGACGACGTCGGCGGTGTCGCTCGCGGCCTCGTCTCTACCCTTGAACAGGAGCCACTGCTCCTGCTTGCCGGCACCGCGCGTCTTCACGAGGTGCCAGCGGCCGGCGAGCTTCTCGCCGCGCAGCGTGAACGTCAGCCGGCCCTTCTTTATAGCGACGCCGGGGTCGCCCTCGGGCTCCCACGTGCCGTGGTCCCACACGACGACGGTGCCGCTGCCGTACTGGCCTGGCGGGATGATGCCCTCGAAGTCGGCGTAGTCGAGCGGGTGATCTTCGGTGCGGACGGCGAGCCGGCGCTCGGTGGGCGACAGGCTCGGGCCCTTGGGCACCGACCACGACCAGAGGACGCCCTCGTGCTCGAGCCGGAAGTCGTAGTGGAGCCTGCGCGCGGCGTGCTTCTGGATGACGAACGAGCGGCCCTGGCCGGGGCGTGGCTCTCCGCCGCTGGGCTCGGGGGTCTCCTCGAAGTCGCGCATCGAGCGGTACTTGGCGAGCTTGGTCGCCGCGGAGCTTCGGGCCATGACTCCGGAACCTGCAGACGCGGTGCCACGGGCGCGCGGCGCGCGCGGCGCGCGGCGTGCAGGATCGCCTGGCATGCCGACGGCATGGATCGGGACGAGCGGCTGGGTCTACGCGGGCTGGCGCGAGCACCTCTACGCCGACGCGCCGGTGCGGCGGTGGCTCGAGATCGCCTCGCGCGCGTTCGACGCGCTCGAGATCAACGGCTCGTTCTACACGCAGATCAAGCCGGAGACGTACGAGCGGTGGCGTCGGGAAACGCCTGACGGCTTCAAGTTCACGCTGAAGGGCCACCGCTTCGTCACGCACTACAAGCGGCTGCGCGACGCGCGCGACTCGATCGTGCGCCTGCGCGATCAGGCGAGCGGGCTCGGCGACAAGCTGGCGGCGGTCGTGTGGCAGCTGCCGGCGCGGTTTCCGATCGACGTGCCGCGGCTCGACGATTTTCTGGGCGCGCTCGAGGCGTGGCCGGGCGCGCGCCACGCGCTCGAGCTGCGGCACCGGTCGTGGTTCGTGCCGGAGGTCGCCGATCGACTGCGCGCGGCGCGCGTGGCGGTGTGCATCTCCGACGCGCCGGACTTCCCGATGTGGCGCGAGGTGACGGCGGACCTGGTCTACGTGCGGCTGCACGGCCACACCCGCAAGTACGCGTCGCAGTACAGCGCGCAGAGCCTCGCGCGGTGGGCGGAGGACACCCGGCGCTGGCTCGCCGAGGGGCGCGATGTCCACGTCTACTTCGACAACGACGGCGAGGGCCACGCCGTCCACGACGCGCTCATGCTGCGGGCGATGCTGGACGGATCGCCCGTGCCAGCTCGTCCACGGGCAACGCGTTCAGGACGGCCGATTTCCGGATCCTCGCGCGGCGCGCCATGGCGACCGCGTAGCGCGTCATCTCGAGCGCCTTCGTCGAGTGCGCATCGCAGGACAGCACGAACTTGATGCCGCGCGCGGCGGCCCGGCGCGCGTTCTCGGGATCGAGATCGAGCCGGTACGGATCGCCGTTGATCTCGATCGCCGCCGGGGACTCGGCGACGGCGTCGAGCACCTCGTCGAGGCGGACGGCGATCGGATCGCGGCGCAGCACGAGGCGGCCGAGCGCGTGGCCCCAGATCTTGAAGAACGGCTGGCGCATCGCCGCGACGAGCCGCGCGGTGGTGTCGTCCTCGCCCTGGCTGTAGCGCTGGTGCACGCTCGCGATGATGAGATCGAGCTCGGACACCATCTCGCGCGGCACGTCGATCGTGCCGTCGGCGAGGATGTCCGCCTCGGTGCCGCGCAGGATGCGCGCCTCGGGCTGAAGGCCGGCGATCTCGGCGGCCTGCTCGCGCAGCCGCGCGAGGTCGAGGCCGTTGGCGTACCCGGCGGCGGCCGAGTGATCGGTGATCGTGATGCCGGCGTAGCCGAGCTCGGCGGCGGCCTGCGCCATCTGCGCGATCGTCTGCTTGCCGTCGCTGTACAGGGTGTGGCAGTGGAAGACGGTCGTCAGGTCGTCGAGCGTGATGAGGTCGGTGAACCGATCGCCGGCGAGCGCGGCGGCGATCTCGTCGGTGCCGTCGCGGAGCTCGGGCGGGATCAGCGGCAGGCCGAGCGCCGCGTACACGAGCTCCTCGCCTTCGGCCTCGAGGCGGGAGAGATCGATCCCGCGCTCCGCGGCGCGCGCGCGGAGCGCGGCGACGTGCGCGGGCGAGCCGGTCGCGACGATCTGCGCCCAGCCGAGCCTGGCGCGCGGCGCGACGTGGACCTCGGCGCGCATCCCGCCGATGAGGAAGCCGACGAGCGGCTCCTCGGGCGACGCGGCGGGCGACGTCGTGTCGCGCGAGGCGCGATCGACCGAGGTGACGAGCGCGAAGCTCGCGAGCCGGTCGGCGATCGCGTCGCGGCTGTCCGCGGCGACGGCGAACGCGAGCCGGTCGACGACCTCGCACCACCGGCGCACCGGCCCGCAGATCTCGACGACCTGCGCGGCCGGATCGGCGCGCAGGTGGTGGGCGAGCGAGGCGGCCTGATCCTCGGCGTCGATCAGGATCTGGCGGGCGCCGTGGCGGCGCCGGTCCTCGATCGCCTGCAGGATCTTCTGCTCGCTGATCTTGCCGAGGCCGGGGAGCTCGCGGATGAGGCCGGCGCTGCACATCTCGGCCACAGCCTCGAGATCGGAGGGCGCGAGCGACTGGAAGATCCGGCGCGCCTTGGGCACGCCGACCTTGGGTAGCTGCGCGAGCTCGATCACGACCGGCGGCCACTGGGCGCGCTGGCGCTCGAGGACGGGCACGGTGCCGGTCCGGGCGAGGTCCGCCACGACGCGCGCGATCGACGGACCGACGCCGGGCAGCTCCTCGAGCCGGCCCTCTTCGATCAGCCGGTGCAGGCCGTTGGCGGCCTCGATCGACTTGGACGCGCGCTCGTAGGCGAACGCGCGGTGCTTGTCGCCGTCGAGCTCGTAGTAGACGGCGAGCTCGCGGAGCAGCGCGGCGATCGTCGTCGGCTCCAGCATCCGGTTGTTGTAGCGCGTGGATCGCGCCGTAGAAACAGGCGCCGACCATGCTGGCGCCAGAGATCGCCTGACGCGCGTTGCTGGCACGCACATCGCACGCGGATCTTCGTATGCCAGCCCGCGCCATCGACACCGCCCGGATCTCGTTCGGCCTCGTCACTATCCCCGTGAAGATCTACTCGACGAACATGCCGTCGCAGGAGATCCACTTCCACCTCGTGCACGAGGGGTGCGGATCGCGCCTCAAGCAGCAATACATGTGTCCCAAGCACGGCCCGGTCGACCGCTCGGAGATGGTCAAGGGCTACGAGCTCACGAAGGGCCGCGTCATCGAGCTGACGAAGGAGGAGCTTACGGCCGTCGAGGCCGCGGCCTCCGACGACATCGGCCTCACCGAGTTCGTGCCGATCGCGGCCGTCGATCCGCTGTACGTCGACGCGAGCTACTACGTCGCGCCCGACAAGGGCGGCGAGCGCGCCTACCGGCTGTTCCGCGACGCGCTCGAGCACGCCGGCATCGCGGGCATCGCGACGTACGCGGTGCGCGGCAAGGCGTACATCGTCATGCTGCGCCCGTTCGAGGACGGCCTCGTCATGCACTCGCTGCGCTACCCCGACGAGGTCAAGCCGTGGAGCGAGGTCCCGCTCCACAAGCTGCCGGTGCCGCCGCGCAGCGAGCTCGCGCTCGCGGGACAGATCATCGACTCGCTCCGCCACGAGACGTTCGATCCGGACCAGTACACCGACGAGGTGAAGGGCCGCGTCCGCAAGCTGATCGCGCAGAAGGCCAAGGGCAAGGAGATCGTCGTCCCCGAGCCCGCGCCGACGACGCCCGTCACCGATCTGATGGAGGCCCTCAAGGCGTCGCTGTCCGGCAAGGCCGCGGGCGGCGGCAAGGCCGCGCACGCCGCGAACGGCCACCGCGCGTCGGCGAAGCCGAGCGGCCGCCGGGCGCACTCCCGGCCGGCCGGGAGGCGCACCGCGCGGCAGCGCCCGCATGCAGCGCGGGCGCGCACCAGCGGCGCTCGACGGGCGCGCGCGGATCGCTGAGCGGCCGCGCAGCGGGCGCGCCAGAGGGCCGCGGAGCGGCGCGCCAGAGGACCGCGCAGCGGGCGCGCCCGAGCGCCGCCGGATTACTGCGTCACCGGCTCGGCGCGCCCGTCGGGCGGCACGCCGCCGTCCGGGATCGGCGGGAGTTCCGGCCCGTCTTCAGGCGCGGGCACCCCCGCGTCGGGCGGCGGCTGCTGGCCCGCGCGCGCGAGCGGATCGTGCGCCGGCACCGTCGCCGCCCCGGCGCCCGCCGCGCGAAACTGGTACGAGTACGAGATCGGCGCGGGGCCCGTGGACTGCTTGTCGACGGGCTGGTTCTTGGTCGGCGCCTCGCCGACCGGGGTCGTCGGGTCGGGGCTCGGGCCCGGCAGCGGGGACTTGTCCGGATCGGGGACGCCGGGGATCGGGGATGGCGCGACCGGACCGCCCGGATCCGGGCGCGGGGCGAGCGGCGGGATCTCGCCGGGCTTCGTGGGGCCGCACGCGGCGCCCAGCGCGAGCGCGACGAGCGTGCAAGCGAGGCGTTTCATGAGCAGGGACCTCCGCCCCCGAGAAGTTGCCAGCCTCGTGCCGGGCCTTCTGTCCGAAATCCGGACCTGCAGGCACGGTGCCGCCGCGCGCGGGCGCCACGCCGGGCGCGCCGGCACCCCGGGAGCTTCCCGGTGCTACGGGGTCTTCGCCGACGCGATCTGCTTGAGGAACGGCATGACCTGCCGCGACGTGACGTCCTCGGCCACCGCCTCGACGCAGTCGAGCAGCCCGTTCTGCACGTCGCGCTCGCGGTTGCCGGTCATCGCCTTCGCCGAGCCGCTCGCCGACGCGGCGCGGTTGGCCTCCCACCGCTCGCCGCCATCCTTGCCCGTCCAGGGCGCGACGCGCACGGCCACGGTGCACGCGATCTGCGTCTTGCCGCCGACCTTCGTGATCTCGACCTTCTTCACCGTCCCGGCGACGATGAACCCGCGCGAGCGGCTCGAGGTGAGGTCCGCCTGCGTCGGTAGCCCGCCGGGCCACGACGTCGCGTAGCCGGTGCTCTCGACGTTCTTGCGGAGCAGCTTCGTCAGCCGATCGCTGGCGTTGCTCGGCAGCTGCTTCTGGTGGCTCGTGGCGACGTCGATGTTGACGAACACGGGCGGCGCCTTCTCGGTCTTGCCGCGCTTCTTGCGCAGCCCGGCGAGCGCCTTCGCCGCGCGCGCGGAGGTCTGGCGCACGCCCTGGTCCTTGTCCTTGTCCGCGGCGTGCTCGAGCGCGCCGATGCCGAGGTCGCGCGCGTCCTCGGCGGTGCCGCCGTCGATCATCTTCTCGAGCGCGATCGCGGCGACCCGCCGGATCGCCACCTCGCGCTCACCGCGGAGCGCGCCCGCGAGCGCGATCACCGCGCGCGGATCGGTCGACTTCGAGAGGGACAGCGCGGCGGCGAGGCGGACCTTGTAGTTGCCGGTCCCCTGCAGCTGCTGGACGTTCGTGTCCACCGCGTCGGCGGCCGCCGCGCGCGTGCACAGCACCAGGCAGGCCGTGGCGACCGCGAGCGCCCGCAACATCGTCTCGAAGCCTAACACGCGCCATCGAGCGAGGAGCGCGATCGTTTCTGGCTCCGCGGGTCTCCCCTGCCGGGCGGGGCTCCCCTGCTTCCCCTGCCTCACCTGTCTCCCCTGCCTCACCTGTCTCATCATCCTCACCTGCTTCCCAGGCCCCATCTTCGCACCTCTTGGAGCTTGTGTAGGATGATCTTCATGTCCTTGCTGGATAGCGTCCGCGTCCTCGGCGCGATGGCGCAGATCTCCGCTCCCTCGCTCCTCGAGATGATGCGGGGTGACCTGTCGCGGGCCTCCATCGACGAGCGCGCGCGCTGGTTCGGTCGGCGCGTCGTCGAGCTGCTCGACATCCGGCTCGACGCGCGCGGCGCCGAGCGGGTGCCGCCCGGCCGCGCGTACGTGTACATGTCGAACCACCAGAGCCACCTCGACATCCCGGTGCTCTACGCGACGCTGCCGTCCCCGACGATCCGCATGCTCGCCAAGAAGGAGCTGTTCAAGATCCCGCTCTGGGGCCGCGGCCTGCGCGCCGCAGAGTTCGTGGAGGTTGACCGATCCGACCACGCGCGCGCCGTGCAGTCGATCGATCACGCGGCCACGCTCGTCCGTGACGGCGTCAGCATCTACCTCGCGCCGGAGGGGACGCGCTCGCGCGACGGCCGCATCGGCCCGCTCAAGAAGGGCGGCTTCCACCTGGCCCTCGGCACCGGCGCGCCGATCGTCCCGGTCGCGGTGTCCGGCACGCTCGCGATCCTGCCGCGGGGGACGCGGGCCATGCAGACCGGCATGCCCGTGCGCGTGCGGATCGGCGCGCCGATCGCCGTGGCGCACCGCGATCTGGACGGCCTCATGCGCGAGGTGCGTGACTTCCTGGTCGAGAACGTCGAGGGTGGCAACGCCGGGGACGCCGCTCGCTAAAGCCCTCATCAGCCCTCATCGATTAGCACGTCGATGCTTCGGCGCGGCGCTACGGCTTCTTGCCCTGCTGCGCGTCGTTGTAGAGCTTCTCGACGTCGACCCAGCCGAACAGCATGCGGTCGCCGTAGGCGCCCGTCGCCGGAGCGAATTTGCCCGTCCGCTCCGCGGTCGGCGCCTCCTTGTCGGCCGTGGTCGACTCCTGGCCGCCGTCGACGGTGTACCAGGTCTCGGTGCCGTCCGGCCCGGGCGGATCCATTCGCCGGATCACGTTGATGTGCTGGAAGGCCGGCTGGCCGCCCTTGTCCTTGGCGTAGATCGCGAAGTCGCCGACCCGCGGGCGGTCGCTCGATCCCGGGACGAAGCGCGTGAACGCCGGTGAGTTCTGGACCTCCAGCGTGCCGATTCCGGCGAGCACCGGGCGCTTGGCACCCTTGGCCACCTTCGTGCTGCCGATCTCGTTGCCGGCGGTGTCGATGCACGACGTGTAGCCGGGCATGGCCTTGGGGATCACGCCCTTCTTGTTGGGCTTGGTGGGGTGCCGGATCTCTTTGAGGTCTTCCGTCGAGATGATCACCTTGCCCACGGTCTTGTCGGCCTGGTTCACGAGGTCCTCGCGGAACTGCTCGCCCGCGGTCTTCGGCGCGACGGCGTCGCACAGCTTGCGCGCGACGGTCGCCTGGCGGATCTCCTTCTCCGACGCCTCGGGCAGCTTGGTCAGCGGCTTGTACTTCTTGTCGACGGGCGTGGTCCGGACCGCGAGCGCCCGCTGGCGGAACTTGGAGACCCACAGGGGCACGCCGGAGTTGGCCGCCGGGACCTCGAGGCGTGCCTCGGGCGAGCCGTCCCACTGGTTCGTCAGGTGGCCGAGCAGCTTCTCGGCATCGGGATCGTCGAAGAGGAACTCGCGGGGCTTGTCGGTCGAGGCATCGGGGTACCAGTGGTACTGCGTCCTGCCGTCGGCGATGGCCTGCTCGCCCTTGGCGAGCACCTCCAGGTCCGGATCGGCGGCGGCCGCCGCCCCATCGGCCGGGCTCGGCGACGGCGCCGTCTGCTCCTGCCGCTGGATGGCCGCGGCCCCCGATCGCGCTGGACCGCCGGCCATCTGATCGAGCAGGCCCTCGGCCGAGCCGCCCGACACCACCGCGTCGGCGACCGCGTCGGCGTGGCGCTCGTACGGATCGCCCGCCTCACCGATGCCGCCCTTGAGCTGGACGCCGCCGCGCTGCTGGACGACGTGCGCCGCCTCGTGCGCGGCGGTGTGCAGATCGGGCGAGGCGCGAAACGCGACGTGGCTCCCGGCAGCGTAGGCCTCGGCGCCCATCGACTCGCTCGCCGCGGCGGCGGCGCCGCCGACGTGCGCGGACACGCCGCTCACGTCGTGACGTCCGAACGCTTGCTGGATCCGATCCAGATGAGGCAGCGAGCCGCCGCTGCCCTGGATGCCTTGCTGGGCAGCCTCGTGGACCTGCGCTTCGCGGCCACCGGCCTCCTCGGTCTCTGTCGATGCTCTCTGCTGGACCGGACCCGCGGCCGCCGGTGGCTCGGTCGCGAGCCGCTTCTGCTGCAGCTGCTGCGTCAGCGTGGCCTTGCCGGGCGCGCTCGCGGGCCCGACGGAGCTCGGCGCGCTCGCGCCGCGCTCGTGATCACGATGGACCTTCATGCGATCCTCCCTCGTAGAGCATTCACTACGCGGCGGGCTCTCGCCGCCTTCCTGCGCGCACCGCGCTGCGAACTCTTCGGGGGACGCGACCTCCTCTGCGGGGATGGATCCGGCGCCGCCGGTGGCGCGCCCCCGCGCGCGCGCTCGACGGTGAGGTGCGCTCGATCGCCGTGGTGACGGCGGGGCGGCGACGTGACAAGCGGGCGAGCAGACTGCGGGATTTCCCGGCCAAGAACGCCCCGCAAGACGTGGGCACGGCGGCGCCGTTTCAGGGTATCCTCTTCCGACTGTGACCTGGGTCGTCCCGCTGGCGCTCGGGGGCTTCGCCATCCTCTTGATGGCGGTGTTCACGATGGTATCCGCCCGCAGGCGGCATCGGATGATGGTCTCGCCTCAAGTCGTGCAGACTGGGCCGCGGATCCTCGTCCACGACATCAACGACGACCGCTGCACCGGCTGCGACGCGTGCGTCGCCGTGTGCCCGACGAACGTCCTCGACCTCGTCGCGAACAAGAGCCGCGTCCTCCGGTTCCAGGACTGCATCCAGTGCGAGGCGTGCATGATCGCGTGCCCGACGGAGGCGCTCGTCATGTTCCCGGAGGGCGGGGTGCCGCCGCCGCTGAAGGTGCCGGAGGTCGACGAGAACTTCCAGACGATGGTCCCCGGCCAGTACCTGATCGGTGAGGTCGCCGGCAAGCCGCTCGTCAAGAACGCCGCGAACCTCGGGCGCGCCGTCATCGAGCACATGCTGGGCACCGGCCTGCGCGGCGGCGCGCTCGGCCGCGGCGAGACGATCGTCGACGTCGCGATCGTCGGCTCGGGCCCGGGCGGCCTCTCGGCGGCGCTGACCTGCGTGCAGAAGGGCCTGTCGTACGTGCTCCTCGAGAAGGAGCAGCTCATCGCCTCGACGATCTCCCGCTACCCCAAGGGCAAGCTGGTGATGGCCGAGCCGTACGACACGGTCAACCTCTCGCTCCTGCCGGTGTTCGACTCGGCGAAGGAGCAGCTCATCCCGATCTGGCAGGAGCTGCTTGATCGCGTCGGCATCCAGGTGAAGCGCGGCGAGTCGGTCGAGACGATCGGGCGCGGCCCCGACGGCGCGTTCGAGATCCGCACCACCGTCGGCTCGTATCGCTCGCAGCGCGTGGTCCTCTCGATCGGCACGCGCGGCAAGCCGCGCACGCTGCAGGTGCCCGGCGAGAACCTGCCGAAGGTGTTCAACCTGCTCGAGGATCCCGACGAGTTCCGTGGCAAGGCGGTGCTCGTGATCGGCGGCGGCGACTCGGCCTGCGAGGCCGCGCTCGCGCTCGCCGACTCCGGCGCGAAGGTGATGATCTCGTACCGCGGCAAGGGCTTCAACCGCGCGGCGCCGCGCAACAAGCAGGCGATGGAGCAGTACGCCGCCGAGGGCCGCCTCAAGGTGAAGCTCGGCTCGCAGATCCTCGCGTTCGAGCAGGACACCGTCACGATGGCGCTCGGCGACGGCTCGCAGAAGCGGTACCCCAACGACGCCACGTTCGTGCTGATCGGCGCCGATCCGCCGATCCAGTGGCTCGAGAAGGTGGGCGTCCGGTTCGTCGAGCGCCCGCACCAGCACCAGATGGGTAAGACCGACGACATCCTCCGCCGCTACGTGCCGCAGGCGATCGAGTGCCCCGAGGATCCGGCGCGCGCGGCGGCGCAGGTGCTCGGCGGCAGCGTCGGCGTCGCGCCGCCGAAGATGCAGCCCGTGCCGCAGGTGGGGCCCCAGGCCGCGACGATCGCGCTGCAGGTGAACGAGGCGGTCTCCGGCCCGAAGAAGTGGCTGCGCTCGGCGACCAGCATCTTCTCGAGCAAGACCGGCACGAACCCGGGCATCCAGGCGGCGCCGCCGCGGCAGGACGCCAAGGTGGCGTCTGCCAAGCCCGGCGGCAAGAAGCTCGACGCGCCGGTCCCGCTGTCCGAGTTCGCCAAGCGCGGCAAGTCGGGCGGCTCGCCGGACCCGAGCCAGAGCACCATCCATCACATGCACACCGGCCACGGCCGCCGCGATCAGCTGAGCGCCGGCGAGCGCACGCGCATCCTCCGCATGCTGCGCGACGAGGGCGGCCGCCTGGCCGACGAGGACTCGAGCGTGTACATCGGCGCGGTGCCGCCGCGCGCCGGCGACGTCGACTTCGATGACTCGCCGGCCCCGGCGCCGATGCCGATGCAGCCGCCGATGTCGATGCAGCCGCCGATGCACATGCAGGCGCCGATGCACCTGCAGACGCCGATGCCGATGCCAGCGTCGATGTCGGCGCAGCCGCCGATGCAGCTGCGGCCGGACGTGCCCGCGAAGCCGGCGGTCGTCGTCGGTCTCGATCAGGCCAGGCCCAACAGGAAGACGGGCGCGCCCCCGATGCCGCCGCAGCGGCCGATGACCGCCGCGAGCGCCGGGATGGCGCCGCCGCAGCCGCGCGCGGCCGCCCCGCAGCCGCGTGCGGCCGCCCCGCAGCCGCCGCCGACCGCGCAGGGCCGCTCGCCGCGCAAGCCGGTGCCGCCGCCGTTCGGCGACGAGCCGACGCGCCAGGTCGACGACGAGCTCCTGTCGTCGCTCCGCTCGCAGCAGCAGGTGCGCCCGGTC
The DNA here is from genome assembly GCA_035558535.1 of Kofleriaceae bacterium. Classification (GTDB taxonomy): domain Bacteria; phylum Myxococcota_A; class Polyangia; order Haliangiales; family Haliangiaceae; genus JABFXX01. Next base: position 22,067 of record DATMCI010000082.1, read on the forward strand.
CCAGCGCCGGCCCCGGCGCCCGCGTTCGTGCCCGCGCCCGTCGCGCCCGGGCTGCCGCGGCCGTCGTTCCACGACGAGCCGACGCGGATGCAGAACATCGATCCGCGCGCGTACGACGAGACCGGCCCGGCCCCGGGCCCGTACGGCATGCCGCCGGGGCCCGCCGATCCGAGCGGCTTCGGCCTCGAGAACAACTACGACGAGGCCACGAGCATCGGGAGCTTCGATGGCATGTCCGCGATGGAGCGCGCGCGCCAGCAGGTCCCGAGTCACGAGGAGCGGACGCGCGCGGTGAACATCCGCAGCGATCCGAGCATCTCGGACATCGACTGGGATCTGGACTAGCGAGGCGATGGCAGATACGCCGACGAAGGACGAGCGCCCCGGCAGTCCATTCGACGACGACACGCTCCCGGCCAGCGATTCCCCGGCCGATCCGGCGGCGAGCCGGCCGAGCACGCCGCAGGAGCGCTACCGCCTCGGCGCGGAGCTCGGCCGCGGCGGCATGGGCCGCGTCGTCGAGGCGTTCGATCTCCAGCTCGGCCGCTCCGTCGCGCTCAAGGAGGTGCTGCCGAAGGTCGCCTCGGGCACGTCGCGCCGCTTCGAGCGCGAGATCCAGCTCACCGCGCGGCTCGAGCACCCGTCGATCGTCCCGATCTACGACGCGGGCTTCACCGCCGACGGGCGGCCGTTCTACGTCATGCGGCGCGTCTCGGGGCGCCCGTTCGACGAGCTGATCGGCCGCGCGCGCGGGCTCGACGAGCGGCTCACGCTCGTGCCGCCGCTCCTCGCCGCGATCGACGCGGTCGCGCACGCGCACCGCCGCGGCGTGATCCACCGGGACATCAAGCCGCAGAACATCCTCGTCGGGGACCTGGGCGAGACGATCGTCATCGACTGGGGCCTCGCGAAGGTGCTCGGCGAGGAGGACGCGCCAGCGGACGAGGACTCGATCTCGCCGGCCGACTCGCTGAAGACGCAGGTGGGCTCGGTGTTCGGTACGCCCGGCTTCATGTCGCCCGAGCAGGCGCGCGGCGAGGAGCTCGGCCCGCGCGCCGACGTGTTCGCGCTCGGCGCCACGCTGTACCAGCTGCTCGCCGGGACGCCGCCGCACCAGGGCACGAGCGCGACGGAGGTGATCGACAAGACGGCGCGCCACGACGTGCGGCCGCTCGCCCAGGTCGCGCCCGGCGCGCCGAGCGAGCTCGTCGCGATCGTCGAGAAGGCGCTCGCGTTCGACGCGGCGAAGCGGTACGCGAACGCGGGCGCGCTCGGCGAGGACGTCCGCCGCTTCCTCGCCGGCCAGCTCGTCGCCGCGCACCGCTACACGAACCTGCAGCACGTCGCCCGGTTCGCGCGGCGGCACCGCGCGCCGCTCGGCGTCGCGGCGCTCGCGCTCGTCGCGGTCGCGGCGCTCGCGTGGATCTTCGTGGCGCGGATCATCACCGAGCGCGACGCCGCCGATGTCGCGCGCGGGGCGGCCGTCGAGCGCCGGCGCGAGGCCGAGGCGGCGCGCGACGCCCTGGCCGAGCGCAACGACGCGCTCCTCCTCACGCAGGCGCGCGCGCTCCTCGATCACAGCCCGACCGAGGCGGTGGCGACGCTGAAGTCCTTGGCGAAGACCTCGCCGCGCCAGGCCGAGGCGCGGGCGATCGCGCAGGCCGCGGTGACGCGCGGCGTGGCGTGGGCGCTCGAGAGCACGCCCGCGATGACGCTCGTCGCCGAGCTCGAGCCGGGCGGGCGCCGCATGCTGCAGGTGTCGATCGACGGCGTGCTCCGCATCTGGGACCTCGAGCTGCGGCGCTCCCTGCTCGCGCGCACGTACGTCCGCGGCACCCGCGCGCTGTGGGTCGCCGGCGGGCGCGCGCTGGTGATCCCGCCCCAGGCGTCGCCGCAGCTCCTGGATCCGGCCAAGAACACGTCCGAGCCGCTGGCGATCGATCCGATCACGACGGCGCGGACGACGGCCGCCGGCGATCGCGTGCTGCTCACGACCGCCGCCCGGGGCGCCAAGCTCCTCGACGTCGAGCGGCGCGCGGTGACCGACGTCGACACCGAGGGCGACCTCGACGACGTGGTGATCGCGCCCGACGGGAGCTGGATCGCGCTCCTCGATCGCAAGCGCGACGTGCGCGTGCTCGACGCCGCTGGCAAGGAGCTGGTCCGGCGCGCCGGGGCGCACCCCCGCGCGGTGGTCTCGCCGTCAGGCGCGCTCGCGCTCCTGACGGACGACGGCAAGGTCGTCGCGTGCCGGCCGGCGAGCGCTCCGGCGTGGATCGAGGTGCCGCTCGAGCTGCCAAAGACGCACCGCGTGCTCGATCTCGTCTACCGCGGCGAGGAGCTCGACATGTGGGCGTCGACCGGCGCGCTGCTCGCGTGGAACGGCAAGCGCGTGTTCCAGCGCCTGCAGGTCGACAAGATCACGAGCGGGATGTACGTCGCCGGCGGCGACACGCTGATCCTGCCGGGCGTCGACGGCAAGCTGCACTTCCTGAACGACATCGTCCGCGGCACGCTCCGCCTGCCGAGCGTGGTGCCGCACCCGCGGCTCGCGGCGCACCGCGGCTCGCGCCGGCTGATGGTGGCTGGCGACGGCGTGATCCTGGGCCTGGATCTGGCGAGCGTGGTGCCGCGCGCGGTGCCGCAGCCGATGGGGCTCGTGGCCTGGTTCGTCGACGATCACACGCTGCTCGGGAGCCTGAACATCGACTGGCAGTGGATCGACCTCGAGACGGGCGCGGCCAGGCCGATCACGTACCTGCCGCACGGCGTGCCGCTGCTCGGGCAGATCGACGCGCCGACCGGCCGCGTGCTGGTGCGCGAGGGCATGGGGCCCGCGCAGCGCCTGATCTTGCTCCAGAAGGGCGCCACGGAGTCGCGCGTCGTCGCGGAGGGCCGCGCCGTCTGGGGGCGGCTCATCGCGGGCGACACGATCGTGTTCGGCGTCGGCGACGGCCGGGTGCTCGCGCAGGTCGGCACGGCCGAGCCGCGCGAGGTGGCCAAGCTCGATGGCGCGGCCCAGAGCGCGATCGGGCTCGGCCACCGCCGGTTCGCGGCGCACAGCAGCGGCGGCGAGCTCGTGCGGAGCGATCTGGCGACGGACGAGCTTACGCGCGCGCACGTCGGGGGCAGGCCGGAGGCCTTCGTGGAGACGGACGGCGCCGGTCGGGTGCTCATCGCCGACGAGCGCCGCCTGCTCCTGTGGGACGGCGCGGTGAGCGAGCTCGCGCGGTTCGAGAAGCCGATCGGGAGCATCGATCCGTACGAGGGCGGGGTGGTCGTGCACCTGTCGGACTTCGAGGCCCAGGCGCTCGAGCTCTCGCCGGCGGCGGGCGCGTCGGCGTCGGTGCCGGTGCGCCTCCTGCCGCCGAGCAAGCGCTCCGCGGCGGTGAGCGCCGACGGCAAGCTGCTCGCGGGGCTCGGGCCCTCGCAGGAGGTGACCATCGTCGAGCTGCCGGCGCGCGCGCGCTGGACGCTGCCGGTCCTCTTCGAGGCCAGCGCCATGCTCCCGGTGCTCACGCTCTCGCCGTCCTCGCGCCGGCTGGTCCAGAACACGGATCGCCACCTCGTGATCTGGACGCTGCCGCAGGCGGGGGCCGATCTCGGCGCCTGGCTCGACGAGCTGACGAACGCGACCATCGACGGCGGCGTGCTCGCCTGGCCGTGGCAGCGCCCGCAGGCGCCGTAGCGTCGGGGCGCGTCGGGGCGCGTGCGCGAGCTCGTGCTCTGCCACCACGAGTACTGGGACGGCAGCGGCTACCCCGAGGGCCGGCGCGGCACCGAGATCCCGCGCGCGGCGCGGATCTTCTGCCTCGTGGACTCGTACGAGGCGATCGTGCGCGACGACGTCGGCTACCGCGCGCAGCGCGATCACGACGCCGCGCACGCCGAGATGCTCGAGCTCGCGGGCATCCGCTACGCGTCGGCGCCGCCGCCGCCGCGGCCGGATCGAGCTGCTCGTGAGTGGCTGAGTAGCTGATGTAGCTGCAAATGCTACGACGCGGCGCGTCTCCACATTATATAGAGTGCTGCGCGCGCTGCGTGGGGCGCTCTTCGCGGTGGCGGTGCCGCCGCCGCCGCTCACTTCGGCAGCGCGCCGATCTGCGCGAGGAAGTCGTCCATCTGATCGGCGACGCCGCCCCAGTGCTCGACGAGCTTGTCGTCGGCGACGCGCAGGATGTCCATGCCGGACACCTGGATCGGCTTGCCGGTCGGGGCGACGCCGAAGAACGTCCCGGTGTGCGTGCCGGTGATGGTCCACCGGAGCGTGACGAGATCGCCGTCGCCGATTAGCGCGTCCTCGTGCGAGCGCAGATCGGGGAAGCCGGCCCAGAACTGCGCGAGGAAGTCGGGCCCGGGGTACTGGCCGGGCGGCAGGGTGGTCACGGTGGCGTGGCTCGTGAAGCCCTCGCCGAGGTACTTCCAGGCCTGATCGAGGCGACCCTCGTCCCACACCTCGACGTGGTAGCGGTGCAGGAGGTCCTTGTTGCGCGCCTCGAGGGTGCGCGCGACGACGTCGCTGCCGACGTCGCCAGCGACGTCCCCGGCCGGGGCCTCGGCCACCGGCTCGTCGTCGGTGGTGACACAGCCGGTGAGCAGGGCCGCGCTGGTGATGAGACCGAAGCCGATGTTGCGAACGCCAGAGACGAGAGTGTTGTTGGTCATGCGGTCATTCTTAGTCCGCGGCGCGCGCCGTGGTCGTGAAAGGTCGTCAGCTGCCCCGTGCACGCGGTTCACGGTGATGGCGCAGGCGCAGTACGCTCGGGCATGGCGCAATCGAAGCGGCTGCGCGAGATCGATCTCAACCTCCTGCCGGTCTTGCGCTCGCTGCTCGAGACTCACAGCGTCGCGCGCACGGCCGCGGCGCTCTCGCTCACGCCATCGGCGGTCAGCCACGCGCTCGGCCGGCTGCGCGCGGCCCTGCAGGACGAGCTCTTCGTCCGCGCGCCGGCGGGGCTCGTCCCCACGCAGCGCGCCGCCGCCCTCGCCGATGAGCTCGGCGCCGGCCTGGCCACGCTCGAGCGCGCGCTCGGCGGGGTCGCGTTCGAGCCGCGCACGGCGACGGCCTCGTTCCGCGTCGCGACGACCGACTTCGGCGCGCGGCTGATCATGCCGCGGCTACTGGCCCTGCTCGACACCGAGGCGCCGGGCGTGCAGGTCCAGATCCGCCCGCTGCCGCTCGACACCGAGGAGGCGCTCGCGGGCGGCGACGTCGATCTGATGATCGGCGTCTACGCGGGCGCCTCCACGACGATCTACCGGCGCGCGCTGTTCACGGAGGAGACGGCGGTGCTCGCGCACCGCGATCACCCGCGGATCGAGCGGGGCGCGCTCACGCTCGAGGACTACCTCGCGTGCGGCCACGTGCTGATCGCGCCGCGCGGGCGGCCGACGAGCCGGATCGACAGCCTGCTCGGCGAGCGCGGGCACTCGCGCCGCATCGCGGTCACGATCCCGGACTTCCTGCTCGGCCCGTTCGTCGTCGCCGAGACCGAGCTGCTCTTGTCGGCCGGCCAGCGCATGCTGCACAGCTTCGTCGGGCAGCTGCCGGTGCAGGTCGTGCCGCTGCCGCTCGAGCTGCCCGCGTTCGACGTCTACATGGTGTGGCACGCGCGCGTGCACGGCGATCCGGCGTTCGTCTGGTTCCGCGAGCAGCTGGCCGCCGTGCACGACGCGGCGTACGGCGGCGCGCCCGGGGCACTGGCCAAGGCGCAGGCCAAGGAGAAGCCCAAGGCGCCGCCCAAGGCGCAGCCCAAGGCGCAGCCCAAGGAGAGACCAGCCAGCGCCGCGCGGCGGGCGGCGCGATAGGCTCGAGTCCACACGCGCTCGACTTCGCGCGTGGCAAGGCGAGGGCGACGGTCGCGCCCGAGCGCTGTGCGCTGATCCCAGGACGGGGCCGATCGTTACCTCGTGTCCGGATCCGTGGCTCCGGCCACGGCTGGCTCGGGCAGGGGCCGCCCGAGGGCGGGGACTACCAGAGGTTCTGGATGCTGCGCGGTGACGGCTCGCCGCGGCGGCGCGAGAGCTCCGAGGGCTCGCTGCTACATCGTGAGAGACGCGCGTCACCGCAGCCCGCTGGTCGACACCGACGACCACGGCCGCCCCGGCGCCCGATAGCGCCGCCTCGGCGTTTCCGTGGGCGCGACGGCAGCTGATTGCGCGTGGACGGATTTCACGGCCGAGCTGTCGTTTGCTCGTTGGAGCGTTCTCGCGGACAGAAGGCTGCGCGTAGCGGTCGCTCCGGCGCCTCGATAGCGCTGCCTCGGCGTCCCCCGTGGGCGCGACGGCAGTTGATTGCGCGTGGACGGATTTCACGGCTGAGCTGTCGTTTGCTCGTTGGAGCGTTCTCGCGGACAGAAGGCTGCGCGTAGCGGTCGCTCCGGCGCCTCGATAGCGCCGCCTCGGTGTTTCCGTGGGCGCGACGGCAGCTGATTGCGCGTGGACAGATTTCACGCTGAGCGTTCGTTCGCTCGATGGAGCGTTCTCGCGGACAGAAGGCTGCGCGGCGGTCGCTCCGGCGCCTCGATAGCGCCGCTTCGGCGTCCCCGTGGGCGCGACGGCAGCTGATTGCGCGTGGACAGATTTCACGGCCGAGCGTTCGTTCGCTCGATGGAGCGTTCTCGCGGACAGACAGAAGGCTGCGCGGCGGTGCGGTCTGTGCGCGGTCATGAGGCTCGCATTGGTCTGGGTGCGGCGCCCGCGTGGGACTGATCGGCCGGCGGTGCGGTCTGTGCGCGGTCATGGCGGCTCACGTTGATCTGACAGGGCGCCGGCGTGGGACTGATCGGCCGGCGGTGCGGTCTGTGCGCAGTCATGAGGCTCGCATTGGTCTGACGCGGCGCTCGCGAGCAGCTGTCCGGTCAGTGCGGATAGAGAGGGGGGAGCTGGGCTCGGCAGCGACACCGAAGGCTGGCGGTGCGACGGCGACGCGCGGCCGTAAATCTGCCGCGCCGGTGGGATTGGCTGGTGAGGTGCTGGCGTTCGGAGCGCGCTCGGCATGAGTGGGGGAGGGCGGGATCTCCGAGCTCGAGGCGCACGAGTTGGGCGGGGTGGAGCTGTCGTCGTCGGTGACGTTGCGCCGATCTCGCGGCTTGCGGAACTCGAAGCTGACGCGGTCGGGCGCGATGCCACGAATCGCGAGCTTTTCGAGGTGGACCGCGCGGTGGTGCAGATCGCAGAGGGTCGTGAGGTTGCTCAGCTCATGGCTGCCGCCGTGGCTCTGGTATTCGATGTGGTGCAGATCGAGCCCGACGGTTCGGCGGCACCCGGGTACAGTGCAGCAGTAGCCGTCTCGCGCGAGCACGTGCTCGCGCTTGCGGGGCGTGACGGTCGTGGTCGCCCGCTCCGGTGCGGCGGCGTCGAGGGAGCCGAGGTCGACAGCGTCGCAGGCAGCGCACTCGGCTACCGCCGGGTCGATCTCGATATCCCGGCCGCCGCTGTATTGCCATGCACGTTTGCAGTCCGGGCACTGTTTGATCGCGATCTTGTAAGCAGGCGAGCTGACGCTATTGCCGCTGATATTGCCGCTGGTGCTGACGTCACCATGGTCGATCGCGGCGTTGCCATAGGCTCTGCGGAACAGCGACAAGATCAGCTCATCATCGGACAGTCGCTGACCGTGCTCCTCGGCAGCGAGCGCGTGCAGCTTGCGCCAGATGTCGTATGTCTCGGGTGAGACCTCGAGCACGAGCTTCTTGCGGTGAAGCCGCGGCTCGGTCTCATCGGTGGGCAGATCGCCGGGCTTGTGGCCGGAGACCATCGCCTCGATCTCGCGCAGGCTCTTGCCCTTTGCTGCTTCCAGCCAGGCCGCTTCGGTATCGGGCACGACCACTCGAGAGAGCTCGCGCACTGCCGAATGCGCGAGCGCACCTTGCTCCAGCGCCTCTGTAATCAACGGCAACTCGGCGATCGCGCGTGCCACCCGGAGGCGCTCAGACGCCGTATGTGGCGCATACCCCATGACCCGCTCCATATACTCCAGCATGGAGCCGAAGCCCCAGCCTCGCCACAGCTTCAGCTCCTCCGCATAGCGCAGCAGGTTCGCTTCCTCGGCATCGAGCGCAGCCCGCCGGGCCGCGATGCCACGAAGCTTTTCGTCCACTCTCACCCACTCTGCTTCGTGCTGGCGCTCCCACGCGTTGGCATTCGCCGCGAAGTCTGTCCATGAAACGGTGCCTCGCTGCTCCAGCAGGCGAGTTGCCATGACACCGCCATCGACCTCAGTGCCGGAATATAGATTTGATCTGTGTTGTCCCGTTCTCATTTCCACGTGATCCTCACTGCGGAAGCTTTAATCGATGGATCGACGACGTCGGCGGAGATGGCCTTGAGGCGAGCGCCTGTGGTCAAGGCACCCGGACATCGACGCCCATGCTTTGAGTTCATAGTTTTATAGACGAGCAATCCTTGGCTGTCAAGCAATCGGGCAATGATCGAACGAATGGAATATTAAGTGCGCCGTGCACCGTTGTTGTCCAAGAGGGCGGACATCTCGGGGGGCGTATGGGTCGTATGACCGTGATGAAGGAAGCGGCGAAGTGGGACATGTCCAGTGTCCGAGTGCAGTCCCGCCGCTTCCTCTCGCGGCATCGACGTGGCTGCAGAGCAGGAGCTGCGTTGAGAGGGCGAGCGCGCCAACGTCTGCGCGGCATCAGCATTGGCCACGTGGTCACGGAGCAGGGCTGCTCTCAAGTGCGCCACGTCGGCGTGCGGACGACAATGGGCCGCGTGGCGGCGCAGGCGCCGCGTCCCACGTGGACCAGCATTGGGCGGCGCGGCTCGCTGGGCGCGCGCGCCACGTCGGCGTGCGGACGACAATGGGCCGCGTGGCGGCGCAGGCGCCGCGTCCCACGTGGACCAGCATGGGGCGGCGTGTCTCGCGGGCGAGCGCGCCACGTCGGCGTGCGGACCGGCAGTGAGCCGCGTGGCGGCGGCACAATCGCGCCGCGTCCCACGTGGACCAGCATGGGGCGGCGTGTCTCGCGGGCGCGCGCGCGACGTCGGCGTGCGGACCGGCAGTGAGCCGCGTGGCGGCGGCACAGTCGCGCCGCGTCCCACGTGGACCAGCATTGGGGCGTCATTGGGCGGCGTGGCTCGCTGGGCGAGCGCGCCACGTCGGCGTGCGGACCGACAGTGGGCCGCGTGGCGGCGGCGCAAGCTCGCCCCGTCCCACGTGGACCAGCATTGGGGCGTCATTGGGCGGCGTGGCTCGCTGGGCGAGCGCGCCACGTCGGCGTGCGGACGACCATGGGCCGCGTGGCGGCGGCGCAAGCTCGCCCCGTCCCACGTGGACCAGCATTGGGGCGTCATTGGGCGGCGTGGCTCGCTGGGCGAGCGCGCCACGTCGGCGTGCGGACCGACAGTGGGCCGCGTGGCGGCGGCGCAAGCTCGCCCCATCCCACGTGGACCAGCATTGGGCGACGTGGCTCGCTGGGCGAGCGCGCCACGCCGGCGTGCGGACGACAATGGGCCGCGTGGCGGCGGCACAGTCGCGCCGCGTCCCACGTGGACCAGCATTGGGCGGCGTGGCTCGCTGGGCGAGCGCGCCACGCCGGCGTGCGGACCGACAGTGGGCCGCGTGGCGACGGCGCAAGCGCCGCGTCATGCGGGCGAGCGCGCCAACCTGCGTGGCACCGATTCTCTGGCCGCTGCCGGATCTGACTTGCATGAACGCTGTAGACCGCTCCAGGTCCGTCGATCGTCAGCTTTGACGACTCGCATATTACCGGCCATGGCACGGCAGCATCTCTCCAGATCGCGACTCACCCTCATGCTGCTCGAGGGCTACTGCATGGCACGACATGACACTTCAGCCCCCTTGACCCCGGAGCCTCCGAGCGGCGGCGGGCCTCTCGCCCGTCAGCGCGCTGCGCGCTCGTCCCGTGACGAGCGCTTACTCTAACGCTCGCGTTCTTCTGTTCAGTCAATCTGTGCGGCGGTGCTTCGCGATTCGCCGCCCTTCAAGCGCTCGGCGCGGGACGAGCGCGGAAGCGCGCGCGGGCGAGGCCCGCCGTCGCGAGGCGGGAGCTTTTGCGCATCGAACGCTTGAGCCGATCCGGCTCCACTGGCAGTCGCGTGCGCGTGCGCATCCGCGTCCGCGTCCGTGCGCGCCGTAGCCGCATGCGAACCGGCGAGGGCGTCGACCAACGCCGTGAACGCCGGGCCCGCTGCGACTGTGCTCCGCAGCCGTAAACGCACGACCGCACATCCAAATGGCCCTGTCTCGTGACTGCCTGAACCCCGCTGCTCCTGCTGCTCACTTCGGCAGCGCGCCAATCTGTGCCAGGAAGTCGTCCATCTGATCGGCGACGCCGCCCCAGTGCTCGACGAGCTTGCCGTCGGCGACGCGCAGGATGTCCATGCCGGACACCTGGATGGTCCGCCCGGTCGGGGCGACGCCGAAGAACGTCCCGGTGTGCGTGCCGGTGATGGTCCACCGGAGCGTGACGAGATCGCCGTCGCCGAGCAGCGCGTCCTCGTGCGAGCGCAGATCGGGGAAGCCGGCCCAGAACTGCGCGAGGAAGTCGGGCCCCGGATACTGGCCGGGCGGCAGGGTGGTCACGGTGGCGTGGCTCGTGAAGCCTTCGCCGAGGTACTTCCAGGCCTGATCGAGGTGGCCCTCGTCCCACACCTCGACGTGGTAGCGGTGCAAAAGGTCCTTGTTGCGTGCCTCGAGGGTGCGCGCGGCGACGTCGCTGCCGACGTCCCCGGCGACGTCCCCGGCCGGGGCCGGGGCCTCGGCCGCCGGCTCGTCATCGGTGGTGACACAGCCGGTGAGCAGGGCCGCGCCCAGCACGAAACGGAATCCGACGTTGCGAATGCGAGAGACGAGAGCGTTGTTGGTCATGCGATGATTCTTAGTCCGCGGCGCGCGCCGTGGTCGTGAAAGGTCGTCAGCTGCCCCATGCACGCGGTTCACGGTGATGGCGCAGCCGCAGCACGTTCGGGCATCGCGCTGCGCCCGGGCGCAAAGCCAGGCGCCGCCCCAGGCACGATCAGCCAGCGCCGCGCGGCGGGCGGCGCGATAGGCTAGCTCTCATGAAGCGAATCCTCCGAATCCTCCTGGTGGTGGCCGCCGCGAGCGTGCCCGGCGTCGCGCGCGCGGACCCAGTGCCGCCTGCACCGGCGCCTCCCGCGCCCAAGGCGCCCATCGCCCCGAAGGTCCCGAAGGAGTGCGGCGCGTACGTGCACCTGGCCGACGCCAAGGTCTCGACGCTCCAGGCCACCGGCAAGGTGAAGTCGATCACCGCGCGCCAGGAGCCGCGCCGCTTCGAGATCGTCGTGGCCGACGCCAAGGGCGATCAGTCGTTCGCGCTCTCGATCGTGCCGGAGCCGCTGCCGTTCAAGGTCGGCGACGCGCTCGACGTGAGCGTGCGCCGCGGCGGCGGCTGGCACCGCGTCTACGACGCGCTGATCAAGGACGGCAGCGGCAAGATCCTGATCGTCGCGTCCGGCTCGGGCGCGGACGACTGGGCGGATGGCTGGAAGGTCACGACCGGCAAGGTCGTCCAGAGCGAGCAGAACCCGAACACGAAGCAGCAGTCGCTGCGGCGCACGCACGCCCTCGACTTCGCGCGCGGCAAGGCGAATGCGACCGTCGCGCCCGACCGCTGCGCGCTGCTCCAGGACGGGGCCGATCGCTACCTCGTGTCCGGCTCCGGCCACAGCTGGCTCGGGGAGCGGCCGCCCGAGGGCGTCGACTACCAGACGTTCTCGATGCTGCGCCGGTGACCGCCCGCCGCGGTCGCGGCTCGCGGCTCACGGCTCACGGCTCACGAGTGCGGCGTGCGTCGGCGCCGGCGGCGGCCTCGCGTGGACGTGGGCGCGAGCGTCGACGCGATGCGCTGCTGCAGCTTCGCCGGCACGCCGGCTTCGTCGGCGTGCTCCCGGAAGCGGCTGACCGCGGCTCGGACCTCGTCGACGATCTTCGCTCCGTGCGTCAGCTCCGCGCGCCCGGCGAGCGTGAGCAGGTGCTCGGTGCCGGGGTTTGCGCCCTCGCCAGCCACGAGCAGCGTGTGCTCTCCGCCGGGGCCCTCGGCGAAGGTGAGATCGTAGGCGGGGCTGGGCCGCCAGCCCCCGCGCTCATTCATGAGGAAGGCGAAGTTACGGCTGTGATCGTCACGGTTGTGGGCCAGGACGTTGAAGCACGCGCGGCGGAACATCTCGGCCACCGCTGCTTCGTTGCGCGTGAGCCTGCGGGTGATCTTGAGCAGGTCGCCGTAGTCGAGCGCGGCGTAGCCGTGCGGCAGCTGGAGCAGCCCGCCGAGCGTATGGGAGTGGATCCGCACCGCGCCGTCGCGATCGAACCGCTCGATCGCGAAGTAGCCAGCGCTCCGCTTCGTCTTGCCCAGCACCTGCGTCCGCGGGACCTCGAGCCCCGCGGCCTTCGCCATCAGGAAATAGGCATGCTCCAGCGACGCGACGTGCGGGTCATCCTCGGGCGCGCGGAACTTCACGAGCCAGGCGGTGAATCCGGGCTGGATGTCCCTGGCGCCGAAATGCACGTCGCCGCTCGGGGCGAGCTGGACGAGCGCCTTGGGCCGGGCGCCCTTCGGTGATCCGCCGATGGCGATCAGCCGCTCGAGGTCAGCTCCGCCGCTTCCCCCCATGAGCACCAGCTCGACCTCCTTGGCGAGCTCTGACAGCTTCACGACCGTCGGGTCCTCGAGCGCGAGCTCGGGCTCGTAGATCAGGGCGCCCATGGAGCGCGCGCCGACGAGCGCGAGGCGATCGAGCGGCGTGAGCGAGCTCCCGGAGAGCCCGAGCTCGGCGGCGCGGCGATCGATGAGCAGCCGCCCCCAGCCGTCGGGGAGGCTGTCGTCGAAGAGGCCCATCAGGCCATCGAGACGAGCCGGCTGCCCCACCACGACGCCGGGGCGGAGCGGCAGCTCGAAGGGAGAGAGCTCGAGCTGCGAGCCGAGGAACGCCGCGTCGTACTCGAACAGGATCTCTCGCCCCTTGAGCGCGAGCCGACCGACCTTCCTCCGGCGCGCTGGCGCTGGCTCGTAGAAGACCGCGACTTGCTCGATTCGCTGAAGCTTCATCTGGATCGGATCTGCCGGCGCTGCCGCGGCGCTCGTTGCCGCTTGGTGATCTCGGGACGCGCCAGCGCTTCATCGAGCGACGCGTACGGCGGTGCCTCGAACAGCTTGTCGAACGCCTGCTCCGCGTGCAGCGCCATCGCGATGCGGAGCACGTTCTCGAGCGAAGCCGAGCCCGTCTTCTCGAAGCGGTGGACCGTCCCGAGGCCGATCCCTGCGTGGGCGGCGAGCTCTGCCTGGCGCAGGTTGCGCATCAGCCGGAGCTGCTTCGTGCGGGCCCCGATCGCGCGGAGGATCTCCTGGTAGCTGAGGCCGTAATGTTCCATTTCTGGTCAATTATGGCCCGAAAACGGTCCCAATCAATCAAATTTGATGAATTAAGGACCCAGGGTTTCCCCGAGCGGGCGGGGGCCTCCTGCCTGGCCTCGGGGGCAGCGCCTCCTGCCTGGCCTCCAGACGGCAGGGCGCGCGGGCCCGGGGCCAGACCCACGCGCGCCGTGGCGCGGCGATCCGGCGCATACTCGCGCCGTGGAGCGCGCGTACTTCACGTGGCCGGATCGGCGGTTTCAGTACGAGTGCCGCGGCTGCGGCGCGTGCTGCAAGGGCCACGGGATCGGGCTCGACGTCGCCGGCGGCCAGCTCGTGCAGCTGATCGCGCGGCGGCCGGAGATCGTGCCGTTCCTGCGGCGGCGCGGCGAGGCGATCACCGCGTTCAACCCGCGTGACCGCTGCTGGTTCCTCGACGACGTCGGCCTGTGCCGGATCGAGCTCGAGGACGGGCGCGCCGCGAAGCCGGCGTCGTGCCGGCTGTTCCCGTTCAACCGCGTGTTCCGCCTCGGGAGCTACACGATCGTCGACTACAACAGCGTGCTCTGCCCGCTCACGGTGACGCAGGCCGACGGGGCCGCGGCCGGCATCGCGCACGCCGACGTGCTCGCCGAGATCGAGGCGATCGCCGATCCCTCGATCGTCGGCACCGCGCTGCCGGCGCGCGACGCGGAGGCCGAGGGGCGCGAATTCGTCGCGACCGAGCGCGCGATCGCCGCGGCCGCGTTCGCCGCGACCGCGACCGCGGCTGCAGATCCGGCCGCCGCGCTCGCGGCCGCGTGGGGCGCACAGGCCGACGCGGGGGCGCTCGAGGCCGAGCGCGCCGCCGCCGACGCCGCGCTGCGCGTGATCGCGGGAGCGTCGTGGCGGATGCCGTCGGGGGCGACGCTCGCGGCGGCGCTGTGGCTGACGCCCTCGATGCGGTTCAACGAGCTGTACGGCCCGCGCCAGTACGCGCCGCGCTCGGCGATGCCGCCGGTGCTCGTGCGCATGTGGCTCGCGTGGCTCGGCTTCGCGGCGCTCGGCGAGGTGCTCGCCGGCCGCTCGCTCGGGCTGCAGGAGCTGACGACGCTGTGGTCGGAGCAGGCGCCGCTGATGCACGCTGTCGCCCGGTGGACCGAGGCGCCCGCGCTGAAGCCGGGGCCGGCCGAGCTGCCCGGCGTCGACCCCGGCGGGCTCGTCCGGCGGCTCGGCCAGGCGTTCGTCGACAACCGCAAGGCGAAGCGCCCCCTCGCCGAGCTGGTGGAGCGGCTCGGCGCGGACCCCGCCGCGCGCGTCGCGGCGCTGAAGTCGGCCGACGCCCTGCTGCGAGCCGGCTTCGCGCGGTAGCGAGCCCGACCGACCGACCGGCCGGCCGGTCGATCGGCAGGCAGGACCCGTCCCGGCCGGCCGGACCAGCCCGGCCGGCCGGGACTGCAAACCGTAGTAGTCGATCGCTGAGTGCTGTCCCCACCCTGGAGGAGAGCGGACACCCCACAGCGCAATTCTCGGCCAGGGCGCGCCAGTCCGGTCGCGAGGTTACCCTGAGGATCATCAGGAACGACCGTTGCAATTGCTCGGTGCGAGATGTCCGCGGTCCTGATGACACTGTTCGCCGTGTCGATCTTCGGCGCGCTGAGCATGGCGCTCTACGGTCTGCGCGTGCTCGTGAGCCGGTGGGACCAACCCCGGCAAAGCGCAGCGCTGCGCCCGGTGCCGAAGCTCCCCCCGCTCGGCCCGCTGCAGCCCCAGGTGGCGCGCCCCACGCAGCCGCCGCCGGTCTGGGTCTCGCCGGCCGGCACCGCGCCCGTGCCCGCGCCGCTGGTCGTACCGGTCGGGATCGCGACGCCGCCGCCGATGATGATGTCGCCCGCCGGCCCGTCGCCGATCTTCATGCCCCCGCTCCCCCCGAAGCCCGTGGCCTCGGCTGCGCCGGTCTTCATGCCTCCGCTGCCCCCGCAGCCCGCGCCGCAAGCCGCGCCGGTCTTCATGCCCCCGCTGCCGCGCGCGCCGTCGCCCGGCTACCCGGCGGCCGGCGCGCTCGCGCCGCGGATCGCCCGCGGCAGCATCCCGCCGGACTACGCCGGGGTCGAGGCGCCCGAGCTCGAGCTCGAGCCCGAGCCGGACACCGATCCCGGCGTGCCCCTCGAGGCCGTCACCGCCGGCGCCGCGCCGGCCGTCGTCCAGCGCGGCGCGCGCTTCAGCGTCGTCCGCTCCAGCCGCCGCTGACCCGCGCCCCGCGTTCCGCGCTCCGCGCCCCCGCGCTCCGCGCTCCGCGCTCCGCGCCTCGCGCTCCGCCCCCGCGCTCCGCGCTCAGTACCGCGCGAGGAAGCGGCGCAGCGCCGGCAGCTGGCGGCGCGCGTTGTCGATGCACTGCTGGCTCTGCTCGAGCCCGCGCGTCACCGCCGCGACCGCGCCGCTGTGCTTGCCCGCGCGCGGCACGAGGAGGCGCTCCATCAGCGCGCGCTGCTCGGCGACGCAGAAGCCGCCCGCGAGCGCGCCCAGGAACCACGACGCCTCGTCGTCGCGCATCCGGGCGAGCAGGCCGTCGAGGTTCGCCGTGACGAACTCCAGGCCGAGCGCGCGCGTCTCGCGGCGGAACACGACCGGGTAGAGGATGCCGAGCGAGTCGCGCAGATCGAGCTCGGTGCCGCGCACCAGCTCGAGCGCCTGCCGGGCGAGCGCCGGATCGCGGAACGCGCCGATCGCCGACAAGATGCGCTGCTGCTCGGCCCGATCGCGCGCCGTCTTCGAGGCGGCGAGCAGCTTGTCGAACCGCGCGCGATCGCCCCGCGCCGCGTACACGTACAGGGCGCTGCCCACGAGGTCCGCGTCGAGGCCCTTGCGCTCGGCCAGCCACCGCTCGGCGAGCGCGGCCGCCTCCTTCGCGAGCGGCGCGTCGCGGTCGGCGATCATCGGGACCAGCGTGCGGCGCAGATCGTGCCGCTCGTCGGAGTCGTCCTTGCCGCGCGCCCAGCCCAGGCGCCGCGCCGCCGGGCCGAACGTGCGCTGGTAGTAGCGCCGCGCCTGCTCGTAGAGCGCGTCGTCGAGCGCGTCGGCGCGGAAGCTCGCCGCGTAGAACGCCCACCGCGCGAACAGCTCGTCGGGATCCGCCGCCACGATCGGCACCAGCTCGAGCAGCCGATCGAGCGCCAGCTCGTCGCGTAGGGCCATCGCGCCCAGATCGGCGAGCAGCATCATCTTCTCGCTCACCGTCGGCTGGGCGGCGCGCGCCGCCGCCGAGCCCCTGGTGAGCAGCGCCCGCGCCGCCGCCGGATCGACCACCGAGCGGTAGTAGCCCGTCGCGTCCGCGTTCGGGATCACCCACGTCGGGCAGCTCCCCTCGAGCAGAAGCTCGCCCTCGGCGCCATCGAGCTGCGTGCACGCGCGGTGGGCGCGCCGGCCATCGCCGTACCGCACGCAGACCGGCACCTTCCACAGGCGCGGCGTCGGATCGGTCGTCCCCGCCGGCAGCGCGCGGCGCTGGCCCAGGCGGAGCTTGGCCGGCGCGCCCGCCTTGCACTCGAGCGCGGCGGCGATCCGCGGCACGCCCGGCTGCTCGACGAAGCTCCGCATCGCCGCCTCCGTCCACGCGCCGTGCCGCTTCTGCACGAAGGCGAACAGGTCGTCCGCCGCCGCGTTGCCCCACTCGTGCGCGCGCAGGTACGCGCGGATCGTCTCGCGCCAGACCTCGGGCCCCAGCGACGCCTCGAACATGCGCAGCACCGAGGCGCCCTTGGCGTACGTGATCTCGCCGTCGAACGACGCGGCGATCTGCTCCTTCGTCGTCACCGGCAGGCGCACCGGCTGTGTGGCGAGCGCCTCGTCGGCCTCCATCGCGGAGGTCGCGATGCCCACGCGCGCGTCGCGGTGGCGGAAGCCCGGCTCGACGGCCTCGGTGATGATCATGTCCATCCACTCGCCCAGCGCCTCGTTCAGCCAGGTGTCGTCCCACCACGCCATCGTGACCAGATCGCCGAACCAGTAGTGCGCGAGCTCGTGCGCGAGGATGTTCGCGTACGCCTGGCGCCGCGAGCGCGTCTCCTCGTCGGGCCGGATCAAGGTCAGCGGCTGGCCCATCGCGACGATGCCCGGGTGCTCCATCGTGCCCCAGAATCGCGGCACCACGGCGACATCGAGCTTGTGGAACGGGTACGCCATGTCGAAGTAGTCCTCGAGCGCGGTGACCACGCGCGGCGTGACCTGCTTGGCGTAGCGCAGCTCCGCGGCGCGGCCCTTGGGGATGACGAACCGGATCGGCGTCTTGGCGCGGCCCGCGGTGCCGCCGTCGACAAGCTCGAACGGCCCGACGACGAACGCCACCAGGTAGCTCGGCAGCGGCCGCGACGGCACAAGCTCGACGCGCTTCATGCCCGCGGCCTCCGGCACCTCGCGCGCGATCGGCGCGTTGCCGAGCGCCACGTGCCCCTCGGGCACGTGGAACGTGAGCTGCCACGGCACCTTGTAGGCCGGCTCGTCGAAGCACGGGAACGCGCGGCGCGCGTCGATCGGCTCGAAGAACGTGTACGCGTACCAGTCGGCGCCCTCGCGCTCGGCGTACAGCGCGCGGCTCTTCGTGCGATCGATCGGCGCGCCGAACGCGATCTCGATCGCGAGCGGGCCCGCCGGCAGCTCGGCGCCCGAGGTGAGCCCGATGAAGTCCTCGCCGCCAGCGATCACGCGCGCGGGCCGGCCGGCGAGCGTCGCCCTGTCGATCGTGAGCCCCGTCGCGTTCAGCCAGACCACGCGCGTCGGGCGCACCACCTGCGCGTCGATCGCGACGCGCCCCATCGCGCGCTCGCGCTCCGGGACAATCGTCAGCTCCAGCGCGTAGCGCGTCGGCCGCACGTCACCCGGCAGCCGCAGCTCCGGTGGCGGCGGATCCGGCAGGGCGGCGCTCGCGGGGGCCGCGGGTGGCGGCTCTGGCGGGGCCACCGGCGGGGCCGGCGGGGCCGGCGGGCGCTGGGCCGCGGGCGGCGAGCACGCCGAGGCCCAAAGGCCCAGGCAGAGGAGGCTAAAGCCGAGCGCGGCGATCCGCATCGCCGCGGAAGATAGCGCGCGGCGGCTACTTGCTGTCGGCCGGCTTGTCGGCGGCCTTCTCGTCGGCCGGCTTGTCGGCGGCCTTCTCCTCGGCCTTGTCCATCTTCTCGCCCTTCTCCTTGTCCATCTTCTCCATCTTCTCGCCCATCTTGCCGAGCCGGGCCTTCATGATGCAGCCCATCATGCGGGTGGCCGACTTCTTGGCCTTCTCCTCGTCGCCCGTGGCGTCCTTGTTGTCCGCCAGCCACTTCTGGAAGTCGTCCTCGACCCTCTTGGCGCAGGCCTCGTCGGAGCAGGCGCACGCGCGGTCGGCGAACTCGTCGAGCTTCTTGTTCGCAGAGCTCGAGCAACCAGCGGCAAACAGCATTCCCAGGAGCAGGGCGGAAATTCGCATCCGCACCACGTATCACAAAAAGCCGCACGCCCCGCGCCATTTTCGTGCGCCTGCGCACGGTTAGGTGCTTGCCGGGCCGCGGCGGTGCGTGCTAGATCGGCCCCTCCTCGGGATTCCGGGGAGATCACTCACTCACGGCACCCGAGATCGGCGGGCGTGGCTCTCGACGAGAGTTTCCGCCGATCGACGACGGCGCCGGCGGTCACCAACGCAAAGGACTGACATGGAGACGATGGCAGAAGCGACGGCGCAAAACCCCATCAGCATGCGCGCCCTGCTCGAGGCGGGCGTGCACTTCGGGCACAACACCGGGCGCTGGAACCCGAAGATGAAGCAGTACATCTTCGGCGCGCGCAACGGCATCCACATCATCGATCTGCAGCACACGGTGAAGTTGTTCCGCCAGGCGTTCCAGGCGGTCATCGACACCACGGCGCGCGGCGATACGATCCTGTTCGTCGGCACGAAGAAGCAGGCGCAGGACGTGATCGTCGAGGAGGCGACGCGCTCCGGCCAGCACTACGTGACGCAGCGCTGGCTCGGCGGCACGCTGACGAACTTCCGCACCGTGAAGGGCTCGCTCGAGCGGCTGCGCTCGCTCGAGAAGATGGAGGAGGACGGCACGCTGTTCGCGCTCACCAAGCGCGAGCAGGTGATGATCCGCCGCGACCGCGACAAGCTGCTCAAGTCGCTCGGCGGCATCAAGGGCCTGTCGAAGGTCCCCGGCATGCTGTTCGTGATCGATCCGCACAAGGAGCACATCGCCGTCGACGAGGCGCGCAAGCTCGAGATCCCGGTCGTCGCGATCACCGACACCAACTGCGATCCGGATCAGATCGACTACGTGATCCCCGGCAACGACGACGCGATCCGCGCGATCAAGCTGTTCGCGTCGAAGATCGCGGACGCGGCGATCATCGGCAACAAGGTCTACAAGGAGAACGCGCGCACCCGCGGCCAGGAGCGCGAGGAGACCGGCGAGCGCGTCATCCACGTCTCGTCGGGCGGCGACGGCCCGCGCGTCGAGATGTCGACGGGCGGCAGCATGTTCAACCCCGAGGCGTCGGCCTCGCCGGATCAGGAATAGAGGAGCACCGACGATGTCTGAAGTGACAGCTTCGATGATCAAGGACCTGCGCGAGCGCACCGGCGCCGGCATGGCGGACTGCAAGAAGGCGCTGACCGAGGTCGGCGGCGACATGGAGAAGGCGATCGACTATCTGCGCGCGAAGGGCCTCGCGAAGGCGGCCAAGAAGGCCGGCCGCGAGGCGACCGAGGGCGCGATCGTCTCGTACATCCACGGCGGGGGCCGCATCGGCGTCCTGCTCGAGGTCAACTGCGAGACCGACTTCGTCGCGCGCAACGAGGACTTCCAGGCGTTCACGCGCGACGTGGCGATGCAGATCGCCGCGATGAACCCGCAGTTCGTGCGCAAGGACGAGGTCGCCGCCGACGCCGTGTCGCGCGAGCGCGAGGTCCTGCTCGCGAAGGCCAAGGAGAGCGGCAAGCCCGAGCCCGTGATCCAGAAGATGGTCGACGGCCAGATCTCGAAGTGGATGAAGGAGATCTGCCTCCTCGATCAGTCGTACGTGAAGGATCCGGACAAGACGATCGATCAGCTCCAGCAGGAGCTGATCGCGAAGATCGGCGAGAACATCAAGATCCGCCGCTTCGTCCGCTTCGAGCTCGGCGAGGGCCTCGAGAAGAAGAAGGACGACTTCGCCGCCGAGGTCGCCAAGCAGGCCGGCCTGGCCTGATCTGATCTTCCGCCCGCCCGTGCAGCGCGCTGCGCGCTGTGCGTGTGACGCCGGCCGACCTCAGAGACCGGACAAGACTCACCTCGCCAACCGTTCGGCGAAGCGGTTCGGAGACCGGAATCGGTACGCCGATCCCGCAGTCCCTCGCCGAGGACGTCATCACTCACGGGACCCACGGGCAGGCTGTTCTTGCACGCTCGATCCGCGCCGTGCACAGTACCTCCATGGCTCACGTGCTCGACGTCGCCAGGCACATTCTGGAGCGACAGGGGCCGGTGACGACCCTGAAGCTGCAGAAGCTGGTGTACTACGTCCAGGCGTGGGCGAGCGCGCAGGATGCGCCGCTCATCAGCGACACGGTCAAAGCGTGGGCACAGGGCCCGGTGGTGCCGGCGCTGTTCCAGCAGCACAAGGGCCGTCGCCAGATCTCGGCCGCGGACATGACCGCCCACGGCCGAGGCCTGACGGATCGGGATCGCGCTCACATCGACAGCGTGCTCGCTTACTACGGAGCCATGCCGTCCGCGTATCTCAAGGAGCTGACGCACTTCGAGCGGCCGTGGAAGGAAGCGAGAGCTCGGGGCGAGCACCTCGGCCACGCGAGCCCGACCATCACTGTAGATGCGCTCCGGTCGTTCTACCGCGGTCGCACGCCCGAGGAGCTCGAGGCGGACTTCCAGATGACCGTTGCACACGAGGTGATGGACCAGCACAAGCAGTGCCTCGCCCGACTCGCGCTGTGAGTCGGGACATCGTGTGGATCCGCAAGGCACTGGCGCTGCGCGTCCATGCAGAGCAGCTGCGACGCCATGGGGCGAGGAAGGGATCCTCAACGAGGGCAGGCTCGACAGCGCGCTCGATCGTCCGCGGACGGTCGTCGGTTACGTGCCGGACACCTCGCTCGAGGAGCTCGCCGCGAGCGTGGCCGTCGGGATTGCCAAGGGGCACCCGTTCATCGACGGTAACAAGCGCACCGCGTGCGTGGTGTCGCTGATGTTCCTGCGGCTCAACGGCATCGAGATCGCCGCGGCCGAGGACGAGCTCGCGAGCGTCTTCGAGGACGTCGCAGGCGGCAAGCTATCGGAGGCCGAGCTCGCGCAGTGGTTCACCGAGAACACGATGCCGCCGGAGTGGTGAGCCGCGCCACGATGCAGAGGTCCCGCGCGCGGTGAACGAGGTAGCAACGAGGCTAGCACGACGGGATCCGAGGTCGCCAAGCAGGCCGGCCTGGCCTGATCCGCAGCCCGCAGCCCGCTGCGCCGCTGCCCGTCGTCCGCTTCGCCGGCCGACCTTTCACCCGGATTCCCACCAGGTTACCGTCGGGCGGTGAGCACGGCCCTCGCGATCCAGCGGAGATTCGATCGGAAGAACCTCGTCCGAGAGCTCGCGGAGAACCGGACCGATCCGCTGGAGCTGGTGCGCGAGGCGTTGTCGAACGCCAAGGATCACCTCGCCACGCAGTTCTGGTTCCGCACCGCACGCGACAACCGGAACCAGGTCGACGTCTTCATGCTGGATGACGGTGAGGGGCTGACCACCGAGCGACTCGAGGCGTTCTGGGGCATCGGCGCTTCTTCCAAGATCGAGGGACGGCCGCGCATCGGCTACAAGGGGCATGGCACGAAGCTCTACTTCGACTGCGCTCGGCTGAGCTGCGCGACCAACCCGGACGGCTCACGCTGGGTGCTCACGAGCCTGTCGGATCCCGGCAACTCCGAGGACTCAGCAGTCCCCGTCACCGATCTACCGTCCGATCACCGCCTGCAGCGCGAGATCGCCGCCGTCGGGCTCGCGCGCGGCACGGCGATCTGGCTACAGGGCATCCGATTCCATGACGCGGCGCGACTGCTCAGCAGGCTGCAGATCGAGTCGTACTGCGACTGGTTCACGTTCATCGGTGACGTGCGGAGCGGCCTGTTCGATACGCGGCGGGCGTGGCATGACGCGATCGAGCAGGGGCAGGTCGTCGGGCTACTCACCGAGCAAGTGCCGCTGTCACCAGTGACGGTCTATCTGTGCATCAACGGAGAGACCGAGTACGCCCCGCTGGGCCTTGGAAAGCGCGCGACATCGGATCTGTTCTTTGGAGCCTGGCAGCAGGACGACGTCAAGGTCCATGGCTCGAAGCCGGGGCTGCTCGCGTTCGGCCACCGCTTCGCCGACTTTCACATCGGCCAGAGCGGCGCAACGCGGTCCCGCGACGACCTGAGCTCGATCCGGCTCACGAGCCCGACCGACTGGAGCGATTCGACCACCGGCATCTCGGTCGTCGCGCGCATCGAGGGCCACCGGCGACAGCGCGAGACCTACCGCGAAGCCCAGTGGCAGAACCACCCGGGTGTGTACGGCTTCGAGTCACGATTCGGCTTGTGGCTGTGCCGAGACTTCATCCCGATCGTTCGCCGCAACGAGCTACTCCAGGCGGCGATCGAGCGCGCGACCAAACACCGCCTGCGCTACGAGCTCGGCAGCACGCGCAACTGGCAGGTGTTCGTCAATCACCAGGGATTCTTGCCCACCGCCAACCGCGGCGGCATCTCCAACGAGTCACAGCACATCGAGGTCATGGTCACGCAGCTCGCGGTATTGCTCGAGCGCGCCTTCAAGAACGATGACTTCCGGGAGTGGGTAGATCGGCTTCGCTCCGCGACACTGGCCAAGCGTCGTGCAGAAGAGGCAGCTTACATGGACGAGCGACGCGAGCGGGTGCGCGCCTGGTATGCGACCGCGAAGCGCCCGGACGAGATCGAGCTCACGCAGGCCGACGAGATCCTGGAGCGGTATGACGACGAGGAGTCGATCCTCCTGCGCACGCCGTCCTCCGAGCAGGAGGTGTTCTATGCGTACGCGCTCCTGGCTGGCAGGTATCGACTCCCCATCCACATCGTCGAGTACGACGCACAGGAGGGAGTGGACGCGATCGCGCTATTGCGCGAGAAGACGCTGGTGCCCTCGGCTCCGGGCGGGACCCCGTTCATCCGGCTGGAGCTGAAGAACGTGGTGAAGCCGAACACGTCACTACAGCACTTCTTCGAGGCGATCGATTGTGTCCTGTGCTGGCGCGTCGAGCGGTCCGGCGACATCTTCGAGCGCGACAGCCAGGGCGATCAGGGCAACCTCCGGAAGCGCGCGAAGCCTGTGCTCGCGTCCGGCCTCGACACCTACGAGCTCGAGCACGAGCACAAGGGCACAAAGCGGATCATCCCGGTGCTCGAGCTGAGCCGCCTGTGGCCGGCCACCAAGAAGCCGCGCTCCCGCGGATAGCCGACGGAAACTGATGCGGTATTCTACATCGCGAGCGGGTATCCCCAGGTGAGGGCTTCAGGCACCGCGGCAAAGAGCGGTGCCAGGATGGGAATGTTTGCGTGCTGGCGCCTCATCTCGGACCAGACGGTAGGGTGCTGCCGCGTCCGGATCTCCGTCTCTAGCCGCTGCAGCTCGGCTTCGTCGCCGCCGCTGCTGCGGACCGCGAGGTACTGCGAGAGGTGCGCGCGGTAGTCGCGATATGCGGCGCGCCGGGCGAGTGGCAGGTACTCTCGCTTGTTGAGACCCAGGGTATCGATCGTGTACCTGGCCCGCTCGTGATCGAGCGTGCCTGGGGCGGCGCGCTCGACGAACCAGAACGTATCTTGCAGATCCAGGACGAGTAACCGGGTGGCATCCTCGGTGCGCGGATCGATCAGCCCTGGCCTGCCCGTCGGCGGTGGCGATGGCGCGTCTTCGGAGCGCGTGAGCTCGACCCCCGAGCTCGGGCCGGCTGTGAACACCGTGAACGAGCTCCCCTTGGGACCATTGCAGGGGCCGCAGGCGTAGACATAGTTCGGCCATGCGAACACTCGGTCGGGATAGAAGTGCTTGGGATAGATGTGCTCGACCTCATCGGCGGCTGAGTCCTCGCAGTAGGCGCAGCGTCGCGCGCCCGAGCACATCGCGGTCAGGACCTCCTTGACCGATTTGAACGTCGCGTTGCTCTTGTTGTTGCGAGACCCAAAGAGCCGCTTTCCAGCTTCCACGCGCTCGGCGAACGTAGGAAGGCAATCGATCTCGGTCTGATACTCGACGAGCTGTGCCGCCGCAGGTGCGGGGAGCGGCAGGTCTGGCAGGCGCAGCATGTCAGTCCTCCGGCAGGGAGGCCGTGGGTAGGATCGCGCGTAGCTCGTCCCGCTCACGCGCTTCGTCCTCGGTCAGCGGCTGCTCGAGCTCCTTCACGTTGAGCTCGGCGAGTCGTTGCATCTTGGCCAGCGAGGCCGGTGAGCGTGTGGCGCCGTCTCCGAACGCCCCGGTCGCGTACGCCTCGAGGATGCTGCCGTAGAGCAGGCGATCCCGCTCGACGCCTTCGATCATCCGCGAGGGCGCTTCGCTTCCGGGGCGGGCCAGCTGGTAGATCGTCCCGACCTCGGCGGCCTGGCAGATGAACGGGCTGTGGGTGGTGACGATGAACTGGAGCTTTGGAAAGTGCGTGCTCAGCCACGGCCCAACGCGGCGTTGCCAGGCCGGGTGGAGGTGCGCGTCGATCTCGTCGATCAGGACGACTCCTGGCACCACGATCTTGCTGGCGCCGGAAGGAAACACGCGATGTGGACCGTAGGTCGCCGCGAGCTGTCGGATCAGCTCGAGCGTCATGCTGAGGATCGATCGGAAGCCATCGCTCAGTTGCTCGATCGCGACCTCGCATCGGTTGCCGTCGCGGAACACGACACCCTTCGACGTGATCGAGGCCAGGCGGGTGTCGTGCGGAAGGAAACCGGGCTGGTTAATGAACTGGACCAGCGGATCCAGGAGCTTACCCTCGGGGTCTTTCTCGAGCTTCTTGAACTGCAGGAGCTTGAGCCACTCTAGGCACTCGCTGAGCGCGACTGACTCGCCAAACACCGACAGGTGCCGCGCCAGCTTGGGGCGTGCGTAGTAGAGCTTCTCCTGATCCTTGTCTCCACCGGTGAAGCGACGAAAAGGTCCGTACGATGCCGAGAACCATCCAGATCCCGTACTCCAGAAGGTGCGTTCAGGGTCTCGGCTATCGCTCTCGAGCGTAACGCCGGCTTCGGAGCGCACGAACCGGAGACTGGCTTCAAGGAGCGAGAGCTTCCGGGCACCCGCACCTGCGTACTTATCGTAGTGGTCGTGGGAGTTTGTAAGGATCCTGATTCGCCCCTTGGATTCGTCGGCCCGCAGCCACTCATCCCAATTTTGGCGCAGGGCGGCGGCTTCGCTTGGGCCAACCAGAGCGAGAGCGATGGTGCGCAGGAAGGTGCTCTTTCCGGCGCCGTTGTCGCCGATGATGACGTTCCATCCTGCACGTGCCGGCACCCTCCAGATGAGGTCACCGATCGCCCGGATATTGGAGAGCTTGACGCTCTTCAAGTACATGGCGCGATACTACGCCGGCTCGTCGCGCAGAGCCCTGCGCGCGGTAAGCGACGCGAGCCATGACGGTTGCCGCCCGGCGGTCGCTGCCGGCCCTGCGAGTCGGGCGCGCTCGGGGCCCCAAGGGCCGGCCGGCTGCGGTATGCCTTCGGCTCGCCCGAGGTCCCGCATGTCCAACGCCAACGCCAACGCCAACGCCAAGAAGACGACCGCGATCAGCCCGACCCGCGCCGAGGACTATCCTGAGTGGTACCAGGAGGTCATCAAGGCCGCTGACCTCGCCGAGAGCTCGGAGGTGCGCGGGTGCATGGTGATCAAGCCGTGGGGCTACGCGCTGTGGGAGAACATCCAGCGCGCGCTCGACGACATGTTCAAGGCCACCGGCCACGTCAACGCGTACTTCCCGCTGTTCATCCCGCTCAGCTACTTCCAGAAGGAGGCCGAGCACGTCGAGGGGTTCGCCAAGGAGTGCGCCGTCGTCACGCACCACCGGCTCGCGCCCGGCAAGGACGGCAAGCTCGCGCCGGCCGGCGCGCTCGAGGAGCCGCTCGTCGTGCGGCCGACGTCGGAGACGATCATCGGCGCCAGCTTCGCGAAGTGGGTGCAGAGCTACCGCGACCTGCCGCTCCTCATCAACCAGTGGGCGAACGTCGTGCGCTGGGAGATGCGCACGCGCCTGTTCCTGCGCACCGCCGAGTTCCTGTGGCAGGAGGGGCACACCGCCCACGCCACCGAGGCCGAGGCCGTCGAGGAGACGATGCGCATGCTCGGCGTCTACGCCGAGTTCAACGAGCAGTGGATGGGCGTCCCCGTGCTCCAGGGCGAGAAGACCGCCGGCGAGCGGTTCCCGGGCGCCGTCCAGACGTACTGCGTCGAGGCGATGATGCAGGACCGCAAGGCGCTGCAGGCCGGGACCTCGCACTTCCTCGGCCAGAACTTCGCGAAGGCCTCGGGCATCAAGTTCCTCGACGAGCACAACGCCCAGGTCCACGCGTGGACCACGTCGTGGGGCGTCTCGACGCGCCTCATCGGCGCGATGATCATGACGCACGCCGACGACGACGGCATGGTCTGCCCGCCGAAGCTCGCCCCGGCGCACGTCGCGATCCTGCCGATCACGCCCAAGCCCGACGACCGCGGCCGCGTGCTCGAGTACTGCAAGAAGCTCGCGGCCGAGCTGTCGGCGCAGACGTACGCCGGCGGGCGCGTCCGCGTCCGGCTCGACGACCGCGACCTTCGCGGCGGCGAGAAGGCGTGGGAGTGGGTCAAGAAGGGCGTGCCGCTCCGCGTCGAGGTCGGGCCGCGCGACCTCGAGAAGGACTCGGTGTTCGTCGGCCGGCGCGACCGCGGCGTCAAGGACAAGGCGGGCGTCGGTCGCGCCGAGTTCGTGGCCAATATCGCCGCCACGCTCGACGAGATCCAGCAGAGCCTCCACACCCGCGCGCTCGCGTTCCGCAAGGAGCACACCCGGGACATCGACGACAAGGACGAGTTCTACGCGTTCTTCGCCGAGCCGAAGCGGCCGAGCGACAGCGCCCCGACGCCGATCCACGGCGGCTTCGCCATGGCGCACTTCAATGGCGATCCGGCGCTCGAGGCCAAGATCAAGGACGACCTCGGCGTCACCGTCCGGTGCATCCCGCTCGAGGGCGGCGAGCCCGGCACGTGCCCGTTCACCGGCCAGCCGAGCAAGAGGCGCGTCGTCTGGGCGAAGGCGTACTGACGTGCCACGATGACGACCATGGCCGAGTCGCAGAGCACCCCGAGCTGCCCGAGCTGTCGCGCCGCGCTCCACCAGGCCGGCTTCACCGAGCGCTGCAATCGGTGCGACGGCGCCTGGATCCACGAGGACGTCCTCGTCGGGCTCGTGCAGGAGAAGGCGTCGGCGATCGTGGAGCTGCCGTGGCACCCGCGCGAGCCGGCGGCAGGCGCCGCGCCCGAGGCGCCGCGCCCGTGCGCGGTGTGCCAGCAGCCGATGCAGCCGGTCAGCCTCGGCGAGGTCGCGCTCGATCGGTGCACCGCGCACGGCGTGTGGTTCGACGCGCGCGAGCTCGCCAGCGTGCTCCGCCACGCCCGCGAGTTCAAGGCCGATCCGGCGCAGCACGAAGGCGATCACCGCCACGGGCTGCTCGGCCGGATCGCGCGGCTGTTCGGCGGCTAGCCGCCGGACCGCGCCGCCGGGCGCTCACGCCGCGGCGCGCTCACTCCGGCGCGCGCGCCAGGAGGAGGCGCGCCAGCGCTTCGCGCAGTCGCTGCGGGACCGGCACCGGCATCCGCGTCTCGCGATCGACGAAGACGTGCACGAAGTGCCCGTGCGCCGCGGCGCGCGGATCGGTCTCGCTGAAGATCGCGATCCCGTACGTGACGGCGCGGTTGCCGAGCTTGTCGACGCGCACGCCCGCGCGCAGCGGGACCGGGTACGACAGCGGCACGTGATACTCGCAGCGCGACTCGACGACGAGGCCGATCGCCTCGCCGTGCGCGATGTCGAGCCCGCCCTCGCGGATGAGGAACAGGTTCACCGCCGAGTCGAAGTAGCTGTAGTACGCGACGTTGTTGATGTGGCCGTAGATGTCGTTGTCGCTCCACCGCGTCGTGATCGTCGTGTGGAACGGATACTCGTGCAGGTTGGGGCGTTCTCTCGGCATGGTGTCACCAGTAGCGGAGCGCGCGCGAAAACAGCGCGGCCAGGGTCTCGCGCGGCAGCTCGCACGGCGCGTTGGCGAGCAGCCGCTGCTGCGGCAGTGTGCTCTCGACGAGCGCGTCGATGTCGGCGGCCGTGTAGCCGACACCGCCCACGCCGTTCGGGATCGCGATCGCCTGCATCAGCCGCTCGACGGCGCCGCCGAGCACCTCGCCGGCGTCGGCTTCGTCCGCGCCCCGGACATCGGCGCCGAGCAGCGCCGCGCACTCGAGGTGGCGCGCCGGCGCCGCCCGGGCGGTGTGGCGCACCACCGCGGGCGCGCTCACCGCCACCGCCATCCCGTGCGGCACGAGCGGCGCGTCTGGATAGCCGGCGGAGCGGAAGTCGCGCACGTGCCCGGCGACGGCGTACGCCATCGCGTGCGGCGCGTGGACGCCGGAGTTGCCGAACGCGATCCCGGCGAGCGTCGCGGCCCACATCACCTGCGAGCGCGCCTCCTCGTCGTCGGCGTCGCGCACCGCGCGCACGAGGTACGCGCCGAGCAGGCGCAGCGCCTCGCGGCAGCCGAGGTCGCTCCACGGGTTTGCGCCCTGGCTCATCGGCCGCGCCGTCGGCGGCACCGGCGC
This sequence comes from Kofleriaceae bacterium, assembly GCA_035558535.1. Classification (GTDB taxonomy): domain Bacteria; phylum Myxococcota_A; class Polyangia; order Haliangiales; family Haliangiaceae; genus JABFXX01. Next base: position 51,238 of record DATMCI010000082.1, read on the forward strand.
GGGCCGGCGCGTGTACGGCCGCGCCGTGTACGACTCGAGCGCGTGGCACAGGACGTCCATGCCGCTCGCCGCGACGACCTCGCCGGGCATCGTCGCCGCGCACCGCGGATCGACGATCGCCTCCGACGGCCGCAGCCGCGGCGACGCGATGCCCGTCTTGGCGTGCAGCGCGAGCCAGTCGAAGATCGCGATCCCGGTGACCTCGCTGCCGGTGCCCGACGTCGTCGGGCAGGCGAGGTGCGGCGCGAGCGGCCCCGGCACCGGCCGCCCGTCGCCGACGGGCGCGTTGACGTAGGCGCGCAGCGGCGCCGGGTACGTCGCGTAGAGGTTCGCCGCCTTCGCCGTGTCGATCACCGAGCCGCCGCCGAGCGAGACGTAGCCGTCGGGGCGCGCGTCCGCGGCGAACCGCGCGGCGTCCTCGAACGAGGCGTCGGTCGGCTCGATCGCCACCCGGTCGTAGAGCACGACCTCGACGCCCGCGGCGACGAGCGACGCGCGCACCTCGGCGAGCCACGGCAGCGCGGCGAGCCGCGGATCGGTGAACAGCGCGGCGCGCCGGATCCCGAGCGCCCGCGCGCGGTCGCCGGCCTCGGCGAGCGCGCCGTGGCCGAACGTCACGCGCGACGCGTCGACGGTGAACGCGGTATCGCAGCCGGCGGCGATCGCCGCGAGCGTGCCGCACGTCATCGGAGCACGTCTCCGCAGGGCGCGGCGGGGAGGGTTGGGCGAGCCCGCATGGCCGCATGATGCCGCTCTCACGACCGCGCTGCCAGGAGGTTCCCTTCGGAGGCGCATGAGGCTAAGGTCGAGCCGACATGGCCAGCGCCGCCTACAAACGCGTCCTGCTGAAGATCTCCGGCGAGGCGCTGATGGGCGACCGTGGGTACGGCATCGATCCCGAGACCCTGGTCCACGTCGCTGCGGAGATCGCGGACACCGTCACCGAGCTGGGCATCGAGCTCGCGATCGTCGTGGGCGGCGGCAACATCTTCCGCGGCGTCTCCGAGTCAGCCCGCGGGATGGATCGCGCCACGGGCGACTACGTCGGCATGCTCGCGACCGTGATGAACGCGGTGTCGCTGCAGGAGGCGATCGAGCGCCGGGGCCTGACGACGCGCGTGCAGTCGGCGCTCCCCATGTCGCAGCTGGCCGAGCCGTACGTCCGCCGCCGCGCGGTGCGTCACCTCGAGAAGGGGCGCGTCGTGATCTTCGGCGCCGGCACCGGCAACCCGTTCTTCACGACCGACACGGCCGCCGCGCTGCGCGCCGCCGAGATCGGCGCCGAGATCCTGCTCATGGCGAAGAACAACGTCGACGGCGTGTACGACAAGGATCCGCGCAAGCACGCGGGCGCCAAGCGCTACGCGACCTTGACGTTCACGGACGCGCTGCGCCAGGACCTGCGCGTCATGGATGCCACCGCGTTCGCGCTGTGCCGCGAGAACCAGCTGGGCATCATCGTGTTCGACATGAACGTGCGCGGGAACATCCGGCGGGTGCTCTGCGGCGATCCGGTGGGCACCGTGGTGGTGAAGGATTCGGAGGAGACGCGCTTCGCGAGCTGAGCGCCGCCGCAACGCCGCCTGTGCGCGGCCGCAACAGAAGAGGGGACCATGATCAACGACATCACCAGCGATTCCGAGGACGGCATGAAGAAGGCCGTCGAGTCCTTCAAGCGCGATCTGCAGAAGATCCGCACCGGCCGCGCGAACACGGCGATGCTCGACGGGATCAAGGTCGACTACTACGGCACGCCGACGCCGGTGAACCAGGTCGCGACCGTGCAGGTCGTGGACGCGCGCCTCATCACGGTGAAGCCCTGGGAGAAGAACATGATCCCGGTGATCGACAAGGCGATCCGCGCGAGCGACCTCGGGATCAACCCGGTCGCCGACGCCGAGCTCGTCCGGCTGCCGGTCCCGCCGCTCACGCAGGAGCGCCGCAGGGACCTCGCGAAGTCGGTCGGCAAGCAGACCGAGGAGGCGCGCGTGGCCGTGCGCGCGGCGCGGCGCGACGCGATGGACATGATCAAGGACGCCGAGAAGGACAAGCAGATCTCCGAGGACGAGCGCAAGCAGGGCGAGAAGAAGGTTCAGGAGCTGACCGACAAGTACATCGCGATGGTGGACGACATCGCGAAGGCCAAAGAAAAAGAGATCATGGAGCTCTAGTCGGCTAGGATTTGGCGATGACCGACGAGCGAGTCCAGGAGGGCGGAGCCCGCCTCGGCGAGGAGGTTAGTTAAACGTGGCCGACGAGCGAGTCCAGGAGGGCGGAGCCCGCCTCGGCGAGGAGGTCGGAGCGCCATGACCGACGAGCGAGTCCAGGAGGGCGGAGCCCGCCTCGGCGAGGAGGTCGTAGCGCCATGACCGACGAGCGAGTCCAGGAGGGCGGAGCCCGCCTCGGCGAGGAGGTCGGAGCGCCATGACCGACGAGCGAGTCCAGGAGGGCGGAGCCCGCCTCGGCGAGGAGGTCGTATAGAATGTCGGGCATTCCGGCCGGGGCCGGGTCGCTGCTCGGGAAGCGACTGGGCAAGTACGAGATCTTGGCGCTGCTCGCCCTCGGCGGAACGGCGGAGATCTACCTGGCGCGGATCGGCGGTGCGGCGGGGTTCGAGAAGTACGTCGTCGTCAAGTGTCTGCACGACCACCTGGCCGACGACGCCGAGTTCGTGAAGATGTTCCTCGACGAGGCGCGGCTCGCGGCGCACCTCGATCACTCGAACATCGTCCAGACCATGGAGCTCGGCGAGCACGAGCACCGCTACTTCATGGTCATGGAGTTCCTCGCCGGCCTGTCGCTGGCGATGATGGTGCGGCGCGCCTCCGAGCGCCTGCCGGGCGGGCGCATCCCGGTCCCGCTCGTCATGAACATCATCGCGCAGGCGTGCGCCGGGCTGCACTACGCGCACGAGCGCGTCGTGAACGGCAAGCCGCTCAACATCGTGCACCGGGACATCTCGCCGCAGAACCTCGTCGTCAGCTTCGAGGGCGTGGTGAAGGTCGTCGACTTCGGCATCGCGAAGGCCGAGCTGCGCGAGACGCGGACGCAGTCCGGAACGATCAAGGGCAAGTTCGCGTACATGTCGCCCGAGCAGTGCATCGCGACGAACGTCGATCGCCGCACCGACGTGTTCGCCCTCGGCGTGATCGCCCACGAGCTGGTCACCGGGCGCCGGCTGTTCAAGAAGCCGTCGCCGTACGAGACGTACCAGGCGGTGATCGAGTGCGCCGTCGAGCCGCCGTCCCGGATCGATCCGTCGATCGATCCGGCGATCGATCCGATCATCATGCGCGCCGTCGCCAAGGAGAAGGAGCGGCGGTACGCGACGGCCGAGGAGCTCGGCGACTCGATCCTCCGCTACCTGCACCAGCGCGGCATCAGCTCCGGCCCCGCCGACGTGTCGCGGTTCTTCGACTCGGTGTTCGGCCAGGAGATCGAGGAGCACGGCGCCCGCATGCGCGAGCTGATCTCCGGCCGCGTGGCCGATCCGGGCGCGACCTGGGGCGAGGGCGACGACGACGCCAAGCAGGCGGTCGACGTCTCGGGCCAGATCGGGGGCGATCAGCCGGGCCCTGAGTCGTCGCTGTCCTCGGTGCTCGGCGATCTCGGCGGCGGTGGCGACGACAACATGCCGGCCGATCGGACGCGCATCGAGACGAACCCGCTCGAGCGCCTCGACGAGATGAACGCCGAGGCCGCGCGGCAGCCGTCGCGGCAGCAGCCGGCGGTGCGGCCGCCGTCGGGACCGCAGCCGGTGGCGCGGCAGCCGTCGGGCGCGCAGCCGGTGGCGCGGCAGCCGTCCGGGGCGCAGCCAGCGGTGCCGCCGGCCGGCCGGCCGACCGGCGGGTCGCAGATGCCGTCGATCCCGTCGGGGCCGCTCACCACGCCGCCGCCCGGGCGCATGAGCGCCATCTCGTCGCCGGTGGTGCGCGGGCCGAAGTCGGGCAAGTTCTCCGACGCGGCGGCGAACTTGCCGACGATGATCGCGCAGCCGGATGGCGGCGGCGCCGAGCAGCCGGATCTGGACTCGCCGGACATGGTGCAGACCGAGCTGATCCCGAATTCGGGCTCGCCGCTCGATCCGCTGGCGGGGCTCGGGCCGAGCCGGCCCGCCGCGCCGCCGCCGGGCCAGCAGTCCGATCCGAACGCGCACACGATGCTCGAGATGGCCGCGCCGAACATGGATCAGGTGCGCGCGAGCATGGGGCTCCCGCCGCGGTCGGATCAGGGCCCGGGCCCGGGGCAGCCGCCGCCGCCGTCGCCGTCGCAGCAGCACCCGCAGATCGGCCCCAGCGGCGCGCAGCAGATGGCGATGATGGACGGCCAGGCCCTGCCGGGCATGCCGGGCGCGCCGGGCGCGCCGGGCGCGCAGCCGAACGGGAGCCCGCCATCTTCTATGCAGCCGCCACGATCGAACATGCCGCCCCTCGGGCCCAGCGGCTACCCGGTCATGGACGCGCAGATGCGCGATCAGCTGGCGAGCGGCGCGACGGTGTTCCCGAGTCTCGGCAGCGGGCAGCACGACTCGCGGGCCGGGGACGTGGGACCAGGCGGGCCGGGGGCGACGGACTGGGCGGGGGGGCCTACCGCGCCGACGCGCGTGATACCGCCGTGGATGCTCGCGGTGCTGTTCGTCGGCGCGCTCGGCGGGGCGCTCCTGATCACGATCCTGATCGCGCAGGCCCTGCGCTAGTTGCGGATCAGCCCGAGCAGCTTCGACATCGTCTTCTCGTCGGCGGGCGGGAAGTCGTAGTCGAGGAACTCGCGCGAGGTGACCCACCGCAGATCGGCGACCGTGGCCGGGTAGGGCCGCGCCTCGGCGGGCAGCTTGCATGAGTACATGGTCAGGTGGACCTGATAGTCGGTGTAGTCGTGCAGGTGCTCGCCGAGCTTGGCGCCGACGATGACCTCGACGCCGATCCGCCCGCGCACCTCGCGCAGGAGCGCGGCCGTCTCGCTCTCGTCCAGCTCGACGCGGCCGCCGGGGAACTCCCAGAGGAGCGGCAGCACGGCGTTGGCGTTGCGCTGGGTGATCAGGTAGCGGCCGTCGTGCTCGATCACCGCGGCCACCACGCGGATCACCTCTTTCGCCATCGCCGCGATTATCGATGCTTTCCGCCCGATTGCAACGCCAGACATCGGGCCGGCGGAGTATGCTGCGCCGCCCATGGCGATCCGGTTCGTCGAGATCAAGGCAGCAGAGGACAAAGAGCAGCTCAACACCGAGTGGGTGGTCCTCGAGAACACCGGCAAGACGCCGTTCAATACGCGCGGCTGCGGCATGACCGTCGGTCGCCGCGGCTCCGCGAAGAAGTCGCTCCTCGGCATCATCGATCCGGGCTTCGTGTTGCAGCCCGGCCAGCGCATGCGCATGTGCACGGGCAACCCGGCCACGCAGGCGCACGGCACCCCGCCCCCCGAGGACGAGGTGAAGAACTACTTCCTGTTCCTGCCGAAGACGTACGTCGCTGGCGCGGGCACCGTGCTCACGCTCGTCCTGCGCGGGCTGCCCGTCTCGAAGGCCGAGTTCGATCCGGCGCAGCCCGGCGGCGTCGCCGCGCAGAAGACGAAGGAGAGCTGAGCCGCGCGCTCCGTTCTGGGCTGGGCTCAGGACATCAGGACCGATCGAGGCTCAGGCCGCCGGGACGCCGATGTAGCGCGCGCGCGGCCGCAGCAGGAACCCGGCCGCGCGCTGCTCGAGCACGTGCGCGAGCCAGCCCGCAGAGCGCGCGACCGCGAACAGGCCCGAGGCGGCGGCCGGCGGCGCGCCGAGCATCGCGGCGACCGCGGCGAGCCCGACGTCGACGGTGGGCGCGGCGTCGGTCGTCGCGTCGACGATCGCGAGCAGCGTGCGCGCGCGCCGCGCGCCCGCGCCGCGCGCCGCCGCGAGCAGCGGCGCCGCCCGCGGATCGCCGGCCGGGTACAGCGGGTGGCCGAACTCCGGCGGCAGCTCTCCGCGCCGCCGCAGCGCGCGGACCGCGGCGCGCGCGTCCTCCGGGGCGCCGATCTCGTCGGCGAACCGCGAGATCTCCTCGGACGCGCAGCCGTGGCGCGAGCCCGACACCGCCGCGAGCGCGGCCGTCACGCACGCGTACGGATCGGCGTCGGTCGACGCGGCGATCCGCGCCGCGAAGCTCGACGCGTTCAGCTCGTGATCGGCGAGCAGCACGAGCAGCTGCTCGAGGATCGGCGGCGGATCGCCCGGGAGCCCGAGCGCGCGCGCGGCGATCTCGGCGATGCTGCCCGCGCCGAGCGCGCGCGTGAACACGGCCGCGCCGAGCCCCGGCGCCAGCGCCGCGGCGAGCAGCGCGCAGAGCCGCCGGCCGCGCGCGATGATCGCGTCGGGCCGCCGGTCGCTGCGGTCCGGATCTGCCAGCGCGGCCACCTGCACGAGCAGCGGCATCACCTCGAGCGGCCGTGCGCCGTCTGGCACGAGCCGCGCGAGCTGCGCGAGCGGGATCACCGGCCGCGGCCACGCGGGGCGCGCCTCGGGCAGGTAGCCCGACCACAGGAGCTCGGCCACGCACTCGAACGGGACGCGCGCGGCCGCGAGGTCGGCCGCGGCGCGCCCGCGGTAGATCGGCCCGCGCGGCGTGAGCGCGGTGATCGCCGAGTCGAGCACCGGCTCGCCCCAGCGCAGCGCGCCCGCAGCGACGGCGCCGTGGCCCGCCCGCGCGTCGCGCCGCGCCCGCAGCCGCTCCAGGTCCTCGCGCGAGTACAGCCGCGGCCGCCCGCGCGCGCCCGGGACGCTGCGGATCTGGCCGCGGCTCACGTACGCGTAGAGCGAGCGGACCGCGATCCCCAGGGAGCGCGCGGCGGTGCGCGCGTCGACCCAATGTTGATCGTCGATTCTACGTTGATCAACCATCGCCTCCGACGTACCACGAGTCGCAGGAGGACACGATGACGATTGCAAATCCGGGGCTCGAAGGCGTGGTCGTCGCGGACACGGCCATCTCGGACGTCGACGGGGAGCGCGGCCACCTGGTGATCGCTGGCGCCGACGTCGAGGAGCTCGCGCGCACGGCGAGCTTCGAGGAGGCCACGGCGCGCGTTCTGGCGGCCGGTGCGGCCGGGGCGGCGGGTGCGGCCGGTGCGGCGCCAGCGGCCGTCGCCGAGCGGCTCGCCGCGGCGCGCGCCGAGGCGTGGGAGCTCCTGCCGCGGCTCGGCGACGCGCTCGAGCACGAGGACGGCATGGACGCGCTGCGCACGGCGCTCGCGCACCTGCGCGCGGCGGGCGGGACCTCGGCCGGCGGCGCCGCGTCCGCCGCCTCCGCCGCGGACGCCGACATGAGCGCCGCGCTGCGCGCGATCGGCGCGGGGCCGGTCTTCGTCGCCGCGTGGAGCCGCCGCCGCGCCGGTCAGGCGCCCGTCGCGCCCGATCCGTCGCTCGGCCAGGCGGCCGACTACCTGCGCATGACGCTCGGCCGGCCCGCGGACGCCGCGGCCGTGGCCGCGATGAACGCGTACCTCGTGACGGTGATCGATCACGCCATGAGCGCGTCGACGTTCACGGCGCGCGTGATCGCCTCGACCGGCTCGGATCTGCTCTCGGCGCTTGTCGGCGCGATCGGCGCGCTCAAGGGCCCGCTGCACGGCGGCGCGCCCGGCCCGGTGCTCGACATGCTCGACGCGATCGGCCGCCCCGAGCACGCCGAGCGCTGGCTGCTCGACGAGCTCGCCGCGGGCCGGCGCATCATGGGCATGGGCCACCGCGTCTACCGCGTCCGCGATCCGCGCGCCGCCGTGCTCGAGGCGGCCGCCCGCCCGCTGTCGAGCGCGCGCCTCGAGCTCGCGCGCGCCGTCGAGGCCGCCGCGAGCAAGATTTTGCGCGAGCGCAAGCCCGACCGCCCGCTCGCCGCGAACGTCGAGTTCGCGACCGCGGTCCTGCTCGACGCCGTCGGCCTGCCCCGCGAGCAGTTCTCGGCGACGTTCGCGATCAGCCGCCTCGCCGGCTGGTCCGCGCACGTCATGGAGCAGCGGCGCACCGGCCGCCTGATCCGCCCCGCGTCGGTCTACATCGGCCCGCGCCCGGCCCAAGGCGGCGGCGCGGCGGCGTGAGCGGCGCGCTCAGACGAACCAGCGCGGCACCAGCTCGTCGGCGAGGCCCGTCTCGAGCTCGCCGAACAGCTCGCGCGCGCCGTCGAACAGCTCGCGGTTGAGCAGCACGGTGCGCGCGCCGTTCAGCGCCGCCCAGCGCACGAAGCTCGACGCCGGCGCGACCGTGCCCGACGTGCCGATCGCGACGAACAGGTCGCAGTCGCGCAGCGCCTGCTTCGCCGCGTGCTCCGCTGCCACCGGGATCAGCTCGCCGAACAGCACCACGTCGGGCCGCATGCGCTCGCCGCAGCACGCGGGCACCGGCACATCGTGGCCCGGCACGGCGTCGCCTGGCGCGTCGCCCGGCACGCGCGCCGCGCCGCAGCGCTCGCAGCGCCAGCGCGCGAGGCTGCCGTGGTACTCGCACACGCTGCGCGAGCCGGCGCGCTGGTGGAGGCCGTCGACGTTCTGCGTGATGATCAGGAACCGGGTCTCCGCCGGGAGCCCCTGCTCGAATGCCGCGAGCGCGCGGTGGGCGGGCGTCGGCTCGGCCTTCACGATGTCGCCGCGGAACCGCCAGAACAGATCGCAGACGCGCTCGCGCTGCTCGAGGAGCCCGCGGACGCTCGACAGCATCGCCAGCTCGGGATCCGACCACAGCCCGCCCGCCCCGCGGTAGATCGGCAGCCCCGCGCTGTGCGAGATACCCGCTCCGGTGAGCACGACGATGTTGCGGTAGCCGCTGAGTCGCATGCGGCTTAGTGTAACAGATACGTCATCTCGCGCTACGGGCGCAGCGCGAGCAGGTACGGGTATGCCGGCGACGTCGGCGCCGGCCACACCATCGAGCGCTCCCAGTAGATGCGATTTCCCGCGCCGATCGCGACGCGGCCGCTGCGCCCCCACTGCTCGTAGAGACCGTGCCGCTCCCGGGCGCCCGGCCGCGTCGGTCAGCCGATCGGGCGGGGTGGGAGCGAGGATGGACACGGCGCACCAAGAATAGACGACAGCAGGTTATTCCGGGGTGGGCTTTTTGATCTGGACCCAGGGCACGAGGTTCCCCGCCGGGACATCGGGCTCCGGCGCGGCGGATGGCTGCTTGTCACCGTCGCTGTCGCTATTGCCGTTTTCACTGCCATTGTCAGTGCCACTGCCAGTGCCACTGCCACTGCCAGTGCGGGCCGCGCGCTTGGGCGGCGGCGCGAACAGCCGGTTCTCGTCGACCAGCGAGGCCGCCCCCAGCGTCACGCTCTTCGTCTTCGAGAACAGCCCGCCGAGGATGGCGGCCGCGGTCGCGGCGGCGGTCTCGATCTTGTGCAGCTTGGGGGGCAGCGGCTTGCGCTGCTCGGGCCCTGGCTGGGCCACCGCGTTGTCGAGCACGGCGTCGCGCTTCTGCGGATCGGCCGGCAGCTCGGACAGCATCGGGATCACCGCGGGACGGGACCGCCCAGCACAACCGCCGAGCAACGCCAGGATGACCAGCGCGCGCATCGCGGGCAACCGTACCATGACGACGGGATCCGGCCGGGGTTGATCTTGGCGAGGGCAAAGACCGCCCTGGCGGCTTGTCACGCCCCGCGCGCGTGGTTACCTGGTTGGAACATGTCGATGCTGTGGGCCTTCGAGCGGATGCTGTGGCGGGACGACAAGGTGGTCGAAGAGCGGCGCGAGCACGCGCAGGCACGGGCGCGCACCGACGAGGACGATGCGGCGCCGCCGGCCCTGCGCTGCAAGGCGTGCGGCTACGAGGGGCAAGACCGCTACTGCCCGCGCTGCCTGGCCGATACCATGGTGAAGCAGCGCCGCCCGCGCTGACCGGTTGATTAGTCGCGGCGCCCGGCGGGGGCGCGCGTCCCGCGGCGGGTCATCACGATCTGGAAGAGCTGCTGGGCGCGCGCCCGGAACGATCCGGCGCTCGCGAGCAAGTAGAACTTCCACATCCGGTAGAACCGCTCGTCGTAGCGCGCGCGCAGCTGGGACCACGCGGCATCGAAGCGCTCATACCAGGCCATCAGCGTGGGGTCGTAGTCCTCGCCGATGTTGTGGATGTCCTCGGGGATGAAGATGTCCTCCATCGCCGTGACCAGCTGCGCGAGCGATGGCAGCGCCGAGTTCGGGAAGATGTACTTGTCGATCCACGGATCCATGTGACCGCGGGCCCGGTTGCCGCCGATCGTGTGGACGAACGCGACGCCGCTCGGCGCGAGGCAGCGATCGACGAGCTCCATGTAGCCGCGATAGTTCTTGGGCCCGATGTGCTCCATGAGCCCGATCGACACGACCGCGTCGTAGCTGCCGCTCGCGTTGCGGTAGTCGTCCAGCCGGATGTCGATCGGTAGGTGCGCGTAGCGCTCCTTCGCGAACCGCACCTGCTCGTGCGAGACGGTGAGCCCGACGACCATGGCCTCGTGGCGCTCCGCCGCGTACGCCGCGAACCCGGCCCAGCCGCATCCGAGGTCGAGCACGCGCATGCCCGGGCGCAGCCCGATCTTCTTGCACACGAGCGCGAGCTTGGCCTCCTGCGCCTCCTCGAGCGTGCGCGCCCCCGTCGACCACAGCGCGCACGTGTAGAGCATGCGGCGATCGAGCATCGCCTCGTAGAGATCGTTGCCGATGTCGTAGTGGTGCTGGCCGTTGCCGAACGCGCGCCGCAGCGACTGGAGGTTCAGCACGCGCGCCTTGAGCAGGTGCGGCAAGATCATCCAGTTGTCGCGCAGACGGTCGACCGCCTTGATCTGCTGCAGGCGGCAGATGGTCTGGTCGAGCGCCCGGCTGTCCCACCAGCCCTCGACGTAGGCCTCGCCAGCGCCCAGCGTGCCGTCGCGGAGAATGCGCGACCAGACTCGCTCGTCGTGGATCTGCACGTCCCAGGGATCGGACCCGTTGATCGTGATCCCCGCACCGGCGAGGAGCTCGGCGCAGACGTCGCGCGCGCGCCCCGGATCGAGGCTCGAGAACAGCTTGCGGGTGGCGGCGGCGGTGGTGATCTGCATGGTCAGCGTCCGTCCGGCAAGAGGCCCAGCAGTCGATCGAGGAGGCGCGGCGCCGGCAGCCGCGCGCCGGAGAACATCCAGCCGAAGCCGCGCGCGACCGCATACCTGCCGGCGCGCGACGCGCGGCCGCCGGGGCGGGCCGCGGTCTGTCGCTTCAGCTTGCTGGCTGCGGCGAGCAGGCGGTGCACGCGGCGGTAGTCCGCGATTACCTCGTGGCGCGCGAGCCTCGCCGCGTACCCGTCCGGGTCGCCTGCGAGGATCGCCTCGGCGGCGCACCGCCCCGACACGGCCGCGGGCAGGATCCCCTCGGCTGTGATCGGGTGCGCGAGCCCCAGCGAGTCCCCGACGAGCAGCGCGTTGTCGCGGGCCGCCATCGCGAGGTGCGCGGGGTCGTACAGGAAGTACGAGTGTCCCTTGACGTGCGCGAGCTCGGCCTCCGCCTCCGGTGGCACGTGGCCCGCCGCGCGCAAGTGATCGTGCGTGACCTTCCAGGCGTCTCGCACGGCGGACGCGTCGAGCGTGCCGCAGCCGACGTTGAGCCAGTCCGATTTCGGCACGTTCCATCCGTACCCGCCCACGCCGTCGAATAGCACGAGCTCCGGCTCGCCGTCGCGGCCCAGCCGCGTGCGCGCGACGGCCGCCGGATCGGTCTGCAGCTCGAGCTCCTGCACGCCGACCGCGCGGCGCGGGCGCGCGGGCGCGAGCATCCGCGCCACCGGGCAGTGCGTGCCGCCAGCGCCGACGAGGTAGCGCGCGCGGATCTCGCTGCCATCCGGCAGCTCGATCGACCAGCGATCGTCGCCGTCATCGCGCACGAGCTGCTTGACGTGCGCGCCGAGCCGCAGCTCGGCGCCCGACCGGTGCAGCAGGAAGTCGTCGAGCTCGAAGCGGCGGATGAACCAGCCTTTGCCCGGGATCGCGTGATCGTGACTCTGGTAGTGGACGTGGCAGACGCGCCACTCCCACAGGCCACGTGGATATTCGCGCGGGGAGAGCTGCAGCACCTCCCAGATCCCGGGCGACAGCCAGCCCGCGCAGAGCTTCACGCGCGGGAACGACGACCGATCGATGACGACGACGCGCGCGCCACCGGCGACGAGCGTCCGCGCACACGTGCTACCGGCAGGCCCGCCGCCAACGACGGCAACATCGTATGTCGAGGACATCATGGAGTCTACCTTCAGGCTGGTCGCGTGCCCGGTCACGATCGGGTCACATCACCGGGGCATCAGGGTCGCGAACTCGCGGCCCGTGCGCGGATCGATGAGCGTCCTTGCATCCTTGTAGACGCGGGCCGTGCGGTGGAGCTCACGCAGCGCCACGCGCAGCGGCATCGACTGGTATCGCCCCGGCCAGAGCTTGCGGAGCAGCCCGCGGATCGCGCGCGCGTGGCGCGAGCTCATCGCGGGGAACAGGTGGTGCTCGACGTGATAGCCGAACTGCAGCGTGACCCACTCGATCCAGCGCGGCGCGGTGACGCTCAGCCCGCTCACGAGCGGGTCGTTGATCTCCACGCGCGGGCTCAGGCTGTGGTTCGTCAAGATGAACGACATCACGATCACGTTCGCGACGAGCAGCGGGAGCACGAACACGAACAGGAAGGGCACGAGCCCCACGATCACCGCGACGGTCGCCCAGATCGCCACGCCGGCCAGTGACTCGAGGATCGCGAGCCGGAGCGCGCGGGGCCTCAGGAACCCGCGCCGCCGCGCGGCGAAGAGCTGGTGAGCGCTCTGCACCGAGAAGCCGACGAGGAGGCTCAGCGCGCCGCGCCAGCGACGGCCACCGAGGGAGAACGCGTCGATGAAGAAGCGGACCCGGCCGTTCGCGCGATACTCGGCGAGCGTCGGGTACACGTCCGGATCCTCGGCGAGGTTGGCGCTGGCGTGGTGGACGCGGTCGTGCCACGCCGCCCACAGCCGCGGTGAGAGCGTGAACGGCAAGAACCCGATCCATCCGACGATCTGCCGGGCGGTGCGGCCGCGCACGATCCCGCCGTGTATCGCCTCGTGCGCGACGAACGTCAGGCACGAGAAGCTCACGCCGATCACGAGCGAGAGCAGCGGCACCAGCGGCCACGGCACCCAGCCCGACGCGATCGCGAAGATCGCCGCGGCGATCACGGCGAGGTGTGCGGGGACGAGCGCGAGCCGCGACCGGGCGGGCTCGAAGGCCTCGGCTGGCAGCTCGGGGCGTAGCTCGCGGACATAGGTGGATTGGGGAACAAGGGACGATTTCCCCAGCAGGTCGGGTTGCATGTCTTCACCATAGGGCTCCGCCGGTTCGCCGCCTGTCATGGCCCGGTCACGTCGCGCGTCCGCTTGCTCGCCTCGGGAGGTCGCCGTTGGTTGCTTGTAGCAAGTTCTCGTGCGGTGCGACGTCACACGTGCGCAGGCGCGCATGCGTATGAGTACGTATGCAGGCAAGATGCCTCGACGAGCAGAGGAGTTGGATGGAGACTCCGTGACAGCCACGATGGACTCGTGCACGGCGACGAGTGTCGCGGAGAGCTCCGCGGAGAGCTCCATGACCGCCTTGATGGGAATGGAGATGTCCGGCAGACCGGCTTGACCAATCCGCCACCAGAACCATTAGAAGTATTCGAGCCTCCGCGAGAGGGCGTCCCGGACGGCGTGCGTTTGCTCAGCACCGCGGACGACGCGGGGCCGCCGGCCCTGCGCTGCAAGGCGTGCGGCTACGAGGGGCACGACCGCTACTGCCCGCGCTGCCTGGCCGACACGATGGTGAAGCAGCGCCGCTCCCGCTGACCGCCGTGCCGCCCCGGGCGCCACTGGCTCGCCGGCGCGCTTCCCTGCTACGACTTGGGCCGATGGCCACAACGGACGCCTCGACGAGGCTCTTGGAGCTCCTGCGCATCGACGCGCCGATCATCCAGGCGCCGATGGCGGGCGTGTCGACGCCCGAGCTGGCGGCGGCCGTCTCGAACGCGGGCGGGCTCGGCTCGATCGGCGTCGGCGCCACCACCGCGGCGGGCGCGCGCGACATGATCGCGCAGTTCCGCGCGCGCTCGTCGCGCTCGCTCAACGTGAACGTCTTCTGCCACGCGCCGCCGCGCCGGGACCCCGCGCGCGAGGCGCGGTGGATCGAGCGGCTGCGGCCGGAGCTTTCGCGGCTCGGCGCGACGCCGCCGGCGGCGCTGCGCGAGATCTACCGCAGCTTCGCCCATGACGACGACATGCTCGCGATGCTCCTCGCGGAGAAGCCCGCGGTCGTGAGCTTCCACTTCGGCGTCCCCGCACCCGAGCGGGTCCATGCGCTGCGCGCCGCCGGGATCGTGCTGCTCGGCACCGCCACGAGCGTCGCGGAGGCGCGCGCCCTCGTCGCTGCTGGTATCGATGTCGTCGTCGCGCAGGGCTTCGAGGCGGGCGGCCACCGCGGCGTGTTCGACCCGGACGCCGAGGACGACTGCCTCGGCACGCTCGCGCTGACGCGGCTCCTGGCGCGCGCGATCGATCGGCCCGTCGTCGCGGCGGGCGGCATCATGGACGGCGCGGGGATCGCGGCGGCGCTCCGGCTCGGCGCGGCCGCGGCGCAGCTCGGCACCGCGTTCATCGCGTGCGACGAGTCGCAGGCGGATGCCGGCTTCCGGGCGGCGCTCGCGAGCGACGCCGCGCACCACACGGTCATGACGCGCGTGATCTCGGGCCGCCCGGCGCGGACGCTCGCGAATCGCTTCGCGGCGCTCGGGCGCGACGTCGCCGCGCGCGACGTGCCCGACTACCCGGTCGCGTACGACGTCGGCAAGGCGTTGCACGCCGCCGGCAAGGCGCAGGGCGAGCTCGGCTTTGGCGCGCAGTGGGCGGGCCAGGGCGCGCCGCTCTCGCGCGCGATGCCGGCCGCGGAGCTGATCGCGGTCCTGCGGCGCGAGCTCGCCGAGGCGTGACACTGCACGCGATCGCATCGGCATGCCGGCCGGCGTCGCGGGCGGGCTAGACGAAGCGCTTCCAATCGCGGTTGTTGGCGCGCACGTAGTCGCGCGCCAGCCAGGCCAGCGCGCCGCCCGAGTGCTCCAGCTCGCTCCTGACGTCCTTGGCGATGAACGACAGCAGGGCTCCCGGGCGGAAGCTGCGATAGAGGCGGCTGAGGAACTCGGGCGCAGAGCGCTGTATCCACATCATGTTCCGCATCAGCCGGTCGATGGTAAATGGCCCCGGGTGCCGCACCTCGGGCCGCGGGTGCTTGCCGCCCCACACGGCGGGCCACATCTGGCTCTGGTCGATCCGCTGGTAGATACGCCCCGCCGCCTCCTGCGTCCCCAGTTGCCCGGCATCGACGGCGTCGAGATCGGCGGCGCAGGCGTCCAGCAGGGCAGCGAACTCGGGCAACTCGCAGGTCTGAATGCCATTGTAGGGCGCTTGCTCGCAGGCCTCGAACACGGATGTGTCGTTGGTGCTGAACCATCGGCCGAGGATCTCCACCACCCCCGACCCGCCGTAGAAGCTGCCTATCATCCAGACGCGGAACCACGCATTCCACAGATCGAAGTCGCGGAAGCTGATGTACGAGCCGGCGACGAGCTTGTCGAAGTAGGCGAAGTTGCGCTTGACGCGCGTGTCGATGGGGGCAAAGCGCTCCGTCGACCAGTCGCCGTCCTGCTTCGAGCGGATCAGACGGTGCGCGAGCATGTTGACGGCGCCGAGCGCGATGCCGAGGCCACTCGAGAACAGCGGGTCGACGAAGCCCCATGCGTGTGGAATGAGGCAGTAGCGGTCGCCGACCGCGCTCGTCGAAGAGAACTGTAGCCGATCGGCGGCGGTCCACTCGCGGATCGCCACCGCCTTCTCGAACTGCCGGGCCAGCGCCGGGTAGCGCGACACGAACTGGCGGAACTCCTCCTCGGGCCCGACCCCGGGGTTGGGGTGGTGCCGCGGATCGAGGCACAGGCCGACGCTGCACAGGCGGTTGGTCGAGCTGGGGTGGTTGTTGAACGGGATGACCCACATCCAGCCGCGGTCGAACAGGTGGTGCAGCGTCCCCTGCGACAGCGGGCTCGGCAGGCCGTGCTTGGGGGACGGCGCCATGCACGCGTCGAACGGCGTCACGCCGATCATGTGCGTGTACATGGCGCGCGAGTTCGTCTTCATCCTCGTCGGGTTTTCGCGCAGGCCGAACATCTGCGCGATCGGCGCCTTGATGCCGCCCGCGTCGACGACGTACTCGGCCTCGAACAGCTCGCCGGCGCGGGTGCGCATGTGCACGCCGGAGCCGTCGATCTTCACGTCGATGACGTCGGTGCGCTGGCGGATGATCGCGCCGTACGAGGCGGCGACCGTGAGCAGGTAGCCGTCGACGTCCTGGCGGAACAGGTGCACGTCCGGCCCGAACGGCGGCGCGAGCGTGGGAAACTGCGTCGTCTCGAGCGGGTTCTGCGGCCGGCCCGGGCGGTGGTAGACGAACGAGAAGTTGCGCTTGACGCCCGACGTGGCGCCGATGTGCCGGCGCACGCCGTTGTAGGTGCTCAGGTTGGCGAGCTCGGGGATACCGTAGCGATAGGCGAGGACGCGGAACTGGAACGTTGTCTCCGGAACCGTCGACTCGCCGATGGCGAAGCGCGGGTGCACGGTCTGCTCGATGAGCAGCGTGCGCAGGCCGTTTCGGGCCAGGATGGCGGCGAGGATGCTGCCGGCGAGGCCCGATCCGAGGATGGCAACGTCGAAGCGGCCGGTATGGTTCATGAGACCATCTATGCCCGCTTGCGGGCGGTCAGTATAGACCGGCACGCATGGATCCTGAGCCAGTACCCGATCGAATGCGCAAGTATCCGTGAGCGGGGCTGCTTCACCGGTGCGCGGCCAGGATCTCCCTCAGCGCCGGCACCACCGGCGAGCTCGCCCCGCGCACGAACGTGTGCTCGCCGGGCAAGACCGAGAGCGCGAACGACCGCGAGGTTTGATCGCTCCAGGGCCGCAGGCTTTCGCGCGGTACAAAGCCGTCGCGATCGCCGATGAACGCGGCGATCGGCACGTCGAGCGCTGCCTCGGCGCGGCACACGTACTTGGACATCGCGCAGCAATCCGCTCGCGCCGCCGCCTCGGAGACGTCCGGGGCGACCATCCGATCCATGAGCGCTAGCAAGCGCAGGAAGCGCTCGCCCGGCACCTGATGGAGGAGCGGGAACGAATGGATCGACGGCGCCATCGCCGCCGAGACGAACAGGTGCGCGGGCAGCGGCAGCCCGTCGCGGCGCAGGCGGCGCGCCAGCTCGAACGCGAGGATCGCGCCCAGATCGTGGCCGAGCAGCGCGAAGGGCCGCCCGACGTGCGCGGCCAGCGCCGGGTAGATCCAGTCGACGATCGCCTCGACCCGCCGCAGCGGCCGCTCGCCCGCGCGCCGGCCGTGGCCCGGCGTATCGACGACGCCGACCGCGATCTCGGGGCCGAGCGCGTCTTGCCAGCCCTCGTACATCCGGCTGTCTCCGAACGCGCTCGGCAGACAAACCAGCAGGCAGCTCGCCTCGGGGCGGGGCGCTGCCAGCACGAGCCGGCTGTCGTAGGGGACGTCCCGGCGCCGGAGCTCATCGTCGAACATCGTCACGTGGTCGAGCACGTCCTCGGCGACGACGCGCATGATCGAGGACCGCTCGGGGACCAGGAAGTAATGCTCGCCCGAGTACAGCACGCTCGTGACCTCGGCCGTGGTCTCGTGGCGCCAGGCATCGACGAGATCGGGCGTAGCGACCGCATCGTCCTTGGCCGCGAACGTCGTGATCGGTATATCGAACGGGGCGGAGTGGCGGTGCTGGTAGTGCTCGATCACCGCCATGTCAGCGAAGAAAGGCCGGGTCAGCTCGCGTAGCGCCTCGCGGTCTTCGATCAGCGCACCGGCGGTGAAGCCGGTGAGCTGGAGTATATCGGCCATGCGATCTTCCTCCTGCACGGAGTATCGGGGGATCATGAAGCGGCGGGGGGCCGGCGCACCCGATGCGAACAGGTGCAGCGGCCGTAGGCCGCGGCGTAGGAGGTCGCGCGCGACCTCGTACATCAGGATCGCCCCGAAGCTGTGGCCGAACATCGCGAACGGCCGATCGAGGAATGGGATCAGATCGGTAATGATCGCCTGGGCCCACGCCTCGGTGCTCTCGGGCATCGGATCCGCAGCGCGCGCGTGGCGCGCGGGCGGCACCACGATGCACAGCTCCAGGCTCGGATCGAGCTCGGCGGGCCAGTCCGCGAACACCTGCGCGGTGCCGCCCGCGAACGTGAAGCACACCAGCCGCACCCTCGCGCCCGGGACCGGCCGCGGCACGATGACGTGCTCGGCCGGCGGCGCGGCCGCGGTGGGCGCGTCGCCCGCGCCGGCCGCGGCCCCGAACAGCTGCTCGCAGAGCTGCCGGGCCAGCGCCGCCGCCGTCGGGGTCTGCAGCAGCCTGACGACCGCCAGGGTCACGCCGGTCGCGGCGGCGAGCCGCTTGCGCAGCTCGAGCGCCATCAGCGAGTCGAGCCCGAGCTCGGTGAACGAGCGGTCGGGATCGATCGCTTCGCCCCGGGCACCGAGCACGGTGGCGGCTGTCGCGCGCACCAGCTCGACCACCGCGCGCTCGCGCTCGGCGCCGCTCGCGCGCCGCCACTGCTCGATGGCGCCGGCGTGGGTCGGACCCGCTGCCGCGGGCTCCGCGAGGAGCGCACGCTCGGCCTCGACGATGCCGCGCAGCAGCGGCCGCGGCCGCGCGGCCGCGAATGCCGGAGCAAACCGCGTCCATTCCACATCGGCGACGACCAGCGTGGGATCGCCATCGTCGAGTGCTTGCTGGAGCGCCGCCAGGGCGAGCGCGGGCGCCATCGCGCCCAGGCCGCGCCGGCCCATCTGCGCCTGCACTTCTTCGCTGGCGCTCATGCCGTCGTCGGCCCACACCCCCCACGCGACCGACGTGGCGGCCATGCCGCGCGCGCGCCGATGCTCGGCCAGCGCGTCGAGGTACGCGTTGGCGGCCGCGTACGCGCCTTGCCGCGCGCCGCCCCACGCGCTGGCGACCGACGAGAACAGGACGAATGTCCCGATGCGATCACCGATCAGCTCGTGGAGGTTGCGCGCGCCGGCCACCTTGGCGCGCAGCGCGTCGTCGAGCTCGTCGCAAGTCAGCTCGGCCAGCGGAGTCGCCGAGGCGACGCCGGCCGCGTGGACGACCGCATCGATCGGATGGGCGGCGAGCAGGCTCGCCAGCGCCGCGCGATCGGCGACATCGCACGCGGCGATCGTGACGCGCGCGCCGAGCTGCGCGAGCTCGTCCGCCAGCGTGCGTGCCTCCGGGGCCGCGTCGCCGTGCCGGCTCGTCAACACCAGGTGCGGGGCGCCGGGCGCGAGCCAGCGCGCGACGTGGGCCCCGAGCCCCTCGGTGCCACCGGTGATCAGCACCGTGCCCTGCGCGCTCCAGCGCGTCGGCGACCCCGCGCGGGCGGCGCGCTCGAGCCGCCGCACGTAGATGCCCGACGGACGCACCGCGAGCTGGTCCTCGTCGGCGGGTGCGCCGAGCACGGCGCCCCAGCGGTCCACCGTCTCGGGCGAGAGGGGGCCGGCCGGCAGATCGACGAGCCCGCCCCAGCGCGCGGGGTCCTCGAGGCTAACCACGCGCCCCAGGCCCCACGTCATCGCCTGGACCGGGTGGGGGAGACGACCTTCGCGGCCCTCGTCGTCCGTCGCGACCGCGCCCTGGGTGACCAGCCACAACGGCGCGTCCAGCCCGGCGTCGCCGAGGGCCTGGACCAGCGCGAGCGTCCGTGCCAGCCCGGCCGGCACGCCGGGGTGCCTCGGCAGCGGATGCTCGTCGAGCGCGGTCAGCGCCACCACGCCCTGGAGCGCGGCGCGATCGCCGGCCGCGGCACGGAGGCGCGCGGCGAGCGCGGCGCGATCGACCTCGGTCTCGCTGGCGTGCACCACGACCGCGCGCGCGCCGCGGCGCTCGAGCGCGCCGGACAGCGCGACCGCGGTCGCGGGATCGACCCGGCTCGCTGGGACGACGAGGAGCCAGGTGCCCGCGAGGACCCCGCCGCCCTGGCTCCCCGCGGGCCTCCAGACGACGCGGTAGCGCCAGGTGTCCACCGTGCGTTGCTCGCGCCGCTGGTGGCGCCAGCGCGCCAGCGCCGGCACCAGCGTGCTCAGCGCGCGCTGTGCCTCGTCGTCCTGAGCGTGCAGCGCGCCGCGGAGCGCGTCGACATCGCCCCGGTCCACGGCCTGCCAGAACTCGCGCTCCTCGGATGTGCTCGCGGCGGCCTCGGGGGCGTGGGCGGCCGGCGCTTCGAGCCAGAACCGCCTGCGCTGGAACGCGTACGTCGGCAAGCCGACCCGCCGGAGGCGCGGGCCCCCGAAGGGTTCCCCGAATGTTTCGACGACCGCCGGCCAGTCGAGGCGGTGGCCGCGCACGTACAGTGCCCCGAGCGCGCCGGCCATGGTCTCGAGCTCCAGCCGATCTTTGCGCAGCACCGCGATGTACTCGGCGCGCTCCGACGCGCGGTCGGTCAGCGCGTCGTGCGCCAGCGCCGTCAATACGCCGTGCGGGCCGAGCTCGATGAACGTGTGGACCCCCGCGCCGTGCAGGCTGCGCACGCCATCGAGGAATCGCACCGCGTTGCGGACGTGGTCGACCCAGTAGCCCGGCGAGCTCAGCTCCGCGTCACGGGCGACCCGCCCGGTCAGGTTCGACACGATCGGAATGCGCGCCGGCCGGTAGGCGATCCGCTCGGCCACCTGGCGGAACGGCTCGAGCATGCCGTCCATGTGGTGCGAGTGGAACGCGTGGCTGACGCGCAACCGCTGGGTCTTGCTTCCCACCGCCTCCGCCCGCCGGGCGACGTCGAGCACCGCCGCGGCATCGCCGCTCACCACCGTCGAGGCCGGCCCATTGACCGCGGCGACCACCGCGGCCCCGTGCTCGCTGCGCGCAGGCTGCGCGGCGAGCAGCGCGCGGCACTCGTCCTCGGACGCCTGCACCGCCACCATCGCACCGCCGGCGGGCAGCGCCTGCATGAGCCGCGCCCGCGCGCTGACCAGGGTGCACGCGTCCGCCAGCGAGAACACCCCCGCGACGTGCGCCGCCACCAGCTCGCCGATCGAGTGCCCGAGCAAGAGGTCCACCTCGTGGCCCCACGACTCGAGCAGGCGGAACAGCGCGACCTCGAGCGCGAACAGCGCGGGCTGGGTGTACAGGGTCTCGTCGAGCGACGCCGCGGCATCGGCGCCCTCCGGGCCCGCGGCGGCGAACACCACGTCGCGCACCGCGTGCTGGGCCCTGGCGGCCTCGGCGAGCTCGAGCGGTTCCGCGAGCGCGGCGTCGAGGTGCGCGCACACCGCATCGAAGGCATCCCGGAACACCGGGAACGCGTCGTAGAGCGCGCGGCCCATGCCCGGGCGCTGGCTACCCTGGCCCGTGAACAGCACTGCCAGCTTGCCGGGCGCGGTGCGCTGGCCGATCACCGCGTGCGGCGTCGGCTGGCCCTGCGCGACAGCTGCGAGCGCGTCGAGCACCGCGACCCGATCGGCGGCGACCAGCACGGCGCGGTGCTCGAGCTGCGAGCGCGTGGTGGCGAGCGAGTAGGCGACGTCCGCGAGCGCGAGCTCGGGACGGGCCGCGAGGTGCTCGCGCAGCCGCGCGGCCTGGCCGCGCAGCGCCGCCTCGGTCGTGGCAGACAGCAGCAGCGGTACCAGCGTTGGCGTCGCTGCCGGCGGCGCGCTGGCCGCGTCGGTGGACGCCGCTGCCGGCGGCGCCTCCTCGAGCACGACGTGCGCGTTGGTGCCGCTGATCCCGAACGACGACACCCCGGCGCGGCGCGGCCGCCCGTTCGCCTGCCACGGCACCGGCTCGGTCAAGAGCCGGACCGCGCCCGCTGACCAGTCGATGTGCGGCGACGGCTCCTCGGCGTGCAGCGTCCGCGGCAGCACGCCGTGCTGCATCGCCAGCACCATCTTGATGACGCCGCCCACCCCCGCCGCCGCCTGCGTGTGGCCGAGGTTGGACTTGAGGCACCCCAGCCACAGCGGACGGTCCTCGACGTGAGCCCGCCCGTACGTGGAGAGCAGCGCGTGGGCTTCGATCGGATCACCCAGCGTCGTGCCGGTGCCGTGGGCCTCGACGGCGTCGACGTCCTCGGGGAGGAGCCGCGCGTTCGCGAGCGCCTGGTGGATGACGCGCTCCTGGGCGGGCCCGTTGGGCGCGGTCAGGCCCTGGCTCTTGCCGTCCTGGTTGACGGCCGAGCCGCGGAGCAGCGCGAGCACCGGATGGCCGTTCTTTTGCGCATCGGAGAGCCGCTCGAGCAGCAGCATCCCGGCGCCCTCGCTCCAGCCGGTGCCGTCGGCTGCCGCCGAGAACGACTTGCAGCGGCCATCGGGCGCCAGCCCCCGCTGGCGGCTGAACGCGATGAAGATACTCGGCGTCGCCATGACCGTGACCCCGCCCGCGAGCGCGAGCGAGCACTCGCCCTGCCGCAGCGCCTGCGCTGCGAGGTGGAGCGCCACCAGCGATGAGCTGCACGCCGTGTCGATCGTCACCGTCGGGCCCTGCAGCCCCAGCGCGTACGCGATCCGCCCCGACGCCACGCTGGCCGCGCTGCCCATCCCGACATACCCCTCGAGGTCGCCCGGTACCTCATGCAGCCGCGCCGCGTAGTCGCCGTACATCACCCCGACGAACACGCCTGTCGCCGACCCCTGCAGCACCGCGGGATCGAGCCCCGCACGCTCGACCGTCTCCCACGCCGTCTCCAGCAGCAGCCGCTGCTGCGGATCGATCGCCAGCGCCTCGCGCGGACTGATCCCGAAGAACTCCGGGTCGAACTGATCGGCGTCATACAGGAAGCCGCCCGTGCGCACGTAGCTCTTACCGATCGCGTCCGGGTCCGGGTCGTAGAGCGCCGCGATGTCCCAGCCGCGGTTGTCGGGGAGCTCCGCGATCGTGTCGCGCCCCTCACGGAGGAGCTGCCACAGCTCCTCGGGCGTCCGCACCCCGCCGGGGAACCGGCACCCCATCGCCACGATCGCGATCGGATCGTCGTCGCGGCGGACCGTCGTCGCGGGCACGGCTGCGCCAGCCTCCGGCGCGCTGGCGAGCCCGTCCTCGGCGAGCTTCTGGGTGAGGAACCGCGCCAGCGCGCCCGGCGTCGGGTGATCGAACACCAGCGTCGCGTGTAGACGCGCCCCCGTGGCGGCGGCGAGCCGGTTGCGGAGCTCGAGCGCCATCAGCGAGTCGAGCCCGAGCTCCGAGAGCGGCCGCCCGAGCGCCAGGGTGCTCGGATCGGCGATGCCGAGGACGGAGGCCACCTCGGCGCGGACCCGCTCGAGCAGCGCGTGCTCGCGCTCGGCCGGCGCCAGCCCTCGCAGCTGCTCCGCCATCTCCGATCCGGCGGTGGTCCGCGCGGCCGGCCGCCGCGGCCGGTGGCCCCGGACCAGTCCCCGGAGCACGGGCGACCGCGCCGGGCCGTGCGCCCCCAGCGCGGCGGCATCCAGCCGTGCCGGCACCAGCGTCGCGTCCGGCCGCGCGAGCGCGGCATCGAGCAGCGCGAGCCCCTCGTCCGACGTCAGCGCGACCACGCCACCGCGCGCCATGCGCTCGACCTGGGACTCCGACAGGTGCGCGGTGAGCCCGGTCCGGGTCTCCCAATAGCCCCAGGCGAGTGAGAGCCCCGGCAGCCCCAGGGCTCGGCGATGCTGGGCGAGCGCGTCGAGGAACGTGTTCGCCGCGGCGTAGTTGGCCTGGCCCGGGCCGCCGAGCACGCCCGCCAGCGACGAGAACAGCACGAACGCCGACAGCTCGAGCGGCCGCGTCAGCTCGTGCAGGTGCACCGCCGCGTCGAGCTTGGCCCCGAGCACCGCGCCGAGCCGCGCCGGCGTGAGCGCGCCGACGACGCCGTCGTCGAGCACGCCCGCGGCGTGGATCACCGCGGTCAGCGGGTGCGCGGGCGGGATCGCGGCGAGCACCGCGGCCAGCGCGCCGCGGTCGGCCGCGTCGCACGCGGCGAGCGTGACGTGCGCGCCGGCGGCCCCGAGCTCGCGCGCGAGCGCCTCGGCGCCCGGCGCGGCCGGGCCTTGCCGCGACACCAGCACCAGGTGGGTCACGCCGTGCGCTGCGACCAGGTGGCGCGCCAGGAGCGCCCCCAGCGTCCCCGTCCCGCCCGTGATCAGCACCGTCCTCCCGGGCGTCAGCGGCCGGGGCGCCGCGGTCTCGGCTGCGTCCCGAGGCTGTGGCGGGCGCGCCGCGACGAGCCGGGGCGCCAGGCACACGCCGTCGCGCACCGCGAGCTGGGTCTCCGCCGCATCGAGCCCGGTGAGCCGGACCGCGCGCGACGCGGCGTGGTCGTCGCGATCGACCAGCAGGATCGCGCGATCCGGGTGCTCGCTCTGCGCGGACCGGACCAGTCCCCACAGCGGCGCGTGGACCAGATCCGGCACGCCGTCGTCGGGGCGCGCGGCCAGCGCGCCGCGCGTCAGCACGATCAGCCGCGACGCGGCCAGCCGCTCGTCGGCGAGCCAGCCCTGGAGCTCGGCGAGCGCCCGTGCGGCAGCGGCGTGCGCGGCGGCGATCAGATCGGCCGATGCCGGCGCGCTCGCGGCGCGCCCCGCCAGCACGACCGCGTCGGGGGGCGCGGCGCCCTGATCCAGCGCGGCGCGCAGCGCGGCGAGGTCGGCGTGGTGCTCGAGCACGACACCGTCGGGCGCCTCCCCGAGCGCGTCGGGCGCTCCCTCGGGCGCCGCGATGACGGCCCAGCGCTCCGGCCGCTGCGGCGCGGCTGGCGCGCTGGCCAGCTCGGTCCACGCGACCTGCAGCAGCGCATCCTGGTGCGACCACCGCGCCTCGCGCACCTGCTCCGCCGACGCCGGCCGGCTCGTCAGCGCCTCGATCTGCGCCAGCGGCTCGCCCGCGCCATCGGCCAGCGCGAGTGCAAACTCGCCTGCCGCGGCGCCGCGCACGAGGCGCACGCGGAGCGCAGACGCGCCCACCGCGCGCAGCGAGACGCCGCGGAACACGAACGGCAGCGCCACCGCCGCGCCTTCGCCCAGCCCCTCCGCCGCCAGCGCGTGCAGCGCGGCATCGAGCAGCGCCGGGTGCAGCACGAACCGCTCCGCGTCCGCGTCGATCGCCGCGGGGAGCGCGGCCTCCGCGAACCGCTCGTCGCCGCGCTGCCACACGCCCCGCAACCCCTGAAACGCCGCGCCGTAGTCGAGCCCCGCCGTGGCCAGCTCCGGGTACAGCCCCTCGATCGCCAGCGGGATCGCGCCCGGCGGCGGCCACGCGTGCAGATCGAGCGCGGCCGCGTCCTCCGGCGCCGCGGGCGCGAGCGTGCCGCTCGCGTGCCGCGTCCACGCCACGCCGGGCGGTGCGTCCTCCGCGCGCGCGTGGATCGCCAGCGGCCGCCGCCCCGTCTCGTTGGGCGCGCCCACCGCGACCTGCACCACCACCGCGCCCCGCGGCGGGAGCACGAGCGACGTCTCCAGCACCAGCTCGTCGACCCGGTCGAGCCCGGTGCGGTGCGCCGCCACCAGCGCCAGCTCGACGAACGCGGTGCCCGGCACGATCACCGTGCCGAACACCACGTGACCGGCCAGCCAGGGGTGCTCGGCCAAGGACAGCCGGCCCGTGAACAGGACCTCCTCGCGGTCGGCCACCGCCAGCGAGGCGCCGAGCAACGGATGGTCGGCCGGCGAGAGGCCCGCAGATGCCACATCGGCGCTGCGCGTCCGCGGTGGATCGAGCCAGAACCGCTGGCGCTGGAACGCGTACGTCGGCAGCGCGATCCGCCGTGGCCGCGCGCCCACACCGGCGCCGAGCAGGTCGAAGTACGCGACCCAGTCGACGCGCTGGCCAGAGGCGTGCAACTCGCCGAGCGACCGCACGAGCTGACCGAGGTCGCCGTCCTCGCGCCGCAGCGTTCCGATCACTGTGGCGCGCAGGGCCGCGGTTGGCCGTGGCTCCACGGAAGCCGCTGCACGCTCCACGATCTCGGTCAGCGCCAGCGCGAGCACCGGGTGCGGGCTGACCTCGACGAAGTAGCGGTGCCCGTCGGCCCAGAGCCGCGCCGCCGCGTCCGCAAACCGGACAGTTTGGCGCAGGTTGCGATACCAGTACGCCCCATCGAGCTCGTCCCCCGCCACGAGCGCCCCGGTCACCGTCGAGTACAGCGGGATCGTCGCCGGCCGCGGCGCGATGTTCGCCAGCGCGGCCAGGAGCTCGGCCTCCACCGCCTCCACCTGCGCGGTGTGCGAGGCGTAGTCCACCCGCACTTGCCGTGCGAAGATCTGCGCGGCTCCCAGCTGCCCGAGCAGGGCCTCGATCGCCGCCGGCTCGCCCGCGACCAGGGTCGCCGTCGGGCTGTTGATCGCCGCCACCGCCAGCCGTGCGCCGAACGGTGCGAGGTGCGGCGCCAGCGCGTCGACCCCGAGCTCGACCGCCGCCATCGCCCCCTGCCCGGCGAGCCGGGTCAGCGCGCGGCTGCGCAGCGCGACCACCGCCGCCGCGTCCTCGAGCGTCAGGGCGCCCGCGACGTACGCCGCCGCGACCTCGCCCTGGCTATGGCCGATCACCGCATTGGGCGTGACGCCCATCGCGCGCCACAGCGCGGCGAGTGCGACCATGACCGCGAACAGCGCGGGCTGCACGACGTCGACCCGCTCGAGCGCGGGCGCGCCGGCATCGCCGCGGAGCACCGCCAGCAAGGGCCAGTCGACGTGCGGCGCCAGCGCGCGCGCGCAGGCGGCGATCTGGTCGCGGAACACGGGCGCGGTGTCGAGCAGCGCGCGCGCCATGGCCGGCCATTGCGAGCCCTGGCCGGGGAACACGAACACCACCTTGTCTGCGCCGGTGCGTTGGCTCACCACCGCGTGCGGCGTCGGCCGGCCCTCCGCGACCGCTGCCAGGGTGTCGAGCAACGCGGCCCGATCGCGGGCGACCAGGACGGCGCGATGCGCGAGCTGCGCCCGCGTCGAGGCCAGCGAGTACGCCACGTCGACCAGCGCGAGGTCGGGGTGCGCCGCCAGGTGCGCGCGGAGCCGCGCGGCCTGCGCGCGCACCGCCGCTTCGGTCTTGCCCGACAGCAGCACCGGCACCGCCGGCAGGACGGCTGACGCCGTTCCGTCGCCGGCATCCGCG
>DATMCI010000083.1:0-35206 GCA_035558535.1 Kofleriaceae bacterium
GGCGACGTACTTGCGCGCCGTCTTCCGATCCATGTCCGCCTTCATCGCGGCCTGGCCGATCTGCCCGTGTTTGTTCATCTCTTCCATCAGTTTCCTCACTTGAGCGTTGCTCACTGGTCGCACGGGTACCTGGGCCTCCGCTTCGGGGGAGACCACGGCCCTCTGACCGGCCAGCTACGCCGTCGCGATGGGGCGATCTAATTGTCGTCGCTGGGGAGATCTAATTGTCGCTCGCCACAGCTCGCTGGTGGCACAGATCGAGGAGTGTTTCCCTGGACAGCGTGAGCCGGAGGCGGACGAACGAAAGCATCCAGCCGCGCGGCTGGCGGCGATCCTGGCGCGCGTGTCGGCGAAGGAGCTGATTCCGCGCGGCGAGCGGATGGCCGTCTTGATCGACGGCCTCGACGGGTACGATCCGCCTGTCGGCGCTCCGGCCGGTGATCCGCTCGCAGCCTTCCTGCCGCACGCACTACCGCACGGCGTGAGCGTCCTCTGTACGAGCCGGTTGCGCCATCCATATGTGTCGAGCCTCGAGGCGCGCGATGGTGAGCTGGTGCGCATCGATCTCGACGATCCGGCCCGCGCAGCCGATAACAACGCGACCGTCCACACGTTCTGGGAGCACGCTGCCTCAGCGCTCGGGCTCGATGCGCGCTTCGTCGACGCGGCCGTGATCTGCGCGGGCGGCAACATACAGCACGCGGTGACGTTGCAGCGACACCTGAAGGTGCTGCCTGCGGAGCAGCGCCGCGTCGAAGACATCCCGCGCGGTCTCGCGGCGCTGCTCGAGCGATCGTGGGAGCGCATCGCGACTGATCCATCCATCGTGGATGGCCTCGGGATCCTGTGCGCCGCGCGCGAGGCTCTCTCACTCGATGAGCTCAGCACCGTCGCCGGATGGACCGGCGGTATCGAGCGGCGGACGTTCGTACGCGGGGCGCGCGAGCTCCTCGTGGAGACCCGGCGGCCGGATGGACAAGCTGAGTATCGGCTGCACCACGACTCGATCCGCGCGCACATCGCCGGGGTGCTCGGCGCGGCCCCGCTCCGCGGCTATCACACCGCGCTGGCGCGTCGGCTCGCCACATGGCCAGCGCCTATGGACCCCGCAGCGCGGCGGTACGCGCTGCGCCACGCGTTGATCCACCGCGTAGAGGCCGGCGACTGGTCGACGGCCTGGCAGCTCGCCGCCGATACGCACTTCCTGGAGGCGAAGTGCCGCGAGCTCGGCGCGCACGAGGTCGAGGCCGATGTGACGCGCGCGGCCGAGCGCTGCCGTGTGCGCGGCGACGCCGTGATCTGGCAGCGTCTCGATGACCTGGCCCGGGCGCTCGCACGCGACTCGCACTGGCTGCGCGCCGCGCCCGAGGCAACTGCAGCGCTCGTGTGGAATCGGCTGCGGCGATTCGGATGGAGCGCGGACTACGTCAATGAACAGCTGCCGACAGCGACAGAGACGGAGTTTCTGCGCGTACGCCACGGAGCGACCGAGAGCTCTTCGCTCATGCGCGACCTCGTGGGTCACGCAGGCTGGGTGAATGCGTGTGCGGTCACCGCGGACGGCCGGCGTGTGGTCTCGGCATCGGACGACCGGACGCTCAAGATCTGGGATCTCGACAGCGGGTGTGAGCTCGCCACGCTGGAGGGCCACGCCGACTGGGTGAGCGCGTGCGCGGTGACGACGGACGGCCGACGCGCGGTCTCGGCGTCGTTTGACCGGACGCTGAAGGTCTGGGATCTCGACACGGGTCGCGAGCTCGTTACCCTGATGGGCCATGCAGGCGGGGTGAGCGCGTGCGCGGTGACAGCCGACAACAGACGCGTGCTCTCGGCGTCCTTCGACCGGACACTCAAGATCTGGGACCTCGACACGGGTCGCGAGCTTGCCACGCTGGAGGGCCACGCCACCGAGGTGAGCGCGTGCGCGGTGACGGTGGATGGACATCGAGCGCTCTCGGCGTCCTGGGACGGGATGTTGAAGCTATGGGATCTGGATCGCGCATGCGAGCTTGCCACCGTGGAAGCGCCCCGCCACGAGGCGAGAGGGACCATGGTGACAGCGAATGGACGGCGCGTGGTCTCGGCGTCGAAGGTGCTGGGCGTAAGAGAGCTGTTGGATCTGGCCCCTGACCGCAAGGTGAGAGGGTTGGCAGTGGTGGCGGACGGCCGGCGTGCGGTCTCGGCATTGAGCGATGGGACGCTGGAGATCTGGGATCTCGAGAGCCGGCGTGTGCTCGTTACCCTGAAAGGTCACGAGGGGTGCGTGAACGCGTGCGCAGTGACAGCCGATAGGAGTCGCGTGATCTCGGCATCGAGCGACTCGACGCTGAAGATCTGGGGCCTCGAGGATGGACGCTTGCTCGACACGCTGCAGGGACACGGCGGCCCGGTGCGGGCGTGCGTGGTAACGGCAGATGGCCGGCGGCTGATCTCGACGTCAGAGGATCGAATCTTGAGAGTCTGGCGCTTCGAGAGTGGGCGCGCAGTCAGTGCTCGAGAATGCCACGCCGAGCAAGTGAGCGCGTGCGCGGGAACAGCGGACGGCCGACGCCTGATTTCGGCGTCGTGGGACCGGACCCTGAAGATCTGGGATCTCGTGAGCGGTTCCGCGCTTGCCACCTTGAAAGGCCACAAGGGCAGCGTGAACGCGTGCGCAGTGACAGCGAACGGCCGGTACTTGGTTTCGGCATCGAGTGACTGGACCCTGAAGATCTGGGATCTCGAGAACGCGCGCGAAGTTGCCACGCTGGAAGGTCACACCGGCTGGGTCGGTGCATGCGCGGTGACGCCGGACGGTAGACGTGCAGTTTCGGCGTCGATCGACGGAACCGTGAAGGTCTGGGACCTCAGCAGCGAGCGCGTGCTTGCTACCCTGGAGGGCCACGTCAGCCGGCTAAACGCCTGCACGGTGACGGCGGACGGCCGGCGCGTGGTCTTTGCTTCGGATGCCCGGATCCTGACGGTCTGGGACGTCGACCTCGGACGTGAGCTCTCCACACTCGAAGGCCACGCAGGCGCGATAACGGCGTGCGTGGTGACGGCGGACGGCCGGCGTGTGGTCTCGGCGTCAGCGGACCAGACGCTGAAGGTCTGGGACCTCGAGAACGGGCACCTGCTCGCTACCCTGGAAGAGCACGCCGGTTGCGTGAACACATGCGGGCTGACGGCAGATGGCCGGGGCGTGGTTTCGGCATCGAGTGACAGGACCCTGAAGATCTGGGATCTCGAGACCTATGCCTGTCTCACCACGCATCGAGGTGACGCCAACTACACTGCGGTCGCCGCGACCGAGACCGCGATCGTTGCGGGAGACAGCGCCGGTTTCGTCTGGATCCTGGATTGCTCCTTCTCGAATCGCTCCATCGCTCTCTCCGAGAGCCAGCGCGGCGCCCCCCGCGGCGAGGCATCAGAGCCCTCGAGGCGACCGACCAGAAAGCACACCATCCTGTTCCTGGCCGCCAATCCGAGCGACACAGACTGGCTCGCGCTGGATCGAGAAGTGCGCGCAATCCAGGCGGAGCTGGAGCGTAGCGACTTCCGGAACGGCTTCGAGCTCGTGACCCGGTGGGCCGCGGAGCCGCTCGATCTGCTGCGCGCCCTGCGGAGGTTCAGACCGACGGTGGTCCACTTCAGCGGTCATGGCAGCTCTGCCACGGCTGGCGAGCACCCGCCCGGTCCGGCTCCGCACCCCAGCACAAGGGGCAGAGGCGAACGTCTACCGGGCTTGTTTTTTCATGGCCCCGATGGCCGCGCGCAGCTCGTCTCGACGGCGGCGCTCGAGGAGGCGTTCGGAGCGGCGGGGACCTCCGTCAAGCTCGTTGTGTTGAGCGCCTGCTACAGCGAGGCGCAGGCGGAGTCGCTGCTGGCGCACGTGGACTGCGTCATTGGAATGGGCGGCGCGATCCGCGACAACGCCGCGCGGAGCTTCGCGATCGGCTTCTACGGCGGCCTCGGCGAACGCGAGTCCGTGGCAGCT
Source organism: Kofleriaceae bacterium (assembly GCA_035558535.1). Classification (GTDB taxonomy): domain Bacteria; phylum Myxococcota_A; class Polyangia; order Haliangiales; family Haliangiaceae; genus JABFXX01. The sequence continues at coordinate 3,977 of DATMCI010000083.1, forward strand.
GCCTATCGGCAAGGCCGCGCCGCGATCCATCTGGAGGGCCTGCCCGATGCCGATCGCCCGCGGCTCAAGGTCCGAGCCGGCGTCGACGCCAACCAGCTCGTTCTGATCGCGGATCTCGATCGCTTCGGTGCTCGAGACTGAGACACTCGTGACCATTCGCACTTCTGCTCGCGAAGTCACACGCGACAGATGGCGCATCCATCCTTCGTGCGCGAAGCCCCGCCCCTCGCCAAGCGCGGCGCGCCCGCGCGACGGGGCCTCCGCGGCGAAGTGAGTGGGGCCGATCGGTCGTGCGAGCACCAACGGTGGGCGGGCGTGCGGGCAACCACCTCCCTGCGAAGCAAAGTGCCTCCCCGAGCGAACGAGCCGCGGAGCGCCCCGCGCGCGATGGCAGCCGCGCGTTTCCACCCGAGCACCCTCGCCCGCGCTCTCGATCTTCTCTTCGGCGGCAGTCACGGCTCGAAGAAGTCGCCGTCGTCGTCGCTGGGCCGCGGCCGGGCGCCGGCCGCGCCGTGAGGCGGAGGTCGCCGCCGAGGTCGGTCGACTCGGGATCGAAGACGAACTTGCGCGCCGCGCCGAGCGAGGCGAAGCCTTTGCCGCCGACCCAGCCCTCCGGGGAAGCTGAGCGGACTACGGGCAGGTGTTTCCGAAGACCGGCGGCGATTGCGTGAAATAGGGCTGGTTGGCCGGGCGACCGTCGAGATCCGCGGCGGGCAGCGTCGTACTCGTGCCTCCGGCGGGATCTGACTGGATATAGAGATTGTTGTACGACGACGATGAAGCGAGGATCTGCGGCGCCTCGAAGACAAACGTCTGGTCGCTCGAGATGGACGTCTTGAACGGCAGGGTGAGCACCTCGGAGGCGGCGTAATGATCGGTGATGAGACAGGTCGGCGCGTACTCGTACCACGCTGGGATGGGAGGATTGAGGATGTAGCAGGCCGCGGCGCATTCATATGTTGGATTGAAGATGGCGCACGCGAGCAGGCAGATGCCCAGATTCGGGTTCTCCTGCGCCGGGTGGTAGGTCGCGCACATCAGGCTGGGTGCCACATCACGCGTCTCGTAGACGGTGTAGAAGTGCCGCAGGTACATCGCGTGGCCGGTCACCGACGCCGGGTCCATCGTTCGATCGTAGAACAGGCGCAGGCTGGTCTTCACGCCTCCACACTTATCGAGCGAGTAGTTCACGATGTGCGGATCATCAAACGACTGCGTGCGGAACCAGGAGGTGAGAGGCCCGGTGATGACGTTGTGGTAGTCGTCGGTGACCACCGCCGCGAGGCTCACGTCGTAGCGCTCGTAGGTCTGGAGATCCCCGGAAGCAATACCGTAAGTAGCGACAAACGCCACTGGATCGTAACCAACAAGGGTGTTCGGGACGGCGGCGCCATTCACGGTGCGAGTGATGGCCAGGCTCGTCGGCAGCGTGCCGGGCAGAATGCCCTCGGTGAACGTGATCGCCAGCGTCACACCGCTCGTGTAGGCGACGTTCCCGCCGTGCGGAAGGAAGCTCGCGACCTGCGGCCGGATCGTGTCCAGGGTCTTGAAGTACCCCATCGCCTTCGCCAGCGTGCTGGCGTTCCCCGCCACGTCGGCATAACCGCTGCTCACTGTGATCAGGTATTCCTGCTCTTGATCGAGTGGGCCATCGATCGAGAAGGTGGCGACCAGGCCGTAGATATCGAGCGACCTCAGGGTCACGGTCGGGTTCAGCGTGCCACCGCTCAGGGTGACCTTGCCGGCGAGGGAGGCCGGATTCATCGGTTCGTTGAAACGAATGCGGATATCCTCCGGGGTGTCGGGGTTGACGGTGAGCGTATCGGGCAGCACGTAGGCGATGGACGGCGGCGTCAGATCTTCCGTGCGGAACGAGAACGTGGCCGGTCCGAGGGTGACCGGGTTGCCGGCCAGGTCGCGCGCGTTGGCGCTGAGATTGAGGGAGTAGACGAAGCTGTCTATCAGCGGCTCCGTGAGACTGAAGGTCGCGGTCCTGCCGTCGGGGCTGAGCGACTGGAACACCAGCCCCGGGTTGCCCGGGCCGATGAGCTGACCGGCGAGCGTGCCCGGCTGCATGGCCTCGCTGAACGCCAGCGTCACGGTGCTGGTGGTCACTGGCACGTTGTTCCCCGATGGGCTCATGGCGACGAGCACCGGGCCGGTCAGGTCCGCGGTGTGGAACGTGTTCGACGTATTCGTCGCCATCTTGTTGTAGGTCAGGTCCGTCACGCCCGCCACCTCCACGGTATAGAGCGTGTCGCCCCAGAGCGAGTAGGCGTGGTGGTAGGTGGCAATGGTCCGCGTGGCGTCAACCGAAAGGAGGTCGAGCGCGTAGACCACGCCGCCCGAGGTCAGCCGCACCGCCCCTCGCAAGGTAGGCGTGGCGACAGGTTCCGAGAATCTGACAACGATATCGCCGGGCGCGGCGGATACGCCGGTGCCGGATGGGGTGACGCTGACGATGGTGGGACCGGAGGTGTCGCCGCCGTTCGTCGGATCGAGCGGGAAGCTGTCAACGATGTTCGGGTTGCCATCGCTGTCGAAGTCATCTCCCGGGAACGCCAGCGAAATGGGGTCGCTTGCCGGGGCGTACACCGCACGCGCGATATTCATGAAGGGCAGAAATGTCGGCTCGAAGAACGAATAGAAGTAGTTGCGCCGCCCAGAATTGCTGCCGGGCATCGCCTGGAGGTAGTTGCGCAACCCGACGGCGACGGCCTTGATCTGCACCGGGTTCGTCACCAGGCCGCTGACGACGTCGTCGATGCTGAGGTAGAGCGCCGAGTAGGTCGAGAAGTGCTCGAGCCGGGCGGAGACCACCCGGGCCAGGGGGTCCTTGGTGGTCTCGAGGAGCTCGACCTCCCCGATGGTGGGGTTGTCGTAGTAGAGCGAGACCAGCGCTTCCTCCACGGCCGACAGCGGATACAGCGATCCATAGGGTATCTGGAGCGTGACGGGCTGGGCGAACCGCAGTCCTTCCGGCTCGAGGATGATCCGCGGCGCCGCGGCAGAGAAGCCGGTGAAGGTCTCGCGATCGGCAATCTCGAGTCGCATCTTGATGAGCTGTCTGGATGTCAGCGCGCCTGCCGGGACCGTGAGCCGGACGCTCGCAACCTCGAGCGTCCCACCCTCAGGGCCGATGGAGCTCTGACCGCTGGCCCCGCCGAGGTACGTTTTTCGGTCCTCGAGCATGTCGCCCGGATCAGGAGGTGGGGACCGCTCCATGGAGCAGGCGACCGTGAGTCCGAGACAGAGGATCGCCGCGCTGCCAGCGCTGCCAGCGCTGCCAGGACTGCGGCTATGGTTGTTCGTGAACATATTGAATCGCTCAATTAGCCTCCAGCACCTCGCATGTCAAAAAATGTCCCAGACTATATTGAAGATGACACATGAGCCGACAACAGCCAGAATGTATATACACGACGTACAGCACTACGCATTCACTAGAGGTCTCGACGCCGCACCGGCCGCCGTGGCGCCTCGGAGCTCCCTGGTCAGTTTCGCTATTCGCGAAAACTTGAGCTCGTCACCGAGTCCCGGCCGCTGACCCTCATACTACACGGTGGCCTGTCACGCGTGATAAGCGGCGTATCCATCCTTCGTGCGAGAACGCCCGCGCCTCGCCAAGCGCGGCGCGCGATAGCAGCCGCGCGTCTCCACCCGAGCACCTACGTCCGCGCTCTCGATCTCACGCCGTCACGGCTCGAAGAAATCATCGTCGGCGGCATCATCCTCCGGGTACCGCGGGCCGGGCCACGGCCGCGCCGTCAGGCGGAGGTCGCCGCCGAGGTCGGTCGTCTCGGCATCGAACACGAACTTGCGCGCCGCGCCGAGCGAGGCGAAGCCCTCGCCGCCGACCCAGCTCCGCGCCGGGCCGCCTACGACCTTCGGCGCCACGTACAGGACCAGCTCGTCAGCATAGCCGTGCTCGATCATGTACGCGTGGACGTCCCCGCCGCCCTCGACGAGGACGGAGCAGATGTTCGCCGCGGCGAGCCGCTTGCCGAGCTCCGCCAGGTCCACGCGGCCATCGGCATGCGTGCGGACCCGCCAGACCTCGGCGCCGCGCGCCACGAGCGCCTTCTCGCGCGCCGCCGGCGCCTTCGCGCCGCACGCGAGGATCGTGCGCGGACCGCGCCGCTTCGGCAGGAGCTTCGCGGACGGCGGCGTGCGGAGCTGGCTGTCGAGGACGATCCGCTGCGGATCGCGGCCGCCCCCTCCGCGGGCGGTCAGCCGCGGGTCGTCGGCGAGCACCGTGCCGACGCCGACCAGCACCGCGTCGTGCGCGTCGCGCAGCCGCATCACATCCGCGCGCGCCATGGGGCCCGTGATCCACTTCGACTGGCCCGCCACCGTGCAGATCTTGCCGTCGAGCGTGATCGCCGCCTTCAGCGTGAACGCCGGCCGGCGCTGCACGGCCCACCTCACAAACGGCAGGTTCGCGCGCTCGCACGCCTCGCGCAGCACGCCGACGTCGACGGCGATCCCCGCGTGCTGCAAGAGCTCCGCGCCGCCGCCGTGACCGTGGATCGGATCCTCCATGCCGATCACGACGCGCGCGACCCCCGCGTCGCGCACCACCGGCGCGCACGGCGGCGTGCGGCCGTGGTGGTTGCACGGCTCGAGGTTCACGTAGAGCGTCGCGCCGGGCGCCGCGCGGCCGAGCTGCCGCAGCGCCGCGATCTCGGCGTGGTCCTGGCCCGGGCCGCGGTGCGCCCCCTCGGCGAGCACCGCGCCGTCCGCGCCCACGATCACGCAGCCGACGATCGGGTTCGGCGACGTGCGCCCGCGGTGCTGCGCCGCCAGCTCGAGGCAGCGCGCCATGTGCCGGCGATCGAGCTCGCCTTGCGCGGCCGCATCGGGCGCCGGAGCCTTCGGGCGGCGCCGCCCGGCCATCACGCCCCCGGCGCGGGCTCGTCGCCGTCCGACGGCTTTGCGCCCGGCTCGGTGCGCTCGGTGCTCGGCTCGATCGCCTCGGCGACCACGCCCAGCTCGTGACGCCCGGTGTCCTCGCCGCGCAGCGAGTCGAGCTCCTTCACGAAGCCCTCGAGGTCACGAAAGTCGCGGTAGATCGACGCGAACCGCACGTACGCCACCTGATCGAGCGAGCGCAGCCGCTGCAGCACCCGCTCGCCGATGTCGCGCGACGGCAGCTCCGCGACGCCGAGCTCGCCGAGCTCGCGCTCGACGTCGAGCGCCAGCGCCGAGATCTGATCGCGCGAGACGGGGCGCTTGGCGACCGCCACGATGATCCCATGCTCGATCTTCGCGCGATCGAACGCCTCGCGGCGGCCGTCGTTCTTGACCACGAGCGGCATCGACTCCTCGATCCGCTCGTACGTCGTGTACCGCCGGCTGCAGCCGTCGCACTCGCGGCGGCGCCGGATCTCCGTTCCGTCCTTCGAGACACGGGTCTCGATGACCTTGTCCTCGGTCGCACCGCAGAATGGACACCGCATCGCTACTTCCCCCCGGTCCGCTCCAGCTCGGCGAGCTGATCGATGCGGCGCTGGTGCCGGCCGCCCTCGTACGCGGCGGCCCGGAACGCGGCGACCGCGGACTCCGCCACCCCGGGCCCCACGACGCGCGCCCCGAGCGCGATCACGTTCGCGTCGTTGTGCGCGCGCGCCATCTCGGCCGTGAACGCGTCGTGGACGATCGCGCACCGCACGCCGGGGACCTTGTTCGCCGCGATGCCGATGCCGATGCCGGTGCCGCACACGACGAGGCCGTACACGCCCGGCTCCGCCGCGACGCGCCGCCCGACCTCCGCGCCGAAGCTCGGGTAGTCGACGCTCTCGGGACCGTGCGTGCCGATGTCGTCGACTTCGTCCCCGAGCTTTTGCAGCACCGCCACCAGGTGCTGCTTGAGCGGGAGCCCCGCGTGATCGCTGCCCGCGATCCAGCGCAGCTTCGTCCCCGTCCCCGTCCCCGTACCCGTGCCCGTATTCGTCCCCATCCTAGTCCCCCTTGTAGCGAGCCAAGACCAGCGCCGCGTTCGTGCCGCCGAACCCGAAGCTGTTCGACATCGCCACATCGACGCGCTGCTCGCGCGGCTGGTTCGGGATGTAGTCGAGATCGCAGTCGGGATCCGGCGTCTCGTAGTTCGAGGTCGGCGGCAGGACGCCGCGCGCGATCGCGAGCGCGGTGATGCCGGCCTCGATGCCGCCCGCCGCGCCGAGCGTGTGGCCCGTCATCGACTTCGTCGACGAGATCGCGAGCTGCTTCGCGTGATCGCCGAACGCTCGCTTGACGGCGATCGTCTCGTGCTTGTCGTTCAGGTCCGTCGAGGTGCCGTGCGCGTTGATGTACTCGATCGCGCTCGGCGCGAGCTTGGCGTCGGCGAGCGCCAGCCGGAAGCACGCCTGCGCGCCGCGGTGCTCGGGCGCCGGCGCGGCCACGTGGTGCGCGTCGGAGTTCGCGCCGTAGCCGACGAGCTCGGCGTAGATCCGCGCGCCGCGCCGCTTGGCGTGCTCGAGCTCCTCGAGAATCACGATGCCGGAGCCCTCGCCGATCACGAAGCCGTCGCGGTCCCTGTCGAACGGGCGGCTCGCCCGCTCGGGCGCGTCGTTGCGCGTCGACATCGCGCGCATCGCGTTGAACCCGCCGACGCCGAGGATCGTGATCGTGGCCTCGGTGCCGCCCGCGATCATGCCGTCGGCGTAGCCGTGGCGGATCGCGCGCATCGCCTCGCCGATCGAGTGCGCGCCGGTCGCGCACGCCGAGACGTGCGACACGTTCGGGCCGGTGGCGCCGGTGCGGATGGAGATCATCCCCGGCGCCTCGTTGATGATGATGTCGGTGACGAAGTACGGCGAGAAGCCGTACCGCGGCCCCTTCTCCTTGGCGGCGGTGTACGTCTGCTCGATCGTCGAGACGCCGCCGAGCCCCGCGCCGATGTAGACGCCCCAGCGCTCCTCCTCGCCGGCCGGGACCTTCGCGCCGAGCCCCGAGTCCTCCATCGCCATCATCGACGCGCCGATCGCGAACTGGAGGAAGCGATCGATGTGCTTGATCTCGCGCTTGTCCATCCACTTGAGCGGATCCCAGCGCTTCACCTCGCACGCGAACTTGGTCGCGAAGCTCTGGGCGTCGAACAGCGTGATGGGCGCGGCGCCGCTCCGGCCCGCGAGGAGCGCCGACCACGTGGACTCGAGGTCGTTGCCGAGCGGAGTGACGAGGCCGATGCCCGTGATGACGACGCGACGCATGACGCTGCTCCTTACCGCGCCCGCTCGATCCCAGCTCTACTTCTTCTCGCTCTTCCCGGAGTGGGACTGGATGTACTTGACGGCGTCCCCGACCGTCTTGATCTGCTCCGTGTCCTCTTCGGGGATGGTGATCCCGAACTCCTGCTCGAGCGCGAGCACGAGCTCGACCACCGCGAGCGAGTCGGCCTTGAGGTCGTCGATGAACGACGTGCTGTGCCCGAGCTGCTCTCGCGAGACCTCGAGCTGGGCGACGATGATTTCCTTGACCTTGGACTCGATATCCTCGTGCTGAGCCATGACTACCTCGTACGTTGCCGGGCGTTGATAGTCCACTTCCCGGCGCACATCAATCGCGAAGCACGCCGTCTCGCCGGGCCGCGTCAACGGGCGGTCCGGCCTCTGCGACGTGTTGCGGATCAGGTCCGCAGGCCGCCGTTGACGCGGAGCACCTGCCCCGTCACGTACGCGGCTTCGGGGCCGGCCAGGAACGCGACGGCATCCGCCACATCGTCCGGGCGGCCGATCCGGCCGAGGGGGATCTGCTCGAGGAGCTTGGTGCGCTGCGCCTCGGGCAGGTGCTCGGCCGTCATGTCGGTCTCGATGTAGCCGGGCGAGACGGCGTTGCACGTGACGCCGCGCGCCGCGAGCTCCTTGGCCACCGACATCGTGAGGCCGATGAGCCCGGCCTTCGAGGCCGCGTAGGCGGCCTGGCCGCCGTTGCCCATCTCGCCGACGATCGACGTGATGTTGATGATCCGGCCGGCCTCCTTGGCCTTCAGCAGGAGCGGCGCCGCGGCGCGCGTGCAGTAGAACGCGCCGGACAGGTTCGTGGTCAGCGTCTTGCCGAGCTGCTCGTCGGAGAACCGCATCACGAGGCCGTTGATCGCCACGCCGGCGTTGTTCACGAGGATGTCGAGCCCGCCGTGCTCCTTGCCGATCGCCTTGATCGCTTCGGTGACGGCGGCGCTCTGCCCGACGTCGAACGGCGCCAGCGCGGCCTGGCCGCCGGCCGCCTCCACGGCGAGGACCGCCTCGCGCGCCGCGTCCTCGCGGGAGGCGTAGTTCACGAGGACCTTCGCGCCGCGGCGCCCGAGCGCGACCGCGATCGCGCGACCGATGCCGCGCGACGCGCCGGTCACCAGCGCGACGCGCCCAGACAGTGCCTTGTCGATGATCGCCATGGAGGTCTTCTTTGCGGTTAGCGGTTACGGCTGGAACGCCTCGGTCTCGTGCGGCTCGCCGATCGTCGTCGTCTCGATCGACGGGGCGATCCGCTTCACGAGCCCCTTCAGGACCGAGCCGGAGCCGAGCTCGTAGGCGCGCGTCACGCCGAGCTTGGCGATCGCCTGGATCGACTCCTCCCAGCGCACCGGCGCCGTCACCTGCGTGACGAGCAGCTTCTTGATCGCGGCCGGATCCTGCGTCGGCTCGGCCGTGACGTTCGCGACCACCGGCACGCGCGGGGCCGCCACCGCCACGTCCGCGAGCGCGGCGGCGAGCCGATCCGCCGCCGGCTGCATCAGCGAGCAGTGGAACGGCGCGGACACGGCGAGCCGCACGGCCTTCCTGGCGCCCGCCTCCCGGGCCTCGGTGACCGCGCGCTCGATCGCGGCGGTGTGCCCGGAGAGCACGATCTGGCCAGCGCCATTCAGGTTCGCCGGCTCCACCGGCTCGCCGGGAGCCGACGCCCGCTCGCAGACGGCGCGCACCACCTCGGGATCGAGGCCCATGATCGCCGCCATCCCGCCCTCGCCGACGGGCACCGCCTCCTGCATGTACCGGCCGCGCAGGTGGACGAGCCGCACGGCGTCGGCGAGCGCGAGCGCGCCCGCGGCGACGAGCGCCGTCCACTCGCCGAGCGAGTGCCCGGCGGCGATCTCGAAGGTGAGGCCCTGGCCCTCGAGGACGCGGAGCACGGCGATCGAGGTCGTGAGGATCGCCGGCTGCGTGTGCTCGGTGAGCGTCAGCTCCTCCTCGGGGCCGTCCCAGCACAGCTTCGAGAGCGCGAAGCCCAGGACGGCGTCGGCCTCCTCGTAGACGCGCCGCGCGACGTCGTGCTTGTGCGCGAGATCGCGGCCCATGCCGACGCGCTGCGAGCCTTGCCCAGGGAACAGGAGCGCCGTCTTCATCGGGCCGGGGTTTCGCACGGCGGACCCAAGCGAGGGAAGCACGCGCTCCGCGAATCTCGTCGAGGATCGCGCGCGCGAGCGTGGTCCGGCCTATGGCTTGAGCGCCTGGGCGAGCTGCTCGGGCAGCTTCTGCTCGGCGAACCGCGCCGCCGCCTGGATCGCGTTGCCGATCGCCGTCGCGTCGCTGCGGCCGTGCGCGATCACGACCGGCTTCTGCACGCCGGCGAGCAGCGCGCCGCCGATCTCGGCGTAGTCGATGCGCTTGGCGACGCCCGCGAGCGCGGGCGCGATCGCGCCCCCGAGCCGGGCGAGCGCGGGCTCGGTGGCGGCGACCGCCGCGGCGCCGAGCTCGGCCTCGATCTCCTGGCGCACGAGGCCAAACAGGCTCTCGGCGATGCCCTCGCACGTCTTGAGGACGATGTTGCCGGTGAAGCCGTCGGTGGCGATCACGTCGACGACGCCGGCGAACACCTCGCTGCCCTCGACGTAGCCGACGTAGTCGAACGCCTCCGGCTTGGCGCGCTCGGCGGCGGTGAGCAGCTCGTGCGCCGCGCGCGTCAGCGGCGTGCCCTTGCCGGGCTCCGAGCCGTTCGAGAGCAGGCCCAGGCGCGGGCGCGCGCGGCCGTGGACGGCGCGATCGTACGCCACGGCCAGGAGGCCGAACTGCGCCAGCTGGGCCGGCTTGGGCTCGGTGTTCGCGCCGCTGTCGCACAGAACGAGCGGGCCGCTCGGCGTCGGCAGCACCGTCACGATCGCGGGCCGCTCGACGCCCAGGATCCGGCCGAGCAAGAACAGGCCGTACGCGAGCGCCGCGCCGCTGTTGCCGGCGGACACGACCGCGTCGGCCTTGCCATCGGCGACGAGCGAGACGGCCACGCGCATCGACGAATCCGGCTTGCGGCGGAACGCCTGCGCCGGGTGATCGTCGAACGTGACGACCTGGGAGGCGTGGACGACCGAGACCTTGTCGTCGGGCGTCCTGCCCGCGCGCAGGAGCTCCTCCTCGAGCTTCTGCTGATCGCCGACGAGGATGACCTCGAGCGGCTGCGCGCGAACGGCGCGCAGCGCGCCGAGGACCTCCGGCCCCGGCGCGCGATCGCTGCCCATCCCATCGACAACGACCCGCATCGGCGCCGGTCCCTTCGGGCCCTTACTCCTCGGGGGCCTGCTTCGCGACGATGGTCTCGCCGTTGTACTGGCCGCAGCTCATGCAGACGCGATGGGGGATCCGTGGGGCGCCGCAGTTCTTGCAGGCCTGGACCATCGGGTGGTTGGCACCCGATTTCCGCATCCAGGCTGAACGCTGTTGACGGATGCGGGTAGGTCCTCGACGACGTTTTTGCAGTGCCATACGTGCTCCGGGCGGCTTGTTTGCCAGGTCACGGGGGTAATTTCAAGCCCTTGAGCGCGGCGAGTCGCGGATCGATGGGCGGTTCGCAGCTGCAGGTACCTGTATTTCGGTCGATGCCACACTGTGGGCACAGGCCTTTGCAGTCTTCCCGGCACAGCGGCGCGAACGGGACCGCCAGCACGAACTGCTCCCGGAACAGGGGCTCGAGGTCGATCGACTCGCCGTCGTAGGGGAACAGATCGAGGTCCTCCTCGGCGACCTCGGCGCCCTCCTCCCCCTCGCCCGCGGCCTCCTCCTCGGCGTCCTCCGGCAGCTCGTGCCGCGGCATGAACGTCACGCGCAGCTTCTCGTCGATCGGGATCTTCACCGGCTCGACGCAGCGGCTGCACGCGACGGTGACCTCGCCGCGGAACGTGCCGGCGGCGAACACGTGCGCCCCGTCGGCGTACAGGTCGAGATCTGCGGCGCCGTGGCCGGCCTGGGGATCGCCCTCGGGCGCCCCGAGCGCGTCGCGCATCGGCATGCCCTTGACCCACTCGGCGAGGCGCTCGGCCGGCACCTCGAAGCGCCGGTGCGTCGGGAGATCGCGGACGAGCACACCATAGGGGGGCAGCTTGGCCATCGGAGCGGGCGGAATATAGGGGCCCACTCTGCCGTGTCAAGGCGCGGCCATTTGCGGCACATTATCCGGACGATGTTCGGGACGATGCCGCGCGTACAAGCACTCCTCGTGGCCCTGGCGTGCGTGCTCGGCGGCTGCAGCGAGGATCCGTCGCCGCCGCCGCCCATCTCGTACGGCGCCATGGCGCCGCTCTCCGGCGACGCCGGCCGCGGCGGCTTCCGGTTCGGCGCCGCGACCGCCGCCACGCAGATCGAGGACATGAACCCGGCGACCGACTGGTACGTGTGGACCCTGCCGCTCGCCGAGGGCGGGCGCGGCAAGGGCGCGTTCGTGGGCGACGCCGTCCGCGGCTATTCGAAGAACCTGGAGGACCTGGCCCTGGTCGCCGGCATGGGCCTCGACAGCTACCGGTTCTCGATCGAGTGGGCCCGGATCGAGCCGACGCGCGATCAGTTCGACGAGGCGGCGATCGCGCACTACCGCGCGCAGCTCGAGGCCATGCGGGCGATGGGCATCCGCCCGCTCGTCACGCTCCACCACTTCTCGAACCCGGTCTGGGTCGCCGATCCGCGCGGGATCCCGTGCAGCGATGTGCCGACGGACACGAACCTGTGCGGCCTCGGCTCGCCCGGCGGCCCGCAGATCATCGCCGACATGGCGGAGCACGCCGCGCTCGTCGCGGAGCGGTTCGGCGATCTCGTCGACGAGTGGGGCACGCTGAACGAGCCGGTCAACTACCTGCTCGCGGCGTACGGCGTCGGCTCGTTCCCGCCCGGCAAGATCTCGATCAACAACGTCGCCGGCGAGTTCATCCCGGCCGTGCGCGACTACATCGCGGCGCACGCGGCGATGTACAAGGCGATCCGCGCCGCGGACACCGTCGACGCCGACGGCGACGGCGTGGCGGCGACGATCGGGCTGTCGCTCTCGGTCGCCGACTGGCGGGCCGCGCGCCAGCACAAGCCGTCGACGGATCCCGCGGACGTCGCCGCGCGCGATCGGCTCATCTACGTGTTCCACTACATCTTCGTCGATTCGATCCTGAACGGCACGTTCGATCCGGACCTCGACGGCGTCGCCGACGAGCCGCACCCGGACTGGGCCGGCACGCTCGACTGGCTGGGCCTGCAGTACTACTTCCGCGCGGGCGTCACCGGCGCGAGCGGGCTGATCCCGCTCGTCAACGTGACGCCGTGCTTCGGCGGCTTCGACCTCGGCGCCTGCCTGCCGGCGGAGGATCCGACGTTCTGCGTGCCGCGCATGGGCTACGAGGGGTGGACCGACGGCTTCGGCGACGTGCTCCTCGCGTTCTCGGCGCGCTACCCGGCCCTGCCGCTGGTCGTGACCGAGTCCGGCATCGCGACGGACGTCGGGCGCCGCCGCGCCGAGAACGTGGTCCGCATCCTCGAGACGATCGAGCGCGCGCGGAGCGCCGGCGCGGACGTGCGCGGCTACTACCACTGGAGCCTCACCGACAACTTCGAGTGGGCCGAGGGCTTCGGCCCGCACTTCGGGCTGTACTCGGTCGACCGCGGCACCTACGCGCGCACGGCGACCGAGGGCGCCGACGTGCTGGGGCAGATCGCGAAGGCGCGCGAGCTCCCGACGGCGCTGCGCGAGAGCCACGGCGGCACCGGCCCGATGACGCCGGACACCGTCGCCACGGACGTGCTCTGCGGCAAGGTGCCCGCGCCGTAGGCGCCCGCGCCGCGAGCTCCTCACTTCGTGCGGGCGCGGCGGCGCGCCGGCTTGGCGCCCGCGGCGGCTGCGTGCTTGCCCCGGCCCTTGCCGTTCCCGCGCGGCGCCTTCGTGCCGTTCGCCTTCGCGGCCGGCTCACGGCTCACGGCGCGGCCGCGCGCGGGCGCGGCCACACCGCGGCGACCGCGAGCGCGATCGTGGCGATCTGCGACGGGAACGAGGCCAGCACGTTGACCGGGTCCGAGAAGATCGCCGGGAAGCCCTGCAGCACCGCCCAGCTCGCCGCGACCGCGGCCGTCCACCACCACCGCGGCCGCGCGGCGCCGGCCCAGACCGCGAGCAGCCACAGCGTGCCGACGGCGCTGTACATCGGCGCGAACGGGCTGCGCAGGGTCGCCAGGCACAGCACGCCCAGCCAGATCACGGCGTCACGGGCCGGCGCGACGCGGCCGCGGGAGCCCAGCGCGGCGAGGATCAGCGCGAGCACGCCCCAGATCCACGCGAGGGCGGCGCCCAGCTCGCGGCCTGCGCTCGGCACGCCGAGCGTGGCCAGCTTGAACGCCAGGCCGTACAGCGCGTGGTTGTCCGGGTTCTCCTCGGTGTTCGAGAACGCCTCGCCGCTCGCCATCCGCGGCACGTGCTCGGTGACGAACGCGGCGAGCGTCGCCGGGCCGAGCACGAGCGCGGCCAGCCCGACGAGCGCGGCCAGCGCCACCAGCGTCGCGCCGAGGTCGCGCCACTGCCGCCGCACCGCGAGGTGCACGAGCAAGAGGCCCGGGAAGACCTTGGTCGCGGTGGCGAGCGCGAGGAGCACGGCGCCGGCCGCGCGCCGCCCGCGCGCGAATTGCAGCATCGCGCCCATCGCGGCCGCCACGACGATCAGGTGCGCCTGCCCGAACTGCAGGTTGATGACGAGCGGCAGCGAGAGCGCCAGCACTGGCGCGAGGAGGAGCGCCGTCGCGCCCGCGCGCCCGCGGATCCAGATCGCGACGCCAACGAACGCGAGCCAGAAGCCGGCCGCGCTGATCGCGAACCAGGCGGCGCGCAGCACGTGGTAGTCGCGGGTCGCCGCGACCGCCGCGCGCGGGAGCACGGCGAACACCGGCGGGTACTCGTACGGATCGAGCAGGTAGTCGCCGAGGCCGTCGATCGCCGTGTCGGCATGCGTGCCCGGGGCCGGCCGCGCGTAGTCGGCGTGGCGCCACAGGTCCGCCTGCCCGGCGGCGGCCAGCTCGCCGGCTCGCACGTACGCGGCGAAGCACTGGTGGCGCACGCTCGCCGGGATCGGCGGCGTGGCGGACGCCCAGACCTGCGCCGGATCCGCGACGAACAGCCCGATTCGCGCCGTGTTGGCGACCGCGAGCACAGCGACGGCGATCCACACGGCCCCCCAGGCGCGCCGCCGCCGGAGCCAGCCGTCGAGCTCGGCCGGGAGCCGTGCCGCGAGGCGGCGTCGCCCGAGCCCGCAGCATGCCGCGATGCCGAGCGCCGTGCCCAGGGCCGCCGGCCCGAGCGGCGCCGCGCCGAGCGCCCGCGCCACGGCCGCCGCCAGCCCCGCGCCGGCGCAGCTGCCCGCGAGCGCCAGGCACACCAGCGCGACGGCCGTGCGCTCCGGGCCCGCCGCGCCGGCCGCGCCAGCCGCGCCGCGTTCCGCCGCGCGCTCCGTGCCCGGCGCGCCGGCCGCGCCTTCCTCTCCGTTTTCCTCCGCCGATCGCGATCCCGCACCGGAGGCGTCCACGGGCGGCAATCTAGCAGGCACCCGCCGGCCGGGTGCAACTCGGCCCGGCCCTGCCCTGTCCCTCCGGCTATGCTGGAGCGCGTGGCTCGTGCGGTGCTCATCGCGGCGCTCGCGGCGCTCGCGGCGCTCTTCGTCGCGTGTAGCTCGGACGCGGAGCGCCCGCGCGTGAAGCCATCCGCCGAGCCCCGGACCGCGCCTGGCACCGCGCCCGGCACCGCGCCTCCCGGAGCGCCCGGCGACGCGCCCGCCGATGCCGAGGCCGGGCCGCACGTCGCGGCGATCGGCGGCACCTCGCACCTCTCGCCGGAGCTGCAGCGCGCGTTCGCGCCAGCCGGCCAGTTCACGCCGATGGGGCCGCCCCAGGCCAGCGACTGGCTCGCGAGTCACCCCGAGGAGCCGCAGACGTACGACGATTACATCGCGTCCCGGCCGAACCTGCCGAACGGCCAGCGGCGCGTGATCTACCTCCTGCCGATCGGCGACTTCCCGCCCGGCACGCCGACGATCGCCTCGCTCGCCGAGCTCGTGAAGGTCTTCTTCACGCTCGAGGTGCGGATCATGCCGCGCGCGCCGATCGGCGAGGTCAAGGCGCGGACCCGCATCCACGATCACACGCACAAGCGGCAGCTCCTCGCGCCCGACGTCCTCAAGTGGCTCGTCGGCCGGCTCCCCGACGACGCTTACGCGCTGATGGCGATCACGATGGAGGACCTCTATCCGGAGCCCTCGTGGAACTTCGTGTTCGGGATGGCGTCGTTGCGCGAGCGCGTCGGCGTGCAGAGCTTCGCGCGCCAGGACGCCGCCTTCTTCGGCGAGCCGCGCCCGGCCGACTGGCAGAAGCTCGCCCTGCGCCGGGCCACGTGGACGCTCATCCACGAGATCTCGCACATGTTCGGCCTGTCCCACTGCGTCTTCTGGGAGTGCATCGTGTCCGGCTCGAACAACCAGGCCGAGGCCGATCGCCGGCCGCTGCACCCCTGCCCCGTCTGCGCGCGCAAGCTCCAGTTCGCCCTCGACTTCGACCCCGCCCAGCGCGAGACCGCGCTCGCCGCGACGCTCCGCAAGCTCGGCATCGACGACGAGGCCGCCTGGTCCGAGGCCCGCGCCGCCTGGATCCGCGACGGCAAGCGCTGACGCCCGCGCGCCGCGCCGCGACCCCGCCACGCCGCGCCGCGCCGCGCCGCCCGGCCGACCGGATGCATATCGCAGCTATCGATCGCCGTCGCCGTCCGGGCGGAGCGCGAAGAGCTCCGCCGTGCTCTCGCACGTGGCGGCGCCGACGACTCAGCTCAGATCACCACGGGTATGCCCACCACTGGCCGCTGGGGGCGGCATAGCTTGTCAGGCCGCTTCGCGGCCACCGTACGGGACAAGCCGCGCGTCTCGAAACGGAACGAAGCCCCGAGGCCATTCGCAGTCGATTCGACATAGCAATCGATAGTGAGCGGGCTGCGGAGGCAGGTTGGCTCGCACCCCGAACACGTTCGGTACGGCACCGGCACGTTCGAGCGCGTCTAGATCGTCGACGAGGTAGTCTGGTACATAGCCGATCTGGTGACTACGCGCCTGTACGCTCCGTGCTCGTGGATTATAGTCATTGCTCGTATCCACGACGAGAACCAACCGTTCGTCAGGATCGAGCTGCGCGATGATCTCTTCGGCGCCGGGCGAGTAGCTCACACCCCGCAGGAAGAAATGCGTACAGTATCGTCCCAGCGCATCCGGAGTGGGAACAAGGATGGTCTCGATCCGGTCGGTCGCTCGACGGCCGTTCGTTCTGCCCAACACCTCCGCGACGCTGGTGTCCAGCACAGTGAGACCGAGGGCCGTCAGCGATTCGAGGTAGTCGGGCCGCGTCGTGGGCAGGACGCGGTTGGCGAAGAACGGGAAGATCTTCTCGCTCTCGTACGTCGTCTCGAGGTTCGGGAACGCGAGGAACGGCTGAAATCCCGAGCGCAGCGCTTCGCGCACGCCTTCCAGGTAGCCGAACCTGTAATGTGGTTCGGTGCCCCGAATGATCAACTCCGCAACTGGGAGGATTCCCCTCGATGCATCGTTCTTCCAGGTGACGATGAGACGACGCTCGTTCACTTCGCTCCCCCTGCTCACCCGGATACCCTCAGCAGGCGCGGACGCGACCATAGGGTGACGGCGAGCGCAAAGCGCCGAGCGAGATCAGTGATGAACTCTGACGAAAACGCGAACACGATGTTCTCGATGATAGCCGACGAAACAATCTGCCATGGGCTCGATGAAATCACGTGTCGCGGAAGACACGTCGATCACCGGGTAGCGATCACTCACAGCTGGATTGTCACACACAGCGGCGCAAGCTTCAGCCAGCGCCTCTTCGCGTGCGCGCGCGGGCACCGCGGGTTCGCAGATGGCGGGGCTGGCTCTGGCTCCGGCGCCGGCGCTGCCGCTGGCAGGGTTGGAGCGAGAGCGCGAGGCTCGCGTCTGGGACGACGTCACCGACGGGCCGGACTACTGGATCGGTATACGTGGGCTCGCCGGCAGGCCCCGGCCCCCCCCGCGGCATCATGTCCTTGAGCGTGAGATCATCCCACCGCGTGGGCTCGAGCTCGATCACGAGCTCGCCGCGGTCGTCGAGGTCGAACGCGCCGAAGTCCGGCGTCTGCCGCGCGTCCGGATAGGTCCCCACGCGGTGCTGCAGGTGCAGCCCGAGCTGCGATCCTGTGATCGTCAGGCCGTCGCCTGAGTCGATACCGTGGGTGAGCGCCTCGAGGAGGCAGCCGGTGAATAGCGAGTGTCCGGGTACCGGTCCGCTGTCGAGGGCGACCTGGTCGTCGAGCGCCGAAGTGATGATCCTCCGGCTGCGCCGCGCCTGCAGCGTCGACAGTGGCGTGCGTTCCTGGGTACCGGCGTCCCGCCACTTGATGATCGGGTCAAGCGCGATGCCGCTGTGGCACGCGTCGACGATCACCAGGATGTGCCGCGCCGGCAGCAGCGAGACCGCACGCAACCAGCCCTCCAGCTCGATCCACGTCGCGACCCGCTCCGATGCGTCGGCCGGGATCAGGTACCCCGTCTTGACCAGCCGGTTGCCGAGGTCGTGCGACCGTGTGGCGCCGTGCCCGGCGTAGAACAGCACGAGGCGATCGCTCGGGCCGAGCGCCTTCAGGTCGTCAGTGACCAGCTCCCAGATCGCCTCGCCGGTCGCCGCACCGTCGAAGAGCGGCGGGGTGATCTGCTCGAACCCGAGCCGCTCGAGCTGCGCCAGCGCGCCGCGCGCATCGGCCACGGCGTTCGCGAGCCGCGGCCTTCCAGGGTACTGGTCGATCCCGATCGCGGCGATCACGCTGCGGCCGGGCGAGCCGCTCGCGCCTTCGACCGAGGAGGCAGGCTCGATATCACGTGGTCTGCTCATGGACGTCTTCCCCAAGCGCCGGTGAGGCGACGCAAGGGTCCCAGGCACGACATGCCCCGTGTCGCTCGGCCGAGGCTGTATCCCGCCTCATCCTGTGCGACGAGCTGCGTCGATGCAGAGGCCGGACGGCGGGTGTCAGCGCGGCATGGCGCCGGCCAGCTCGCGAACGAGCATCGCGACGCGCGGATCAGCCGGCCTGCAAATAGGTGCCGGCGCGATACCGAACGCGCGCCGGGACGTCCGATCGCAGCCGCTCGGCACGCCGGCGGTCGACGAGCGATGGCTCCCGTGGTGCAGCGAGCTGTGCGGGGACTGCCCCCGCCGGCCCGAACAGGTGTCGGCGAAGCGCCACGGCCTTCCAGCTCTCGGTACGCGACATCGCGGGATCCTCGAGCGCCAGCGCGAGCGCGGCGCGAACGACCGCGGGCCACTCCGCGAGGGCTGCACCGCTCTCGAGCAGGCAGGCGACCTGTTCGACCACCGACTCCTCGTCGAGGATCGCTCGTTCGATGTCCGCGCGCTCGTTCATGCCGAGCCGTTCCCCTGATACGTCTCGAGCAGCAACGCACGATGCCCCGCCGAGGTCAAGCCGGGGCTGGCCGCCCCTCCACGAGCACCGGCGCTACCGCGACGCAGGGCCGCCTGACCTGCGAGCGGATGCACCGTCAGCGGAGCAGCTCGTAGGCGAACAGGCCGAGCGCGAGCGCGGCACTCGCGGATGCACCGTCAGCGGAGCAGCTCGTAGACGAACAGGCCGAGCGCGAGCGCGGCGCTCGCGATGCTGACGAGGAGCTCCCCGGTCAGCCAGCGCTTCTTCGCGCGCGGGCGCGGGCCCGACGGCATCGGGCTCGGGACCGCCAGTGGAGCTTCTGCCACCGGCGGCGGTGGACCGATGAATGTGTCGCTCGCGCCCGGATCAACGGGGCCGATGGGGACATCTGGCTCGGTATACGTGTGCTCGTCGGAGAGCTCCGAGCTGCTCGGCGGCCTCGGGTCCTGGGTGGTGACTTCGTCCCATCCCTCAGGCTTGAGGTCGATCACGAGCTCGCCGCGATCGTCGAAGTCGAACGCGCCGAAGTCCGGCGTCTGTCGAGCGCCCGGGTAGGTTCCCACACGGTGCTGCAGGTAATGGCCGAGCTGCGAGCTGGTGATCGTCAGGCCGTCGCCCGCGTCGATGCCGTGGGTGAGCGCCTCGATCAGGCAGCCGGTGAACAGCGAGTGTCCGGGTACCGGACCGCTGTCAAGGGCGACCTGGTCATCCAGCGCGGAGGTGATGATCCTCCGGCTGCGCCGCATCCGCAGCGTCGAGAGCGGCGCGCGCTCATGGGCGCCAGCGTCGCGCCACTTGATGATCGGGCCGAGCGCGAGGCCGCTGTGGCACGCGTCGAGGATCACGAGGATGTGCCGCGCCGGCAAGCGCGCGACCGCGCGCAACCAGCCCTCCAGCTCGATCCACGTCGCGACCCGGTCCGACGCGTCGGACGGGATCAGGTACCCGGTCTCGACCATTTGCGTCCCGAGCCGGTGGCGCTGGGTGCTCCCGTGCCCGGCGTAGAACAACACGAGGCTGTCGTCGGGCCCAAGCTGCTTCAGATCGTCCCTCGCCAGCCCTTCAATCGCCTGGCCGGTCGCCTCGTCGTCAAACAAAGTCGCGATCAGATCGAACCCGAGCCGCTGAAACAAGGCCGCCGCGCCGCGCGCGTCGCCGACCGCGTTGGTGAGCCGCCGCCAGCCCTGATAGCGATCGATCCCGATCACGGCGATCACGCTGCGACCGCGCGAGCCGCTCGCGCCTTCGGCCGCGGAGGCGGGCTCGATATCACGCTGTCTGATCATGGACGTACCCTCCGACCATGGCTCGGGCGACGCAAGGGTTGCAGGCACGACACGCCCTCGTGTCGCTCGCGCCGAGATCACGTATCCGCCCATCCTATGTAACGAGCCACGTCGATGCATGATGCCTATGGGATCGAGGCGGGCATCAGCGCAGCATGGCACCGCGCCGCGCCGCCTGGATCCGCGATGGCAAGCGCTGACGCACACTGCAGGTATCAGAGCGATACACTGGTTCACGAGCCTGACATCGGCTGGTCGCGCCAGTGATCGTTGGCTAAGATGAGCCCAGATGGGAACGTATCTGGTCTACGTCGACGAGTCTTACAACGACGATCTTTTCTGTCTCTCGGCAATGATCCTCAAGGCAACGGATTGGCGTGACGCATTCAAGGCGGTCAAGGATCATCGAGCGCAGCTGAAGGAACGGTACGCAATCCCTCTACGCAAGGAGATCCATGCTCGCGAGCTCGTTGGTGGCCGCGGTCGACTCGGACCCAACGACATCGGTAAGTGGGAACGCTCTCGTATCTTCCGTGGGTTGCTGGAGCTTGTCACGACCCTCCCATCAGCGCGCCTGTTCAACGTTGCGCTACAGACGCGCGGAGAAGCCGACCCGCAGTTGAAAGCCTGGGATCGCTTGCTGAACCGCGTAGACCGAACTCTGAAAGCCCGTGAGGATAAAGAGCGGACGGTTCGCCGCAAGATTCACGAGGTGATAGCAAAGCACGCTCCCGAGCTTGCGGACTCCGCAGAGCTGCGTCTCCAGTTCCAGGGCCGTGCGCTGTTCATTGCCGATGAAGGCCGGAACGTCGAGATCACACGCATCATGCGAAAGATGAACGTCCATAACCCGATCCCATCAGCGTTCGGCGGATGGCCGGAGGGCGCGGTCCGCAACACACCCACGGAACGGATCATCGAAGACCCGGTGTTTCGTCAGTCAGAGAGCTCTTATATGCTTCAGCTCGTCGACTGTGTGGCATTCGCCCTCCTCAAGAGGGAGGCGGACCCCACTCAGAACATCAAGCGGTACGGCATCCACAAGATGTTCGACGAGCTGCTTCCCAGCATCTGCGTCAAGGCAGCGTCGCGGACCGATCCGCTCGGAATCGTCCGAAATTAGAAGAGCCACCCTTGTGGGGTGGCCCAAGCACAACCGGTGGCCCGACGCTGAAATCGGACCGGCTATGCGCAACCATTGTGCCCAAAACGAATTTTGGTTGCAACGGCATCTACCTGAACGGATGTCACGAGATCTGCCGCCCGACCTTCGGTGCTGTTAGGTCTTGGTGCCCCGCCCGACGTCCGGTGCTTCGCTTCATGGACGCACGGCAGCGGCGGCGGGTGTCAGCGCGGCATGGCGCCGGCCAGCTCGCGGACGAGGGCGGCGACGCGCTCGTGCGCGGTGTCGACGGGGCCGGCGGCCACGGCGTCGACGAGGGCCGAGCCGACGACGACGCCGTCGGCGATGGCCGAGAACTGGCGGGCGCTGGCGGCGCTGCGGATGCCGAAGCCGACGGCGACCGGGGCGGCGGCCGCCGCGCGCACGGCGGCGAGGCGGGCCGGATCGATGGCGGAGGCGGCGCGCACGCCGGTCACGCCGGTCAGCGAGATGTAATAGACGAACGGCGCGCGGACCTGGGCCAGGCGCGCGAGGCGCGCCTCCGTCGACGTCGGCGCCACGAGCGGGACCACGCCGACGCCACGCGCCAGGAGCGGCGCCGCGAGCTCGTCGATCTCGTCGATCGGCAGATCCACCGTCAGGACAGCATCGACGCCGACCTCGGCGGCCCGCGCCGCGAACGCCTCCACGCCCATGACGAAGATGGGGTTGTAGTAGCCAAACAGCACGATCGGCGTGGCGATGCCGCGCCGCCGCAGCTCGGCGACGGCGTCGAGCGCGCCCGCCAGCGTCGCGCCGGCCTCGAGCGCCCGCTCCATCGCGCGCTGGATCGACGGCCCGTCGGCAGACGGATCCGAGAACGGCACGCCGAGCTCGATCACGTCGGCGCCAGACATCGCGGCGGCCGCGACGATATCGATCGAGGTGGCGGGATCGGGATCGCCGAACGTGAGGTACGCGACGAGCGCGGCCCGCCCCTGCCCCACGGCCTGCTCGAAGACCTCGCGCAAGGTCGGCGCCGGAGCGGCCGTCATGGCGCGCCTCCGCCGCCGGTGCCGGTGCCGGCGGCCCCGCCGGACTCGGCCGCGCGCCGGCGGTTCGCGACGGTGACCATGTCCTTGTCGCCGCGGCCGGACAGGCCGACGATGATGAGCCCGCCGCCGGTGATGGCGGCGACCTCGTCGAGCGCGGCGAGCGCGTGCGCCGTCTCGAGCGCGCACAAGATGCCCTCGGTCCGGGCGAGCCGCTCGAGCGCGGCGAGCGCCTCGGCGTCGGTGCGCGCGAGGTACGTCGCGCGGCCGGACTCCTTCCACGCGGCGTGCTCGGGGCCGACGCCGGGGTAGTCGAGGCCGGCGCTGATCGAGTGGGCGTGGGCGATCTGGCCGTCGGGGCGCGTCAAGACGTAGCTCTTGCTGCCGTGGAGCACGCCGACGCGCCCGGCGTTGAGCGTCGCGGCGTGGCGCCCGGTCGCGACGCCGTCCCCGGCGGCCTCGACGCCGATGAACCGCACGGCGGCGTCGGAGAAAAACGGCGCGAACAGGCCGCCGGCGTTCGAGCCGCCGCCGACGCACGCGACGAGCGCGTCGGGGAGCCGGCCCTCGGCGGCGAGGATCTGCTCGCGCGCCTCGCGCCCGATGACGGACTGCAGATCGCGCACGAGCCACGGGTACGGGTGCGGCCCGGCGGCCGAGCCGAGCAGATAGAACGTGTCGGCGACGTTCGTGACCCAGTCGCGCAGCGCCTCGTTCATCGCGTCCTTGAGCGTGCGCGTGCCGCTCTCGACGGCGTGCACCTGCGCGCCGAGCAGCCGCATCCGCTCGACGTTGAGCGCCTGGCGCACGACGTCCTCGGCGCCCATGTAGATCTCGCACGGCAGATCGAACAGCGCGGCGACGGTCGCGGTGGCCACGCCGTGCTGCCCGGCGCCGGTCTCGGCGATGAGGCGCTGCTTGCCCATGCGGCGCGCGAGCACGGCCTGGCCGATGCAGTTGTTGATCTTGTGCGCGCCGGTGTGGTTCAGGTCCTCGCGCTTCAGGTAGACGGTCGCGCCGACGTCAGCCGACAGCCGGCGCGCGCGGTACAAGAGCGACGGGCGGCCGACGTAGTCGGTGAAGAACGCGTCGACCTCGGCCCAGTACGCGGCATCGGCGCGCGCCTCGCGCCACGCCTCGTCGAGCTCGGCGAGCGCCGGCATCAGCGTCTCGGCGACGTACTGGCCACCGAACGCGCCGAACCGCCCTCCCTCGGGCGCCGGCAGCCGGGCGATCGCGTCGACAGTGGACATCGGCTGCGAGTACACCACGCCGCGCGGGGCGGCGACAACGCGCTACGGGCCCGCGCTCGCGCCGGCCTCGCGCGCGGCCGCGACGAACGCGGCGACCTTGCCGACGTCCTTGACGCCGGGCGCCGCCTCGACGCCGCTCGCGACGTCGACGGCCCACGGCGCGACGGCGGTGATCGCGCCGGCCACGTTGCCAGGATGCAGCCCGCCCGCGAGCACGAGCCGCCGCGCGGGGTGGCGGAGGCGCGCCGCGCGGGCCAGCGCCCAGTCGAACGTGCGGCCGCTGCCGCCGCGCTCGGGCGTCGGCGTGTCGAGCAGGATCGCGTCTACGGGGCAGGCATCGGGCCAGGCATCGAGCGCATCGAGCCAGGCATCGAGCGCGTCGAGCGCGTCGGGGCCGCCTGCGGCGAGCGCCTTCCACACGGGGCGCCCGGCCGCCCCGGCGATCGCGCCGGCGACCTCCGGCGGCTCGGCGCCGTGCAGCTGGATCACGTCGAGCCCGACGCGCGCGTGGATGGCGGCGATCTCGGCGGCGGTGGCGTCGACGAACACGCCGACGATCTGCGCGGGGCCGGCGCCGCGCGCGGCGGCGGCGAGCGCCGCGGCCCGCTCGACGTCGACAAAGCGCTTCGAGCGCGGCCAGAAGTTGAGCCCGATGTAGTCGACGCCGAGCGCCGCGATCCGCGCGGCGTCGCCCTCGAGCGTGACGCCGCAGATCTTGACCTTCACCGCGGCACCCGCGGATCGGCCGGCGGTGCGCCCGGCTCGCCCGGCTCGTCCAGCTCGTCTGGATCGCCCGGCGCCTCGCCGCGCAGCTCGCGCAGCGCCTGCCCGGGGGACGGCGCGCGCATCAGGTGCTCGCCGACGAGGACGGCGTGCGCGCCGGCCGCGCCGAGCCGCTCGAGGTCGTCGACCGCGCGGATGCCGCTCTCCGCCACGACGACGACGACGGGCGGCAGCCGCGCCGCGATGACGGGCGTGAGCGACATGTCCATGCGCATCGTCTTCAGATCGCGGTGGTTGATGCCGATCAGCGTCGCGCCGGCGGCGAGCGCGGGGCCGACCTCGTGCACGGCGTGCACCTCGACGAGCACGTCCATGCCGTACGCGGCGGCGGCCGCCGCGAGCTCGGCGAGCTGGCCCTCCTCGAGCGCCGCGACGATGAGCAGGATCGCGTCGGCGCCGGCCGCGCGGCTCTCGGCGACCTGGTACGGGTCGACGATGAAGTCCTTGCGCAGGAGCGGGACGGTCACGGCGGCGCGGCAGCGCGCGAGAAACGAGAGATCGCCGTCGAAGAACCGCCGATCGGTCAGGACGCTGATCGCGGCGGCGCCCGCGGCGGCGTACTCGACGGCGATCTGCGCCGGATCGGCGCCCGGCCGGATCGGTCCGGCCGATGGCGACGCGCGCTTGACCTCGGCGAGCACGCGCACGGGCGCGCCGGGCGGGCGCATGAGCGCTGCGCGCAGGCCGCGCGTCGGGCCGGCGGCCACCGCGGCGGCCGCGGCGGCCTCGATCTCGGCGAGCGGGCGCATCCCGCGGGCCGCGGCGACCTCCTCGTACTTGACGGCGAGGATCTCGTCGAGGATGGTCGCGCTCACGACACCGCCTGGTTCGGCCGCGTCGCGCCCGCGCCCGCCATGCGCAGGAAGTTCGCGAGCATCGCCTTGCCCGCGGTGGTCATGATCGACTCGGGGTGGAACTGCACGCCCTCGAGCGGCGCGCCGATGCCGCGCGCGCGGACGCCCATGATCTCGTCCTCCCACGTCTTCGCGGTGACCTCGAGCGCCTCGGGCATCGACTCCGGTGCGATCACCAGCGAGTGGTAGCGCGTCGCGACGAACGGGTTCTCGATCCCGGCGAACAGCCCCTGCTCGTCGTGGAAGATCTTCGACGTCTTGCCGTGCATCACGCGCGGCGCGCGCACGATCCGGCCGCCGAGCACCTGGCCGATGCACTGGTGGCCGAGACACACGCCGAGCATCGGCACCTCGCCCCCGAACCGGCGGATCACGTCCATCGAGATCCCGGCCTCGTTCGGCGTGCACGGCCCGGGCGAGATCACGATCGCCTGCGGCGCGGTCGCGGCGATCGCGTCGAGCGTGATCGCGTCGTTGCGCTCGACGGTGACGTCGGCCCCGAGCTCGCCGAAGTACTGCGCGAGGTTGTAGGTGAACGAGTCGTAGTTGTCGATCAAGAGCAGCTTCACCGGACACCTCCCGCCGCCGGACCCGCCGGATCCGCCGGATCCGCCGGACCGGCCGCGCCGGCCGGCACGTCCGTCGCGGTCCGCGCCATCGCCACCGCGCGCAGCACGGCGCGCGCCTTGTTGACCGTCTCCTCGTACTCCGTCTCGGGCACCGAGTCGGCGACGAGGCCGGCGCCGGCCTGGACGTACACGGTGTCGCCGACGGACACGAGCGTGCGGATCGCGATCGCCAGATCGAGGTTGCCGGTGTAGCTCACGTACCCGACCGCCCCGCCGTAGATGCCGCGCTGGTGCGGCTCGAGCTCGTCGATGATCTCCATGGCGCGAATCTTCGGCGCGCCCGACAGCGTACCCGCGGGGAACGCGGCGCGCAGCACGTCGAGCCAGGTCCTGCCGGGCGCGAGCGTCCCGACGATGTGCGACGACATGTGCATCACGTGCGAGTAGCGCTCGATCGCCATCTGCTCGGCCACGTGCACCGAGCCGGTGGCGGCGACCCGGCCGACGTCGTTGCGGCCGAGATCGATCAGCATGAGGTGCTCGGCGCACTCCTTGGGATCGGCGAGGAGCTCGGCCGCGAGCCGATCGTCCTGGGCGGCGGTCGCGCCGCGCGGGCGCGTCCCGGCGATCGGCCGCAGCTCGACGCGGCCGTCCGAGAGCCGGACGAGCGTCTCGGGCGAGGCGCCGGTGACGCGCGCCTCGGGGAACTCGAGGTGGAACATGTACGGCGACGGGTTGATGACGCGGAGCGCGCGGTAGACGTCGAGCGGGCGCGCCCCGGCGGCGGGCTGCGAGAACCGCTGCGAGAGCACGACCTGGAACGCGTCGCCGGCGAGGATGTAGTCCTTGACGCGCTCGACGGCGGTGCAGAAGTCGTCCTGCGTGAACGACGACGGCGGCACCGGCGCGCGCGCGAAGTCGCCGGGCACCGGCGGCTCGAGCGCGGGCAGCGCCCGGCGCGGCGCCCGCAGCGCCGCCACGATCGCGTCGATCCGGGCGCACGCGCGCTCGTACGCCGCCTCGGCGCGCTCGGGGCGCGCGACGTACGGCGTGGCGACGATCTTCAGCGTCTGCCGCAGGTTGTCGAAGATGACGAGCGTGTCGGTGACGACCATGCACAAGGACGGCAGATCGAGCCCGGGCCGCGCGCGCGCCGGCAGCTCCTCGAACGCGCGCACGCAGTCGTACGCGATCCACCCGACGGCACCGCCCCAGAAGCGCGGCAGCCCCGGCACCACGACGGGCCGCAGCTCGCCGAGCACCTCCGCGAGCGCCGCCGTCGGATCCGGCGTCGCCCACGACGCGGTGCGCGGCGGGCCGCCCGCGTCGACGTCGTACCAGGTGACGGTCGCCGTCCCGGCCTTCCAGCGCACGACGGCGCGCGGCGCGATCCCGACGAACGAGTACGCCGCCCACGTGGTGCCGCCGACGACCGACTCGAGCAGGAACGAGTGCTCGCCCCCGCCGAGCGCGGCGTACGCCGAGACGGGCGTGTCGCTGTCGGCGAGCAGCTCGCGATAGACCGGGATCAGGTTGCCCCGCCCCGCGGCCGCGACGAACTCCTCGCGCGACGGCGTGTACATGTGAGGCGCGTTATACCCCAACGCGGCGGGCGCGCCGCCACGGCACAGAGGCGGCGCGATGGACCGGACGCGTGGACACGCGCGCGCGCGGCGGTCGCGCCCGGGCTCGGCCGGGCGCACCGCGGCCAGCACCCTGCCAAGCGGCCCTGCCGAGCGGCCCTGCCGAGCGGCCCTGCCGAGAAGCTGGCGGGTGAAAGCTCCGCTCCCTGCTCGATGGTGCAGTGCCTGGTAGAAGCTGCCCAAACTTCTGTGGCGAGTAGCCCGCTGAGATCACATCAAAAATCAGCCTTCGACCGCCACGGCGGCCGACCCGGGGTCTTGACCAGAGCGTTTCGGATGCCATCTTTCGAACATGTTCAAATTCAGCGTGCGCGGGCAGCGGGTGGGTCGGATCGTGTTCGGGGTCGTGCTGCTCGCCGGTGTGGGGGTCCTGACGCACCGGCTCGCGACGGCCAGGGCGCCGTGGGTCGCGCTCGTGATCGTCGCGACCTGGGCCGCGGCGTTCGCGGCGTACGCGATCGCCGGCCGGCTCGGCGCGCGCCGCGCGCTCGCGCACGAAGGCGAGCTGCGGGCCGCGTCGCTGATCCTCCCGAGCGTTGGCGCGGCGCTGCTCCTGCCGCTCACGCTGCACCTGCCGTTCGCGTTCGCGCTGACGCGCGACCTGCGCGACTTCGACGGCTGGGCGGAGCTCAGCATGTTCCTCACGGGCCCGACGCACCTCGCGCTGGCGGCGCTCGTCGCGTGCCGCGCGTGGCAGCTCGCCCGGGGCTCCCGGCCGATCCGGACGACCGCGATCTTCTTGATCTGCGTCGCCGTGTCGTGCGTGCCGTTCGGGATCTACGTCCTCCCGCCGATCCTCGTCGCCATCACGGGCGCCCCGATCGCCGGGCTGATCGAGCTCTCGGAGTCGCTCGCCGAGCGCGACCGCGTGAAGGGCGGCGTCGAGGCGCTGCCGCACGCGATCGCGGTGCGGAGGGCCTGAGCGTGCCCCCGCGCGTCCGCGCGCTCAGGCCCCGCCGCCCCGACGCCGCCGCGCCCGCGGCCGCGCCGCGCGCGCCCGCCCGCCCGCGCGAGCGCGAGGACGGCGAGCGCAAGCGCGATGCCACGCGCCGCCTGATCCTCGAGGAGGCGCAGCGGCTGTTCCGCGATCGCGGCGTGGACGCGACGACGATGCGCGACATCGCGCAGGCGGCCGGGCTGTCGCTCGGCGCCGCGTACTACCACTTCCCGTCGAAGGAGGCGCTGGTGTTCGCCTTCTACGAGGACAACCAGGCGCGGTTCGAGGCGCTCGCCGAGCGCGAGGGCGACACCGCCTCCGTGCGAGCGCGGCTCGGCGCGCTGCTCCACGGCTCCCTCGACGAGATCGCCTCCCAGCGCGCGATGCTCGCCTCGATCATCCACCACCTCGTCAATCCGGGGGATCCGCTGAGTGCGTTCTCGCACCAGACGCGCGCCGTCCGCGGGCGCGCCGTCGCGGTGTTCCGCCGGGTGCTCGCCGGCTCCGGCCTGCCGCCGCCCGCGGTCGCGGCGGCGGCGCACGCCCTGTGGATGCTCCACCTGGCGTGCATGCTCGTGTTCATCCACGACGACACGCCGGGCGGCGCGCGCACGCACGGCCTCGTCGACGACGGCCTCGATCTGGTGGTCCCGCTCCTGCCGTTCCTCGGGACGGCCCCGGGGGTGGCGCTGTGCGAGCGCGCCACGCAGGCGCTCGCCCGCGCGGGGATCGAGCTTTTGGCGTGACGCGCCGCGGAGCCTCGGAGGATCTCGGAGCCCTCGCGCGGCCGCCGCGCGCGCGGCACGCGCTCGCAGCGCACC
The DNA here is from genome assembly GCA_035558535.1 of Kofleriaceae bacterium. Taxonomy (GTDB): domain Bacteria; phylum Myxococcota_A; class Polyangia; order Haliangiales; family Haliangiaceae; genus JABFXX01. The sequence goes on from DATMCI010000083.1 coordinate 32,964, forward strand.
GGCACGCGGATTGCGGCGTCGTCGATCATGGCGACCTCAAGGCATGACCCGGACGTTCAGAAGGCGACCACCCCCGCGCTCTTCGCAGCGGTGCTCGACGACGCGCGCGAGCTGGCGATCGGCCACCTCGAGCGCATGCAGCGCGAGACCAAGGGAGAGCTCGGCAACTTGAAGCGCGCGATCGCGCGGATCGCGATGGGCGTGGGGATCGTGATCGTCGGCGCGATCCTGACCGGCCACGCGCTCGCGGCCGTGATGATCGCGCTCGGCCTCGCCCCGTGGGCGGCGTACGTGATCACGGCCGCGCTCGCGGTCGTGGGCGGCGTCTTCCTGCTCAAGCAGTGGCCCGAGGACAGCACGGACATGGACCTCGTCCCCGAGGAGTCGCTCGCGGCGCTCAAGCGTGACCTCCAGCGGGTCAAGGAAGCCGCGCAGTCGGCGTAGTCCCTGGCGAGATGGGCCCGCGACGCGGGCGCGCGGCCGGTGCTATGAATCGGCATGCACCCGGCCCTGCACGCCACGCTCGATGCCGTCGACCCCGAGATCGCGGAGCTGCTCGCCGCCGAGGAGCGCCGCCAGCGCGACAAGGTCCGGCTGATCGCCTCGGAGAACTACGTCTCCGGGGCGGTGCTCGCGGCGACGGGCTCGGTGCTCACGAACAAGTACAGCGAGGGCTACCCGGGCAAGCGCTACTACGAGGGCCAGCAGTACATCGATCGGGTCGAGCAGCTGTGCATCGATCGCGCGAAGGCGCTGTTTGGCGCCGAGCACGCGAACGTGCAGCCGTACTCGGGCTCGCCGGCGAACCTCGCCATCTACTTCGCGTTCTGCAAGCCGGGAGACACCGTGATGGGCATGGGCCTGCCGGCGGGCGGCCACCTGACGCACGGCTGGAACGTGTCGATCACGGGCAGCTACTTCCGCGCCGTGCAGTACGGCGTGCGCAAGGACACCCACCGGATCGATCTCGACGAGGTGCGCGACCTCGCGCGCAAGGAGCGGCCGAAGCTCCTGTTCGCCGGCGGGACGGCGATCCCGCGCACGATCGACTTCGCGGCGTTCGGCGAGATCGCCCGCGAGGTGGGCGCGGTGTTCGCGGCGGACATCGCGCACATCGCGGGCCTGGTCGCGGCGGGCGCGCACCCGTCGCCGGTGCCGGTGGCGGACGTGGTCTCGACGACGACGCACAAGACGCTGCGCGGCCCGCGCGGCGGCATGCTGATGTGCACGGCGGCGCACCAGAAGGCGATCGATCGCGCCGTGTTCCCGGGCCTGCAGGGCGGACCGCACAACCACACGACCGCGGGCATCGCGATCGCGCTGAAGGAGGCGGCGACCGAACAGTTCAAGACGTACGCGCACCAGATCGTCGCGAACTCGCGCGCGCTGGCCGCGGCGCTCGTGGAGCGCGGGTTCGATCTCATCACGGGCGGCAGCGACAACCACCTGATCCTGGCGGACCTGACGTCGAAGAAGGTGTCGGGCAAGATCGGCGCGAAGGCGCTCGACGCGGCCGGGATGGAGCTCAACTACAACAGCGTCCCGTTCGATCCGCGCAAGCCGTTCGATCCGTCGGGGATCCGGCTCGGGACGCCGGCGGTGACGAGCCGCGGCATGAAGGAGCCGGAGATGCGGCAGATCGCGGCGTGGATGGACGCGGTGATCAGCGCGCCCGACGACGCGGCGCTGCACGAGCGCGTCGCGGGCGAGGTGCGCGAGCTGTGCGCGAAGTTCCCGGCGCCGGGCATCCTGCTCTGATCGGAGCCAGCCGCGCCGCGGCCGGCGCCCGCGGCAGGGGCCGCCGGTTCGACGGGTTGCATGCGTGGTTCATCGCGGCAGCCGCGCCGCGGCACGGACGGGTCACTCGAATACGCGCGTGAACTGGCCGCCCCGCTGCGTCACGGGGAAGCGCGCCGCTTGCAAGGTCTGCCGGGCGCAGCCGACCATGAGCGGCGCCGTCGCCTGGATCTGTAGATCCGAGATGGTGCCGTCGGGGCTGATCTGAATCGTCGCGCGGATCGAGTGCCCAAGGCGGCGATTCCGCAAGCCGCATTTGCGCATCTTCGGCTCGAGCCGGCTCATCTCGGCCGCGAATGCCGCTTCGGTGACCTGCTCGGGGATGCTGGGCGGCGGCGGCTTGGCGCTGCCGCTGCCGCTGCCCGTTCCCGGCGCGGGCTTGCCGCTGCCGCTGCCGCTGCCGGTTCCGGGCGCGGGCTTGCCGCTGCCGCTGCCGCTGCCGGTTC
>DATMCI010000084.1:0-28123 GCA_035558535.1 Kofleriaceae bacterium
CCGAGCGTGTGAAATCGCTGGGTGAGCCGGACCCCAGCAGCAGTTCGCTGTAGCCTGTAATCACCGTAAGGAGGTTGTTGAAGTCGTGCGCCACGCCGCCCGCGAGCCGGCCGACGGCCTCGAGCTTCTGCGCGAGGAGCAGCTGCTCCTGGAGCCGCCGCAGCTCCGCCTCGGCGTGCCGCCGCTCGTCGATCTCGCGCTCGAGCTCCGCGGTGCGCTCCGCCACGCGCCGCTCCAGGTCGTCGCGCGCCGTGCGCAGCGCCGCCTCGGCGCGCCGCACCTCGGTGACGTCGACGGAGATGCCGAGGAGGTAGCGCGGCACGCCGCCCTCGCGGATCGGGATCTTGCGGGTGTGCAGCCAGCGCTCGCCGGCCGGCGTCTGGATCGGCTCGGCCGGGATGTCCTCCACGTGGCCCTGCGCGAGCACCTTGCGATCCTTCTCGATGAAGAAGCGGGCCTGCTCCTCGGGGAAGAGCTCGAGATCGCCGCGGCCGATCACCGCGGCGGCGTCGAGGCCGAGCAGCTCCGCGCCGGCGCGATTGAAGCGCACGAACCGCAGATCCTCGGCGCGCTTGATGAAGACCATCGCGGGCAGGTTCTCGATCACGGTGTCGAGGAACCGCGCGTCGAGCCCGCCGTCGCCGCCGGCGAGCCCGGCGAGCCCGGCGAGCTCGGCGAGCGTCCGGCCGGCCAGCTCGCGCCCGGCCAGCTCGCAGGCGCGCCGGTTCGCGAACGCGACGCGCCCGCCCTCGGCGCCACCGCCGTCGGAGCCCAGGACGATCACGCCGTGCGGGAGGGCGTCGAGCGCCGCGCGCGTCGCCTCGTCGAGGCTCGCGGGCCCGGCATCCCCTCCGTCGCCCAGGACATGGCTCACGGCACCAGTCTGAGACCAGAGCGCGCCCGCCGGTTACAGCAATCACGCAGATCAGGTGTGACCTCTCAGAAAATTTCGTGGCCCGGCCTCGACGACCGAGCATGCGCTATCGTGTGACGCGGTGCAGCCGAACCCGCTCGAGCGTCCGATCGAGGCTGGTCTGTTGACCGTCGCCGAGCTGAAGAACATTGTCGCGAAGCTGCCAGCTGAGGCTCGCAGCGCGATCGCGTGGTCGGTCCCCGCCATCGAGGCTGCCCTCGCGCGCTTGCTCACCGAGCCGCTCGACGAGCAGCTCGTCGAGGAGTGCGGCCTGGAAGTGGGCCGTGCGTCCATGTCGCTCGGCCAAGCGTTCCCCTCAGCGGGACGCACGAGCGAGTTGATCCAGACCAGTGAAGCAGTGTTCGAGAAGCACCGCGATCAGCTGAGGATCTCGCTCGCTCCCAAGGCCGCGCAGACCGCAGACTGGGCGTTGCAAGTGCTCACCTCAGTGCTCGGGGCACTCAGACGACAGCTCCCTGCGAACGCAAACGACGCGCCGACGCCGGCCCTCACAAACGACGATCTTCGGGGGCCCCTCTTGGGGCCGTATTTCCGGCTGCACGCGGTGTTGCTGGCCGTGTTGCATGCGCTCGAGCCGGGCCGCCGTAGCGACGACACGCTGCGAGCGCGAGCCGAAGCCCTGGCCGAGCTGGCGGGCCAACAGGCTGTCGCGTTGACGGATGACGCCATGGCCGCCGGGCTCAAGCTCGAGATCTTTGACGCGGAACCGGCGCACCTCCGCCTGCGGCTCTTCCAGGACATCGCGAACCGCCTCAGGATGATCTTGTCCGATGAAGATCGACAGCTCCTTGCCAACGCCCGACTTCGCGATCTTCGATGACGAGATACTTGCTCGATACAAACCTCGTATCGAAGTACTTCATTGACCGAGACGCTGACGTTCGTCATCCCACGCTGTCCACCAAGGTCAAAGACATCCTCGCCTCCGAACGGCCCCACGTGTCGATCGTGACGACCTACGAGCTCTTACGTGGAGCGCGGCAGATGGAGCTGAGGGGCCGGGGCAACAGAAGGCGGAGGAGATCCGCAAGCTCATAAAGCACCTGCGCATCGTCGAGGTGGGATGGGGTTTCGCCGCGGATCTCTGGGCCCGTACGCAGGTGGACGGCATCCCGATGGGAGAGGCCGACCTCTTCATCGTTGCCTCCGCCGCCATGGCACATCGCGTGGTCGCCACGGCCGACGAGAAGCTGGTCAACGCGTTGGTAGCGCTGCACCTCGAGGCATACGTCGAGCTCTGGCCGCTCGCGACCTGAAGGCTCAGCGCTGCCAGAAGTGCTTGCCGAACAGGAGCTTGGCGCCCCGGAGGAGCGCCTTGAACGTCGGCGCGCACCTCGGCCGGCCCCCTGCTCCGGCACCTCTCCGAGCGGCGCGCCAGTGGCGGTGTTGATGCTCGTGATCTTGCCTGCGGCCGACGAGGCCGGGACGTTCGCGGCGGCTGAGCCCATGCGCCACACGGTACTCGCGCGCGTGTCAGGCGTCACGCGCGGAGGCGCGGGCGCAGGCGTGGGCTATCATCGCCTCGCTTTCTTCCACGAGCCTGGAGACCGCCATGGACATGACCCGCAGCCAGTTCCTCCGCCTGCTCGCCGGCACCAGCGCCGGCGCCCTCGGCCTCGCGACGCTGGGCGCGTGCAGCAAAGAAGGGAGCAAGGACCCGATCGACGGGCCGCCCGGCAGCCCGGACGCACCGAAGCCCGACGCCGCGGTCGACGCGCCGATCGATGCGCCAGGGCCGATGGGCAACTGCATGCAGAACGGCACGAACACCACGATCGCGACCAATCATGGCCACGCAATGACCGTCTCAATGGCCGATGTCACGGCCGGCGTCGAGAAGATATACAACATCCAGGGGACATCCAGTCACCCTCATACGGTGACGGTCACTGCCGCGATGTTCGCGATGCTGCAACAGAATATACAGGTGACGGTAGTGTCATCCGAAGATGCCGGGCACCCCCACACCGTGACAATCCGCTGCGCATGAATCTGAGCTATCGAGGCCGCCGAGCGATCCAAGTATCGACCCCACCGATTCCGCCCGGTCGCGTGCTGCTCAGATAGAGCTGACATCCGTCGGCCGTCAGGAACAAAGGGCTATCGTTATCGGCAGTATTGACCTTCGGCACGAGGGCTCCCGTTCTGAACGGCGCCGTCTTGGAGGTTCGTGTAGTGACGAAGACGTCATTCATCGGCAGCCCCCAGGAGTAGTAGAGGGTCAGCTCGTCGGCAGAGAGCGCGTAACTGCTCACTTTCATGACCGACACCACTACTTGGGCAGTGAAGCCTCTGTAATTGTATCGGGTCGCTGCGCGAAGCGTAAAGTCGTAATAGTCGATCCAGTAGAGCGTCTGTCCATCCAAGGAAGGAGCAGGGCCGAGCACAGCCTCGGGTGCGGTGCCGCCGCTGGAGACCTGCATGCCTTCGTCGAACAAGTCATCTCGCGTAGCACGAACAGACACGTATATGCGCGGCGCCTGGGAGGGGAGCTGCCGATGGTAGTAGAGCAAGAGGCCGTCCGATGTCGGTGACGCTGCGTATTCAATGCCGGCGGAAGAAACCACTGCAACAAGGCTTGGATCGCTGGTGGGCGGGGAGAAGTCCTCTGCTATAGAGCGTCGCGTCGAAACCAACAGCATCGTGGAATACCCGTCTGTTCGCGAGATGTACGCGGTGAGCTCATCAGCAGTCATCGCGATCGTGCCTTCGTCGAAGGACGAGTTGATATTGGGCACCAGGGTCGGCTCGCCGAAGTCCGCCGTCGGGTCGCAGCGGGCCGGTGGCTCGCCGGTGCAGGTGCCGGAGACGCCGTCGCCGACGTCGAGGTCCGAGTACCGGTGGCCGCTCGGGCACGCCGGATCGGGGTAAGTGCACCACCGCCGATCGGTCGCCGGGTTCGTATGGCAGAGGCCGCCCGGGACGCGGTTGCAGTGCGCGTCCTGGTCGCAGGAGACCTCGAAGGCGCCGAAGCAGCCGCAGGCGACGGCGGCGAGCAGCAGGAGGCCCCAGCGGGCGGCATGGTCAATGAGGCGCATGTGATTCCCTCCTCCATCATCCGAACAGCGGTGAGCTCAGGCCGAGCATGTGGAACCAGTCGTAGAGCGTGGACTTCGGGATCCCGGTCGTGGCGGCCCGCTCCCGCCAGTCCAGGCCATCCCAGTCGGGGACCCGCGCGATAGTAGCGAGGCGGTCCGCCGCGGTCCGGAGGCCGACGAAGTTGTCGCGCCACTCCCAGCTGAGCAGCGCCTGGAGGTTGCGCGGCACAAGCTCGGCGATGCGGCGTGGCGAGGAGCGCTCGGCGAGCATCCGATCGAGCAAGCCGAGGATGTCGGCCCGCCTCATCGCGAGCGGGCGCACCCACAGGTGCTGCAGCTGCTCGAGGTATCTACTCGGGCCCCGCCGCTGCGCGGCGCCCACGGCCGGCGCGAGCACGATCACGCGGATGTGGTGATCGCGGGAGAACAGCATCGAGCAGAGCGCCGGATCGAGCGGCGCCCCGACGCGCGAGAGGTCGAGCACGAGCGTCGATCGCGCCGCGCGCCGCAGGATCTCGCGCTGCCCCGCTCGATCGTTCGGCACCTCGTCGATCTCGACGAGCGGCTGCGTCCGCCGCAGCGACACCGCGTGAATCGCCCGCGCGAGCCGATCGGTGTCGCAGCCAGGCGCTCCGGTGAGCAGGAAGCCCCGCGCGTGCTTCACGGCATCGACCAGGATCTGATCCGGCGACGGCGCGGCGTCCGCCCCGACGATGTCGGCGATGATCGGCCGCTGCGCGCGCATCTCGTCGTTCAGGGCGAGGAGCGTCACATGCGCTGCCGTGAACGAGTCACCCGGGAAGAGCTCGACCGCGCCGATACGTCGCCCGCCGAAGTACGTGCCGTTGGTGGTCTGCTGGTCGTGCACGCGCAGCTGGCTGGCCTTGCGCTCGAGCAGACAGTGGAGCGCGGACAGGCCGAGATCCGGAATGTGGACATCACACCGGCGCGAGGCGCCCAGCGTGATCATGGGATGGCGCGGCAGCTCGTACTCCACATCACCGTCGTATACGCGGAGCGCGGTCACGGGATCGGGACCGTCGAACCACGCGCCTCGCTGCGACTCGTCGAGCGGCCTGGTGCGAGCCGGCGTCTCGGCGCCACCGCCGCGGGGTTCGGCGCTGATTTCCTCGAAGGAGGACATCTCGGACAGGAAGCACGAGCGCAGTGCCGCGCGCAACCTCGGTCCGGTGAAAAGCGAACGGCCCACGAGTCACCGGACAGATCCGGGGCGACCATCAAGGTATCTTTAGCTGTACATATTACGTTTTGAGCCAGGTCCCGCGTTTAATTCTTATCCATTTGCAGTTCGGTCATTCTCCATAGATCGGAATCTGCCGGACAGAGCCTTGTATCGAGGCGCGCTGTTCGGCAGAGTGCCGCGCACAAGGACGGAAGCGAGCTTCATGCGCACACCGCTCAAATCCCCGCCGCTCGATCCACTCGATCCACTGGTGGGGAAAGTGATCCTCTCGTTCCGGATCGAGCAGAAGCTCGCCGAGGGCGGCATGGGCGCGGTCTACCTGGCCAGGCACGAGGAGCTGGCGCACACGCTCAAGGTGATCAAGGTGCTGCTCCCCGAGCATGCCGCGGAGCCGACGCTCCGCGGACGCTTTCGCCGCGAGGCCGAGGCCGCTTCGCGGCTCAAGCACGACAAGATCTTGGGCGTGGACAACTTCGGCACGCTCGAAGATGGCCAGCTCTTCATGATGGTCCCGTTCCTCGAGGGCGAGCCGCTGGATGCGTTCCTCCACAGGCGAGGCGGCCGGCTCGCGCCGCACTGTGTGCTCCACCTCGCGGTGCAGATCTGCGACGCGCTCGACTACGCCCACGGGCGCGGCGTCATCCACCGCGATCTCAAGCTGGGGAATGTGTTTGTCGTCTCGACGAACGACAATCCCTACGTGCCGAAGCTCCTCGACTTCGGCATCGCCAAGGTGATCGGGGCGTGCGAGCTTGGCCCCAGGACGCAGAGCGGCCGCGCGCTCGGGACGCCGGGCTACATGGCGATCGAGCAGTACGCGTGCGCCGATGAGGTCACGCCCGCCGCTGACGTCTACTCGCTGGCGGTCGTCATCTGGGAGCTCGTGACGGGGCGGCGACCGTGGAAGCCCGCGGACTGTGCCCTGCTCTACCTCCGGCAACGGACCGTGCTCCCGGCGCGGCCGCCCGCCGGCGTCATGCCGGAGGCGTGGGCCGACATCCTGCTACGGGCGATGAGCATCGATCCGCGCGCACGTCCGTCGGCGCGCGAGCTCGCGGTGGCGCTCGCGTCCGCCCTGCCTGCGGTCGGCCCGATACCGAGCGGTGCCGAGATCCTCGCAGCGCTGGCGCCTCACTTCGTCCGCGGAGCCGCGCACGATGACGAGACGATCCACAACGCCTCGGAGGTGGACCGCATCGGTCCGCTGCTCTGGCCACCGCGCGATACGGAGGCGCCGGCCGCACGGCCCGCCGGGATGGCATCGGCGACGATGTGCGCCGCCGCGGACGCGGTCACGAGCCCGAGGACCGAGCGGCTGGCGGGCTGGCGGCTGGTCCTCGCCGCGGTGGGAGCGGCGGGCGTCGCGGCGGTCGCGACGGGCGCGCTCGCGAGCCGTGCGAAGGCGGGCGGGTCATCGTCGGCGCGGCCTCAGCCGGACGATGCCGGCGAGCGCGCGAGCGACGCGGACGCACGAGCGAGACCGCGAGCCGGGGAGGCGATGCCCGGGACTCCGGTGAATCCGCGTGAGCTCCCGGAGACGATGCCGGCGGTCACAGCGTCGCCGCGCGCGCCCGCCGCCAAGGCCCGCCGCGTGACGGACCCGGCACCTGCACACGATCCGGCGCACCAGCTCGACGGCGCGACGCCGAGCGCGGCGGACCGCTCCGTGGAAGCGGAGGAGACGGAGGAGCCGGTGCAGTCCGTACAGCCGGTACAGATCGATACGAGCATTCCTCCGAAACCCATTCTCGCTGACCCCGACGACGTGCTCGGTCCGGAGATGTGAGATGAGCCCGCGCACACACTGCTGTGTCTTCGCCGGAGCGATGATGGCGACGATAGGAGTGATGGGCTCGTTCGCGCTGCCAGCGCGGGCGGATAGAGCCTCGCGCGCGGGTCCGTCCGTCCCCGCGGCGCGGCAGCATTTCGTCCACGGCAATCGGCTCTATCGGGTACAGAAGTTCGACGAGGCGATCGCCCAGTACCAGGCGGCTGCCGTGATCGAGCCTGCGCCCATCTTCGATTTCAACCTTGGCCAGTGCTATCGCAAGCTCGGCAGGTACGCAGACGCGCTCTGGCACTACGAGCGGTTCCTGCGGAACAGCCGTCCGAACGACGAGCTACGCGTGCTCGTGACGGACTTCGTGCGGAAGATGCGCGACGAGCTGGGGCGCGTCCGCGCCGCCGATACGAGCGCCACGGTTACCCGGCCGGAGCGCACGGCGATGACGCGGCCGCCCGTGGACGTCGCGGTCGTGCCCCGCGCACCGGACGAGGCGCGAGCGGGGTCCCCGTCGGACGCGAGCTCGCGTGCATCGGACGCCGCGGGTGGTCGCGCGATCGGACCGTGGCATGCCGACTCGCTCGGCTGGACGCTCCTCGGCGCGGGCGTCCTCGGCGCGGGCGGTGCCGGAGTGTTGCTCGCGAGCGCATCCGGCCGTTGGGACGACGCCATGACGACCCAGGACGAGGCCCGCCGAGCCGAGCTGCATGCGGGCGCGAGCACGCGTGCTCGCGCCGCCACGGTGCTCGGATCCGGGGGCGCTGCGCTGCTCGCAGCCGGCGTGATCAAGCTGGTGATTCACGCAGGCGAGCAGCCGCGGCCGCGTACCGGGGCCTGGCGCTTCCGAGGCATCGGCCTATCGCAGCATGGCGTTGTCGTGCTCGGCAGATTTTAATCACGCCGAGATCGAGTGCGAATCAGTAGGGGTGGTGATGGCCGTCCGCGCCGTCGAGGTGCGGGTGCGGGTGCGGGTGGTGATGGTGCGGGTGAGCGTCGTGCGGGTGCGCGCCGTGCGAGTGCTCGTGCGTGGCGTGCTTCTTCTTGGCGGCCGCGGGCGGCGGCGACGTGGGCGGCGGCGACGCCTGCTTGTTAGTTAGCGCGGCCGGCTTCGGGCGCGACGTGGACTTGTGATCGCAGCTGGTGGCCGAGGCGGCGCCGAGCGCGAGCAGGACGGCGAGCAGCAGGCGGCGTGTCATGGCGACTTCTTCTTCGGCGGCGCGGCTGCCATCTTGCGCTTCAGGGCTGCGAGCTCGTCGTCGACGTTGCCCGGCCCCGAGCCCGGCCCCGAAGACGACGCGCCGGAGGACGCCGGCTTGGGCCGCGACGCCGACGCCGACGCCGACGCCGACGCCGACGCCGATGGCTGTGTCCCGGCCCGCTTCTTCAGATCGGAGAGCGCGTCGTCGATCGATGCCCGGCGCGGCGGCGGCGAGGCGTCCGCGGCGCCGCCGGAGCTGCCGGCGCCGGCAGAGGACGCGGCGCGCGGCGGCGGGCGCGGCGCGGCGGCGACGGTGCGGCGGACGCGCTCGAGCTCGGCGAGCTCGGTCTCGAGCGTGGCGAGCTCGGCGAGCAGCGCGTGCATCCGCGCGCGCTCGGCGTCCGCGCGGCGGTCGATCTGCGCGGCCTCGTCGGCGGCGTCGCGCGCCCGCGCCGCGGCGGCCTGCTCGGCGAGCGCGGTGGCGGCGTCGCGCGCGGCCATCATCGAGCGCGACATCTCGGCCTTGCGCTGCTCGACCTCGGCGCGCAAGCGGCTGACCTCGGCGGCGTCGGGGACGTGGACCTCCTCGTCGAACACCGGGCCGCCGCCCAGATCCTCGAGCTCGCCGGGCATCGCGGTCGCCGCTGCGGCGGCCTGCGTCGCGGCGCTCGCCGCGCGGACGCGGTCGCGCGTGGCGGCCTGCGCCGCGGCGCGGCGCTCGTCGATGACGCCGCGCTTGTCGCCCGCGACGGCCGCGACGATGTCGGCGATGTTGTCGGCCCCGTCGGGGAGCGCGGCGGGCGGCGCCCCGCGCAGCGCGGCCTCGAGCGCGCTCGCGAGCAGGAGCAGCCCCTTGGCGGGGATCGCGCGCCCGCGCGCCTCGAGGGCGGCCGCGGCCTTCGCGCCGCCGGCGACGTTGTCGTCGATCAGCGCGACGAGCCGGGCGCCGAGGAGCATGACGCGCGAGACGACCTCGGGGCGCGGCTGCGCGATGACGGTGTCGGCGGCGCGCCAGTACAGCGCGGCGTCGGCGGTCGCGCCGAACAGCTTGCCGCGCAGCCCGAGCGCCGGCACCTGGCGCCGCAGCACCGCGGCGGCGTCGGCATCGCCGGCGGCGTCGAACAGGAACGTGAGGCGATCGCTGCCGTCGAGCAGCGAGAGCTGGAGCGCGAGCTGGCCGGTCTCTTCGGCGCCGAGGCCGGCGACCTCGACGAGCGCGACGGCCTTGCCGTCGCCGCCGAGCTTGTACCGCTGGCGCAGCGCGGCGCGGTCCTGCGCGCCGGCATCGGCGAACGCGCGCTCGCCGATCGCGCCGACGACGAGGACGCGATCGCCCTCGACGCCGGCGTCGGCCAGCGCGACGGCCGCGAGCTCGTCGACGGCGGCGAACCGGTCGGCGTCGGTCTGCGCCCACGCGGCGGCGGGCTCGAGCTCGTCGACGACGGCCACGACGGGCGCCGGGTTCTGCACCTGATCGCGCGCGACGGTGAGCGCGAGCGCGGCGTGCGGATCGAAGACGACCGCGGCGTCCGGCGGGCTGGCCTCGAGCTCGCGGCGCAGCCGGCGCTCGGCCCCCTCGCCGAGCAGCGCGCGGCGCACGCGGTCGGCGACGCCGCTGCCGCCGCCGCCGGCACCGCCGAGATCGATCGCGCGCACGCGCATGCCGGCGGCCTCGATCGCCGCGAGCACGGGCACGACCGCGCTGGCCGAGGAGCCGGCGCTGGTCACGACGAGGATCTGCGCGTCGCTCACGAGGCCCCCGGCGAGCCCGCGGGCCGGGCGTCAGGCGAGGCGTCGGGGTCGGCGCTGGGCCGGGCGCTGGGCCCGACGTCGGGCCAGACGTCGGAGTTGACGAGGTTCGGCGGCCGGCGGCCGGAGAGCACCGCGATCACCGCGTCCGCGCACAGTTGAGCCATCTGGGTCCTCGTCTCGGTGGTAGCCGATCCGATGTGCGGCGCCAAGGTCAGGCGCGGGCACGCGAGCAAGCGGGGATCGAGCTCGGGCTCGCGGTCGTAGACGTCGAGGGCGGCGCCGAAGATCCGGCCGGCGTGGAGCGCCTCGATCAGGGCGGGCTCGTCGACGCACCCGCCGCGCGCCGTGTTCACGAGGATCGCGGTGGGCTTCATGAGGCCGAGCCGGCGCGCGTTCACGACGCGGCGGGTCTCGGGCGTGAGCGGACAGTGGAGGCTCACGACGTCGGAGGTCGCGAACAGCTCGTCGATCGGGACGCGCCGCGCGGTGCCGCCGGGCGCCTCGTCTGGATCGGCGTAGACGACGCGCATCTCGAAGCCGAGCGCGCGGCGGGCCATCGCCTGGCCGATGCGGCCGAACCCGACGACGCCGAGCTGCTTGCCGGTGAGCTGGATGCCGAGGAGCTGATCGAGCGCCCAGCCGGTCCACGCGCCGGAGCGCACGAGCCGCTCGCCCTCGCCGAGGCGGCGCGCCGCGGCGAGCATGAGCGCGAACGCGAGCTCCGCCGTGGCGTCGGTGAGCACGTCGGGCGTGTTCGTCACCGCGATCCGACGCGCGGTGGCGGCGGCGACGTCCACGTTATCGATGCCGACCGCGCAGTTCGCGACGACCCGCAGGCCGGGCGCGCGCGCGAACACCGCCGCGTCGATCCGATCTAGAAGCAGACATATAAGCGCGTCCGCGGCGGCGAGCTCCGCGCGGTCGACTCCGTCGATGCCGACGTGCCCCGACGCGGGGATCGAGACTCGCGCGCCGGGCAGCGCCGCGGCGACCTGCGCGGCGAGGTCGATGGGCAGAGCCGACGTCGAGACCACGCGCACGCGGGCTAGCTTATGCGCGAACTGGAGCTCTCGCGAGGGCGTGATACTGTGAAACCGTGCGAAGCCGCAGGATCTGGTGGGCGCTCTCGGTCTGCGCCGTGGTGGCGGCAGCCTATGCGGCGACGACGGCGTACGCGGACTCCACGCGGCGCGCGAGGCCGCAAGGCGGCGCGCGGCTGGATCGGGCCGGCGCGCGCGGCAATGCGCAGAAGACGAAGGCGGCGAAGACGGCGAAGGCGGTGAAGACCGCGGAGCGGAAGCAGGCGGAGTCCAAGCAGGTGGAGGCCAAGCGCGCCGATGCGAAGCGCAATGACGCGCGGCGCGGCGAGCCGCTCGAGCCCCGAGAGCCGGACAAGCCAGACAAGCTGGACAGGCCAGACAAGCCAGACAAGCCGGACAAGCCAGACAAGCTGGACAGGCCGGACGGGCCAGAGACGGCCGCACCGGCGCAGCAAACGGCGGACGCGCCGAAGGCGCGGTCGAAGGCGCAGTCGAAGGCCGAGGCCAGAGCCGAGGCCAGAGCCGAGGCCCGGCGGAAGACGGACGAGGAGCTCGCGAAGCTCACGAACGATCCGCTGCTCGCGCGCGCCGATCAGATCGATGGCAGCGGCGTCCGGAACATGGTCGCGTTCACGTTCGACGACGGCCCGAACACGGAGACGACGCCGCACGTGCTCGAGGCGCTCCACAAGTACGACGTGCCCGCGACGTTCTTCGTCGTCACGCGTCGGCTCGTGGGCCGGCTCGCCGAGCAGAACCGCGCGGTGCTCGCCCGCCAGCTCGAGGGCGGCTTCGTCGTCGCGAGCCACTCGGTCTCGCACACGAACCTAAAGACCCTGCCCAAGAAAGCGATCGGCCGCGAGATCGATCAGTCGGTGCGCGTGCTGGCGAAGGAGGCGGGGCGCCCGATCGGCCTGTTCCGGGCGCCGTTCGGCGCGCTCGACGAGCGGGGCCGCGCGCACCTGAAGAAGCGCGGGCTGACCGAGGTGAAGTGGTCGATCGACACGATCGACTGGCACGAGCGGGACGGCGAGAAGCTCCGCAAGCGCGCGATCGCCACGATCCTGCGGAAGGAGGGCGGCGTGGTGCTCATGCACGACGCCAAGGAGGTCACCGCGCGGTCGCTGGCGCTCCTGCTCGACGATCTCGAGGCCGCGAACTGCCAGCGGCTCGCCGACAAGCAGGAGCCGGTCCTGCCGGTCTCGATCCACTACTGGCTCCGCGACGACGGTAGGCCGCGCCCGGTGCCAGAGGAGGTGCAGAAGCGGACGGCCGCGTACCGCGCCGCCCTGCCCGCCCGCTGCACCACGCGCGCCGCGGCGGAGGTGGCCGACGAGGCGGACCAGCGCGCGAGGCCGATCGCGAAGACCAGCCGCGCGCGCCGCGCGAAGCGCTGACGCGCCGGCGCGCCCGCGCGCACCACGCAGCGAAGCCGCTTCGGCCGCGCATGCGCGCGCCGCGCCGCGAAGCTGCTTCGTCACGCGCGCCGCGCACGCTCCCGCCCAGGCTGCCGGCGTCTCTGCGCGCGGCGGTTGACAACCCCGCCGCCCCCACATAGGGTCCGGCCGGCCGCACCCGCTTCGAGGAGCTCCATGCCACTGACCTGGGACCCCGCGACGCCGGCCTCCTACCCGCTCGCGCAGCAAGAGGAGACCGCGCGCACGCCGGTGTTCGAGCCGGACGTCGGCGATCTCAGCGAGCGCACGATCGTGATGGGCGGCGCGTACGATCTGCGCCCGCGGTTCACCGGCCGCACGAGCGCGATCGCCCGGCTCCAGGAGCTCACCGATCGCGCGTTCGACGACCGCGAGCTGGGCTTTGCCGCCGTGATCGGCGAGCCCGGCATGGGCAAGAGCCGCATCGTCGCCGAGCTCTGCGCGCGCGTCCGCACACAGCACCCGTCCGTGCTGATCCTCGCCGGGGTCGCCGACGAGAACGCGCCGACGTATGGCCCGATCTCGCGCGCCCTGACGGCGCGCTTCGGCCTGGTCCCCGGCGCGGATCCGGAGGACAGCCGCGCCCGGATCGCGGCGGGCATCGGCGAGGTCATGCCGCCCCAGCGCGTCACCGAGGTGGCGCACCTGGTCGCGCACCTGCTCCGCGTGCCGTACGCACAGAGCCCGGTCGTCGAGCCGCTGCTCGACTCGCCGCAGCGGCTCGAGGGGCGGCTGTTCATGGCGCTCCGCCGCTACCTCGTGGCCGAGACCGAGCGGCGCCCGGTGCTGATCGTCGTCGAGAACCTCGAGCTGTGCGGCAACGACACGATCAACTTCCTCCATTACCTCGCGGCGGGCATGCGCGCGCACCGGCTCGCGATCGTCGGCACCGGCACCGCCGCCTTGTACGAGCGCCACACGGCGTTCGGCGACGGCGAGGTCCCGCCGGTCAAGCTCGAGCTGGGCGCGCTGACGCCGTCCGAGGCCGAGGAGCTGTTCCGCGAGCTGTGCCGCTCCGTCGTCGAGGTGCCCGCGGAGCTGGTCGCGCATGTGCGCGCGCTGGGCGGCACGCCGAGCGGCTCGCCGCGCGCGATCCTCGAGCTCGTGCGGCTCCTCCTCGAGAGCGACGTGATCGTCCGCGAGGGCGTCCTGTGGCGGTTCGAGCCGCGGGCGCTCGCGGCGCTCGCGCTGCCGCAGACGTACGACGAGATCGTCGCCGCGCGCCTCCGCGTGATGGACGAGACCGAGCGGCGCGTGCTCGAGATGGCGGCCGTCGTCGGCGAGGTCTCGTGGCTCGACGCGATCCTCGCGCTCGAGCGCCACGGCGCGCGCACCGACGATCCGGACGGCCCGACGCTCGCGCAGATCGCGGCGAGCGGCGATCACTCGCGCGCCCGCGTGGTCGCCGCGATCGCCAAGCTCATCGAGCGCGAGTGGCTGATCGAGGACGGCCGGTCCTCGGTGGCGGGCGAGCGCGAGCTGCGCTTTGCGTACCCGAACCTGTGGTCGATCGTCTACGTGGGCATCGACGACACCCACCGCCGCACCTACCACGGCGCGGTCGCGCGCTGGCTCGAGCTGCACCCGGAGGGGCGCGCGCCCGCGGCGCAGGAGGAGGTGGCCCGCCACCTCGCCCTGGCGGGCGAGCTGCGCGAGGCCGCGAGCCGCTACCGCCGCTCGGCGGAGTCGGCCCGCGCCGAGTTCCAGAACGCGCGCGCGATCCGGCTGTTTGACCGCGCGCTCGCGTGCCTGGGCTCGCACGAGACCGGCGACCTCGCGGCGCGCCTCCACATCTGGCACGACCTCGGCTCGGTCTACGAGCTGATCGGCGATCTCGAGGCCGCGCTCGGCGCGTTCGAGCGCATGCTGCGGCTGTCGTGGGTCGCCGCGAGCAAGACGAAGGCGGCCGTCGCGTTCAACAAGATGGGCCGCGTGTGGCGCAGGAAGGGCGACCTCGGGCTCGCGCTCGAGTACCTCGAGCGGGGGCTCGAGCTGTTCCGCGCCGCCGACGACCAGCGCGGCATCGCCGGCTCGCTCGACGACATCGGCAAGGTGCTGCACCTGCTCGGCCGCTACGACGAGGCGCACGCCAAGATCACCGAGGCGCTGGCGCGCCGCGACAAGGGCGGCGACCCGCGCGCGATCGCCACGTCGCTGTCGCGGCTCGGCGAGATCCAGGTGGATCGCGGCCAGTACGAGTCGGCGCTCACCTGCCACCGGGAGGCGCTCGAGCTGCGCACGGCGGCGGGCGACCGCTGGGGCGTCGTGGTCTCGCAGAACAACCTGGCCGCGCTGTCGTTCGAGCTCGGCGACCTGGCCGAGGCGCGGGCGGGCTGGACCGCCGCGCTGCCCGAGGCCGAGGCGATCGGCGCGGTGCCGCTCTCCGCCCTCCTCCTGACGAACCTCGGCGAGCTCGCGGTCGCCGAGGGCAAGGCCGAGGAGGCCCGGCGCCGGCTCGGCGACGCGCTCGAGCTGATCGAGGACGTCGACGATCGCGGCCTCGAGTCGGCGTGCCGCCGCCACCTGGCCGCGCTCGAGCGGCTCGCCGGCCAGACGGCCCTGGCCCGCGAGCACGCCGAGCGCGCGCTCGACGTCGCGCAGCGGGCCGGCCTGCGCGAGGAGGTCGGGCTGGCCTCCCTCATGCTAGGGGAGGTGCTGGCGACGAGCCTCTACGACGCGAGCGCCGACGCCACCACGCCGAACCCGGCCTCCGCGGAGTTCGTCCGGGCGATCGAGGTGCTGCGCAGCATTCGCAACGACGCCGAGCTTGGCCGGGCGCTCCTGGCCTTCGGGCGCTACAAGATCGAGAGCGGTGAGCTGGCCGACGGAAAAGACATGGTCCGCGACGCGATCATGCTATTCAGCAAGCTCGGCCTGGCCCGACCAGCCGCAGAGGCCGAGAAGCTCCTGACATCGGTTTTGTGATCGCGTGCTTGCCACCCCCCGCCTGACCCGGCATGGTCAACCGATCCGACGATGATCTGGTTCTGGCTTGGCTTCTTTGCGTTCGTCGCGGTGCTCCTCGCGCTGGACCTCGGCGTCCTGCACCGGAGCCCGCAGGCGCCCTCGCTCAAGAGCGCAACCTACTGGACGATCGCATGGATGGCGCTCGGGTTCTCGTTCACCGGGTTCGTCTACCTGATGTACGAGCACGCCTGGCTGGGCGCGACGCTGGTCGATCCCAGCGAGAAGCCAGGCAGCGACGCGGCGCTGATGTTCATCTCGGCGTACCTGCTCGAGTACGCGCTCTCCGTCGACAACATCTTCGTCATCTCGCTCCTATTCCACAGCTTCCGCGTGCCGACGAAGTACCAGCACCGCGTCCTGTTCTGGGGCATCATGGGCGCGATCGTCTTCCGGCTCGTGATGCTGGCGGGCGGCGCGTACCTCGCCAACAAGTTCGACTGGATCTTCTACGTCTTCGGCGGCTACCTCGCGTTCCAGGGCGTGAAGCTCCTCCGGCCCGAGGGTGAGGAGGACGCGTCGCACGAGAAGAGCTTCGCGCTGCGCGCGCTGCGCCGCGTGGTGCGCGTCGTCGACGGCGATCACGGCGGCAAGTTCAGCGTCCGCATCGATGGCAAGTTCGCGCTGACCACGACGGCGGTCTGCCTGGTCTCGATCGAGCTCACGGACGTCGTGTTCGCGCTCGACTCGATCCCGGCGGTGCTCTCGGTCAGCAAGGACATCTTCGTCATGGTCACGTCGAACATCTTCGCGATCTTGGGCCTGCGGAGCCTGTACTTCGTGCTGGCCGGCGCGATGGACAAGTTCAAGTACCTGAAGATCGCGCTCGCGATCCTCCTGATCGTGATCGGCGCGAAGATGATCATGCACTCGCACGTCCACATCCCGCACGCGGTGTCGCTCAGCGTGATCGCCGGCATCATCGGCGCCGGCGTGCTCGCCTCGGTGATCTCGTCGCGGCGCGCCGCCGCGGCGGCCGGCCCGGCGCCCGACGAGTCGGCCTGATCGCCGCGCGATCTCAGCGAACGAGCACGAGCATCTCGGTCTCCATCACCTCCTCGGCCCACCGGCGCTTGTAGTCCATCTCGGTGCCGAGGTCGTAGCGGGCGACGCCCTCGCCGCACAGCGCCGTCACCTGGTGGAACTGGAGCAGGCCGCCGAGGCCAAGCCGCGCGTGGTCGTCGTCGTACGAGAACTGCAGGCCGCGGTACTCGCCCTCGAACACGGCGCCCAGGATGTAGCCGACGTCCGCTTCGCCGAGCCGCGCGAACAGCGTGCGCTGCTGGCCCGTCGCGCACAGCCGGGGCAGCATCTGCTGGTAGAACACGCGCATCGGGCCGGTCGAGATGCCGACGGCCTCGCGCGCCTTCCAGCTCCGCTCCTCGACGCGCTGGATGCGGGCGTAGAGCGCCTCGGCCTCGGGCGCGGCGGCCCGCACCTCCTCGAACGTGACGCCGGCGTCGACCGCGGCGCGCAGGCTCTTGCGGATCGTCTTGCGCAGCTCGCGCGAGCGGCGCGCGAGGAAGCCGTCGACGCCGCCCTCGAGGCTCGCGATGTGGCGGACCGTGGGCGTGCCGCGGCGGCGCTCCCAGCGCGTGGGGATGGTACGCTCGAGCGCCCGGCGCTGCGGCCCGGCGGCGGTGAGCCCCGAGAGGATCGCGATCTGCCAGTCGCGCCGCTCGGCGAGCACGCGTGCGACCTCGGCCGCGAGCGCGTCCGGATCGCGGCCGACGAGCGGCGACGCGAGCCCCCACGCGAGCTCCACCGGCTCGACGTACGGGAAGCCCGCCGGGTGGACGCCGCGCATCGCCGCGAAGTACCCGCTCGTCCCGCGGAACGAGTACGGCACCCGCGGCGGCATCAGCGCCGTGGACGCGGCGAGGATCCAGGCCGACGTCGAGCAGAATCGATCGATCGCCGGGGTGGCGGCGACCTCTCGATCGAACTCGTCGGCGACCGTCGCCAGGTCGACGGGTTCCACCGGCGAGATGGTACGTGCGGTGTCGCCGCCGCGCCACAGTGGCGCCGTACGACACCGCCCGGAGCCGCTGGCAGCGGATGGTGAGTGGGATCTTCCGAGGGAATCGTCGGCCACCGCACGCTGCGCAGAGAAAGCCCGCGCGGCACGGCGCTTGCCTGCGATACTCGCCCGATGCGTGGACTCGTGGCTGTCGTGGTAGCTGCCTTGCTGATCGCGAGCGGCTGCGGTGCCAACACTTACCGGATCCCGAACAGCGATTTGCAGCGGCTCGCGGCGATGCCGCCGGAGCTGCGCGGCCAGCAGGTGCGGGTGGTCCAGGACATGACCGACACTCCCGTGCCGGGCACGCAGCCGGTCACCGTGGACACGCAGGTCGTCGTCGTCCCGAACGTCACGATCACGCACGACCACTCGCGCCGCGGCGGTGGCTGGGGCGGCGGCGGCGGCAGCGGCGGCCGGTTCAGCAGCGGCGGCGGCATCAAGCTCGGCGGCGCCGGCAACGACGCCAAGGGCGCGGCGATCGCCTTCCTCGTGGTCGCGGCAGTCGCGCTGTTCGCGATCGCGGCCGCCGAGGGCTCGCGCTTCGACGGCTGGGCGCACCTCCACCCGATGCACCCCGTCCACCTGATCGGCAGAGACGGCGGCTACACGGTGATGCCGCTCGCGTGGATCGATCCGGGCACCGCGGCGTGGGCCGACAAGGCCATCGTGCGGCGGAGCGAGGGGCCGTGGCACGAGCTCGGCCGCCACCCGCTGTACCGCACCGGCCCGACGTACAGCATGTACGGCGGCCTCGGCTCGCTGCGCTCGGCGTACGGCGATCTCGCGATGGGGTCGGCGTTCACGGTGCAGGCCGGCTACTTCCCGGCGAACCAGGTCGGCATCGTCGGCTCGATCTTCTTCGGCTGGCGCGACAACCAGGCGTTCGAGACCCTGTTCGAGTCGCGCTACACGCTCGAGCTGCAGGTGATGCCGGTGGCCATGGGCCCGCTCCACGCCGGCTTCTACGCCGGCGGCGGCGCGGCCTACCGGTTCGAGGACGGCGTCCCGAACGGCAACTCGGGCTCGCGGGCGCTGATCGGCGGCGGCATGCTCCAACTCGACGTGAACACGCGGATCGCGCTCACCGCGCGCCTGGGGCTCGCGAACGCGCACGAGGAGCGGATGACGGACGTCCTGTTCGGGCTGGCCGTGTACTAGGGGGACCTTCCCGTCCCCTCTGGCCCGGCACAGCCGGGCCATTCACCCCCGCCGCGCGTCGATCGAGAGGGGACCTTCCCGTCCCCTCTGGCCCGGCACAGCCGGGCCATTCACCCCCGCCGCGCGTCGCGTCGCGCGGGATCCCAAGTGGCAGCGCTTCACTTCTGGTGCTTCGCCTTCCACTCGTCGTACGGCATGCCGTAGATGATCTCGCGCGCCTCGGGATCGGACAGCGCGACGCCGCGCTCGGTGGCCGCCTCGCGGTACCACCTCGAGAGGCAGTTGCGGCAGAAGCCTGCGAGGTTCATGACGTCGATGTTCTGGACGTCGGTGCGCTCGCGGAAGTGCTGCACCAACCGGCGGAACGCCGCGGCCTCGAGCTCGGTGCGGGTAGAATCAGGCATCTCGGTCGCCATCCCTGGTGTGTAGCGCATCTCCCGCGTGCTATGTCACGGCGGTGGACGACGCGCCCTCCCCGGCCGCGGCAGATGCCCCGCAGCCACCGACGCCCCTGCCGGCGTCGGTGACCGAGATCGTCCACGAGGGCACGACGTACTACCTGGTCGGCACCGCGCACGTCTCGCAGCGCAGCGTCGACGAGGTCAAGGCCGTGATCGATCAGGTGAAGCCTGACGTCGTCTGCGTCGAGCTCGACAAGGCCCGCCACGAGGCGCTCACCAAAGACAGCGCGTTCCGCGACCTCGACGTGTTCAAGGTCATCCGCGAGGGCCGCACGCTGTACTTGCTCGCGCACCTCGCCCTCGGCGCCTACCAGCGGCGGATCGGCGCGAGCCTCGGCGTGAAGCCGGGCGCCGAGCTGCTCGCCGCGGTGCGCGTGGCCGAGAAGCGCGGGATCCCCGTCGAGCTGATCGATCGGGACATCAACATCACGCTCAAGCGGACGTGGAAGAACCTCGGCCTGTGGAAGCGCTCGATGCTCCTGTCGAGCTTGCTCGTCGGCTGGGACGGCGACGACGAGGACGGCGAGGAGGTGACCGAGGCCACCCTCGAGAAGCTCAAGGAGCCCAAGGCCCTGTCCGAGATCCTGACCGAGCTCGGCCGCGCCGAGCCGCGGCTCAAGGGCCCGCTGGTCGACGAGCGCGATCGCTACCTCGCCTCGAAGGCCGCCCTGGCCGGCCGCGGCAAGCAGCGGGTCGTCGCCGTCGTCGGCGCGGCGCACGTGCCGGGCATGAAGGCCCACTTCGGCGAGCCCGTCGATCGCGCCGAACTCGAGCGGATCCCGCCGCCGTCGCTCGTCTGGACCGCGCTCAAGTGGCTGATCCCGATCCTGTTCTTGGTCGCGCTCGTGTGGGGCTGGCAGCGCTCCGAGACGACGTCGTTCACCGAGATGATGCTCGCGTGGATCCTGCCGACGTCGATCGGCGCGGGCGCGCTCACGCTGCTCGCCGGCGGCTCGATCCTGTCGGTGCTCTCGGCGCTCGTCGTCGCGCCGATCGCGGCGATCCACCCGCTGCTCGGGACCGGCATGGTCGTCGGGGTCGTCGAGGCGTGGCGCAGGCGGCCGAGCGTCGCCGACTGCGAGCGATTACCCGACGACGTCCAGACGATGGGCGGCTTCTGGCGCAACCCGGTGACGCGCATCCTGCTCATCGCGGTCGCGTCGGGGATCGGGACCGCCGTCGGGTTCTGGGTCGGCGTGGGCTGGGTCGCGTCGCTCCTGTAGCCAGGCGCGTTGCGTCCGTGACAGCGCAAAACTTGCGATTGGAGATCCGCGCCAATCGTGGTTATGGTCCGACCCATGATGAAGCGGCGTGACGCACTCAAGACGATCGGCGGGCTCGCGGGCGCGGCCGGCCTCGCGCGGTTTCTCCCCGGCTGCGGCAGTGACGACGACGGCCCCGTCGGCATCACGACGTACGTCTACCTGATGCTCGAGAATCGGACATACGATCACGCGTTCGGCGCGCGCAAGCTGCTCGAGGGGCTGCCCGGCGACGGGCTCGTGCCCGGCATGACGCAGCCCGATCTGAGCGGCAACCCGGTGTCACTCTACGTCCCGAGCGGCCTCGATCAGTGCGCGCTCGATCCGCCGCACTCGTGGGACGAGTCGCACGCCGAGTGGAACAACGGCGCGATGGATGGATTCCTCCGCACGCACCAGACGCTCCACTCGAGTGCGGACAAGGAGTCGCTCCAGTACATGACGCGCAACGAGATGCCCGTCAGCTGGGCGCTCGCGGACGCGTACACGTCGTGCGATCGCTGGTTCGCGTCGGTGATGGGCCCGACGTTCCCGAACCGGGCGTTCTGGCACTGCGGGACGGCGTTCGGCCTCAAGGAAAACTCGACCGTGATCTCGCGGCTGTCCGCAGGCGTCCCCGCGCCGACGATCTATCACCTGCTCGAGGACGCCGGCGTCGACTGGGCGTTCTACTACGGCTCGTACGCGGTCGCCGCGCTGCTCGCGAGCCCCGGCCCGTACCAGCTCGACATCGGCCCGAACGACGGCACCGGCCGCGTCCGGCGCTTCGGCGATGCGGTCGGTGGCGTCGGCCAGTTCTTCAAGGACGCCGCGGCCGGCAAGCTGCCGCCCGTCACGTACATCGATCCCGCCTTCGACCAGAACGACGATCACCCGCCGCTGCCGCCGATCCTGGCGCAGGCGCTGATCGCGTCGATCTACCGCGCGCTCGCGAAGTCGCCGCAGTGGAAGAACGTCATGTTCGTCGTCGCGTACGACGAGCACGGCGGCTTCTACGATCACGTCGCGCCGCCGGTCACGACGGACGACACGCTCGCGAAGTATGGTGTCGACGGCTTCCAGCAGCTCGGCTTCCGCGTGCCGGGGATGGTGATCGGGCCGTACGCCAAGCAGGGCCACGTGAGCTCGGTGCAGTACGATCACACGTCTGCGATCAAGCACCTGCAGAACGCGTTCAACCTCGGCCCGCTGACCGCGCGCACGGACGCGGCGAACGACCTGTCCGACTGCATCGACATGGATCGCCTCGCGCGCGGCGAGCCGGCGCCGCCGATCGAGATCCCGGAGATCGACGTCAACAGCTTCCCGTACACGAACTCGCGGTGCATCGGGAAGCCGAGCTTCCACCAGGCCCCGCTCCACGAGTGGCTGGACGAAAACCCCGGCAAGTGGGACCCCGCGTACGACATCCGCGGCACGGATCAGATGAGCGTGATCCGCAACTTCCTGCTCGAGGACCAGCGCAAGCGCTGAGGCGCTGCCGGCGGCTCACGTATTGCCACAACGCCACGCTCGGCCGGCGCTCGAGGACCAGCGCAAGCACTGAGGCGCTGAGGCGTCGAGGCGCCGCCGGATCGGGCAGGTCACCGGCCGGGCCGCGCCGGCTCGCCGCCGGCTCGCCGGCTCGCCGCCGCGCCGCATCCCGGGGGACCGTTCGCAGCATCGCTCTTGCGGTGATCCGCAGGGTGGGCCATCCTCGTAACACCAACACTTGGACGGTAGGAGCCCCATGAAGAAGCTTGCGCTCGTTTTTGCGTCGCTGTGCCTCGCGGCTGCCCCGGTGCTCGCATGCCCGCACGACAGCGCGGAGTCCACCGACAACGCGCCGCGCACCGCCGAGAAGGCCAAGGAGAAGGAGCAGCCGAAGGCCAAGGAGACCGACAAGGCCAAGTCGACCAAGGACGGCGACAAGACCGCCAAGCCGGCGGAGAAGAAGGCCGACAAGGTCTCGAGCCGGTAGCTCGCGGCTGAGATTACGGATCGTGCCAGGCGGGGCCGCAGCGAGCGGCCCCGTTTGCGTTTTCGGCGCGTGCTACCGTGGGTGAGCCCGGGCCTGGTCTTCTCCGCGGTCCACTGCCCTCCCCGTTTGCGTTTTCGGCGCGTGCTACCGCGGGTGAGCCCGGGGCCGGTCTTCTCCGCGGTCCGCTGCCCTCCCCGTTTGCGTTTTCGGCGCGTGCTACCGTGGGCGGGTGCCGCGGCGCGCCTCGCTCGTGATCTCGCTCGTCACCACCGCCGCCACGGTTGCTGCCGCCGCGTGCGGCAAGGGCGGGACGCCGGCCCCGACGCCAGTACCCGCGCCGACCCCGGCGCAGCGGGGCTCCGCGGCCGGCCGCGCGGGCGCGGCCGCAGACGACACCGGGGTCGCCGGTGCGGGCGCGGGCTCGGCCGCCGCTGGCTCCGGGGATGCTGGCACCGGGGCCGCCGGCTCCGCCGGGGCCGCCGCCGCGCTGCCGCCGCATACGCGCCACGCGACGCTGGCCGCCGCGCTGCTCGCGACGATCCCCACAGACGCGCGCGTCATCGGCTTCGGCGAGCTGCACGCGCGCGCCGATCGGGCGCAGGTCCGCTCCGCGCTCGCCGCGTTCACCGAGGCGCTGCCGTCGTTCGGCGAGCGGATCTCCGATCTCGTCGTCGAGACGTGGATCGTCGATCCGAAGTGCGGCCAGAAGGCCGTCACCGCGACGAAGAAGATCGAGACCGACGTGAAGCGGCCCGAGGCCACGAAGTCGGAGGTCGCGCTGCTCGCCGACGCCGCGCGCGCCGCCAAGATCCAGCCGCACGCGATGACGCTCTCGTGCAAGGACTACGAGCAGCTCGCTCCCGAGAAGGGCGCGCCCGATCTGGTCCTGATGCTCGGGCTCGTCACGCGCGAGCTGACGCGGGTCGCGACGAGCGCGATCCGCTACCGCGATCAGCAGCCCGAGCACCGCCCGTGGATCACTCTCTATGGCGGCGCGCTCCACAACGATCGGTTCCCCGCGGCCGCCGTCGCCGAGTGGAGCTACGCCAAAGCGGTCGACCAGGCGTCGCAGAACCACTACGTCGAGATCGATCTGATCGTCCCCGAATTCGCGGAGCCCGACCCGCCGTCGCAGGCGCAGCCGTGGTTCCCGCTCGCCCTAGCGGCCGATCAGGTGCTCGTCTGGAAGCGCGGCGAGCGCTCGTTCGTCGTGGTCCTGCCGCGGACGCGGCCGTGATCCGCGAGCTCGCCGTCCTGGTCGGCGAGGCGTGGGCGGTCGCGGCGGCGCTCCAGCTCGGGCTGTGGCTCGTCCAGCAGCGCACGCGCAACGCCGGCATCGTCGACGTCGGCTGGGCCGCGTCGTTCGCGCTCGTGGCCGGCCTGTTCGCGTACCGCGCAACCGCGCCGCTCGCGGCGTGGGGACCGATCGCGGCGATCGTCGCCGCCTGGAGCGTGCGGCTCTCGGCGTACCTCGTCGCGCGCGGGGCGGCGCGCGCGCCCGAGGAGGGCCGCTACGCGACGCTGCGTGCCCGCTGGGGAGCGAACGCGTCGCGCAACCTGTTCGTGTTCTTCCAGGCGCAGGCGGCGCTCACCGGCATCCTCTCGACGGCGTTCGTGGTGCCGTTTGTCGCAGTTCCCGGCCCGCTCGGGTGGCTCCGCGCGCTCGGCGCCAGCGTCGCGCTCATCGGGCTCGCCGGCGAGACCGTCGCCGACGCGCAGCTCGCGCGCTGGCGCCGCGATCCTGCGAACCGCGGCCGCGTCTGCGACGCCGGCCTCTGGGCCTACTCGCGGCATCCGAACTACTTCTTCGAGTGGCTCGTCTGGCTCGGCCACGCGATCTATTGCCTGGCGTTCCCGCTGCCGTGGGGCCTCCTCGGCCTGTTCGGCCAGGCGCTCATTCTGTCCTCGATCTTCGGCGTCACCGGCATCCCGCCGACGGAGGCGCAGGCGCTCAAGACCAAGGGCGACGCCTACCGCGCCTACCAGCGCCGCGTCTCGCGCTTCGTCCCGTGGCCACCGCGCCGCGGCTGACCGGGCCGCGCGCCCCGCGCTGGAAGTTCTACACGGTCGGGTTCCGAGAACCCGCTCCGGTCGATCGAGGATCTGGAGGTAGCGGAGCGACCGTTCACCTGGCTCCATTCAGCGGGAGAGGTCCAGAAGCTCCTCAGCGCATGCAACGACAACATCAGGACTCTCGTCGCCGTCCTCGTCGGTACCGGCCTGCGGCTCGATGAAGCACTCCACCTCGCGTGGGTCGACGTCGATCTCGTCCACCGTGTGATCCATGTCCATCGTGGTCGCCGTGGCAAGCCGAAGTCGGGACGGCTCCGTCACGTCCCGATCTTCGACTCGGTGCTGTCCGTGCTTCGCGAGATGAAGCTCTCGAAGGGCAAGAACACCCTGCTGTGGCCGGGCGCGAAGCGCGACGAGTCCGGCGAGCAGCTCGCGCGCAACAAGACGAGCGTGTTCCGCCCCTTCAAGGCAGCGGTCCTCCGAGCCGGACTGCCCAAGAAGCTCCGCATCCACGATATGCGCCACACGTTCGCCGGCCTGTTCCTCGCGTCCGGCGGCGACATCTTCAAGCTCTCGAAGATCCTCGGTCACTCGAGCGTGGCGATCACGCAGAAGGTGTACGCCCACCTTCATCCCAACGCATTCGCCGATGACTACAGCCGCGTTGCCTTCGAGATGCCCGAGAAGGCCGGCACGGTGCTCAGCTTCCCGCGCAGCTCGTAGGGAAACTCAGGCTGGACGGCGAGATCGTCGTCGATGACGTCGTAGTACGATGCAACGGTCCAGAATGAGCGCGAGGGACACGCCCCACCGCGCGGCGGCATATCCGCGATCACCACCTGAATGTCGAGCCCACGCGCCCACGCGTCGAGGTCGTGACGCGTCGCCTGATACCGCGCGAGCTCCGCGGCGAGCCGCAACGCCGGCGCGCCTGCGCAGACTCTCCCCCTGGCTAACAACGCCACCGAACGTGCGATTCGGGGCCCGGTCGTCGCGCGCAAGAATCACTATGGCTCGAAGTCACGCCGCGGCACCGAGGTCGCGGCGACCTTCTACATGATCCTCGAGACGACGAAGCTCCACGGCGTGATCCCGCGGCGTATCTCGCCGCCGTCACAGCCGCAGATCGCGGTACTACGTCAGCCTCGGCCTGTCAGGACGGGCCGCCGCGAGGGTATACGCTCCAACAAAGAAGAGATCGCGGCTCGATGCGGACCGCACGTCATGACCGCACATCGGCTGGCATCGAGCATCCACGCCAGGATCACGACCACGCCACCGCTGCCGAGCAGTTGAGGTTACTGCCACCCTCGGCGAGCTACCCGAGCTCCTCGGCGACGTCGAAGCGCTGGGCATGAGCGCTGGCCAAGCCGGGATTGTCTGGTCTGTGAGAGCATGCCGACATGGACGCAGGGAAGTCCGAGCCGCTGCTCGAGGGCACATCGGCCACCATCGATCACACCTCCGGGACCGACCTGATCGCGCCGCTGGTGCTGCTTCAGCTCTCGGACCTACACTTCGGCCCGCACAGCCGCTTCGCAGGGACCGACCTCGAGCAGCTCGCCGTGCAGTGTTACCGGGCGCTCGATGAGGCGCGCCGCGACCTCCGCTGGCGCGAGGCCGTCGGCCTGGTCGTCGTGACCGGTGATGTCGCCGAGGCCGCATATCCCCCGGAGTACACCGCCGCCGCGAAGTTCTTCCTCGCGTTGGCTAGCCAGCTCGCGCTGAAGCCGCACCGCTTCGTATTCGTGCCCGGCAACCACGACATCTCGTGGACCAGGTGCCAGGCCGCCGAGGGCGAGCTCAAGGAAGAGTACGGGGGGACTGCGATTCCGCCGGCCGAGCTACGTGCGCGCCTCGATGACGTCAAGCTTGCGCACTTCGAGAAGTTCATCCGCAACGTGCACGGTGACAAGGAGCGGCACGAGGTCGAGGACGCCGCGGTCACGAGACTCGAGCACGGCGCCTTCATCCACGACTTCCCCGATCTGGGCATCTCGGTCGCCGCGCTCAACTCGTGCGAGCGTGAGTCGCACCGCAAAGAAGACCACGTTGGCATGTTCAGCGACAAGCAGGCGCAGGCGGTGCTGGACCACTGGCGCAGGTCGCCCACCGAGCGCATCCGCCTCGCCGCCGTCCACCACAACCCGGCGACGATGGCCCTGGCCGCGATCGAACAGTGGCTCGAATTTCTGAGGTCGACGGCGACCCAGCCAAACGCCCGGCTGCCCCCCGAGTTGGTTGAGCGCATCGCGACCGACTTCGCCGGCTTTGAGGGCCACCAGCAACTGCACCATCTGACCTCCGACGCCCATGCCTCGCTGGTCCTCCACGGCCATCACCACGCCTCGACGTCGCACCAGGCATGGGCATGGCGTGGCCGCGATGCCAGCGACGCGGGAGATACGCGCATCGTCTCGGCCGGGAGCTGGGGCCTCGCGCCCGAATCGGGCAAGCTGCCCAAGGATCAGCCCGTGGTCATGCAGCTCATCCGGCTCGACCCCGCCGCTGCCCGGATGCACGCGGTGCTGCTCAGATACGAGCCCATCGGGCGCCACTCCGGCGAGGTTCGCCTGGGCCGGTTCGACCTCGACCCGCAGACCAGGAACGAACGCCCGCTCGGTCTATCGCTGCCACCCGGACTGCGCGGCCGGTTTCGATCAGTGCCCATCCAGAGGCGCGCGGTGCAAGCAGCGATGGTACCCGCCCCGCCGCGCGTCACCGATCTCTCCGCCGCGCTGGCGGCCTACCGCGCGCGCAAGACCGGCTCGTTCGAGCGCTGGGAGCTGCGCACCGCCGGGCCGCAACCAACGGCGGGCAACCGCCCTGCGGAGATCACGCTCGACGACATGTACATCCCGCTCCGGTTCGACGAGGATCTGGCAGATCCGCGCCGACCAGGCCCACGCCCATCGACCACGCTCCGGTTCGACGAGGATCTGGACGAGGATCTCGACGAGGATCTCGACGAGGATCTCGACGAGGATCTCGACGAGGATCTCGACGAGGATCTCGACGAGGATCTCGACGAGGATCTGAATGATCTCTCCGAACTCGATCGCGGCGCGCCCAGCGCGCCTGACGATCTGTTCAAGCTGCGATCTGGCTCAGATCGCGCGCGTCGTGGGGGGCGACCTCGCCAGCGCGAACTCGATCGTGGCGCACCCATCACGCCTGACGATCTGCTCAAGCCGCGATCTGGCGCAGGTCGCGCGCGTCGAGGTCGACCTCGCCAGCGCCCGCAGGTCGTGATCGGCAGCGCCGGCAGTGGCAAGACCACCTGGATGCGCTGGACGTTTCGCCGGCTGATCCGGGAGCCGCGCGCGGTGCCGTTCTTTCTGGAGCTGCGCGCGATCGCCGCCGCCTGGAAGACGCCTAAGGACGCCGGGCGCTCGATTGACAGCTACCTTGCGGACGAGCTATCTGCGTGCGGTGTAGCCGACGCGGCCGCGGCCGTGGCCGAGCTCCTCGCGGACACGTCTGACCGGCAGCTCGTCCTGCTGATCGATGGCTGGGATGAACTCGGCGCTCAGGAGGATCGCATGCGCGAGCGGCTCGTCGAGTTCTGCCGTGCATTCCCACAGGCCGTAGTGATGGTATCGAGCCGGCCGTACGGCGCGACCCGCCCTGCGGGCGCCGAGGGCTTCGAGACCCTGCACATCCAGCCGCTGTCCGACGACGACATCCGGCTCCTGGCCACGCACTTTCATCGCCGCGTCCATGGCCTCGACAAAGCAGCCGGCGCGCGCGCCACGGACGAGTGGCTGACGTCAACTAGATTCACCCACTAACGACAATTATTTCTCCCCATTGACCTCCGGTCGGTGAATGGTCTTCCTGCGGGTAGTTGTCGTCGAGGGATCTCCTTGGGTGAACAGGTTGGCGGAGTTCGTAGTT
>DATMCI010000085.1:0-8232 GCA_035558535.1 Kofleriaceae bacterium
ACGCCGGCTGCATCGTGACGGCGTGCGGCAACGGCATCCCAACGGCGGGTGAGGCGTGCGACGACGGCAACGGCACGAACGGGGACGACTGCGACAACAACTGCACGGCCACCGGGTGCGGCAACGGCATCCCGACCGGCACCGAGGCGTGCGACGACGGCAACCCGGCGAACGGCGATGGCTGCGACAACGACTGCACCATCACGGCGTGCGGCAACGGCATCCCGACCACAGGCGAGGCGTGCGACGACGGCAACCAGGCGAACGGCGATGGCTGCGACAACGACTGCACCATCACTCATTGCGGCAACGGCATCCCGACGGCAGGCGAGGCGTGCGACGACGGCAACCAGGTGAACGGCGATGGCTGCGACAACAACTGCACCGCGACGGCGTGCGGCAACGGCATCCCGACCACAGGCGAGGGGTGCGACGATGGCAACGCCACGAACGGCGATGGCTGCGACAGCGGCTGCCTCATCACCGGGTGCGGCAACGGCATCCCGACGGCGGGCGAGGCATGCGACGACGGCAACGCGACGAACGGCGACGGCTGTGACAACAACTGCACCGTCCCCGCGTGCGGCAACGGCGTCACGACGGGCACCGAGGCATGCGACGACGGGGATCTCGATAACGGGGACGGCTGCGACAGCAACTGCACCGTCACCGCGTGCGGCAACAGCATCCAGACAGCCGGCGAAGCTTGCGACGACGGCAACCTCGTCGATGGCGACGACTGCGACAGTAACTGCACCGTCACCGCATGCGGCAACGGCATCCAGACGGGCACCGAGGCTTGCGACGACGGCAACTTCGCGAACGGCGATGGCTGCGATAGCAACTGCACGGTCACCCAATGCGGCAACGGCATCCAGACGGCCGGCGAGTTCTGCGACGACGGCAACGTCACGACCGAGGACTGCCCCTACGGCAGCCCGTTCTGCATCGTGTGCAGCTCCTCCTGTCAGCCTGCCCTCGGCGCAACGTCCGTGTGTGGCGATGGCGACGTCGATCTCGCGTTCGAGTCTTGCGACGACAGCAACACCACGACCGAGGTCTGCCCGTACGGCGCGCCGTCCTGCACCGTGTGCAGCTCCACGTGTCAGTCTGTCTTCGGCGCAACGTCCGTGTGCGGAGATAGCGCCATCGATCTCGCGTTCGAGTCTTGCGACGACGGCAACACCACGACCGAGGTCTGCTCCTACGGGGCGCCGTCTTGCACCGTGTGCAGCTCCACGTGTCAGTCTGTCCCCGGTGCAACGTCCGTGTGCGGCGATGGCGCCGTCGATCTCGCGTTCGAGTCTTGCGACGACGGCAACACCACGACCGAGGTCTGCCCCTACGGCGACCTGTCCTGCACCGTGTGCAGCTCCTCGTGTCAGTCAGTCCCCGGCGCTACCTCCCTGTGCGGCGATGGCGCCGTCGATCTCGCGTTCGAGTCTTGCGACGACGGCAACACCACGACCGAGGTCTGCCCCTACGGCGCGCCGTCCTGCACCGTGTGCAGCTCCACGTGTCAGTCTGTCCTCGGCGCAACCTCCGTGTGCGGCGATGGCGCCGTCGATATCGCGTTCGAGGACTGCGACGACGGCAATGACAGCTGCGGCACGTGCAGCGCAGACTGCCAGGTGTTTGCATCGGAGCAGGCGACCGGATCGATCGTCGTGATCCCGGCCGATGGCCTGGACGACGGCGAGACGTTCACGCTGAACGACGGCTTCCACGCCCCGACGGTGTTCGAGTTCAGGAAGGACGGCGTTGCGACCCCGGGCCAGGTGCTGATCCCGATCCAAGCCG
The DNA here is from genome assembly GCA_035558535.1 of Kofleriaceae bacterium. Lineage (GTDB taxonomy): Bacteria > Myxococcota_A > Polyangia > Haliangiales > Haliangiaceae > JABFXX01. Next base: position 1,801 of record DATMCI010000085.1, read on the forward strand.
GAGAGTCCGCGGATGTGGTCCGCGGGCGGGTGATCGATGCGATCCAGAGCGTGGCTGCGGCTCTCGAGATCACCGCCAGCGGCACGTCAGGGCCGACCGTGACGCTGACGCACGACCGCTTCACCCTGTCGGGGAACCTCCCGATCACGACGACCGTGGACGCCCCCGGGTTCGTGGTCAGCGGGATGAGCGGCGGCGCGGGCGGTGACTGCGCGGGCGACGAGACCTGCGTGATCGACGAGGACTGCACGTCGAATCACTGCGAGTCGAACATCTGCGAGCCGTAACCGGAGCCGGCCGCGGCGCGGCGCGCGCCGGCCGCTAGCGCGCGCGGCGCAGCCGCTCGATGTCTGACGGCGACGGGTGGACGAGCACGAGGCCGCGGTCGCCATCGACGGCGAGCAGGTCGCCGGGCCGCGCCCAGCCGAACAGGCCGGCGACGTCGCTCACGGCGGGCAGCCGCGCGGCGCGCGCGATCGCGATGGCGGCGGGCGAGATGAGATCGCCCGCCACGAGCGCCGCGGCGCCGCGCCCGACGGCGGCGACGGCGGCGAACGTCGAGATCCGGTCGGCGATCCAGACGGTGCCCGGGCGCAGGCCGCGCGTGTCCCCGAGCAGCGCGCACAGCTCCTCGAGCTCGGCGGCGTGATCGCCGGCCTCGCTGCGGGAGCCGCCGAGGCGGTACGGCGCGCGCGCGTACTCCTTGGCGACCGCGCGCAGCCCCGCCGGCTGATCGGCGACCGCGGCGAGCCGCTCGCGGAGCCGCGCGTCGCACAAAGCGAGCGCGAAGCGATCGAGCGCGCCGCCGATCGCGGGCTCGGTCGCCTCGCCGAGCCGGCGCACCGCGCGCGAGAGATCGTCGCGCAGGCGGGCGAACGCGCGCTCGATGCGGACCTCGGCGGGCGCGTGCTCCGCGGCGTCGAACGACGTCGCCGTCGGGACCACCGCCGTGCGGCCGAGCACCGCGCCGCCGACCTGCGCCGTGCCGGTCAGCCGCGCCGAGCGGACCGCGCTCGCCCGGCGCCGCTCGATCGCGAGCGTCACCGGCGCGCCGAGCGCCGTCGCGAGCGTCACCTCGCCGGCGGCGAACGGCTCGCTCCGCCGCTGCAGGACGAGCACGCCGAGCGTCGCGCCGCCGCCGATCAGCGGCACACCGACGAACACCGGGAACCGCTCCTCGCCGAGGCCCGGCACGTGCTTGTACGCCGTCTCGGCCGCCGCGTGCGCCGCGGACACCGGGCGCATGCACTCGGCGACGAGGCCGGTGATGCCCTCGCCGATGCCGAGCGCGACGGCGCCGATCGCGTGCGCCGCGAAGCCGTGGTTACCGCGCATGACGAGCCGCTCCTCCTCGCGGACGTACACGCTGGTGACGTCGGCGCTCGTGATCGCCGCGACCTCGCCGCACATCGCCGAGAGCATGGCCTCGAGCGGACCATCGTGCCCAGCGAGCTCGATCAGCCGCAGGATGCCATCGACACCGCGCTCACCGCGGTGATGTACCTGGACACGCGGCTCGACCGGCTCGCTGGGCACGATTCCAAGCCTCGCACGCGGACGCCCGCGCCAGGTTTGCTTCGTGAGATCCAGGCGTCCGTTCAAGCGCATGCGGATCATTTCTTTATGCAGACAGGCATCTGGATCGGCTTGACGGTCCCCGATGAAATCTGAACACTTGCGCAGGTGTACGCGCCGCTCTGGTGCAAGTCGAACTTCTCGTTCCTCGAGGGAGCGAGCCACCCCGAGGAGCTCCTCGAGGAGGCGCAGCGGCTCGGCTTGCGCTCGATCGCGGTCACGGATCGCGACGGCGTCTACGGCATGGTCCGCGCGCACGTGAAGGCGCGCGAGCTGGGCGTCCAGCTCGTGTGCGGCGCGCAGCTGACGGTGGCGGCGCCGGACGTCGCGCTCGTCGGATCGCCGGTGACGCTCACCGGGCTGCACGGCGGGGGCGGGGGCGGCCGCGGGCCCGGCTGGGGCGAGGGCACCGACGATCTGCCGCCGGAGGCGCCGGTCACCGGCCGCCGCCGCGCCCGGCGCGCGAAGCCGCGGCAGGCCGCCGCCGCGCCGGAGCAGTCCGGCCTCTTCGACGGCGTGGCGGGCACCGCGGGCGCGTCGCCCGCCTCCTCCGCGGCGGCGGCCCCCGCGCGCTCCGAGATCGTCCTGCTCGCGATGGATCGCGGCGGCTGGGCGAACCTCACGCGGCTCCTCACGGCGGGGCGTCGGCGCTGCGACAAGGGCGAGTCGGTCGTGGCGTGGTCCGAGATCTGCGAGCGCGCCGGCGGCCTCGTCGCGCTGTGGGGCGGCGAGGGGAGCCTCCTCGCGGGCGCGGCCGAGCCGCCGCCGCGCCTCGCCGGCGAGCTCAAGGACGCGTTCGGCGATCGGCTCTACGCGCTGCTCACGCGCCACCGCCGCGCCGACGACGTCCCGCGCGAGGCGCGCGTCCGCGCCCGCGCCGCCGCCGCCAAGCTCCCGCTCGTCGCGTCGCTCGAGGTGCTCTACCACACGCGCGCGCGGCGCCCGCTGCAGGACGTGCTGACCTGCATCCGCCACGGCAAGACGCTGGCGACCGCGGGCCGGCGGATCCGCGGCAACGACGAGCACGACCTGCGCACACCCCACGCGTTCGCGCGCCTGTACGCCGACGATCCGGCCGCCGTCGCGCACAGCCTCGACGTCGCGGCGCGCTGCACGTTCTCGCTCGGCGAGCTGCGCTACCGCTACCCGTCCGAGCGGCTCCCCGACGGCTCGACGTCGGGGCAGTACCTGCGCGAGCTCACCTACGCGGGCGCGGCGTGGCGCTACGGCGGCACCGTCGAGGAGCCGGTGCGCAAGCAGCTCGACGCCGAGCTCGCCGTGATCGAGGAGCTCGACTACCCGGGCTACTTCCTCACGATGTACGAGCTCGTCTCGTACTGCCGCCGCCGCAACATCCTGTGCCAGGGCCGCGGCTCGGCGGCGAACTCGGCCGTCTGCTACTGCCTCGGCATCACCGCGATCGATCCGGTGAAGATGGGCCTCCTGTTCGAGCGCTTCCTGTCGCGCGAGCGCGCCGAGCCGCCGGACATCGATCTGGACATCGAGCACGAGCGCCGCGAGGAGGTCATCCAGCACGTCTACAGCGTCTACGGCCGCGATCACGCCGCGATGGTCTGCAACGTCGTGCGCTACCGCCCGCGCTCCGCCGTGCGCGACGTCGGCAAGGTGCTCGGCATCCCCGAGACGGCGCTCGATCGCGCCGCGAAGCACCTCTCGATGTACGGCCTCGTCGAGCGGGAGGCGCTCGAGCGCGCGGGCCTCGCGGATCACGGCGCGACGGCGCTCGAGCACCTGGCGCGCCTGGGCGAGGAGATCCTCGAGTTCCCGCGCCACATCTCGATCCACCCCGGCGGCTTCTTGCTCGGCCACGAGCCGGTCCACGACATCGTGCCGATCGAGAACGCGGCGATGACCGGCCGCACCGTGATCCAGTGGGACAAGGACGACATCGAGGATCTGGGCCTGTTCAAGGTCGATCTGCTCGCGCTCGGCGCGCTCCACCAGCTGCACCTGGCGTTCGATCTGATCCGCGAGCACCGCGGCCGCGACCTCACGATGGCCACGGTCCCGTCGGAGGATCCCGAGACGTACGACATGATCTGCACGGCCGACACGGTCGGCACGTTCCAGATCGAGAGCCGCGCGCAGATGTCGATGCTGCCGCGCCTCTTGCCGCGCACGTTCCACGATCTGGTCGTCGAGGTCTCGATCGTGCGGCCCGGCCCGATCGCGGGCGGCATGGTGCACCCGTACCTGCGGCGGCGGCGCGGGCTCGAGCAGGTCACGTACCCGCACCCGTGCCTGCAGCCCGTCCTCGAGAAGACGCTCGGCGTGCCGCTGTTCCAGGAGCAGGTGATGCGCCTCGCGGTGGTCGCCGCCGACTACACGCCGGGCGAGGCGGATCAGCTGCGCCGCGACATGGCGGCGTGGCGCCGCGCGGGCCGGATCGAGAAGCACCGCGAGCGCCTGATCAGCCGGATGGAGCAGAAGGGCATCGGCCGCGAGTTCGGCGAGCGCGTGTTCGAGCAGATCCGCGGTTTCGGCGAGTACGGCTTCCCGGAGTCGCACGCGGCGAGCTTCGCGCTGATCGCGTACGCGACGTGCTGGGTGAAGAAGCACTACCCGGTGGAGTTCGCGTGCTCGCTCCTGAACGCGCAGCCGATGGGCTTCTACTCGCCGGCGACGATCATCGGCGACGCGCAGCGCCACGGCGTGGAGGTGCGGCCGATCGACGTTTTGGCCAGCGAGTGGGACTGCACGCTCGAGCCAGCGGCGGCGCCGGACGCGGGCGCGTTGTACCCGTACGCGGTGCGGATGGGCCTGCGCTGGGTCCGGGGCGTCTCGCACGGCGAGGTCGCCGAGCTCGTCGAGGCGCGGCGCGCGCGGCCGTTCGCGTCGATCGAGGACTTCGTGCGGCGCGCCCGGATCTCGACGCGCGCGCACACGGTCCTGGCGGAGGCCGGCGCGCTCGGCGAGATCCAGGCCCCGGCCGACGGCGCCGCCGGCTCCCAGCGGCGCGACGCCCTGTGGCAGGTCCGCGGCTGGATCGCGCGGCGCGACGACGCGCTCGCGCTGGGCGACGCCGACGAGCCGGTCGCGTTCGAGCCGCTGTCGCGGCTCGCGGAGATCGTCTGGGACTACGACGCGAGCGATCACTCGACGCGCGGGCACCCGCTGGCGCCGTTGCGCGGCGAATTGCGGGCGAACCGCTGGCCCGACGCGCGGACGGTGGCGCGCGGCCGCGACGGGCAGCGCCTCGAGTACGTCGGCATGGTGATCTGCCGGCAGCAGCCGGGCACGGCCGGGGGCGTCGTGTTCATGACGCTCGAGGACGAGACGGGGTTCGTGAACGTCATCGTGTGGCAGCGCGTGTACGAGGAGTTCGCCAGCGTCATCCGCACGACGTCGCTGCTCGGCATCACCGGCAAGCTGCAGGTGCAGGAGGGCCTCGTCCACCTGATCGCCGAGCGCGTGTGGGCGCCGACGCTGACGCGGCCGGTCGCCCCGATCGAGAGCCGCGACTTTCATTGACACGCCGGCTGCGCGCGGGTTGCACGCAAGACAGTGTTTTGCGGCCGTCTGCGACGATCCTGCGGGCGAGATTACGGATGCACGCGCGGGCGATCGCGCGCGCGCTCGGCTGAGCGGTCGGCGAAAACAAATCTCCAAGCCGCGCGTTCATTGAGGGTCACATCATCGATCCCGAGCGCGAGGTCAGAGCGCGGCGCCCGCCGCCGCGGCTCCCGAGCGCGCCACGGGTGGCGACTGTGAGGAGTGTCATGAAGATCATTTGTGCTGGTTGCTCCACGAAGTATTCGATCGAAGACGGCAAGGTCGCCGGCAAGGTCTTCAAGGTCCGTTGCCGCGCGTGCGGCCTCGCGGTGGTCGTGCGCGGTGAGGCGAACGCCACGGGCGCCATCAGCGCCGCGGATATCGCGGATGCCGTGGACGCGACGCCCGCGAGCGGCGCGCCGGTGTGGCACGCCGTGCAGGACGGCCGGCAGATCGGGCCGTTCGACAGCGGCGAGCTCCTGCGGCGCCGCGCGGCCGGCGAGCTCGACGACGGCTCGTACGTCTGGCGCGAGGGCTTCGCCGACTGGCAGCCGCTCGGCGCGGTCGACGAGCTGCGCAGCGGCGTCGTGGTCGCGAGCGGCCCGGCGGCCGCGCCGGCCACGTCGGCTCCCGTTTCGGTCGCGGCCCTGGCCGCGTCCGCCGCGCCGGGCGCCGTGGACACCGGCGCGGACGGAAGCCGGCTGCACGGCGCGCGCCGGGAGAGCTCGCTCCTGTTCTCGCTCGACGGCATCGCGAAGGCGGCCGCGCCCAAGGCGGCGCCGGCCCGTCCGGGCGCGGCCGCGGGGGAGGGCTCGGGCCTGATCGACATCCGCTCGCTCGCTCGCGCGTACGAGCCGGTGGCGCGCGCGACGGACGCGGCCCGGACCCGTCCGGGGGCCGACGTCGGCTCGTCGGCGGATCTGCCGATGTTCCCGGGCGCGGCGTTCATGGCGCCGACCGTCCTGATCCCGCAGGCGCCGCAGCGCGATCGCCGGCTCGTCGTCGGGCTCGCGGCGGCGGCCGGGCTGATCGCGATCTGCGCGACGCTGCTCGTCGTCATCGCGCTCACGCGCGGCGGCCAGCCGGCCACCGCCGACGGGGCGCGTTCCGTGCCGGGGCCGCGCTTCGCCCAGAACGACCTGCCCGTCGGGCCGCGCGGCACGTCCCCCGACGTGGTCGAGCCGCCGCCGGTGCGCACGCCCGAGGCGAAGCAGCCGGACCGCACGCCCGAGGCGAAGCAGCCGGACCGCACGCCCGAGGCGAAGCAGCCGGACCGCACGCCCGAGGCGAAGCAGCCGGACCGCACGGCGAAGCAGCCGGACCGCACGGCGAAGCAGCCGGACC
>DATMCI010000086.1:0-10256 GCA_035558535.1 Kofleriaceae bacterium
CCGCTCCGCGGCGGCGTACGTCGGGACGCCCCAGCGCGTGTCGATCTCGATCCGGGACAGCGGGAGATCCCAGCCGGCGCCCAGCCACCCGTTGCCGCCCGCGCTGGAATACGCGATCTCGAGCGAGGGCGAATATGTGCCGCGTCCCGGGGGTAGCCGGATCGGCAGCGACACGTGCGCATCGCCCGTCGAGCTCGGCGCCGGTGGCTCGATGAAGTCGATGTTCGCGGCCGGTGAGGCGGCGCCGATCGAGGTGAGCGCCGTGGGATCGTGCGCCAGCGGTGTCGGGTTCTTTGGAACCGCGAGCACCGCATTGATCATGATCGTGAAGTGATCGGCCTGGCTCCGCGTGACGCGCTCGCCGAGATCGACGGCGCGCCGCGGCAGCTTGACCCAGCGCTCTGCCCTGGGATCGAAGAAATACGCGTGAACGTCGCCGGGCGTCATGCCCTCGGGGATCAGCGCAGGGTCGTACGGGAGCACGACCTCGACGGGGCGCGCGAACCGTTGCCCCTGGGGCAGGAATTCGTAGGCGTGGCCCCTGGGGCCCGTCACGTTGATCATGCCGGGATCGAGCGGTGGCACGGCCGCATCACCCAGGTGGCGCACTGTGAGCTCCGCTGGCGTACCGACCGCGCCGGCCGGGACGTCGACGCCGACTCGCGTGCCGAGGCGGAGCTGAGTGGGCGCGAGCGGCGCTGCGCGGGCGACCGCGAGCTCTCCGGCGCGGCCGAACGGCTGGAGGTTGGCGCTGGTGCCCGCGCCGCTCGAGGCGGTGGCCGGCGCGCGGGCCGAGACCAGCTCCGAGCGGCGATCGACGTCGAGCAGCACGTCGATCGCGTCAGCGGTCCCGTCGGGATACGCCGCGGTCACCGGCACGCGCCACATCGCTGATGCGTCGCCGCCGCGCTGCACCAGGCGGCCGAAGTCCCCCGTCCTCGCGCCGGCGTCCTCACCCGCGACGCGCACCCGGATCGCCGTCGTCATGGCGCGAGGGCGCGCGACGAAGCCGCCGATCCAGGCGAGCTCGCCGAAGTGCTCACGCGCGCTGGTCACGACGAGCCGCGGCCAGTCGACGCGCTCGGCCGCGCCTGAGCCGACCACGTCGAGCTCCGCGAGCGTGGATGCTTCGTCGGTGCTGATCGCGAGCCGCGCGCATCGCCGCGCGCCGCCGTCGAGCACGAGCACCTCGCCGCGCGGCCGGACGTCGACCGGAGCCCCCGCGCCATCGCGCTCGACGCACGTCACGGTGGTGGTGCCGCGGAGCTGGCCCGAGAGCAGCAGCGCGTCCGGGGCGATCGACCGATCGAAGGCGACCACGATGCGTTCGCCTGCGGACAGCTCCACGCTCGTCGCGGGATCGGCGTCGCGCAGCACCGCGCCCTCTCTCGCGTCCTCGCCGATGGAGATCGAGCTCGCCAGGTCCACGCCGAGGTCCAGCTCACCGACGATGCGCAGCCGATCGATCGTCACGGGCTGTGCGGCGTGATCGGGGACGCACAGCGAGATCTCGTTGGCCCCGGGGCGGAGCAGCTGCGGGTCGATCTCGTCGACGACGCCGGTCGCTCCACTGCCGGGCAGCCAGCTGCCCCCGTGCTCGCCCAACCCGTTGACGCTCCGCCCCAGCCCGAACCCACGCAGCACGTTAGACGCCTGGTAGGTGATGAACGCGCGCCGAAATAGCGCAGGCCGCCGCGTCAGCGTGACGGAGAGCTTCGCGCAGCGGCCTGGCTCGATATCGACGCGCGCGTGCGCGTTCGTCGCGATGAATGGACTCGGCAATTCGTCTGCCGAGAGGTTCGTGACGCGAGGGCGCGGCGTATCTGCAAATCCCCAGAGCTCGACCTCGGGGATCACGCCTGCACCGCCGGTCGGCTCGAAGTGCAGCTCGACGACGTCGACCCGCGACGGCGTGGATGCAGGGAACGCATGCCAGCCGCGCGAGAGCCGGGACAGGTCGATCCGGCCTACGCCGAGCGAGGTCCCCGCAGCGCCTGTGACCTGTAGCCGATACGGCGCCGGGCCATACACCTTGATGGCGGCGAGCGCTGCCGCCTCGTCGAGCTTCACCGTCACCGTCATCGGTGCGGTGGACGATGTGAATCCGCTCTCGATGCTTCGATCGAACAGCGACCACGCCGCTTCGGAGGAGACACTGACTGGTATCCGCTTGACGAGCGGCGATCGATCGTCAGTGACAGACTCCGGCAGACAGGTCATGGACGCCGTTGACGCGATCGCGATCAAGCAGCGGGCGGTCGCCTTCATCGGCCCTCCAATGTCTGGCCGGCAGCGACGCTATCAGCTCTGTTCAGGTCTGAGAGTGACGCGCAATGGCACTCATCCTCTCGGATGACCGTTTCCGCTCACCTGGCAGAGATCGCCTGTCCGCCGCGCGCGGCGCGCGCCTCACCGCGGCAGGTGCTCGTCGAAGAACGCGGCCCATGTCTCCATCATGTGCGCGACGTGCGCCGGCTCCTGGAAGCCGTGCGGCTCGCGCGGGTACGCCCAGAACTGGACCTTGACGCCGCGATCCGCGAGCGCGCGGTAGATCAGCTGCGCGTTGACGAACGGCACGCGCTCGTCGCTCTCGCCGTGGAGGATCAACGTCGGTGTGCGCGCGCGAGTCAGAAAGCGCGCCGGGTTCGCGCGCTCGAACGCCGCCGGCTGCCCCCACGGCCGTCCCTTGTACTCCCAGTCCGCGGCCGCGCCGTGGTTGATGTCGCTCGTGACGTACTGCAGGACCACGTCGGAGATGCCCGCGCCCACCATGATCGCGCGGTAGCGATCCGTGTGGCCGAGCGTCCACGCGGCCAGGTAGCCGCCCCACGACCAGCCGCCGTAGAACAGCCGCGCCGGATCCGCCTTGCCCGCCGCGATCAGCGCGTCGACGCCCGGCTCGATGTCGGCCTGCTCGATCTCGCCGAGTCGGCCGCGGTTCGCCTCGTAGAACGCGCGGCCGTAGCCCAGCCCGCCGCGGTAGTTCGGCTCGAACACCGAGTAGCCGCGCGCGGCGAAGAACTGCGCCCACGTGCTCCACGTCTCGAGCGAGGTCCCGTCCGGCCCGCCGTGCGGCATCACGATCAACGGCGCTGGCCGGCCGTCTCGCGCGTGGCTCGTCACGGTGAGCACGCCCTCGAGCGGCGCGCCATCGCGGCTCTTCCACGCCACGACCTCGGTGCGCGCGATCGTCCACTCGCGGACCTGCGGGTTCAGCGCCACGAGCGACGCCGCCGTGCCGCGCTCGACGTCGATCAGCGTCGGCTCGGGCGGCGTCGTCGGCGTGCTCGCCGCCGCCACGAGGTAGCGCCCGGCGCGATCGCCGTCGAGGCTTCCGAGCACGCGCCGGCCGAGCGGCACCTCCGTCGCGGCGCGGCCGTCGATCGAGAGCCGGTACAGCTTCGTCGTGGTGCGCGCGAACGCCATCGCGAACAGCGTCCGGCTGTCGCCCGCCCACACGAAGTCGCCCAGCGACGGATCCAGCTTCGCCGCCGCGTTCGTCGCCGGCGCGCCGTCGAGCGCGCGCACGCGCAGCTCGTCGATGTGGCTGAGGCCGCGCGCCGTGGTCGAGTACGCGACGCGCCGCGAGTCTGGCGACCACGCGGCGTCGCGGATCACGATCGGCGCCCCCTCGCCGCCCCGCGCGAGCTCGCGCGGGTTGCCGCCGTCGGCGGCGTCCACCACGACGAGCCGCTGGTCCGAGAACATCTCGACCGGGTCCGACGACTGCGCCACCACGAGCGCGAAGTGCTTGCCGTCGGGCGACCAGCGGTAGCTCGCGACCGTGTCGGGGCCGCGGTTGACGTGGCGCGGCTCGCCGCCGTCGCTCGGGACCACGAACAGGTGCGTCTGCTCCCACTCGCGCTCGTACGCGCGCGCGCCGCCGCGCCGCCAGCGCGCCGCCTTGACGTCCTCGAGCACCGGCCGCACCGCGGTGAACGCGAGCGCCTTGCCGTCGGGCGCCCACGAGAACACGCGCGGCTCGTAGTCGCCCAGATCGAGCGCGCGCGCCTCGCCGCCGCGCAGATCGAGCACGTGGATCGCCGGCTTGCCGGCCTTCTTGCGCAGGAACGCGAGGCGCTGCCCGTCGGGCGAGAACCGCGGCGCGCGCACCGGCTCGTCGCCGAACGTCAGCTGCCGCGGCGCGCCGCCCGCGCGCTCGACGACGAACAGCTGCGACTCGATCTTCCAGCCCGCCTTCGCGTCGTCGGGCGACGGCTTCGCCGCCGGATCGAAGTGCGGCGCGCGCACGACGTACGCGACCCGCGTGCCGTCGGGCGAGATCGTCACCCCCTCGACGCCGCGCAGGTGCGCCACGTCGTACGGCAGCGGCCGCGTCTGCGTGCGCAGCACCGTCGCCGGGGCGCTCGCCGCGGCCGGCCACGGCGCCGACGTCCCCGCCGAGCTCGCGATCACCGGCTCCTCCGGCGGCGGCGCGCCCGGCGACGGCGCGCCCGGCGGCGCGGCACGCGGAGGAAGAGAGCACGCAGCGGCGAGCGCGATCGCGATCGAGATCGGAAGTGCGGGTGCCAGCGACAACAACCGACAAGGTGAACGCATGACGTCCAGCGTGCGCCCGGCGCGGCGTTGCACGCCAGCGCGCCGCGAACGGATCGCGGCGCAATACCCCGACGACACCCGGGCGCTAGCGCGCACCCTCGCGCGCCCACCGTGACCAGCACCGGACCCAACCTGCGCGAGCCGCGGCTCACGCTCCGGCCGGACCAGTGCGGCTCAGCGGCGGCTGCTCGGCGCCGCGAACGTCGCCGACGTCGTCTGCGTCTTGCCGTCGCGCACGAACGTGATCGTCACCGTCGTGCCCGGCTGCTCCTTCTGCAGCACGAACATGAGGTCTTCGACCGTGGCGATCTCGTGCGTGCCGATCTGGATGATGCGATCGTTCGCGCGCAGGCCCGCCTTCGCCGCCGGCCCGTTCGGCACCACGTCGGAGATCACCATGCCCTTGGGCTGGTTCGGATCCTTGTCGTACGACGGCACCGTGCCGAGCGAGGCGCCGCGCCGCCGCACGTCGCCGCCCATCGGCGCCACCGGCGCCGTCTTGACGAACGTGAGCTTCTCGGTCCGGTTCGCGGCCGCGAGCGCCGCGCCGGCGGTGATCCCCGCGATGCGCACCGCGCCCGCCGCGTTGATCTTGTCGGCGTCGTCGCTCGGCGTGTGGTACTCGCGGTGGCTGCCGGTGAACATGAACAGGACCGGCACGCCGGCGATGTAGAACGGCATGTGGTCCGATGGGCCGTAGCCCGAGCCGCTGATGTCGCACGTGACGCGCGCCGCCGCGCAGATCGGCGCGACGATGTCCTTCCACTCCTTCGCCGACTCGCCGCCGTGGATGTGCAGCTGGTTCATCTTCATGCGGCCGACCATGTCCATGTTCAGCATCGCGACGATCGGCACCGGGACCGGCTTGGTCTTCGCGTTCGGGGGCTGTACCGGCGCGAGCGGCGGGTTCTTGACGAAGTGGTGCGCGCCGAGCGTGCCCATCTCCTCGGCGGAGAACGAGACGATGTAGACGTCGCGCTGGAGCTCGCCCTTCTTGGCCGCGAGCTGCCGCGCCACCTCGACGAGCGCGGCCGTGCCTGACGCGTTGTCGTCGGCGCCGTTGTGGACGGCGGGCGCGCTCGGCGCGAGCGAGCTCGGGCCGCCCATGCCGAGGTGATCGATGTGCGCACCGACGACCACGGCGCCCGCCTGCTTCGTCGCCGCGCCCGCGCGGATCACGCCGACGAGGTTGGCCGTCTTCGTGCGCACCGGCTCGAGCGCGACGGTGACCTTCGCGCGGTGGGTGCCGGCCCGGAGCGCGGCGCCGGCCTTGCGCGTGACGACGACGATCGGGATCCCCGCCTCGCTCTCGGTGGCCTGCGGCTTGGGCAGCGCCGCCTCCTCGGCCTTCGGGTCACCGTCGTCGATCACGACGAGCGCGGTCGCGCCGGCTCCCTTGGCGGTGAACGCCTTGTAGCGCAGCTCGCCGAGGCGGCTCGCGTCGCGCGGCTCGAGCTTTTGGTCCGGCGGCACGAAGCGGTGCACGAGCGCGACCTTGCCGCGGACGTTCTTGCCCTTGTAGTCGTCGAGCTTGGTGTCCTTGTCGACGATGCCCCAGCCGACGGCCACGACCTCGCCAGCGCCGGTCGCCGCGCCAGTCACCGCGCCACGCTTTGCGCCCGCCACCGGCGCGAAGTCCTCGGCGGCGAGCGGCTTGTCATCGAGCGCGACGGCCGTCGCGGCGCCGCGCCGCACGTCGGTCGTGACCTCGAACTCCTGGCGCCAGCCGGGCACGGCTGGCTCGACGCCGGCCTCGGCGAGCTTCTGCTGGACGTGCGCGAGCGCGTCCTCGAGGCCCTTGGTGCCGACGCCGCGGCCCTCGCGCGCGTCGTCGGCGAGGTAGCGCACGAGGTCTGCGTACCGGTCGGCGGCCTCGGTCTCGGGCGCCGTCGGGCGGGCGGCGCTGGGCCCGTCGGGCGCGTCGACCCACTCGGCGACGAACACGTTCGTGTCGTTGGGGCCGGCGGGCTTGCCGGTCATCCGGTAGACGTCGACCTCCTTGCCAGAGATGGTGGCCTTCTCGACGTCGCGCCGGTTCGACGAGAACGACAGCGTCTTGCCGTCGGGCGAGAACACGGGGAACCCGTCGAAGCCGCCCGAGAACGTGACGCGCTCGAGGTGCGTGCCGTCGATGTCGATCGCGAACAGGTCAAACTCGGCGCTGCGCGGGTTCAAGTAGTTCGACGCGAAGATGATGCGCTTGCCGTCGGGGAAGAAGTACGGCGCGAACGACGCGCCGGGCAGGTACGTCACCTGCCGCGCGTCGGAGCCGTCGGCGTTCGCGACGTAGAGGTCCATGCGCGTCGGCTTGACGAGCTTCTCGCCGAGCAGCGCCTTGTACTCGTCGAGGTCCTTGCCGGTGGGGCGCGACGACCGCCACACGATCTTGCTGCAGTCAGCGGAGAAGAACGCGCCGCCGTCGTAGCCGGGCATGCTGGTGAGCTGCCGCAGGTTCTTGCCGTCGGCGTCCATGCGCCACAGCTCGAGGTCACCGCTGCGCGTGGACGTGAAGATGATGCTGCCATCCTTGGGGCACACCGTCGCCTCGGCGTCGTACCCGGGCGTGTTCGGCGTGAGGTTGCGCAGGTTCGAGCCGTCGGCGTTCGCGCGATAGATGTCGTACTCGAACAGGCCCCAGAGGTAGCCCTTGCTGTTGTCGGGCGGCGTCGGGCACGTGGGCGAGCTCGCGTGCGTGGACGCGTAGACGATCTCCTTGTCGCCCTTGAGGAAGTACGCGCACGTCGTGCGCCCCTTGCCCGTCGAGACGAGCTTCGGCTCGCCGCTAGCGCCTGCGACTGTGCCTGTGACCGGTAAGATCTCGATCTGATCGCACTGGTACGGCTTGCGGTTGCTCTGCAGGATGAGCCGGTCGCCGCCGAACGCCCAGTACGCCTCGGCGTTGTCGCCGCCGAACGTCAGCTGCCGCATGTTGCGGAGGTGCCGCTCCTCGGGGAGCGCCATGTCCTTCGGCGGCGGCCCGGGCGGCTTGACTGCGCCGGCGGCCGCGTCGCCTGAGCCGGCGGTCGGCGGTGTCGGCGTTGTCTTCGAGACCGCGGGCTCCGGCGGGCAGCAGCTGCCCCCGCCGAGAAGCGCCGCAACGAGCAAGCTCAGGCTCCACTTCGCACCGTGCATATGGCGCCGGAGCGTAACTCACGGGCGCGGCCCGAGGAATCGCGAGCGCCCCGTGTCTCGCGCTCCGAGGAAGCCTCTCAGGCGGGGCGCTGGCGCAGAGCACACGACGACCGGACGCGGTGTCCAGCCGCGGCCTGGACATGTCCAGGTCATGGCGTTGGACATGTCCAGCGCGCGGTCGCCGCTCGTCCCCGGCGATCACCGACCGATTGCCCGCGGACGCCAGCGCCTCCGGTGTGGCCCCGCAACCCGGGATGACTCCCGCGGATCGCGCCGCCCCGGTGGTGCGCGATCTCTGCTGCATCCCGAAAGCCACCGAGCACGTCCCCGTCGAAGGCTCACGGCTTGCACAACGAGCCACCACGCCGGTGCTGGTGCCGGCCGGCGCGCGCCCACGGACGTCGTCCTATCGCAGCCAAGGAGCCTCGTAGGCAAGGCGCGCCGCCAGCGAGGAGGAAGCAATGGAGTCAGTCATTCGATATCGAAGAATCCGAGCCGTCGCGGCGGCCGGGCTGGCGGCGCTGGTGCTCGGGCTGGGGCTGCCCACCGCGCGCGCGGAGGTCACGCGAACCGGCGGCGAGCCCTGGTATGGGCAGGTATCTGCCGACGCGCAGCAGCGGGCGCAGGCGCTGTTCGCGCAGGGCTTCGACAAGCACCAGCAGCTGCTGCGCGGAGATGCGATGGAGCTGTACGAGCAGGCGCTGGCGCAGTGGGACAACCCGGACATCCGGTGGAACCTGGCGTTGGTGCTCGAGGATCTGGGCCAGTACTTGCGCGCGCACGAGCAGCTCGAGCGCGTGCGGCGCTGGAGAGCGGCGCTCGGCGCCGAGCGGCTGCGCGAGGTTGACGAGCGGCTGCGGGCGCTCGAGACGCAGCGCCTGGCCCGGATCGAGGCGTCCGACGAGGAGCCCTTGGCCGAGATCACGCTGGACGGTCAGCCCTGGCCGCGCAGCGTGGGTCGGCGGAGCAAGCTGGTGCTGCCGGGCGAGCACTACATCGCAGCCCGCAAGCGCGGGTACCTCCCGGTGACCCGGTCGGTGTATGTGCCGGCCGGGAAGCAGGCCCGCGTGGCGCTGCGGATGGACGAGGACCGCTTCATCGAGACGCGCCGCTGGCGGGCGTGGAAGCCGTGGGCCGTGGTCGCCGGCGGCGTCGCGGTGGCCGCGGTGGGCGCGAAGCTGGAGCAGCGAGCGTTCGCGGACCGGAACGCCGTCGCGGCCCAGATCGACGGCTGCGCGGAGATGTGCGGACCGCTTTCCGTCGCAGACCTCGATGCTCGCAGCAAGCTGGAGAACCAGCTCGCGGTCGGCGCGCTCGCCGCCGGTGGCACCGCGGTCGCAGTCGGCCTGGCGCTGGCGTGGCTCAACCAGCCGCGCGCGCAGCGCACCGAGGCGCGGCCGCTCTCCAGGATCGAGCTTGTGCCCATCGTGTCGCTGCAGCGTGCCGAGCTCTCGGTGCAGGTTCACTTCTGAATCGGAGGAACGACGGATGAGAACCCGAATCCAGCAAGCAGTAATGATAGGACTCCTCATCGCTGCAGTCGTGGGGGCCGGTTCGTGCCTGTCGCCACTGCCACACGAGACGTGCAATGAAGGCTGGTGCCCGAAGGGATATCTTTGCAGGCAGGCCGACCTCGTCTGCATCGAGAGCGGGTGTGGCAACGATATCATCGAATCCGACGAGGAGTGCGACGATGGCAACCTGGACGACGCAGACGCCTGCCTGTCGACCTGCCAGGTCAACAGGTGCGGGGACGGCGCGGTCGTCCTTTCAGCCGAGGCATGCGACGACGGCAACCAGGACGACACAGACGACTGCTTGTCGACCTGCCAGGTCAACAGGTGCGGGGACGGCGCGGTCAACCGCCGAGCCGAGGCGTGCGACGACGGCAATGCCAACAACGACGACGGCTGCAATAACGACTGCAAAGTCAGCCTATCCACGTATATCAAGGCGTCCAATACTGGCAAAGGTGACCATTTCGGCCTGAGCGTCGCGCTCTCAGCGGACGGCTCGACCCTGGCGGTCGGCGCCTTTGGGGAGGACAGCGCGGCGAGCGGCATCGGCGGCAACCAGGACGACAACTCCGCTGAGAGGGCCGGCGCGGTCTACGTGTACACGTGGAGCGGCACGGCGTGGGGTCAGCAAGCGTACATCAAGGCGTCCAATACTGGAGAAGATGACCATTTCGGCGTGAGCGTCGCACTCTCGGCGGACGGTTCGACCCTGGCGGTCGGCGCCTTTGGGGAGGCCAGCGCGGCGACCGGCATCGGTGGCAACCAGGACGACAACTCCGCTGGGGGCGCCGGCGCGGTCTACGTGTTTGAGCGGAGCGGCACGACGTGGAGCCAGCAGGCATATGTCAAGGCGTCTAATACGGGCGCAGGTGACTGTTTTGGCGGGCGCGTCGCGCTCTCGGCGGACGGCGCGACCTTGGCAATCGGCGCCATTTGGGAGTCCAGCGCGGCGAGGGGCATCGGTGGCAACCAGGACGACAACTCCGCTGGGGGCGCCGGCGCGGTCTACGTGTTTGAGCGGAGCGGCACGACGTGGAGCCAGCAGGC
>DATMCI010000087.1:0-6542 GCA_035558535.1 Kofleriaceae bacterium
TCGCGGCCCGAACGATGACGGACCTTGAGCTTTCTGGTCGAATCTTGGGGGAGTTCCTGGTGTGCGAGCCGATCGGCGGCGGCGGCCACGGCGTCGTGTACCGCTGCAAGCAGCGGAAGCTCGGGCGTGACGCTGTGGTCAAGGTGCTGCGCGCGAGGCCGGGGGGCTACGCCAGGACGAAGCGCTTCGTGCGCGAGGCGCGGCTGACCTCGCAGCTCGAACATCCGTTCTCCGCGCACGTGTATGCGTTCGGCGTCGAGGACGACGGTGTGCAGTGGATCGCGATGGAGTTCGTTCGGGGCGTCACGCTCGGCGCGTACCTGAAGGCGCGAGGGCCGATGCCCTTGGCGGAGTTTGTTCCGCTCTTCGAACACATTGCCGCGGTCGTGCACGCCGCCCACGAGCGCGGCATCGTGCATCGCGACCTCAAGCCCTCGAACGTCATGATGATC
Organism: Kofleriaceae bacterium; assembly: GCA_035558535.1. Taxonomy (GTDB): domain Bacteria; phylum Myxococcota_A; class Polyangia; order Haliangiales; family Haliangiaceae; genus JABFXX01. The sequence goes on from DATMCI010000087.1 coordinate 453, forward strand.
GAAAGCGGAGGCCGGCTGTTCCCCAAGCTGCTCGACTTCGGGATCTCGAAGATCCTCGCCGCCGCGGATGGGGCCGACGAGGAGGCCCACGAAGATGGGGGGCCCGACCGCGCCGCCATCAAGACCGCGAGGATCCGACCCGCGCCTCCGGACCAGACGCCCACCTGGTCCAGTCGACCCGATCTAGGAACGATCCGCCTCACCCCCAGCGGCGCGCTCCTCGGCTCGATGCCGTACATGCCCCCGGAGCAGTGGCGCGATCCGCATAGAGTCGGGCCCGCGACCGACATCTATGCCCTCGGCTGCCTTGCATACGAGGCTCTCGCCGGACGCACGCCATTCGTGGCGGAAAGCGCTAATGGCTACTACGACTGCCACCTCCAAGCGGAGGCGCCGTCTCTCGGTGACGGGTTCCCGCCAGGCGCCGACCAGGCCATCCGTCGCGCGCTCTCCAAGTCCCCAGAGGCGCGCCAGGAGACCGCCCTCGAGCTGGCGGCCGAGCTCCGAGCGGCGCTGCGCGCGGAGCCGCGCGAGCAACTCCGGTCGGCGGCGCAGCGGTGGGCAGACCGCGCTCGGTCGCCGGACGTCCTCTTGGCCACCAAGGACCTGAGCGAAATCGCGCGCGCCGTCCCTTCGAAGGCGATGAGCGAGCTCGAATGCTCGTTCGTGGCGGCGAGCCAGCGGCGGGCCCGCCGTCGCGCCTGGGCACGGCGGGTCCTCGTCGCGGTCGCCGGCGGCGGCGCGCTCCTCGCCGTTGCGGGTCGCGTGACGATGCAAGCCCGTCTCGCGGAAACCGAGGCGCGGGCCGCGCGCGAGCTGGCGGAGGCGAAGATTGAGGCGAAGATCAGCGAGTCCGAGCTGGAGCAGGGGCGGGCGGCGCTGCTGCACGGCGAGCCTGAGGCGCAGCGCCACCTGGCCGAGGCGTACAAGCGCGATCCGGTGTCCGCGACGGGGTTCATGCTCGCGCGCGCGATGCAGCCTCGCCTGAGCGAGCGCGCGCGCCTCCCGAGTACGTACGGCCACATGTGGTGGGCCACGTTCTCGCCCGACGGCAGCCAGATCGCGACGGCGGACGATCGGGCCGCGCAGATCTGGGATGGGCAAACGCATCGGCTGCTGTTCACGCTGCCCCATGGCGCCGCGGTCTATCAGACCCTCTACGCGCCCGATGGCGCCTGGCTCGTCACGGTCACGGCGACGGCGATCAAGGTGTGGGACGCGAAGACGGGAATGTTCATTCGTGATCTCGCCACGCCGCCGGATGGCCCGACGCGGCCGGACTTCCAGCGCGCGGCGATCTCATCGAGTGGAAAGTTCGTCGCCGCGATCTACTACGATGGATCCGTAACGCGAGTCTGGGAGGCCGGGAGCGGGAAGCTGGTCGGCGAGCTGCGGGATCTTCATCCCGACCGGTTCGCGAATATCGCCTTCAGTCGAACCGACTATCTCGCGACGACCGGGGGGGGAACGACGCGCACGTCTTCGACAGCCGGACGTGGAGGCGCGTGCTCACGGTCCCCGGCCCGGTCCGCAGCTTGGCGTTCGACACGCGCGGCCGCCTCGCCACGGGCTCCGCCGCCGGTGACGTGTCGCTCTTCGAGATCCCGAGCGGACAGCGCCTCCGCCATCTGCGCCAGTCCGGCGAAAGCGTCGAGTCGCTGGCGTTCTCGTCCGACGGCGAGCTCGTGGCCGCCGGTGGTCGCGACGGCACGATGCAAGTCTGGCGGACGGGCTCGGGCGCGCTGAGGAGCCAGCTCAATCCGCGCCGGAGCCGGATCCTCGCGGTCGAGTTCGACCCGACCTCGGGGTCGCTCCTCGCCGCGCACGCCGACGGCACCGCCGTCGTCGCGGACATCGCGCAAGGCTTACCGATCGCGGTCCTCGACGGGCCGCGGAGCGCCTTGCGCGTGGCAGGATTCGGTCCACGCGGGCAGGTCGTCGGCGCGTCCCGCGACGGGACCGCCCGGATCTGGGACGCGCACTCCCCATATCGCCGGTGGAGATCGGAGCCGACGGGCGATGACTGCGGCATCGTCAGCGGCGCACAGCCGGACGGCCGTTTCATCGCCGTCGGTTGCGGGACGCGGCCCACGCGGGTGTGGGACACGGCCCACGATCGGTTGCTCGCCGAGCTTCCGAGCGTCAAGCCGATCGAGGGCGGCGGCTTCACGTCGGCGTTCCCGGCGGTCTCGGCCGAGGGCGACCGTGCCGCCATCGCTCGCGGCAACGCCGTCGAGCTGTATGCGCTCCCGGGCGGTCGCCTGCTGCGCCGGATCGAGCACGCCGCGCCGGTGAGCGCCGTGGCCTTCGCGTCCATGGGCCGGGACCTGGTGAGCGGGGCGGTCGACGGCTCGATCCTCGTCACGCGCGACGACGGAGCCAGCCGCGCGCTCCAGGCTGCGGCCGGGATCGATGTCGCGGAGATGCTGCCGGATGGCCGCATCGTGGCAGGAGACGCCGAGCGACGCCTCCGCGTGTTCAGTCCGAGCGGTGCGGTCCTCGCCGACCTCGAGATGCCCGTCCGCGTGATGTCACTCCGCCGCGAAGGCGGTCGCCTCGTGGCCCTTCCGAGCTACCTGGCGGCCGCGAGCCCACCGTTCGTCGTCGATGTCGCCCAGCCTCGCGTCGTCGCGCGGCTCGCGGGCCACACCCGACCTATCAGGGATGGCCCGGCTTTCTTGCCGACGCGATCCTCACGCCGGACGGCCTGGTGATCGGCGGCGACGCCGACGGTTCACTTCGGTTCTGGGACGCGGCGAGCGGCGCCAAGCTCTGGACGTTGCCGGCGCACGAGTCCGCCGTGATCGGCGTGCACCTCGAAGGAGTCGACATCGTGACGCGCGGATTCGCCGGGGAAATCTCGCGCTGGAGGCTGCCGCAATCCGAGGCAGTCATCGGCGGACAGGAGAGGACCGCCGCATTCATTGTCGCTGGGGGTAGCGCGAGATTGCCCTGACGGAAGGAAAACGGGCCTGCGGCGTACAACAGTCATGGACCAGGGGTACGGACGAGGATTTGGGAAGCGCGTTCCGACGACAGATGTGATCCAGCACCAGGCCGCGCATGGATCCGTTGGGCGACGCACGCTGGTCGAGCAAGCGTACGCGCAAGCGCCCGCTGCCGCGGTTCAAAGGCGGACTCTGGGAGGGAATTCGCTTCCCTATCTGAGCCTGATACGGCGCGGCGCCGACGCCGCCATCCAGAGAACGCCGGCACACCAAGCGGAAGACACCAACCACGACGCCAGGAGCGCAGGCGTGCCCGGCGAGCACGTGCTCGTCGAGGCGGCGCAGCCCGCGCCCGTTACCTCGACGGTGCAGCGAAAGGCTGCTGGGGGTAGCGGGGACGTCGACATCCACGCGGCTGCCGCGCACGGGATCTCGGGATCGAGCGGTCCACTGCCACATTACGATGTGATCCAGCAGATGTTCGGATCCAACCACGACGTGTCGAGCATCCGCGCGCACATCGGCGGGGCGGCCCAGCAGGCGACGAGCCAGATGGGCGCCGAGGGCTACGCGACCGGCAACGACGTCGCCTTTGCCTGTCAACCTGATCTCCACCTTGCGGCCCACGAGGCCGCACACGTCGTCCAGCAGCGCTCGGGCGTCCAACTCGCGGGTGGCGTCGGCGATGCTGGCGACGCCTACGAGCGTAACGCCGACGAAGTCGCCGATCGCGTTGTCCAGGGGCGCTCCGCCGCGGACCTCCTGCCGCAGACCGGAGACACTGGCGGCGCGCAGGTCCAGCGCAAGAAGGCACACGACCATGCGGGCCACGCTGCCCGCGCCGACCATGCAGCGGATGCGGCGCACGTCGCAGTGGGCGGTGAGCACGACCACGAGGCCGACGAGGGCGACGACCACTCGACGCTGAGCGTCGCGCTCAATCCGGGCAAGCCGCCGCGTGCGGTCCAGAAGAAGGCCACGGTCCCTAAAGCGCAGGCGTCCAAGTCGCGCAAGCTCACCATCCAGGAGGCGACCGCGCGCTACGCACCGCTGGTCTACCTCGCTCCCGGCGAGACTCACGGTCCGACCAACGCAAGCTCGTTCATCGCCAACTCGAGCCTGCGCTGGTCGCACGACTCAGGGCGCCGTGACCACGAAATCGCGCCGCGCGGACACGTCGACGAGCACAACCTCGGCCACGGTGGCTACCAACATCAGGTCGAGGGCACGTTCAGCGGCCACCACGGCGATCAGATTCACTCCGACCAGGATGTCCGCCCCAAGGACGGCAAGGGCGACGGCGGCAACGAGGGGTTTTCCTCGATCTCGACAACTCCAAGCACGAGAGCTTGGGCTCGACGAGCGCGCCCATGTACTACGAGGCGGTCGAGGGCCACTTCATCACGTTCTGGTTCTTCTACGCCTATAACGCGGGCCCGGTGCCCGGCGGCTTCGACAACCACGAGGGCGACTGGGAGCGCATCACCGTCAAGCTCAACGCCAACAACCGCGCGACCCACGTCGCGTACTTCCAGCACAACGGCCCGCCCGACACGAAGAAGTGGAAGGACGTGCCCAAGCAGGGCAGTCATCCTATCGTATACAGCGCCAAGGGCTCGCACGCGTCGTACTCCACCGCCGGCTCTCACGGTCTGGGCCCGGGTGGCATCGTGAAGGACCATACCGGCAAGGGCGAGCAGTGGAAGACCTGGCAGCACATGCAGAACGCGCGCGCCCAGGACTGGTACGGCTTCGGCGGCGCGTGGGGCGAAGTCGGTAACTCCAAGGACACCACAGGCCCGCAGGGGCCGTCGCGCTGGAAGCCCCCGGCGCCGGAGGGCTGGTAGCTAGTACTTCGCCGCAGAAGTTTGACGAGCGGGATCCAATCGCGGCAGGATCAGAAGCCAGCGCTGCGATCGGCATCGCTGCTCCGAAGCGGCGGGATATTCAAGACCGTGCGGCTCGACGAGCAACATCAGCGCGGCGAGCTGTCCGTGTTGTTCGAGGAGGCGGCACCGCCGAGCACGACGACGGCACCAGAACTGGATGACGACGCGGCACGCCTCATGGAGGTTCAGTCCTTCACACCCCACCTGCCTCTGCGCGATCAGCATGCGTAGCGATGCTCCACGGCGATTGAACGCTGCTTGTCTCAGACTCGTGTTTCGCCCTTATGAGTAGGGGCGGACCGGCGATGAACATCGTTGGCGGCGAGCTGAAGTGCTACTCCCAGATCACTCGCTTGCGATCGGGATATCACCGGGGGGAATGTCGAGTTCGTCGGGCATGTCCTCAAGGAGCGGCGGCGGTGCCAGGCCGGCGTGGGCGCAGAGTTCGTCGAGCGTGACCACGGTGTCATCTTCGAGAACTAGGTCGCCGCGCACGTAGTGCTGGAGCCCCCACGAGAGCGGCGGCTCATGCTTCTCTGGTTGGCGGGCGAGATCCTCCAGGAACGCACGGTCCTCGGCGTTCGAGAGCCGGGCGACGTGGCGGGCTAGCGCGGGCCCATAGGTGAGATCTTAGGCGCGGCCCTCGACGGTGATGCAACGGATGCGTTCTTAATGCCTGGTCTCGACGAAGTTCGGGCGTAGCCGGCGAAGCCGAAAAATCGCGAGCGACAACGACAGTCTCCAAGCTGCGGTTTCCACGCCAACAACAAGGAGACCGCGTTGTCTGCTGCTCAGCTTACCAGGATGCGGGAGGCGCTCGCGCGCGCGCTGTCGATCGATGAGGTCAACCAGATCGGTCACGAGACGGGCCAGAGCGAGCGGTTACGGACGGTCACGCCGCATCGCTTGTTCCTCGCGACCACCGCAGCGCTTGCAGGCCGGAGCGTCGAGTCACTGGCGGATCTGCTGCGTGAGTTCAACCACCAGAACGACGCCACGGTGGCGTACCGAGCGTTCTACAACCAACTCGCGCGACCAGGATTCCCGAGCTTCATGGAGCAGATGTTCGCCTGGTTGCTCAAGCGGTTGAGCCTCCAGGCGCTGACCCCTGAATGCGTATTTCAGCCATCGTGATCGCCGAAACCGTCGCATGGTGATCACCGAAACCGGGGATGGTGATCGCGATGGTGGCGGTGATTGGTTGGACCTATTTTTCGGATGCCTCCCTGGGGTCGCGGCGGGAGGGCCCCTTT
>DATMCI010000088.1:0-90926 GCA_035558535.1 Kofleriaceae bacterium
TGCCCACCACCCGATTCCGCCGACGACCGCGAACGCGCACTCACGGCTGCGCCTCTCGACCCGCCCACGTGGGCACAGAACCCGCCGCCAGCACTCGACCCGCCCACGTGGGCACAAATTCCGCCGCCAGCGCTCGCCCCGCCCACGTGGGCGCAGAACCCGCCGCCGACGCTCGACCTCGTCGCCTGCCCACCACCCGATTCCGCCGACGAACGCGAACGCGCACTCACGTCTGCGCCTCTCGGCCCGCCCACGTGGGCACAAATTCCGCCGCCAGCGCTCGACCCGCCCACGTGGGCGCAGAACCCGCCGCCGCTCGACCTCGTCGCCTGCCCACCACCCGATTCCGCCGACGACCGCGAACGCGCACTCACGGCTGCGCCTCTCGACCCGCCCACGTGGGCACAAATTCCGCCGCCAGCGCTCGACCCGCCCACGTGGGTGCAAATTCCGCCGCCAGCGCTCGACCCGCCCACGTGGGCACAGAACCCGCCGCCGCTCGACCTCGTCGCCTGCCCACCACCCGATTCCGCCGACACTCACGTCTGCGCCTCTCGGCCCGCCCACGTGGGCACAGAACCCGACGCATCCGCATGACCACGTCGATCCCTCTCCCCAATGCTGTCGACGCACGAGCCGGCACGCCCACGCCCGCACTGCCGGCCACAACAACGCGAGCTCCGCGCCGATGAAGCCCATCTCCAATCCCATTGACCGATGCGCCTCGCCAGTGCCAGCTCTCCGACCGACTCGTGTGCAGTGTCCTGCCTGCCCTCGAGTTGGCCGGGATGGCGAAGCGCCCACCCGCCACGCCAGATCTGGCCCACGTGAACGAAGGCTCCGTGCACGTAGGCGAGCGATCTGCCCTCGACGGCGTCTCGCCCGATCCGTTCGTGACACGCGCGAGCTCCCGCCCCTCGCCACGCGCGGCGCGCCCGCGCGACGGGGCCTCCGCGGCGCAGCGAGTGGGGCCGATCGGTCGTGCGAGCACCAACGGTGGGCGGGCGTGCGGGCAACCACCTCACTGCGAAGCAATGTAGCCTCCCGAGCGAGCAAGCCGCGGAGTGCCCCGAGCGCGACGGCAGCCGCGCGTCTCCACCCGTGCACCCACGTCCGCGCTCTCGCTGCGCGCCTCGCGCGCCTCGCGCGCCTCGCGATGGCCGAGCGGACAAGTCTGGACCGTCTGGACCCTCTGTAGATCCAGTGACGCTCTTCGACTTTGTTGGTTTCAACGCCATCACGCCATCACGCCATCACGCCATCACGCCATCGCGCCATCCATAACTGTGAAGAATCGCGACTCACGGGTCGGTCGACCCGGCGATCCCCCGCGTGATACCGTCGCGCCGACTGCCTGGGGGGGCTTCATGCATCTCGTGCGTCCGCTCTCGTCGCTCCTCGTCACGCCCATCGTCACGCTCCTCGCCACGCTCCTCGTCGTGGCCGCGTGCGGTGACAACCACGAGCTCATCCCCGATGCGCATCGGCCCGCGTGCGCGGACGGCGCCGACAACGACGGGGACGGCACGATCGACTTCCCCGACGACCTCGGCTGCGAGAGCGGGGACGACGAGACCGAGGACAGCGTCCCCCTGCCGTCGTGCAACGACAAGCGCGACAACGACGGGGACGGCAAGATCGACTTCCCGAACGATCCCGGCTGCATCTTGCCGCAGTCGGACACCGAGCTCGATGACTGCCCGACCGGGCCCGAGTGCCCGGCGTGCTCCGACCGCGCCGACAACGACGGCAACGGCAAGACCGACTACCCAAGCGATCCCGGGTGCGCCTCGGCCGCCGACGCCTACGAGATCGTCGATGACGCCACGGCGTGCGGCGCGGGCCTGACGATCAAGAACCTGCCCCTGACCGGCACAGCCCCCGGCACGGTCCTCGGCATGCTCACGACGATGAGCACCTCGCAGCTGACCAGCCCGTGCGGCGGCGGCGGCGGCGCGCCCGCGATCGCGTACGTGTTCCACCTGTCCCAGCCGCAGGTGCTCATCGCGACCACCGACCTGCCCGCCACCACCGTCGACACCGTCCTCGATCTCCGCTCGGCGATGTGCGCCCCACCGACCGCGCACGTCGCCTGCCACGACGACATCAGCACCAGCAACAAGCGATCGCGGCTCGTCCGTCCGCTGCAGCCCGGCACGTACTACCTGATCGTCCAGAGCAGCGCCCCCACCGAGACCGGCTCGTACGGGCTCTCCATCGAGCTCCTGCCCGGTCAGGGTACCAGCTGCACGACGACCGCCGACTGCGGCCCGGGCCTGGTCTGCCGGATCCCGGTCGGCTCCACCGTGAAGGTGTGCGCGCCGCCCGTCTGCAGCGACACCCTCGACGACGACGGCGACGGCAAGATCGACTTCCCGAGCGATCCCGGGTGCGTGGGCGCCGAGGATGACACCGAGAGCGACGTCTGCGCGACGGCGCCGACCGATCCCGCCTGCCCGCTGTGTGGCAACGGGCTCGACGACGACGGCGACGGCCAGACCGACTACCCCGGCGACCCGACCTGCGTCGCCGCCTCGACGATCAACGAGGCGTGCGCCCAGAGCGAGCCGCTGATCGTGGCGACGCAGCCGCTGACGACCGGGACCACGGTCGGCGCGGTCAACGACTTCACGCCGCCGCCGGGCAACTACAACGGCCACGCGTGCTCGACGACGGCGACCCACAGCGCGCCCGACCGCGCGATCCAGATCGACGTCCCCGCGATGTCGAGCCTCGGCCTGAAGCTCAACCCCGTCAGCTTCAACAGCGCGCACGTCCTCCTCGGCGCGAGCTGCACCGGGGTGCCGATCGATTGCCACGACAACCCCACCAGCATGGTGCTCGCCAGCGTCGCGGCGGGCCGCTACTACCTGATCGTCGACGGCTACAGCACCGCCAGCGGCACGTTCACGCTGAACGTCAGCGGCACGATCGCCAACGGCGAGAGCTGCGAGGCGCCGCTGGCGCAGTCCGGCGCGATCGCGTGCGGCCCCGGCTACGCGTGCAGGGGCGCCGCCGGCAGCCGGATGTGCCAGCCCGCGGAGTGCAACGACGGGGTGGACAACAACGGCACCGGCGGCATCGACTACCCGGCGGATCCCGGGTGCACGAGCAAGACCGACAACAGCGAGGACACCGTGTGCCCCGGCGCGAGCTGCCCCAAGTGCGCCGACGGCCTCGACAACGACGGCGACACCCTCATCGACTACCCCGCCGACACCGGGTGCGTCGCGGCCTCCGCCGACAACGAGGGCTGCGCGGAGCTCGATCCGATCACGCCGATCACGGCGCCGACCACGAACGGCACGCTCGTCGGCGCGGCCGACGACCACAACCCGAGCTGCGTCGCCACGAACCTGCCGGACAAGATCTTCACGCTCGACGTCCCCACCGCGCTGCAGTCGCTCGTGATCGACACCGAGGGCTCCGCCGTCGACACCGTGCTGTCGTTCATGAACATGACGTGCTCGGAGCCCAGCATCGCGTGCGACGATGACGGCGGGGTCGGCACCGGCGACTCGCTGATCACCCGCGGCTTCGTGCCGGCGGGCTCGTACACGATCGCGGTCGACTCCGACTCGACGACCCTCGACACGTTCGCGCTCCACGTCGCCGGCACGATCCTCCCCGGCGGCAGCTGCGAGGGCGCGCTGTTTCTGGCCGGCGTGCTCGCCTGCCCGACCGGCTTTGGGTGCAACGGGACGCCCGGCTCGCGGAAGTGCACCGCGGCGCAGTGCCAGGACGGCGCCGACAACAACGTCGACGGCAAGATCGACTACCCCGACGATCCGGGGTGCGACTCCGCCTCCGACAACTCGGAGACCACGGTGTGCCCCGGCGCGGCATGCCCCCAGTGCAGCGACGGCATGGACAACGACGGTGACGGCGACACCGACTATCCCACCGACGACGGCTGCGACGCCGCCTCGGGCACCCGCGAGGGGTGCATCGATCTCGATCCGATCGCGCCGATCACGAGCCCGACCACGACCGGCACGCTCGTCGGCGCGTCCGACGATCACGATCCCGCCTGCGTCACCACGAACGGTACGGATCGGATCTTCACGCTCGCCGTGCCCGTCACGCTGCAGTCGCTCACGATCGACACCAACGGCTCCGTCGTGGACACCGCGCTGTCGTTCATGACCAGCGCGTGCGGGGAGCCGAGCCTCGCGTGCGACGACGACAGCGGCGCGGGCACCGGCGACTCGCTCATCACACGCAGCTTCGTGCCCCCCGGGCTCTACACGATCGCCGTCGACGCCGACACGACGACCCCCAACACCTTCATCCTCCACGTGGCGGGGGCGATCGTCCCCGGCGGCAGCTGCGAGGACCCGCTGGTCGCCGCCGGCGTGCTCGCCTGCTCGCTCGGCTTTGCGTGCAGCGGCCCCATGGGCGCGCGGACGTGCACCCTGGCGGAGTGCCAGGACGGCGTCGACAACAACGGCGACACCAAGATCGACTACCCCGACGATCCGGGGTGCGACTCCGCGTCCGACAACTCGGAGACCACGGTGTGCCCCGGCGGGGCGTGCCCCGCCTGCGCCGACGGCGTGGACAACGACAGCGACGGCGACATCGACTATCCGGTCGACGACGGCTGCGACGCGGCCTCGGGCACCCGCGAGGGGTGCATCGATCTCGATCCGATCGCGCCGATCACGAGCCCGACCACGACCGGCACGCTCGTCGGCGCGTCCGACGATCACGATCCTGCGTGTGTCACCACGAGCGGCGCGGATCGGATCTTCACGCTCGATGTCCCCGCCACGCTGCAGTCGCTCACGATCGACACCGAGGGCTCCGTCGTGGACACCGCGCTGTCGTTCATGACCAGCGCGTGCAAGGAGCCGAGCCTGGCGTGCGACGACGACAGCGGCGTGGGCACCGGCGACTCGCTCATCACCCGCAGCTTCGTGGCCCCCGGGCTCTACACGATCGCCGTCGACGCCGACACCACGACCCCCAACACCTTCATCCTCCACGTGGCGGGGGTGATCGCCCCCGGCGGCAGCTGCGAGAGCCCGCTCGTCGCCGCCGGCGTGCTCGCCTGCTCGACGGGCTTTGCGTGCAGCGGCCCCGTGGGCGCGCGGACGTGCGGCGTGGCGGAGTGCCTCGACGGCTTCGACAACAACCTGGACGGCCGCATCGACTTCCCCGACGACCCCGGCTGCGCGACGTTCTCCGACAGCGCGGAGGACACCGTCTGTCCGGGCGCGGCGTGCCCCGTCTGCAGCGACGGCGTCGACAACGACGCCGACGGCACGGCCGACTACCCGTTCGATCCGAGCTGCTTCGCCGCCTCGGGGACGACCGAGGCCTGCACGCAGAGCGAGCCCGTCGCCGTCATCACGCAGCCCGTCACGACCGGGACCACGATCGGCCAGAGCAACGACTACGCGCCCACGTGCGGGAGCGCGACCGCGCACTCCGCGCCGGACGTCGCGCTCCAGCTCGACGTGCCGGCGATGGCGACCTTGCGCTTCGGCTTCGCCGGCTTCACCAGCGGGCTGCACACGGTGCTGAACGCGACGTGCGGCGGCGCGCCGCTCTCGTGCAGCACCACCGGCGCCACGGCGCTGGCGAACCTCACCGCCGGCACGTACTACGTCGTGATCGACGGCGTCAGCACCACCAGCGGCCCGTGGACCTTGACCACCAGCGGGACCGTCGCGCCCGGCGAGAGCTGCGAGGGCGCGCTGTTCCAGTCCGGCGCGTTCACGTGCACGAGCGGCTTTGCCTGCGCCGGCCCGCTGGGCGCCCGGACCTGCGTGCCGCTCCAGTGCACCGACGGGATCGACAACAACGGCGACGGCACGATCGATTACCCGTTCGATCCCGGGTGCGCGACCCCGAGCGACGACTCCGAGACCACCGTCTGCCCCGGCGCCGGCTGCCCGGTGTGCAGCAACATGGCCGACGACGATGCCGACACGCAGGCCGACTTCCCGGCGGACTTCGGCTGCTCGGGCGCCGGCGCGACGACCGAGGTGTTCTGCGCCGTCGAGACCACGCCGGCCACCGTCATCACGACGCGCCAGACCGCCGGCTCACTCGCCGCGCCGGCGACCGACAACTACGAGCAGAGCTGCCAGACCAACACCGGGAACGATCGCGCCTACGCCCTGAAGCTGCCGGTGCCCGTGGCGACGCTCGTCGTCGACACGCTCGGGTCGACGATCGCGGACACCGTCGTGTCGGTGTGGGACGCGAGCTGCGGCGTCCAGCTCGGCTGCGACGACGACGACGCCCCCGGCACCGACAACCGCTCGCTGCTCACGCTGACCTACGTGCGCCCCGGCAACTACGCGATCCAGGTCGACGGCTTCAGCACTTCCAACGCCGGCAACTTCCTCTTGAACGTCAGGGGCACCGTCGCCGCCGGCACCGACTGCACGAGCCCGCTGTTCACCACCGGCGTGCTGGCGTGCCCGACCAACACGACCTGCACCGCCGGCACGTGCCAGTGATCCGCCGCGGCCGGCGCCCGTCCGGCGCAGGCGAAGTCAGGCGGAGAACGTCACGGGCAGGCGCTTCAGGCCGCGGAGGGCCAGGCTCTGGAGCCACTCGCAGCGGTCTGTCGCCAGGGCGAGGTCGGGGAGCGCGACGAGCGCGGCGACGGCGAGCCTGCAGGATCTGGCATGTAGCGCCAGTGTTTTCGCGTCTCTGGACGCGCGCCGCGAAGATTGTTGACGGATCCCGGTGGGGACCGTCGCCCATGAGGAGCCATGGCCATGTCACGCCTCGTCCTCGCGTTCGCCCTCACGCTCCTGGTCGCCCCTGGTCTCGCGCGCGCGGACCAGCCCGCCGCTCCGCCGCCGCCCATGCTCCCGCCGCAGCCAGCGCCCCCGGCGCCCCCGCAACCGGCGGCGGTCCCGCTCGACGTGCTCCTCGAGCAACGCGTCGCCGAGGAGCTCGCCGCCAGGGGCACGCTCCTGTCGCGGCACGGCGTCACGCTCGACGTCGAGGTGATCGACCAGCGCGCGATCGTCTCGCTCGTCGAGCCGGCGACGCGCCGCGCGCTCGCCTCGACGAAGATCGACGTGTTGCCGGCCGATCGCGAGGCGGCGGTCGCGAGCGTCACGCAGGTCGCGGCGGGCCTCGTCGCCCAGATCGCGAGCCCCGGTTCGCAGACGACGGTGGCGGTGCGGGAGATGCTCGATCGCGACCGCCAGGACCGCCGCGAGCGCGAGGCCGCGGAGTACCGCTTCCGGCAGGAGGCGATCACGTTCGGGGACGACGTGGAGGTCAGGAGTAACGGCAAGTACACGAGCGTCAGCCGGCGCTGGGTCGCGTACCAGGGTGATATCCGCAGGCGCCTCGACGGCGAGGAGTTCTACAAGGTCATCAGTCGGCCGGATCTGGCGCAGCAGTACCAGAGCCGCAGAGCTGGCGGCGTGACGGCGATGGTCGTCGGAGGCCTGGTCGGGACCGGCGGCTCGATCTTCATGCTCTCGAAAGGCCTTCCGGATCTCGAGTTCTGCTTCGGCATGCCCAACGAGGCGCAGTGTGAACGCGACCAGGAAGCCCGGGAACGCGCGGCCCACCGGAACCTCGTCATCGGCACGGTAGCCATGGGGGCCGGCTGGCTCGCGTTCTACATCGGGTTGCATTACTTTCGCAATCCGCACCCGATCTCCGAGGCAGACGCGCAGACGCTCGGTGCGCAGTACAACGCCGAGCTGCGCGGGAAGCACAACCTGTCCACCGACGCCGCGCCGCGCCGACGCCCGCGCCTTCACAATGTGGCCGTCGCGCCCTACTTCGCCGACGGCGGCGGCGGGCTCGCGCTCGGCGGCCGCTTTTAGCGAACCACGCCGCACACGCCGAACCAGTACAGTCACGGGCATGCTCACGAGTAGAACGACTGCCGATGAGGTTCCAGTGCGGAGGATCTGGGTCCTCGCCCGCTAGCCCTTGGCGATCGAGTGGTCCCGCCCATCCCGCCCATCCCGGCCGGCGCGCAGCGGCTCGAGATGCGTCCGCCCCAGCGGTACGACGCCGGCGATGTCACCGATCACGTTGACGAGGTCGGAGCCGGTCGGCACCACGACCTTGCTGTTGCTCTGGAGCGAGCGCTCGACCGTGATCAGCCGGCGCAGCAGCTGGGCGTTGCCGGTGAAGTAGCGGTCCGCCGCCTCGTTGACGAGCTGGATCGCGAGCGCCTCGCCCTCGGCTTCAAGGATCTTCGCTTGCTTGACCCCTTCGGCGCGCTTGATCTCGGCCCGCCGCGCGCCGTCCGCCATCGTCTCGGTCGCCGTCGCGAAGTCGACCGCGGCGACCTTCTCGTTCTCGGCCTTGACGACCTTGTTCATCGTCTCCTGCACGTCCTGCGGCGGATCGATCTCCTTGAGCTCGGCCCGCACGATCTCGATGCCCCAGTGCCGCGTCTCCTCACGGAGGATCTGCTGAAGCGCGGTATTGATCCTGCCGCGCTCGCTGTTCGCCGACTTGAGGGTGAGTGTACCGATGATGTTGCGCAGCGTGGTTCGCGCGAGGTTGACCATCTGGAGCCGGTAGTCGAAGACGTTGTACTGCGAGCTCTTCACGCTCTCCTCGTCGCTCTTCACCTTGAAGTAGACCTGCGCGTCGACGCGCGCGTTGAGCTTGTCGCTCGTGATGATCTCCTGGCGCTCCGCGTTCACCATCACCTCGGTGATGTTGACGAGGAACATCCGATCGACGATGGGTACGATCCAGTGGAACCCGGGCCCGGCCAGGCGCCGGTACTTGCCGAATCGCTCGACCAGCCCGCGGCTCGTCGGCCGCACGACGCGCACACCCGTGAACAGGTAGACGAGCACGAGCCCCAACGACGCGATCGCGATGCCACCGAAGATGCTCATACCTCACACGATCGTGCATGCAGCTCGCCATTGGGCACGATCCCTGCGATTCAGCGACTTCTACCCGCGCCATACGTAGGTCCGCGCATCGCGTACGTAGCTCCCCGCGGGGTGGCAACGCACATCGCGCGCCACGTGAGCCGTGGCGCCCTATCGAAAACGAAGGCGCGGCGGGAGCCAGGCATATCTGATCTCCTTGCGAGCTCCATCAGGATTTCGGCTTCAGGGCCAAGAGCATCGCGGCGTTGAGCTGGGCGTTCTGCACGGTCAGGCGCCTGGTGTAGTCGCCTGCCGCCACGGGACCCTCGCTGTGCAGCGCGTAGTTGTCGGCCGTCACCCTGGGCGTCATCCCACCGCCGCCGCCGGTCACGGCACCGAAGTGGCCGCTGGCGAAGTGCAGGAGAAGGCCGCCCGCAGGAGCCGTCACCGTCAGCTGGGCCGTCTGCTCCTGCCAGTGGTTCGTGCCTACCGCGGTGTCAGCCACCCCGTCGCCTCCCGCCACGGCCCCCAGCACCACCCGCCAGTTGCACCACTCGGCCAGCGAGAAGCTGTAGCTGGCGCCGTCGCCAGCCTGAGCCACGCGCCGGTAGATGAAGCCCGGGTAGTCGCCGGTCACCGTCGCGTCGGCCACGAGGTCCCAGCCAGCGAAGGTCGGGGCCGCGAGGTCGCCGCCCGGGAAGAAGCCCAGGTACAGCTCCGTCCCCGCCACCGTCCCCGCAGGCTTGGCAAGGCTGATCCGGACACCGCCGCCGCTCCCGTGAGAGGCATTGATGAAGGCCAGGCCCGCCGCGCCAGCGGCCGGTGTTGTCACCGTCGCTACGTTCGAGTAGGTGGTCCCCCCGGCGTTCACCGAGGCCAGGCGGTAGTCGTAGGCCGTCTCCGCCACCACCGTCGTGTCGGCGCTGCTCGTGGCGTTGGCCGGGATGTCCCGCTCGACCACCGTCCAGGTGTCCGTATCCGCAGGGCTGCGCTCGACGGTGTAGCTCGCCTCACCAGCGGCGTCGGACCAGGTGAGGCTCACCTGGGTGGCGGCCGGCGCCGTCGCCTCCAGGTCGGTCACCCCTGCGGGTGCGCCCGGCGGGTAGAGGGCCATCAGCTTCGTGGTGATGGGCTCGGCCATCCGCTGGTAGCCCGCGTCGGTGAGGTGCACGCCGTCGCGGGTGTTGGCCGCGGTGGCGTCGTAGATGTGCTCGACGAGGTGGAGCCGGGTCCCGTAGTGCGGGTGCGTGACGATCTGGGTCCTGATGAGGTTGTTCACCTCGACGACGGTCTGTGCCCGATCGTAGTTGTTCGGCGGATTGCGCTGCGAGCTGACCGCACCCCAGGTACAGGCCAGCAGCTTGACGTTGCTACTGTGCGCCAGGATCTTGTTCACCAGCTTGAACCAGGCGGCCGTGAGCTCGGCCGAGGTCTCGTTCTGCTGGTTGTAGATGTCGTTGGCGCCGATGTGCAGCACGACGACGTTGGCCGGTGTCGCAGTCAGCCAGGCGTCCACTCCGTCCGAAACATCCCGCATATTCCAGCCGCCCTTGCCCTGGTGATTGCTGTACTTGGTGGGCATGAAGCTGTACTGGTCGTACTCCGCACCAACGTAGGTCCAGTCGCCGCCCTTGAACTCGGCAGTCGTCAACTGCGCGTAGGCCGGGAAGCGCCAGGCCCGGGGCTCGCCGGTCAGGCTGTCGCCCAGCGGCATGATCTTCAGCCAGCCGGCAGGAACCACCGGGACACCGTAGCCCTGGCTCTCGGCCAGCTCGTTCTCCTCGGCGTAGGTCTGCGCATAGGCGCCCTCGCGGGTGTCGTCCCAGTAGTGGTGAGCCTCGTAGGCGAAGTGGTCGCTCGGGTCGCGAATCCAGCTCCCGCGGGTGTGATGGGTCGGCCACATGACGGCAGAGGCCCAGTCGTAGCCGGGGACCAGGAGGAGCTTCCCGCTGCCCGCGTTGCGGATGGCGGTGACGGCGGCCTGGCTCACCTGCTCCCAGAGCAAGGCTCCGTTCGTCCCGAAGCCGTGGGGCTCGTTCATCAAACCGAAGCCCAGGACCCCGGCGTTGCCCTGGAAGGCCGCGGCGAGGCGGCCCCACACGTCGGCCAGGTCGGCGGCCGTGAGGCCGTTGCCGAAGACCAGCTCCGTGCGGGTGCTGGCATCCGTCCCGCTCCAGTAGCGCCCGTAGTTGTGCAGGTTCAGCACGAGCTTCATCCCCGCAGCGTCGGCAGCGCGAACGGCTGCGGTCAGGCGCCCCAGCTCGGTGGCGTCCAGCGGGCCGCGCAGGGTCGGCTGGATGCGCTCCCAGCGGAAGGCCAGGCGTCCCACGCGCACGCCGCGCCCGTAGAGATAGGCGTAGACATCTTCGCGGGGATACTTGTAGTCGTAGTCGTAGATCCCCCGGTTGAGGTTCGAGAAGGCGCCGCCGTTGGTCAGGGTAGCGCTGGTGCCGAACTCTCCGATGTTGAGGTTGACGCCGCGCCAGCGGTCTGCCGTCGTCGGGTGAGCCTCCACAACCCGGGCGCTCTGGGTCGGCGTCCAGGCGTCCGCGACGAGGGTGTAGGGCTGCCACAGGGCGTCCCACCACCAGTCGCCCACACTCCAGTTGGTGACGTGGAGCTTGGCGGCGTCGGCGGCGGCGTACCAGGCTTCGGCCAGGGCGTGCCAGTTGGCGTTGGTCTTGGGCCAGCCCACCTCGCCCACGTAGCCCTTCGGTCGGCCGCTGGTGTCCAGCCAGTCGGTGAACGCCTTCAGCTGGGCCCTGACCCGCCGCGTGAGCGCGTCCTCGATCGGGGTGTAACCCGAAGCGGCGGCAGCCGGGTAGTCGAAGTTGACCACCTCGGGCGCGGGAGCCTGGGCCTCGGGGGCATAGACGCCGAGCCGGAGCAGCACGGCCTTCCAGCCGCTCACCCCGGTGGCCCGGATGCGCAGCACCTCGCCCATCCGCAGCGGCACCGGGAGCGAAGCCGCGGCGAAGCTCGTCTGGGAGCCAGTGACCTTGCCGTAGGTGAGGACTCCCGTCCCGCGCTCCTCCGCGCTCTCGACGGTGATGTCCTCGGGTGCAATCCAGAAGCGGTCTTCGTCAGCCGTCCAGCCGTGCTGAGGCGGCAGCTCCTCGATATCGCTCATGCTGCACCTCCTTGTAATGGATGCTGTCTGCTCGTCCCGAGCTCGAGCTCGGACTGTGTTTCTAGCATCTCCACACCGATCTTTGCTCGTCCTTCAGACTGCGGATTCCACGCACCACCGAGTGTGGAAGATACGCTCCGTGAGCGCACGCGCTCGCCTGTGGAGCTGTGCGAGCCAGTCACGTCGAGCACCCAGCTTGCGTATTACTACGTACGACCAAAGGTTAGTCCCAGAGGTGGCGCACCCGGCAGGTCGAGCGTACGTAGCTCCCCGCGAGGCGGCACCGCACGTCACGCGCCACGTGAGCCATGGCGCCCTACGCGGCAGCGGCGACCTGTATCGAAGATAGATAACACTCACTTCAAGGGGCTTCGGATACCCCTCCCAAAGAGGATGTCGAACCTCTCTCTCTCTGCTAAGTAGATATGATCGGCACCTCCCTCACAGCCACGGAGCAACTCACTTGGCCCCCACCAACGACATCGTCGTCTTCGGCATCGCGTCGAGCGGAGTGGTCGATCAGTGGGATGGCCACTTCACGCCGGCCGGTATCCTGCTGCGCTGGTTCATGCATCCCGAGCTTGGTTACCCCGACCTCGGATTCGAGGTCTATCGCGCCAGCGTGCCGGATGCCCGGTCGCTGCCCTTCGATGATCTGAACGTTCAGTTCATCGAGGGAACCCCGACCTGGACGTATGCCGGCACCGTCACGCTGTCACAGCCAGCCGGCCTGCACTTCGAGCCCAGTGGACTGCCCGGCTGGTGGCGGCTGAGGGTGGCTCCAGGTGGCGATCCGGTCACGCTCAAGTTCAGCAGTCCGGCCTGGCTCGTCAATGTCCATGCGGCCACTGGTATGTTGACGGTCGTCGGAAAGGTCGCCGGGGTACCGGTGCGGGAACAGTCACTGGCCTGGCCCGACACGATCCTCAGCTGGCGCACCCGAGGAATCGAAGAGCTGGAGATCTCCGGGGACGGATCTGTCTCGTTGATCGCCTTTCACCTGCTGGACGATCCGGCATCGTGGCAGCTGCTGGCGCATCGCTGCCTGCCCGTCATCGATCCGGCGTACCGGTGCGGTCCACAGCCTCCCGGGACCGAAGCGGACGAAGCGCGAAGCCGGCTGCCCGCAAAGGTAGCAGGAGAGTGGAAGACCCGGTTCGGCGACGCGTTCGCGTCACTCCTGCCGGCACTCCGGCGGTTGGCGACGCGCGCGGCGCCGCTGGGGATCCCCGGCGCCCAAGGTCATCCAGATGTCCGACTGACCGGCGACGAGCAGACGATCATCGCATTGTCGGCGCTCGATCCTCATGGAGCACGGATCCTCGGTCTGGCGTTCGATGATCCACTGGGTGGTGCGCTGGACGGCCGGGAATACATCTACAAGATCGTCGGTCGCTGGCTCGCGGAGCTCATCGAGGTGAAATTTGCTCTGAATCGCGCCGACATACGTAGACTGCAGAGCAAATACGGCGTCGCCATCGAGCTGGATGATCGCGAACGGTCCGAGGAGATCGTGATCCGTTTTCGAGCGCCGGTGTTCGACTTCTCCGTTCAGCTCGAGCTGCCCGAACCGGTCGCCTGGGTTGCCAAGGACGGCGCCGGCGCTTCCGATTCAGGCAAGATCGAGCGGTCGCCGTTGTCCTTGCCGCAGGTTCAGGAGCTGCGCCTGCGTCCGGGGTCGCCGATCCAGCCCGATCACCCCATCTACATGAGCTGGAGGTCCACGGTCGAGCGCTTCGGCCTGCTCCCCGGCATCGTCGCGATCGAGCCAGGTCCCCCAGCCGGTCCGAGCTCGCTCACCGTGGCGGTGGCGCCGGCGGACTCACCTTCCGCGCTCGCCACGGCAGACCTGGATTGGCCGATCAAGATCAATCCGGACGACTCGATCCCCGAGGGTGAGCCGATCAGCTATCAGCTCGGTCGCCGCCACCTGGGCACCGATCCGACGGTGCCCACCCCCGATCCAGCGACGACCGTGCGCGCGGATCTACTGTATGAGGGCGCCCCGGTGATCGTGTCCGCGGCCGTCGCCCAGGAACCCTTCGGACAACGCGTCTTGCACACCGACCGCAGCGGTGGAGCCGGTCTGTCCGCCGGCCGGTGGGGCTGGTGGGTACGCGGTGTGGACCTGTTCGGTCGAGCCAGCGCGCCGAGCCCGTGGGTACAGGCAGCTGTGCTCGACGTGGCCCCGCCTCCGGCGCCGATCATGGTCGAGGCCGAATGGGTCCAACGGAACCTGCCGGAGGCGACCGTCGGCGTGCTGGGACGTTCGACAGAAGGTGCGCGCTGGCTGCAGCGCAGTCAGGCTGATGCCGGATTGATCGCATCGTGGACGTACGGCCCTGATCAAGCAGAGTTGCGGCCGGACGTCGATGGATTCCGCTTGCTGATGCGCCGCCCTGCGGGGGTCGCTGGCGCGCCAGCGGGGGCGCTGCAGTACAGCGACCTGTGGCCGGCTCCCATCGCCAGCTTCGGGCCGATGGCGATTCGATCCGACGGTACCGTCAGCGCGGCGCCCTCGGCGAATCCCACGTTCGCGGTGACGCTGTCGAGCATTCAAACGCTGCCGGCCGCGCCGGCCGCGAAAGCCACCGACCCGATCCGATCGTCGTGCCTCACCAACCTGACACTCGACGGAGCCAGCGGCGTCTTCGTGGGCGGTACGTTGACCATCGGCGCCACCAGCTTCCCCGTCGTGGCGAGCGGTGACGGGACGAACCTCGCGATCGTCGTGCAACACTCCGCCGCGCTTGCTCCGGTCGCGGGACCGGCGCAACTCAGCGCGGCATCCACCAGCCGGCTCGCCGAGATCACGACGAACCTGCCGGCCCTGACGCCTCCTGCAGGCCTGCGAGCGCGCGCTGGAGTGCTCGTGGTCGGCACGGCTGCCGGTGCGCGTCGGCTTCAGGTCCTGCGCGCGGGTGGCGGTGTGCTCCTCTGCCGTGGGGATGGCGCGGGCATCGCGATCGGTGAAGTGGCCGCGTGGTTCCCGGTCTGGTCCGTGTCGCTGGACGATGCCGGGTTCGGGCCGGCAACCTCGGACACCGTGCCCGTGGCACACGCGCAGGTAGCTGTGTGCGCCGTGCGGAGGATCAAGGACGGCGGCCTCGCATCGACACCAAGCGGACCACTGACCGTGACCGCCGTGGATCTGACCATCCCGATCGAGCCGGTGCCGAATGCCATCACGTTCGATCCTGCCGCCACTTGCGCGCGGCTGGCCAGCCGCGCTGACTGGTACGGTAAATCCCGTTTCCTGCTCAGCTGGGCAGCGCAGACGCATCGCAGCTTCACGGTGTACCGGGCACTCGGCGACGAGATCAATCGCCTGGATCGGATCGAACACGACAAGGGCGGCAGGCGGGCGCAGGGATTCCCGCAGGCGGCCGACTGGCCGGCCGGTGTCTATGCGGACACAGCCCGACGCTCGCGGGTCCTCGCGGAGCTCGCCGCCGTGACCGCAGCCCACACGATCACCAACCCGGATGTCCGGACGGCCGCACTGGACGCCGCCTACGACGCCATGACGATCGACACTCAGATGATGTTGGCTCGGCAAGGCTACGCCTGGCCCGCCTTCGGCGCCCTGTTCGGTGAGCCGACGAAAGCCAGCAGCTTTGAAGACGTGCTAGACGGACGCTCGCACGGTCACTGGTTCTACCGGGTAACCAGCAGGACAGCGGCGGGCATGGAGAGCCCGCCGTGCGAGCCGACGCCGCCGATCTGCTGTCCGGACGTGGTGCCGCCGGCGGTCCCGCTCGCCCACATGGCGCTGGCGGGCGCAGGAAGCGTGAAGCTCCGATGGCTCGCGAGCCCCGACGCGGACCTGCATCACTACGAAGTGTACGCCGCGCGTGATGCGGAGGCTGGAGCGGAGCTCGAGAGCATGACACCCACTGTTGTACACACTCCCACGTCGCACCAGGGTGGACTGGTGATCCAGCTCCCCGTGACGCGCCCTCCAGGAGAATGGTGTTTCTGGATCGTGGCAGTGGACACGTCCGGGAATCGGAGCGCGCCATCGACGATGCTGCGCGGTCGATCGCTTGTTCCGCCGCCCGTGCCGCCAGTCTGGGTCTCCGCTACGAGGGAGCCAGCAGTCGCTCCTACTCATGTTGTTCTTTCGTGGAGTCATGCCACCGACTCGCGACTGGCATGCCTGGTCGAGCGGCGACCCGCAACAGGAGGCTTCTGGGCATCGTTGTCCGGGTGGTTGCCGCGTGGAGTGTATCAGTACAAGGACAGGCCGTCCGTTCTAGACGGGGCGTGGGAATACCGTCTCCGCATCCGCGATCACCTTGGCCAGGTCGCAGACACTTTACCTACCATCAACCTACAGGCTTTGTAGATGCTGACCCTGGTCGAGCTCGAACAGAAGTACTTCCCACCGGAGCTCTCGCCTGGTGTGCCGAACTGGGACGAAACGTTGGTCATCCCGCATGTGGACGGCGAGGCGTTCTTTGCGGCGATCGCCGATGCCCTTGACCAATGTGAAGGCACCGGTGATCGCATCTACATCGCTTCCTGGCTCTTCAAACCGGACATGGCACTACGAAGAGCCGCCGGGGCCCCGCTGCTACAGAGCCTTCTGCTCGACAAGGCGGTGCATGGCGCGGACGTGCGGGTCATTGTTGGTACGCCTCGTTTTTCGTTTGGCACCTCAGCAGCAAGCCCATTGCATGTGGAGTTCTTGCTCGGCTGGGCCGCGACATTAGGACCCGGCGCAATACTTGCCAAGCTCGTGAGTGCAAACATCCGCGCGGCTCGCGCGCTGCGAACCATGCAAGTCAGCGGCAGCAAACCTCTCAATGACCGGATCCTAATGGACTGGGGAGGCCATGGAGATTCGCGACACGAGAAAACGACGATCGTTTACATCGCGAAGACCAATGAACTACGTGCCTTCGTAGGCGGCATGGACTATCGAGTTGATCGCATGGCGGACGAGGTCCACTCCACCTGGTGGTGGCATGACTTGGGTGTCGAGTTGCGCGAAGGGGCGGCGGCAGCGGCGCTAGCAAATTTCGTTACACGCTGGGAGGAAGCGAAGACCCTGCCGACCCAGCGCTACAAGATCGACAACGTCATAGACGTATTCAACCCGGACATCGCTGTCACACCGCCGACACTACCGACACTACCACCCCGAGCGATGCCCATCAGCGTGCAGCCAGGCCAATACCTGGGAGCGAGCGTCCGAATGGTCCGAAGCTATGCGACAATTCGCGCGTACAACCCCTGGCTGAACACCTCGAACCTTCCATGGAAGACTCTGCCAGCCACAGGCGTTCAGGAAACCTTCTCGGTCCTGAAGCAGGCCATCGCGGCGGCAAATGCATACATCTATGTAGAGGATCAATTATTGAACCCCAAAACAATTGAGAGCGTTTATGGGGCGCACAGCAAAATATATCCGATTATCTCGGCGGCATGCGCACGGGGGGTCAAGGTCATATTTGTCACGCAAGGCTACGCCGGTCCCGATTTTCCCCCGGTGAGCCTGACGATGTCGTCAGAGGTCAGAGACAGGATTCTCGGCCCGCTCACCGCTCAACAGCAGGCGAACTTCGTCATCTACGCGGTTGCTGGCACGAAGATCCACTCCAAGGCGATGCTGATCGATGACGAGTTCGCGTTGATCGGCTCGGCGAACTTCTGGGATCGATCGATGACAGGGATCGAGAGCGAACTGGGCGCAGCCATCGTGCATCCCGGTGGGGGATCTTCACTCGTCGCAGACCTCCGCGTTCGTCTTTGGCGCGGCCATCTGCGCGTGACCGCGAGCCCCGACATCGATGCCGACCTTCGCGACCTCGGAAAGAGTCTCGGCATGTTCCGCAGCAGTTGGGGAGCTGGCGTTGGGTTCCCGCACCCGAATAGCGCGCTCCGGGAGATTGTTCCGTGACGAGCCCCGAAGCCTTTTTTCCGTTGCATGAACTGGCCGATCCCGGCAGATTGCCATTTGGTGACTTTCTTGACGACGTGGTCAAACATCTGTGGATCACTCCGCCTTCGTTCGACAACGTGACCAACGAGGGCGTCATCGGCGTTTTCGTGGATGAGGAAGTCAGTTTTACGATCCCCGGCATACCGGCTATCGAGCTCGCGCTCGGCTCGATACCCGGCGGTGTCGACGTCGAGATCCGCGTGCGATTTCATCCGACGGCAGGCGTCGCCCTCGAGTTGCCGCTCACGCTGCGTGTCGACGCAGAAGTGCTCAGGCCGCTGAAGGACGGCACCGACGACCCCGATCTTGCCAAGAAGACACTGGATATCAAGCTGGGAAGCGTCCGCGTGGGGTTCGACGTGGAGGGCAACTTTACCCTTGATATGCCCAGTGGAATCACGCTCCCGCGGTGTATGGTGGGTTCGACCGGCGTGATCCTGAGCGCCAGCGACATCCGATGGCTCGTGCCAGGTGCGGTAGGTTCTCCATCGCCGAGCTTTACCGGACTGCATATCGCCCAGACCGTGATTCAAATTGTCAACTTGCCGATCGACTCAGGCAGGCTCTCGATGGAAGATGCCTACATCGGCACCGGCGGGTTCAGCGGTCGAGTAAATTGGACAGACCCTTCGGCTACATGGAACGGCCCGGACGGCTTCAGCGGAGTTCTCACGGGAGACCTCGTTGGATTCAGCGGCGCGCTCACCAAGGTGGAGCTTGCCTTCAAGCAGAGCGCCCTCACCGAGTGTGAGATCGAGGGCAATATCTTCGTGCCTTACCTCGACCGGGTCGTCGGACTCTCGCTCGGGTTCGACGGAAACGGCGCGATCACGGCGATCGCGAAGACGCCGACCTGCCAGTTCACCGAGCCGGCGCAGGCTGCAGCCGCAGGCCCGTCAGGCTATATCATCACCGCCGATACGGACGCCTTCACACTGGATATCAGCCGCGTCGAATTCCACGCCGGCGGCATCGCTCCCGCTGCGCTGGCGCTGTCCGGCCGGGCCAAGCTCAAGATCAGCGCGTTCGAGCTCCCCGGCGTGGTCTTCAAGGGGCTGCGGATCGACACTCAGGGCCACGTGGCGGTCGAGGGTGGATGGCTCGAGGTCGACACGGCGAAGAGCGCCGGCCTGAACGGCTTCCCGTTCCAGATCACCCGGATCGGGTTTGGCGCGGAGACACCCAGGAAGCGCTGGATCGGGCTGAACGGGGCCCTCAAGCTTGCAGACGGTCTCCCCATCGGTGCATCGGTCGAAGGGCTGCGCGTCACCTGGGACCTGGATACCGGGAAGGTGTCCTTCACGCTCGAAGGCATCGGCCTCGAGCTGCGCGTTCCGGGCACGTTCAGCTTCGCCGGCAAGGTGGCGTTCTTCGAGAACGACGAGGCGACCGGCTTCCGCGGCACGCTCAAGCTCAAGCTCGAGACCGTCAATCTGACGATCGACGCCGGCCTGATGATCGGCCGTACCAAGGACGGCGTGACGTTCTTCTTCTTCTTCCTGGACGTGGGCCTGCCGGCCGGCATCCCCTTGTTCGCCACCGGCGCGGCGATCTACGGCTTCGCCGGCCTCCTGGCGACGAACCTCAAACCGGCTCGCGTCGAAGGGGAGAACTGGTACTACGGCTACTACAAGCGCCCTCCGATCGGCGTCACCGATCCAGCGAAGTGGGGCGTTCAGCGCGACGGATTCGCGATCGGGCTCGGCACCACGCTGGGGAGCCTGCCGGATACGGGCTTCGCCTTCTCCGCCAAGGTGCTGCTCATCCTGGTGCTGCCGGGCCCGCAGTTGCTGCTGCAGGGCAAGGGGCAGCTCCTCTCCAAGAA
Organism: Kofleriaceae bacterium; assembly: GCA_035558535.1. Lineage (GTDB taxonomy): Bacteria > Myxococcota_A > Polyangia > Haliangiales > Haliangiaceae > JABFXX01. The sequence continues at coordinate 19,731 of DATMCI010000088.1, forward strand.
ACCCGACGAGAAGAAGGCGGACGCCGAAGGCACCTTCGAGGCGCTGCTGGTGCTCGACATTCCGGCCAAGCTGTTCCAGGCCAATCTGGCGGTAGCATTCAAGATCGCTGATGTGATCGAAGTCTCCGCCGGTGTGGACGTCGCGTTCAGCTGGAGCCCGACCCCGCCGGCGGATCTCTGGCACATCTATCTCGGCGAGAAGACACCTGCCGAACGCCGGATCCACGCATCCATCTTCAAGATGCTCAAGGGGGACAGCTGGCTGATGATCAACCGGACGCACTCGTGGCCGCCGGGTTTACCGGATCGCCAGGGTGACTTCGAGATCGGGGGCTCGATCGGCGTCAAGTTCGGTTTCGACTTCGCGATCGTGAAGGCCTGGCTCGACGCCTCCATGATGGGACAGGCGGCGATCACCTGGGCCCCCCAGCAATTCACTGCTTCGTTGACCCTGAAGGGATCAGCAGGGGTGTCGGCCCTCGGCCTCTCCATCGTCGCCAACCTGCTGGCGGATGCGCAGGTCAAGGCGGCGCGCCCATGGCACATCTGGATGCTGGTCGAGGTAGGGCTGAAGATCGATCTGCTCTTCTTCAAGTGGGAGTTCCATGCCCGGCTTCCGCTCGAGTTCGGCGACGAGAAGCAGCCGCTGCCAGAGCCCCTGGCGCACATCGTCACGCTGCACGCCGATCACATCAAGGTAGACGAGGCGAGGAGGCTCGGCGGCGCGGTCGTGGCCCCGGATGCCAGACCCCTCATCGTCTTCGATCGGCCGGTGCAGGATCGTGCCCGCTTTGGCTCACCGGGTCGCGACGACGTCGAGCCCGAGAATCTTGGCCTGCGGCAGTTCTCGTACCAGCTTCGCCATGTGGTGTTGATCGCCACCAGCCAGGGAGCACCTCGACTGGTCGCGGCGGCCGGTGAGGTGACCGTGTCCGGCACCACCGCATCGTTTGCCGGGTTCCTCGACCCGGCGGATCGCCTCCCCGATCTCGCGGGGGCAGAGCTGACGCTCCTGAGACCTGGCCAGACCTTCGGCCCGTTCATCGTGGGCAGCGGAGGCGGGGACACGGCGACGATCGACGGCAGCCCGCCCCAGGGCTTACTCTCATACCGCCTCTCGGCGGTCCGGCCCCGGGCAGACGTGCAGATCACCGGGGTCGGGGATGTATCTTCCGGTGTCGCGCTGGTCGCGATCGCGGACACACTGCAGAATCCATCGCTCTATCGAGGCGGCAAGCTCATGGTCGACCGTGCCAGCTGGCTCATCCTCGAAGCGACGGCGGGATCGGTGAGGATCCGCGTGGAGTCCACGGTACCGTCCAGCGGAGCAGCATCGCTGGTGGGCCCGCAACCACCAGCGCTCGAGGGCAAGTGGTACCCTGCCGGCGCGCCGGTGACGGGGCCGGACTCATCGACGCGGCTCCAGATCGGAGCACGGACTCCGTATAGCTTCTTCCGCCATAACGAGCTGGCGGCCATCGCCGGACTCGATGCCTTCCGGCCCGACTACGCCTGCGGGCCAAAGCCCGTGGAGGAACCGATCTGCACCACCTTCGATGACGTGACCGTCGGCGCGCTCGCGGGTGCCTTCACCACTGCGGGCCTGCCAGCGGTCGCAGGCGGAACCGTCGCAGCCGTGGTTGCCGGCTCCGGCCCTGCGAAGCGGCTGGAGCTGGGCGACTTCGCCAGCGGCCGCGGGACGGGATCACTCGTCTTCACGTTCGATCCGCCGGCCGATGCGGTGTGGGTGACCGCAGAGGCACGGGAGGCCGGCCGGATCACTGCCACGTATAGAGGAGCGATCCTGGCGACAGTGCCACTCGAGCGGAGAGTGACCCGCCACGAGATCAATGGAGGTATCGACCGGATCGCGATCGAGGGAGTGCTGGCCAGCGTTTACAGTCTCTGTTTCACGCCGGGGTGGACCTGTCTGCACTTCGAAGCGGCCTCGTTTCCGCGGGGCCAGACCGGACGAATCGAGTACGCCGGTGTGACGCTGATGTCCGAGGGTGTGATGGCAGTGGATGTGGATACGCTCGTTGTGGACCCGCCGGCGCCACCACCACGGCTCGAGCACGATCTGTCGCGCCGGGAAATCGTGGCCGGTGTCGGCCGGGTGTGGCGCCGGGGGAGCCAGGCCGAGCTCGCGACGGTGACCATCGAATTCCCCCGGCCGGTGACTCGCGTGCGCGTTCTACTGGGCGGCGAGGCGGACGTGATCGCGTTTGCCGGCCAGCGCGAGGTGCGCCGGGGCAAGGGTGCTGGCGATATGGAGGTGAGCCTCTATGCTGATCCCGCAGCGCCAGCGCATATCGGCTGGATGGATCGGATCGTGATCGTCGGCCCCTCGCAGGTGCGCGTCACGAGCGTCTGCACCGATGCTGGCGACTTCGGCTGGAGACGCTTCGAGCAATGGAAGTGGAGCCAGGGCGTCCAGCGAAGCGTCGAGTCGCTGTACAGCGTAGATCCGGTCCTCGCGCCTGGCACCTACGAGCTGCGGATACACACGACGACCGTGGTCACCGGAGCGCTCCCGAAAGCGATCTCGGAACGAACCAGCGAGGCATTCATCGTAGGCATGCCGCCCGGAGCCCCCCTCGCTCCCAATCCGGACGTCCTGCCCAAGACATACCCATCAGGCGGACCGCTGACCGACCTGGCCACCTACGTCGCGGGCACGCTGCCCCATGCTGGAGCGAAGCTGTGGTACCGGAGCTACGACACGGCCGTGCGCTTCAACGAGGCATATGTGACCAGGATGTATCTTGAAGCTGGCCAGGAGCTGACGGTGTCTGTCGTCGATGCGAGCCATGTGCCGATCCGGTCCGGCGTGCGTCACGTGTGGAGTGGAAGCGACTCGGCACTCGATGCTTGGACCGATCTCTATATCCGGACCCTCAACGGTGATGGCAGTGATCGATGTGCGACGGTCGATGTCGACAAAGTGATACGGCCGGAACAAGTCACGGTCGGCAGTGGCGAACCCCTCGGGCCGGCACAGCTCCACGCCAGTGAGCTGAGGCCGCGCGGGCAGGACTCGCGCGTCCTCCACCGGTTCGAGTTCACGACCTCAGCATTCGCGTCGTTCCGCCATCACCTGGCCGTCTTCGACGGACGGTGCCGTCGCCTCACCCCGAACCCGGCCGCGGTGGCCTCCTCGTTGTCGCCCCGGCAGCGCGCCGACGCGCGCACGACGCAACTGGCGAAGGTGTCCACGGCGGTCGCGACCGCGCGGGCCGCGCAGACCGCCGCCACCGGCAACGCGCCCGCCAGCGCGCTGGACGCGGTCAGGACAGCCAGGCTGGCATTGGCGCAGGTACGCGAAGAGACGCGCGCGCTCGGGGCCAAGGACTTCGACGAAATCTGGGCGGCGTGCTTCGGTGCGCAACCGCCCAGCGCCCTTCCAGGCAACGTGCGGATCTCGGTTGTCGAGGCGGTGACGCAGGCCGCTGGAACCGACGTGCTGCTGCTGGAGAGCCCCGAACCCATTGCCTGGGAGAGGGTGACCGTGGTGGCAGCTCGGGCGAACGCCACGCCGCAGCGGACGGCTGCCACCACCCTGAACACCGAGCTCGGGCGGCCCGATTCGGGCTTCGAGGTCCTCTTCGGCGGCATCCGCTGGATGGCGGGAGTCGAGCTGTGGGTGGTGGATGGCGCCCTGCGCGCCAGGGCGAACGAGCCACTCAGCGTGACGATCCTGCCGGAGCGAGCCCACGCTGTCGAGCTGGTGATCCGGGTCGAAGCGGGGGGCTCCGCCTCGATCACGGCGACGCCGCCGCTCCCGGGCGGGCCCATCGTGCACGGGCCATCGACCTCCGCCATCACGGTGTCGCTCCGTCCGGCACCCGGAGCACTCATCACCAGCGTGCTCGTTTCCGGATCCGGAGTCGCGATCGAGTCGTGCAGCGTGACGAGCCCGCTCGTCCCGATTCCACCCGCTGGCCCGCTCCGCATCGCCGACATCAGACTTCCGACGGTAACCACGCCGCTCGACCACGAGGTCACGCTGCTGGCGCTGGAAGAGGCTTCGACCGAGGGCTACAGCATTCGCTGGTTCGACGCATTGGCGCCGGGGCCAACCCAGCTCTATGCGGAGCTCGCCGCTCTTCATCTGAAGGCGGGGCAGCGGATCCGCCGCGTGCCGGCGAGAGCCTCGGCACCGCCGGTGGATGACGCACTGGTGCAAGCCGGAGGTGCCGGTATTTCACCAGCGATGACTGGCGCGGTATTCCAGCTGATCGATCCGGCGGGCCGTGTCGTCCACGAATGCGCAGCGATGCCAGTCCCGCCTGGGAGCACTCCGGGGATCGTCGCGTTTCCAAGCGAGGACGGCACTCGCGCCTTTTTCGCGCCGACGCCCTCCGAGTCGGCGCTCGGCGCTGGACACTGGGTCGTGAGCGCGAGCCTTGCCGGCGATGCAGGCCCCGACCTCGATCGCTGGTCGATCGCCGATCGGCCGGTCGCCGAAACGGCGCACCTGCGATTCCTCATCTTTTAACGAGGCTTCGCCTCAGTCTGACGAGCGAGCCGCGGAGCGATCAATTGTCGTCTTCAGCGGGCTCGCCGCCGGTGATGCCGTACTTCCGCAGGAGCTTGTGCAGATACTTGCGATCCATGTCGGCGTCGCGCGCCGCCTTCGAGATGTTGCCGTCGGCCCGGCGGATCAGCCACGACAGGTAGCGGCGCTCGAAGAGCTCGTTCCACTTCTCCTTCGTGTCGCGGAACGAGACGCCGGGCTCGAAGTCGAAGCCCTCCGCGAGCCGCGGGCTGCGCGAGACCGTGTCGCCGCCGAGCGGCGCGACGAGCATCCCCGGATCGGCGCCGAGGGCGAGCGCGCGCTCGATCACGTTGCGCAGCTCGCGCACGTTGCCGGGCCAGTCGTGCGCCATGAGGGCGGCGCGCGTCACCTCCGAGAGCTGGATGCCGCCGGGCCCGAGCTTGGCGAGCATCGCGTCGATGAGCAGCGGGATGTCCTCGCGGCGCTCGCGCAGGGGCGGCGCCGTGATCGGCACGACGTTCAGCCGGAAATAGAGGTCCTCCCGGAACTTGCCCTTCTCGACCTCGGAGCGCAGGTCCTTGCGGGTCGCCGCGATCACGCGGAGATCCACCTTGATCGTCTTCTGGCCGCCGACGCGCCGCAGCTCGCGCTGCTCGAGCACGCGGAGGAGCTTGGGCTGCAGATCGAGCGACAGCTCGCCGAGCTCGTCGAGGAACACCGTGCCGCTGTTCGCGAGCTCGAACGCGCCCTGGCGCGTGGCGACCGCGCCGGTGAACGCGCCCTTCTCGTGGCCGAACAGCTCGCTCTCGATCAGCGTGCCCGCGACCGCGCCGCAGTCGACCACGATGAACGACGCGGCGTGGCGCGGCGAGAGCTGGTGGAGCGTGCGCGCGACCATGTCCTTGCCCGTGCCGGTCTCGCCCTCGATCAGCACCGTGGCGTCCGTCGGGGCGATCTTCTCGATCAAGCCGAAGATCTCCCGCATCGCCGGAGACTTGCCCACCATCTCGCCGAGCGCCTCCTTCTCGCTCGGCAGGATCTCGATCCGCTCCTCGAACGGCGTGAACTTCAGCTCGCACGAGCCGGCCGAGATCACCGAGCCGGCGCGCAGGTACGCCTCCTTCACTTCGGCCCCATCGAGGAACGTGCCGTTCGTGCTCTTCAGATCGCGCACCAGGTAGCCCTTGGCGTCGCGCATGATCTCGAAGTGCACGCGCGAGACGGTCTCGTCTCCAAGGACGAGATCGTTGGCGTCCGGCGCCTTGCCGACCCGGAAGACGTCGCCCGCGATCACGAACTCCGTGCCGCGCTGCGCGCCCTTGATCACGACGAGCTTGCACCGGCGGAGGTTGACCGTCGCCGGCGTCGCTTCGCGCCGGATCCGCGTCCCGGTCAAGTGCTCCATCGCGAAAATGGTACCTCGATCGCGCCCGACCGTCGCCCGTGTTGTTTGGTCAGGGCAACGAGAGTACCGTTCCCCGCAGTGTCGCGTTCGATCGGGGGAGTCACGCTCGCATCGAGCGAGAGCAGCGGCGCGCGCAGCCGCCGACTCGCGCCGCGCGCGCCGTACGCGCCGTCCATCCTCGGCGTCCTCGGCGCCGCCTTCATCCTCCACACCGGCCAAGCCAGCGCGCAGCCCGCGCCGCCGGCAGCACCCGCGCCGGCCAAGCCGTCGGACGCGCCGCTGCCGTCCTGCCTCGATCAATCGATCCGCGATCAGCTGAGCGAGCAGCTCAAGCCGCGCGGCGTCCAGAAGCGCGACTTCAAGAAGGACGGCAAGATCGTCGTGCACGCCCACGGCGGCCTGTACGGCGGCGATCTGACGTCGTCGAGCTGGATCGCCGGCGGCTCGCTCGGCTTCTTCTTCACCGAGGACCTCGGCATCCAGGCCGAATTCGACATCACGCCGCTGACGCTCGATCTCGACGCGCCGCTCGATCGCTTCTTCGGCGACAACCGCTTCGAGCCGGGCCTCGCGTTCGTCGCGCTCGGCAACGTGCTGTGGTCGCCGATCCACGCCAAGCTCCAGCTCGGCGGCGGCATCGTCCACGCCGACTTCATGATCTTCGCCGGCGGCGGCCGGATGATCCACGACTCGGTGCAGGGCCTGACGTTCAACGGCGGCTTCGCGATCGATCTGTTCGTGACGCGCGCGCTGACGATCCGGCTCGACGCGCGCGATCTGACGGCGGTGCAGGAGATCGCCGGCGAGACCCGCTTCACCAACAACCTGATCGCGACCGCCGGGATCGCGGTCTACATCCCGTCGGGGCTGTGATGCGCACGCACCGGACGTCCCGCTCGCTCTCTGGCTCGCTCGCCGCGCTCGCCGCGCTCGCCGCGCTCGCCGCGCTCCCGGCCGCCGCGCGCGCCGAGGACGCCCCGGCGAGCGATCGCATGATCGACGCCAAGCCCGACGCGAAGAAGCGGACCGCGGCCGCCAAGGAGGGCGAGGCGCCGAGCCGCACGACCGAGATCTGCATCGATCAGGCGATCGCCGATCGCCTCGCGGTGAAGCGCAAGCGGCGCGGCGCCGTCGACCGGCTCTTCGTGAAGCAGGGCCGCCACGAGCTCACCGCCGCCGGCGGCTACTACGCGAGCGACCTGCTCTCCGGCACGTACCTGCTCGCGGGCTCGTACACGTACCACATGACCGACGAGACGGCGGTCGAGTTCTCCGGCGCGTGGACGCACGCGAACGCAGACATCATCCGCGCGCTCGAAGATCAGCGCGGCGTCGTGCTGACCGAGACCTACGCCCGCATGATCTTCGGCGAGGCGCTCCTCGTGTGGAGCCCGTTGTACGGCAAGCTCCGACTCGGAGGATCGATCGTGCACTTCGACCTCCACGCGGATCTCGGCGTCGGTGTGATCGATTCCACCACGAGCCGCGGCGCGTCTGGCGTCTTGGGCTTCGGCATTAAAATGTTCGCCGGCAACGCGGTGGCCTTCCGGATCGACGCCCGCAATCGGACGTTCCGGCAGGAGCTCCTCGAGGAGCGCTTCCTCGTGAACGACACGGCGATCACCGCCGGCTTCTCGCTGTTCTTCCCGTTCCGCAACTAGACTCGTTCGCAACTAGCCTTCGTACCGCAACGTTCCGCAACCCGGTCTTCGCTCGGAGCTCGTCGATGCGCGCATTTGCTCTCCCTCGGATCGCGCGGGCCGCCTGGCTCGTGCTCGTGCTCGCCCCCGCGGTGGCGCTCGCCGCGCCCAAAGGCAGGCCGGCGAAGAAAGCTCCCGCGAAGAAGGCGCCGGTCGCCAAGCCGAGCGAGCCGCCCGAGGACGCGCCCGCGCCGGACGCCGAGGGCGACGCGGCCAAGGATCCGCGCGCGCCGACCGCGTCGGGCAACGGCGGCGGCACGACCGGTACGACCGGCGCGGCGCAGCCCGGCGGCGGCGGCGCGGGCGGCGGCCCGGCCGCCAAGAAGACGGACCCGGCCGCGGCGGCCTCCGACGACAAGGACAAGAAAGCCGAGCCGGCGGCCCCGGCGGGCGGCGACGAGAAGCCGGCCGACGGGCCCGACGTGGACGCGCTCCGCCAGGAGTACCTGTCCCTGCGCGACGAGGTGTTCCGCTCGCGCGCGCGGGCGAACGCGGTGGCGAGCCAGCTCTACTCGACGCGGATGCAGATCAAGCTGACGTACACGAGCGGCCGCTACTACTCGCCGCTCAAGTCGCAGATCCGCCTCGACGGCGCGGTCGTCTACGAGGACACCAAGGGCTCGATCGCCGGGGACGACGGCATCCGCTTCGACGGCTACGTCGCGCCGGGGCGCCACCTCATCACATTCCGCGTCGAGGCCGTCGGCAAGGACGACGACTCGTTCGCGTCGACCAGCGAGTCGCAGATCACCGTCAAGGCGGTCGCCGACAAGGACCTCATCGTCGCGGCGAAGGCCAAGGACGGCGGCGACATCGCGTACGAGTGGAAGAAGAAGGAGAAGGGCAGCTACGGCCTCGCGTTCGACGTCGCCGTGAAGACGCAGCCCCGCGCGCCGGGCGAGGCCAAGGGCGGCGGCGCCGCCGCCCCGGCCGCCAAGGGGGCGAAGTGACCGAGGGCAACGGATCGCGCTCGCCCGCAGCGCAGCGAGGACGAGCCTCTTTGGCCCGAGGGAATCCCCGCGGGATGAGAATGACCCTGCGCGCCGCCCTCGCGCTCGCCGCCCTCGCCCTGGGGAGCGGCACGGCGGCCGCGCAGCCCGACACCAAGGCCGACGCCAAGACCGACGCCAAGGCCGACGCCGACGCCAAGGCCGCGCCCAGCGATCCGCTCGCCCGCTACTACGCCGAGCTGCAGCGGATGCGCTTCGTCGACGTCGAGAACGGCAGCCTCGACACGCTCCGCCGCGAGCTGCAGATCGCCGAGGACCTCCTGAAGAGCGGCTCGTTCGCGAACGCCGCCGTCGCGCTGTACGCGATCGTGAAGTCGCCGCGCTACGCCGCGTTCGGCGAGTTCGTCGAGCTCCAGAACGCCGAGTACGACCTCGGCGTCGCGCTCGCGCGCGCCGGCAGCTACGGCGCGGCGCTCGACGCGCTCGAGGCCGTGCTCCGGCGCGGGCCCGCCGCGACCTACTGGAGCCCGGCACACCGCCGCGCCGTCGACATCGCGCTCGAGACGCGCGATCACGCGGGCGTCCTCGCGCGCCTCGAGGCCATCAAGACCACCGATCCGATCCCGCCGTCGGCCGCCGGCGAGCGCGCGTACCTGCGCGGCCGCGCCGCCTACGACAAGGGCAAGCTCGCCGACGCCGAGGGCGAGCTCGTCCTCATCTCCAAGCAGAGCCGCATGTACTCGTCCGCCGTCTACCTGCGCGGCGTGATCCGCGCGCGGCGCGGCGAGTACCGCGGCTCGGCCGAGGCGATGTGCGAGGTCGCGGCCACGCCCGACAACGACAAGCTGACGTTCGTCGTCGACGATCGCTACTTCACGATCAAGGACCTCGCGCGGCTCGGCCTGGGCCGGGTCGCGCACGAGCAGGGCGAGTACGACGACGCCTACTACCACTACTTCCAGATCCCCGAGGACTCGATGTACCTGCCCGACGCGCTGTTCGAGGCGTCGTGGTCGATGTACCAGAAGCGCGAGCTCGCCACGTCGCGCGACCTCGTGAAGGAGTTCCTGACCGAGTTCCCGTCGTCGCCGCTGTGGCCCGAGGCGAGCCTGCTCGCCGGCTACGTCGAGCTCGCGGACTGCAAGTTCGACGACTCGCAGAAGTGGTACGACCAGCTCATCGCCCGGCTGCAGCCGATCGTCGACACGATCGACAAGATCCGCAAGGACCGCCAGCTCCGCGATCAGCTGTTCCAGACCGCGATCCGGCGCTACCGCGAGGTCAAGCAGCTCGACGTGGGCGCCAAGCAGCCGGTCACCGTCGCGGCGAAGACCCCCGTCGAGGAGGTGCTCGCCCTGCTCCGCCTCGATCCGAAGTTCATCCGCCTGAGCGACGCCGTCGTCGGCACGCGCGAGCTCGCGAACAACACGTTCGCGGTGACGCGCGCGTGGCAGGCGCTCGGCACGCAGGTCGCCGAGCGCAAGGTCGCCGCGGCGAGCGCCACGCCGACGCTCGAGCAGGAGCAGCTCGCCGACGGCAACGCGCTCGTCGAGGATCTGCGCCGGCTCGGGGCGCGCATCGCCGAGCAACAGGCGGAGATCGCGCGCGGCAGGCGCGAGGGCCGGCTGACGGCCGAGGATGCCGACGCCGAGCAGAAGCGGCTCACCGAGGTCGCCGCCCGGCAGCGGACCGCGCTCGCGCAGGCGGTCGCCGCCGCGGAGCGCGCGGCCGGCGGCGTGGTCCGCGAGGCCGCGCCGAGCATCCGCCCGCTGATCGAGGCCGATGTCGCCGAGGCGCGCCGCCTCGATCGCGCCGCCCACGAGCTCGAGCGGCAGCTCGAGGCGGCCGGTGACAAGCTCGCGCAGGCCGCGGTCGAGAAGCTCTACGAGGACACCCGCAAGGTCCTCGACAAGGCCAAGCTCGGCAAGATCGACGCCGTGATCGGCCAGAAGCGCAAGCTCGACATCGAGGTCCAGGACCTGGCGGCCGGCCGCTTCCCCGAGGAGCTGATCGGCAAGCTGTGGAACGCGAGCATGATCGCCGACGACGAGGAGTACTGGCCATGGGAAGGCGAATACTGGGCCGACGAGTACGCGGGGTGGCGGTGAGCACGCGCTCGCTCCGCCGCGCGCTCGCGCTGGCGCTCGGGCTCTCCCTGGCGCCCGGGCTCGCCCTGGCGCCCGGCGCCGCGCACGCGCAGCCGGCGCCGCCGCGCGACGTCCAGCTGACGCGCGGCCCGGCGTCCGATCTGTACATCCGCAAGCGGCCGGTCACGCCCGAGGCGCCGATCCTGTCCGGTGAGCTGAAGACCTTGCTCGCGTCGACCGAGAAGCGGCGCGACGACAAGCGGCTCGAGGCGATCGGCATGCTGCGCAGCTTCCTCGAGAGCCGGCCCACCGGCGACGCGAAGGCCGAGGGCACGTTCAAGCTCGCCGAGCTGCTCTGGGAAGAATCGCGGCGCCTCTACCTGAACCGGATAGAGGACTTCTCGCGCGCCGTCGAGAAGTGCGCCGCGAAGAAGGACTGCACGCCGCCGCAGGAGCCGCGCATCGATCTCAAGGAGGCCGAGGCGCTGTACATCGAGCTGCACGAGAAGCACCCCAATTTCCGGCGCATGGATCTCGTCACGTACCTGATCGGGTTCGCCGCGAAGGAGGCCGGCCGCGAGGACGCGGCCATGCAGAAGTTCGAGGAGGTCATCAAGCGGTTCCCGAACTCGACGCTCGTCGGCGACGCCTGGATGATGATCGGCGAGCACTACTTCGTGCAGGGCGACTGGGCGAAGGCCAAGGAGTCGTACGCGAACATCGGCGACGACGCCGCGACGAGCGACCTGGCGATCTTCAAGGTCGCGTGGTGCGAGTGGAAGCTCGGCAACCCGATCCAGGCCGCGAAGGACTTCAAGCGCGTGCTCGACAAGGCCGACAAGGCCCAGCGCGAGGGCACCGCGTCGCAGCGCCGGCGCAGCGGCTCGCTCAAGGAAGAGGCGCTCGAGTACCTGGTCGTCGTGTTCACCGAGGACCGCTCGATCTCGCCCAAGGAGGTGTTCGACTTCCTGGTCTCGATCGACGGCGAGAAGTACTCGCGCGACGTCATGATCAAGGTCGCCGAGAGCTACGGCGCACAGGGCGAGTACGAGCGCAGCGGCGAGGCCTACCGCTTCCTCATCAAGCTCGATCCGGAGTCGCTCAAGGCGGCCGAGCACCAGCGCGCGATCGTCACGAACTGGCTGACGGCGCTCGATCTCGAGCGCGCGCAGGAGGAGATCGACATCCTCCTCGATCGCTACGGCCCGGCGTCGGGGTGGGCGAAGCAGCAGACGAACCGCGAGGGCCTCGCCCGCTCGCTCGAGCTGACCGAGGACCTCGTGCGCACGACGGCCGTGAGCCTGCACGGCGACGCGCAGCGCCGCGAGAAGGCCGAGAAGAAGCCGGACGTGAACGCGTACACGCGCGCGGCGAACGCCTACGAGAAGTACCTCGCGACGTTCGGCAGCGTGCGCACGCTCAGCGCGAAGACGATCGAGATCCGCTACTACCGCGCCGACATCCTGTACTTCAAGCTCGGCAAGATCGAGGCGGCCGGCGACGAGTACCTCGCCGTCGGCAAGAGCACGCCGGTCGGCGAGCTGCACAAGCCCGCGCTGAAGAACGCGATGGACGCGTTCGAGAAGGCGCGCCCCAAGGACACCGAGGGCCGAAAGAAGCTCTACGACGTCGACAAGAAGTTCGGCGAGGCGATCGATCTCTACGCCACGCTGTTCCCCGCCGACGCCTCGCTCGTCGGCGTGATCTTCAAGAACGGCCAGATGTTCTACGACTACGGCGAGTACGACGAGGCCATCAAGCGGTTCGGCGTCATCATCACGAAGTACCCCAAGGACCCCAACGCCGGCCCCGCCGGCGACCGCATCCTCGCCGCGCTCAACAAGGCGAAGGACTACGAGAACATCGAGAGCTGGGCGCGCAAGCTCAAGACCGCGCCGTCGTTCTCCGGCAAGGAGCAGCAGGAGCGGCTCGCGCGGCTGATCGTCGAGTCGATCCAGAAGAGCGGCGACAAGCACGCCGAGGCCGGCCGCTACGAGCAGGCCGCGACGTTCTACCTCCGCGTGCCCAAGGAGACGAGCGACAGCAAGGTCGGCGCGCAGGCGTGGATGAACGCCGGCGTCATGTACGAGAAGGCCAAGCTCCCCGAGCGCGCCGCCGACATCTACCTCGACCTCGCCGAGAAGTACGCCGACAAGAACGCCGAGTTCGCCGAGCGCGCGGCGTTCTCGGCCGGCCAGGTCTACGAGAAGGTCATCTACTACGACCGCGCCGCGAAGTCCTACGAGCTCGTGTGGATGAAGTTCCGCACCGGCAGCAAGGCGGCCGACGCCCTGTTCAACGCCGGCCTCCTGCGCCAGGCGCTCGGCCAGAACAAGGAGGCGATCGCGCACTACCGCGAGTACACGAGCAAGTTCCCGGGCAGGAAGGACGCGCCCGACGTCGCGTTCAACATCGGCGTCGTGTACGAGAACGCGGGCGACGACGGGCCGGCGTACAAGGCCTACGCCGAGTACGCGCGCGTGTACCGCTCGTCGGGCAAGCGGATCGTCGAGGCGTGGACGCGCGCCGGCCGCATGTCGCTCAAGCTCGGCCAGTACAAGCGCGCCAAGGAGGAGCTCGTCACCGCGCAGCGGCTGTGGACGAGCCTCGGCGGCAAGGACAAGGCCGCCGCCACGCCGTGGGCCGCCGAGGCGCGCTACCACGAGGGCGAGCTCGTGTTCCGCGAGTACGAGAAGGTCACGCTCGACGTCAAGCCGTCGCAGCTCGAGAAGGCGCTCAAGGCGAAGTCGAAGCTGCTCTCCGACGCCGAGAAGGTCTACGGCTCGGTGATCGACTACAAGGAGCTCAAGTGGGCCACCGCGGCCTTGTTCCGCATGGGCCAGGTCTACGACGGGTTCGCCGAGGCGCTCGCGACGGCCGGCAACAAGCCGCCGCCGTCGGTGCCGCCGGATCAGGTGCAGGCCTACCAGGACACGATCAACGAGTACGTCGTGAACATCCAGGACAAGGCGGTCGAGCTGTTCGCCACCGGCTACAAGAAGGCGATCGATCTGCAGGTCTACGACGAGTACACGGTGAAGATCCGCGAGGCGCTCGGCCGGCTCTCGGCGCAGAAGTACCCGCCGGAGCGCGAGTCGCGCGGCCGCGAGCGAATCGGCGACCGCCCGGCGGCGCCGGAGCTCGTGACGGAGGTCATCCGATGACGCGCGCGATCAGGCGCGCGATCATCGCGCTCGCCGCCCTCGCCGCGCTCGGAGCCGGCGGCGCGTGCGGCGGCAGCACGAAGGGCACGGCGCGGATCGGCGCGGGCGGCGTCGTCAAGAAGCGCGATCCGGTGAACCCGAAGGCCGCCAAGGCGTTCGAGAGCGCGATGCGCGCGCTCCGGCTCGGCGGCCCCGACGCGCACGACACGGCGAAGGCGCGCCTCAAGGAGGCGCTCGACATCGATCCCAAGCTGTGGGAGGCGCACTACGACCTCGGCATCATCGCGTTCCGCGACGGCGAGGACGACCTGGCGATCGATCACCTCTCGAAGGCGCTCCTGATCAACAAAAACCACACGCCGAGCCTGCTCGCGCGCGCCGAGGCGCACCGCCGCGCCGGCCACCGCCGCGACGCGCGCGCCGACTACGAGGCCGCCGTGCGCACCGCCGAGGAGGACGACCCGAACCGGCGCGAAGCCTCGGCGCGCCTGGCCTCGATGCTGCGCGACGCGGGCGAGTACGACGACGCCGTCACGATCCTGCGCGAGACGGTGCGCATCCACGGCGTGAACGCCCGGATCTACACCGAGCTCGGCCTCATCTACATCCAGCAGAAGCGGCCCGAGCTCGCGCAGCTCGTGCTCGCCAAGGCGCTCGAGCTCGACGCCAAGGATCCGGCGATCTACAACGCCCTGGCGATGCTCGCCCTGCGCAGCGGCAAGGCGCAGGAGGCGTTCCAGCTGTTCGACCAGGCCGTCTCGCTCGACGCGACGTACATCGACGCCCGCTTCAACAAGGCCACCGTGCTGCTCGATGCCGGCGACTACCAGCGAGCCAAGGTCGAGCTGTCGGCGATCGTCGAACGCCGGCCGGACGATTACGCAGCGCACGTCGCGCTCGGCGTCGCCCAGCGCGGGCTCAAAGAGCACGAGGCAGCGAAGAAGACATGGGACCGCGTGATCCGAGAAGCGCCGCGGCGGAGCACCGCGCGCGCCGATGCTATGTTCAACCTGGCGTTGCTCAAGCTGGACTTCCTGGAGGACCCGGCGGGCGGGAAGGTGGAGCTGGAGCGATACCTGCAGGAAGCTCCGATCAGTCACGCCAAGCGCCAGGCAGCGGAAGAGAAGCGAAAGGATCTCGGGAAATGAGGCTGAGGCTTACAGCCCCCGCGTGGGGTCGCACGCCCGCGATGGCCCTCGCGCTTGTGTGCGCGTTGGTCCTACCTGCAGCGGCTCAGCCGAAGGGGAAGAAGGGGCCCGAGCCGGCGGCGGCAGGCGCGAAGGAGGATGGCAAGGCGGACGGGAAGGCGGATGGGAAGGACGGCAAGGCGGGGGGGAAGAAGGACGCCAAAGGCGGGGTGAAGAACTTCGACTTCACGGACTTCAACCTGAGCGGCAAGATGCGCACGCCGCAGCTGCTCTACTTCCTCGAGCGCGCGAACGAGGAGCTCGAGCGCGCGAGCCTCGAGAAGCGCTCGTTCATCCCGCACATGGTCCGCACGGTGGAGGAAGAGGCCCTGTGAGCACGGTGGCGCTGCGCACGTCGCTGATCTGGAACGACGAGGTGATGGACGACGTCGTCCTCGCCAAGCCGCGGAAGATCACGCTCGGCCGCAGCCGCAAGTCGACGTTCGTCGTGCCGGACCTGGGCCTGCCGCCGGAGTTCGCGATCGTCCGGCCCGGCAACCGCGGCTACGTGCTCACGCTCGGCGAGCACATGAGCGGCACGATCTGCCTCGACGGCAAGGAGCGCGACGTCGCCGAGTTCGTGCGCCAGAAAGAGGGCGAGGTCCCGAGCCGCGAGGGCAGCGAGTACTGTGGCACGTCGATCAGCAACCGCGACTGGGGCGTCATCCAGCTCGACGAGTCCGGCGACTACAAGCTGTTCTTCCAGTTCGTGCCCGTCGAGGAGCCGCAGCAGTTCCTGACGCGCGGCGTGCTCGGGGCCGGGATCCTGGGCTTCCTCCTCTCGGCGGCGGCGCTGACGCTCCTCTGGTGGCTGCGGGACGAGGCGATCGAGGAGGCGATCTTCCGCGGCACGATGATGACGGCCGCCGTGCTCGCGCTCGGCGCTGGCGGCTGGTGGGTGTACCTCCAGGACAACGAGCAGAAGGCGTCGCTCGCGTTCTCGATCCTCCTGCACCTCGCGCTGCTCATCACGACGTACCGGCTCTACAACGGCGAGGACCCGTTCGTGTGGCCCGGCACGCGCTCCCTGACCGGCAACTACCTGGTGACGCGGCTCGAGGTGAAGCCGCCGGAGGAGCCCGAGCCGCCGAAGCCGACGGTCGGCGCGGTGGCCACCAAGGACGCGGCCGCGGCGAACCCGAACCCGCAGAACATCCGGACGGCCACCAAGGGCGACGAGGGCGCGTTCGGCGGCAAGGGCGAGATCGAGCGCGCCCGCACCCCGAACCCGACCGACACCAAGCCCGAGCCGCCGAAGGTCGGCTTCTTCGAGGACCGAAACCGCAAGATCCTCGACAACATCATCGATCGCGACCTGAAGACCTCCCTCGGCAAGTTCGCCGGCATCGACGGCCCGACCAAGCGCGGCGGGATCGGCTTTGGCGACGGCACCGGCACCGGCGTCGGCAGCGGCCTGAACGGCACCGGCACCACGCGCGGCAGCAAGAAGGGCGGCTCCGGCGGCGGCGGCAACGTCGAGGGCGACTTCGTCACGAACAAGGGCCAGATCGACACCGGCACGCAGCGCCCCGGCGGGACGTGCGTCGGCCCCAACTGCAAGGGCTCGGGCCCGCGCGAGGTCAAGGTCGCGATCGGCGAGATGTCCGGCGATCCGGGCGGCCTGTCAGCCGAGGAGATCAACCGCGCCGTGAAGGCGCGCGGCGGCGTGTTCCGCGCCTGCTACCAGAAGGAGCTCAACCGCTCGCCGGGGATCTCCGGCAAGCTGGTCGTGAAGTTCAAGATCGACGGCAGCGGCGTGGTGCAAGCGGCCTCGGTCACGGGCGGCAGCACGCTGTCGAACGCCGCCGTCTCGGACTGCGTCACGTCGAACGTGATGCGCCTGCGCTTCCGGGCGGCGGGCGGCGCCGCGAACGTCACCTACCCGTTCGTCTTCTCGCCAGGAGGCTAAGCCATGCGGTGGATCACGACCCTCGCCTCACCGACCGCGCTCGCCGCGCTCACCGCGCTCGCCGCGGCGTGCGCGAACGATCCCGTCTACCTGCCCGGCGCGATGGCGCTCGAGGCCGGCGGCGCCGACGCAAACGGCGAGCCGATCGTCGCCAAGGCGCAGCACGTCCTGCCGATCCGGCTCGAGAAGACCAAGGAGGCCGAGGAGCGGGCGATGCGCACCGCCGAGCTCGGCGTCGAGGTGCCGTACGTCAAGGTCGGCGACATCGAGGTCTCCGTCGAGTGGACGATCACGAACACCGCCACGATGCCGGGCACCGCGGTCGTGCAGCTCAACGGCGCGAACGAGGCGTTCGCCTACGATCCGGATCTGATCGTGCTCGGCGATCCCGACGAGGTCCCGCCGGCCCCCGGCCTCGAGGGCGACATCCCGCTGCACGTCGAGCCGGGCGCCTCGATCCGCGGGCTGTTCCGCGAGGATCAGGTCCGCGAGGCGTCGATCGATCTCGATCAGATCACGCGCGCGAACCTGCACCCGTTCGCCGCCACGCTCGCGGTGCACAAGAACCTCACGTCATTCCAGCCGATGACCGCGCTCATGCCGGGCGTCGAGGACTACGTGCAGATGCCGACCGGCGATCCGATCCCCCGCGAGGCGTTCCGCCAGATGATCCGCGTCGACCTGGTGTTCAAGGCGGATCAACCGATGGTGCTCGAGTACACGATCCGCGTCCGCGACGTGCGCGGCATCATGCACGAGCTGCTCGACGCCGCCGTCACCGAGGCGCCCGGCGAGCTGACGGCGTTCGCCCCCGCCGACTTCACGGTCACGTTCACGCCCTGAGCCCCGAGCCCGCGAGGGGCGATCTTTTCCGTAAGGCGCAGCCGGCGTCTTCGCCGGCAAGCCGATCGACAAAGACGGGTTGATTTATCAACCCGTCTTGAGCCCCGAGCCCGCGAGGGGCGAAGCTCGGGGCCTCCGCTGCTCCGTTTGAGATTCTTGGACAGGTCTTGAGTTGAGTTAAGCTGCCTTGCCCGCCTGCTGCGGCGAGATAGTAGGATGCTGCTCCGGATGCCTCGCCTGCCCCTCGTCGTCCTCTGCGCCGGCGCGCTCGCAGGCCTGTCTGCGGGCCTCGGTGCGGCGCCCGCCGCCGCGCGCCCCGCCGCGACGGGCTGGTACGCCGAGGGGAGCCTGGGCGCCGTGATGTTCTTGCCGAGCGCCGCCGACGACGCGGCGATCGGCCCGGCGTTCCACCTCCGCGTCGGGCGCGATCTGTTCTCGTGGCTCTCGGTCGGCATCGATCTCGCCGCCTCGAGCCACGAGGCCACGGTGCCGCCGCCGCCCGAGGGCGAGTGGTTCCAGCTCTACCGCGGCACCGGCGACGTCCGCCTCGGCGGCCGCCTCGATCGGCTCGCGCTCTTCATCGAGGGCGGCGCCGGGCTCGCGATGATCTCGTCGAACGTCCTCGAGAAGGTGGCGATCACCGGGCCCGGGGAGAACTTCACGATCGCGTTCCAGGCCGGCGCCGGCGCCGAGTACCAGCTCGAGAACCGCCACTACGCGTTCGGCCTCGGCGTCGACGCGTTCCTCCTGCCGCAGTTCGACGCCCTGCGCGCGCTCGACGCGCGGCTGTACCTCCGCTACACGTACTGACGGCCACGCGCCGGATCGCCACGCGCCGGGGTCGGCACGGGCCGGTGTAACCGTCCCCAGCGGGCGCCATCCAACCGGCATGGCACTCGAGCTCGACTACGCGATCGTGGGAGGCGGCCTCCAGGGCGGCCTCATCGCGCTCGCGGTCCGCGCCCGCCAGCCCACCGCGCGGATCGCCATCGTCGAGCGCGGCGCCGCGCTGGGCGGCAACCACACCTGGTGCTTCCACGCCGGCGACGTGCCGGAGACCGCGTCGTGGGTGAAGCCGCTCGTCGTCTCGCGCTGGAGCGCCTACGACGTGGCGTTCCCCGGCCGGCGGCGGCAGCTCCCCCTGCCCTACGCGCTCACCACGAGCCGCCGGCTCGACGCCTGCGTGCGCAAGGTCGTCGACGAGCTGTGGCTCGGCGAGACGGCCGTCTCGGTCGGCGCGCATCGGATCTCGACGCAGGCTCGCGACGTCACCGCGGCCGTCGTGATCGACGCGCGCGGCCCCGAGCGCGCGGGCGCCCCGCGCTGCGGCTGGCAGACGTTCGTCGGCCAGGAGGTGCGCGTGCCCGGCCACGGCCTCGAGCTGCCGATGGTCATGGACGCGACCGTCCCCCAGCGCGGCGCGTTCACGTTCATGTACGCGCTGCCGATCTCGCCCGACGTGCTGCTCCTCGAGGACACCGCGTTCGCGGACAGCTCGTACCTCGACGTCGAGGCCGGCCGGCGCGCGATCACCCGCTACGCGCGCGCCCGCGGCTGGACCATCGAGCGCGTGATCCGCGAGGAGACCGGCGTCCTGCCGCTCCCCCTGGAGGTGGACGGCGTCGCGCCCGCGGCCGAGCCCGCGCCGCCGCTCGCCGCCGGCTACGCGGGCGGCTGGTTCCACCCCGTCACCGGCTACTCGTTCCCGATCGCGGCGCGGCTCGCCGAGGTCGTCGCGACGCGGCCGCCCGCCGCGCTGTTCGGGCCCGCGCTCACCCGGCTCGCGCAGAGGCACCGCGCGCAGCTCGCGTTCGCGACGCGCCTCAACCGTATGCTGTTCGGCTGGTTCGCCCCGAACGACCGCTACCACGTCCTCGAGCGCTTCTACAGCCTGCCCGAGGGCGTGATCCGCCGGTTCTACGCGCTCGAGACCACCGCGCTCGATCGCGCGCTGATCGTCGCCGGGCGGCCGCCGCGCCGGATCTCGTGGCGCGCCGTGATCTCTGGCCGGAGGCCCTCGTGAAGCCGCTGCCGTGCGTGGCCGCGGAGACGCCGCCCGCCGCCGCGCTCGTCGACGCGCTCGGTGACGCGCTCGCGCCCGGCGGCACCGCCCCGCTCGATCCGGACGTCCCCGCCGCGATCTGGGAGGCCGCGCTCGCAGGGCCCGCCGCGGCGTTCCTCGGGCGCCCCGGCAAGGATCTGCGCGGGCGGCTCGTGCGCGCCGGCGCTGCGCTCGGCGGCGCCCGCGCTGCGCTCGGCGGCGCCCGCGAAGGTGCGCACGACGCCGCGGGTAGCGCGCACGGCGCCGCGCCCGAGCCACAGGCGCGGCTCGAGCGCGCGATCGGGCTCGTGATCGAGCTCTTGCACGCCGGCTCGCTGATCATCGACGACGTCGAGGACGGCAGCGAGGAGCGCCGCGGCGCTCCCGCGCTGCACCGGCAGATCGGCGTGCCGCTCGCGATCAACACCGGCTCGTGGCTGTACTTCTGGGCGCTCGCCGAGCTCGCGCGCCTCGCGGTGCCCGGCGCGCTCGAACGCGCCGCGCTCGTCCTTTTGCGCTGCCACCAGGGCCAGGCGCTCGACCTCGCGACGCGCGTCGTCGATCTCGACGCGCGCGAGGTGCCCGCCGTCGTCGCGGCGACGACCCGGCTCAAGACCGGCGCCCTGTGCCGGCTCGCCACCGAGCTCGGCGCGCTCGCGGCTGGCGCCACCGCCGAACGCACCGCCGTGATCGGCGACCTCGGCGAGGCGATCGGCTGCGCGCTGCAGATGCTCGACGACCTCGGCGGCCTCGTCGCCGAGGCGCGCCGCGCCAAGGCCTACGAGGACCTGCGCGGCGCCCGCCCGACGTGGGCGTGGGCGTGGCTCGCCGAGCAGCACGATCCGTTCGCGTGGGCGCGCTTCGTCGGCCTCGCGCGCGGCGTCGCCGCGGGCGCCGATCCGCAGCCGCTCGCCGACGCGCTCGCCGAGCGGATCGAGCCGCTCGGCCGCGCCCGCGCGCGCGCCACCCTCGACGCGGCGTTCGCGGCCGCCCGCGCCGCGCTCGAGCGCGATCCCGCCGGGGCCGACGCGCTCGACGCGCTCGCTGCACTCGACGCGCTCGCCGCGGACGTCCGCCGCATGGAGTCCATGTATGTCTGATCCGTCCTCGCTCCGCGCCGCCGTGATCGGCTCCGGTTTCGGCGGCCTCGCCGCCGCGATCCGCCTCGCCACCGCCGGCGTGCGCGTCACCGTCTACGAGGCCCGCGATCTGCCAGGCGGCCGCGCCTACGTCTACCGCGACCGCGGCTTCACGTTCGACGCCGGCCCGACGGTGATCACCGCGCCGCACTGCATCGACGAGCTGTTCGCCGAGGCCGGGCGCGACCGCGCCGACTACGTCGAGCTCTTGCCTGTCACGCCGTTCTACCGGCTCGTCTGGGAGGACGGCGTGCGCTTCGACTACGACGGCGACCCCGCGCACATGCTCGCCCAGATCGCGCGGCTCCGCCCCGAGGACGCCGCCGGGTACGAGGCGTTCGCGCGCCACGCGTCGCGCGTGTTCGACGCCGGCTACACGCAGCTCGCGGCCACGCCGTTCCTCCGCTTCACGGACATGCTGCGCGTCGCGCCGCAGCTCGCGATGCTGCGCGCCGATCGCTCCGTCTACCACACCGTCGCGCGGTTCGTCCGCGACGAGCACGTGCGCGAGGCGCTGTCGTTCCACTCGCTGCTCGTCGGCGGCAACCCGTTCGAGACGTCGTCGATCTACACGCTGATCCACCACCTCGAGCGGCAGTGGGGCGTGTGGTTCCCGCGCGGCGGCACCGGCGCGCTCGTCGCCGCGCTGTGCAAGCTCCTCGGCGAGCTCGGCGGCGAGCTCCGCCTCGCCTCCCCCGTGGAGCGGATCGCGCTCGAGGGCGGCGAGCACGTCGTCGTGTCGCTCGGCCAGGGCGGCGAGCGGCGCGAGGATCGCTTCGACCTCGTCGTCTCGAACGCCGACCTGCACCACACCTACGATCGGCTGTACGCCAGCGCGCCCGCCGCCGCGAAGACGGCGAGGAAGCTCGAGCGCATGGACTGGTCGATGTCGCTCTACGTCCTCTACTTCGGCACCGATCGCACGTACGCGGAGGACCTCGCGCACCACACCGTCGTGTTCGGCCCGCGCTACCGGGGCCTGCTCGACGACATCTTCCACGGCAAGGCGCTCCCCGAGGACTTCTCGCTCTACCTGCACGCGCCGCACGTCACCGATCCGTCGCTCGCCCCGCCCGGCTGTGGCAGCTTCTACGTCCTCGCGCCGGTGCCGCACCTCGGCAGCGCGCCCGTCGACTGGGACACCGCCGGCCCCGCTTACGGCGACCGGATCCTCGCCGCGCTCGAGCGGCTCCTGCCCGATCTGCGCCGCCACGTCGTCGTGCGCCGCGAGCTGACGCCGCTGGGCTTCCAGCGCGACCTCGGCGCCTACCAGGGCAACGCGTTCTCCGTCGCGCCGCGCCTGGGCCAGAGCGCGTACTTCCGGCCGCACAACAAGGATCACCGCATCCCCGGCCTCTACCTCGTCGGCGCTGGCACGCACCCCGGCGCCGGCGTCCCCGGCGTCATCAACGGCGCGAAGGCCACGTTCGCGTGCATCGCGCGCGACTTTAGCCTCGCGTCGGGGCAGGCCGCGTGACCGAGCTCGCGCTCGCCCCGGCGTCGCCCGCCGCGCTCGCGCGCGCGACGATCGCGCACCACTCGAAGAGCTTCGCGCTCGCGAGCCGGCTGCTCGATCCGCGCACACGCGACCAGACCGCGATCGTCTACGCGTTCTGCCGGCGCGCCGACGACGCCGTCGACCTCGGCGGCGAGCCCGCGACCGCCGTGGCGCGCCTCCGCCAGGAGCTCGCGGACGCCTGCCGCGGCGTGACCGACGACCGCGTGCTCGGCGCGTTCGCCGACGTCGTCCGCGAGCGGCGCATCCCGCGCCGCTACCCCGAGGAGCTGCTCGCGGGGATGGCGATGGACGCCGCCGGCACCCGCTACGCGACGCTCGAGGAGCTGCGCCTGTACTGCCACCGCGTCGCGGGCGTCGTCGGCCTCATGATGTGCCACGTCTTCGGCGTGCGCGACGACGCCGCGCTCGTCCCCGGCGCCCAGCTCGGCATCGCCATGCAGCTGACGAACATCTGCCGCGATGTCGCCGAGGACTGGGAGCGCGGCCGGCTCTACGTCCCCGACGACGTGCTCGCGCGGCACGGCGCCAGCGGCCTCGGCAGCGACCTCGGCCGGCCGCTGCCGCGGTCCGCCGTCCGCCCGCTCGCGGGCGCCGTCGGCGAGCTGCTCGCCCTCGCCGACCGCGGCTACCGCGCCGCGCGCCGCGGGATGCCCGCGCTGCCGTGGCGGGCCGGGCTCGCCGTCCGCGCGGCCGCGTCGATCTACGCCGCGATCGGCGCGCGGCTCCGCGCCCGCGGCTGCGACGTCACCGCCGGCCGCGCCGTCGTCGGCCGGGCCCAAAAGCTCGCGCTCGTCGCCGGCGCCGCCGGCCGCACGCTCGCGGCGGCGCCCCGGCGCGCGCTCGCGCCGCGCGCGCAGATCCCGACCCGCACCGTGGAGGCAGGCGATGTCCCGTTCCACTGACGCGCTCGTCCGCTACGTCGCGCGGATCTCCCAGTTCGACCGCACCGACTGGCTCGTCTACCTCGGCTGGGTCGGCATGATGCTCGGCCTCGTCGCGTCGACCGGCGGCTTCGTGCTCGTCGGCCACCTCCACGGCGCGCCGTGGCCCGTCGAGGCGTGGCTCGTGCCGATCGGCGCCGCGATCTTCACCGTCGCGATCGCCATCGACACGATCGGCCACCGCACGATCTACAAGGAGGCGCTGCGCGGCGGCGAAGCGCTCGTCCACCACATCACGATCGCGTGCGGCGTCGGCAGCGTCGTCTTGCTCGTCCTCGCGTACGACGCGCGCGGCTGCGCGATCCCCGCGCTCGTCCTCACGCTCCTGTCGTTCCTCTACAGCCTCATCGACGAGGCGTTCCACTGGCGGCGCTACATCCGGACCCAGGCCGATCCCGTCGAGATGTGGAGCCACGTCGGCATCCTCGTGGGCCACGGGATCATGATGGCCGCCTGGTGGCGCTGCTACCAGCTCGGCTATCCCGGCGTGCGCGAGGCGCTGACCGCGCTGGGTGCCGCGTGAAGCCCTGCTCGCGCAGGGCGGCCCGCAGCCGCGCCCGCGTCCGGTGCGCGCGGATCTTCACGTTCGCCAGGCTGATGCCGACGGTGCGCGCGATCTCCGGCTCGGACCAGTCGCCCAGCCGGAGCAGGAACACCTGCTGGTGCCCGTGGCCCACGTCGGCGAGCGCCCGCGCCATCGCGTCCGCCAGCTCGCCCGTGGCGACCTCCTGCTCCGGGGACGGCCGCGGATCGACCACGTCCCACGCGACCGGACGATCCCCCGCCACGACGTCCTCGCGCATCCGGCGCCGCTTGCGGAGGTACCCGAGCGCGGTGGTCACCGCGATGCGGTACAGCCACGTCCGGTGGGCGGACTCTCCCCGGAACTGGCTGCGGTGGCGGTGCGCCAGGAGCAGCGCGTCCTGGGTCGCGTCGGACGCCGAGTCCTCGTCGTGCAGGATCCGGCGGATCACCGCGTAGACGAACGACCGGTCCGCGGCACCCAGCTCCGGTGAAACGTTCAAATCGTCCATACCGTTCAAAATGACAGGTTCAATCGTCCAGGGAAGCCCGATCGGTCAGAATTTTATATTTTATTGTAATTATTAGATTTATAAGACGATCCCTTGGGGTAGCCCTGGCCCCTGGGTGATTGACTTCTGATCCAAAACGTTCAAAACATTCATCTGACGTCCACGTGTTTCGCTCCCTGTCTCCCCGCGATCTCGCCGACGCGCTCGGCGTGAGCGAGTCCTCGCTGAAGCGCTGGATCGACGCCGGCCGCATCCGCGCGACGCGCACCGGCGGCGGTCACCGCCGCATCGCGCTCGCCGACGCGCTCTCGTTCATCCGCGAGACCGGCGCGCCGGTGCCGCGGCCCGATCTGCTCGGGATGCGCGCGGCGCCCGCGCCGCCGGCCGCGCGCGCCGCGCTCGACGACGACGGCGGGCTCGCGCGCGGGCTGCAGGAGGGCGACGCGCAGGCGGTGCAGCGCTGGATCGAGGCGCGCCTCGCCGCCGGCGCGCAGCTCGCGGACCTCTGCGACGGGCCGATCCGCGCCGCCATGCACGCGATCGGCGAGCTGTGGCAGCACGAAAAGGACGGCGTCTTCGTCGAGCACCGCGCCACCGACGTCTGCATCCAGGCGCTCGGCAAGCTGCGCTCGACGTTCGAGCCGCCGCCGCTCGCGCCGCTCGCGCTCGGCGGCGCGCCCGAGGACGATCCGTACCTCCTGCCCTCGGCGATGGCGGCGCTCGTCCTCGCCGCCGAGGGGATCCGGACCGTCAACCTCGGCGCCGACACGCCGACCGGCGCGCTCCACCAGGCCGTCGCCCACCACCACCCGCGGCTCGTCTGGATCAGCACGAGCTCGCCGGTGCCGCTGCCCCAGGCCCACGAGCTGGCCGCGTTCCTCTCGTCGCTCCCCGCCAGCACCATCGCCGTCGTCGGCGGCCGCCACCGCGCAGCGATCACCGCGGCCGCCCCCGCTGTCCGCAGCGCGGACACGATGGTCGAGCTCGCCGAGCTCGGCCGGTCGCTCCGCTGAGCCCCGAGGCTTCGAGGGGCGATCTGCTCCGTAAGGCGCAGCCGGCGTCTTCGCCGGCAAGCCGATCGACAAAGACGGGTCGATTTATCGACCCGTCTTGAGCCCCGAGGCTTCGAGCGCCGCTACCGCAGCGCCCGCCGCCCGCTGCCGATCAGCTCGACCAGCGCGCGGCGGAACGGCGCCCGCGCGTCGAGCATGCCGATCACCGCGGCCGCCCCCAGGCGCTGGCGCCACAGGAGCAGCACGCTCGCCGGCAACCGCAGCCCGCCCGCGGCGAGCACGCGGCCCGTGTCCTGGGCGAGGTCCCGCGCGTACGCCGCGCTCCAGTGGAAGTCGCCGTGCGTCGTCACCGGCTGGGCGAGGCTGCGCTCCCAGTCGCGGTGCGCGTGCGACGCCATCGAGTCCGTCCGGCTGAGGAGCCCGCTCCGCGCGAGCCCCATGCGGAACCGCTCGGCCGCCGACTCGCTGTCCTCGTCGAGGAGCGCCCACCACAGCTCGCGATCGGCGTCGCGCACCGGCTCCGGCAGCTCCGCCGCGCACCCGAAGTCGAGGCACCAGACGTGCGCGCCCCCGTCCGCCTGCTCCTCGATCAGGAAGTTGCCCGGGTTCGGATCGGCGTTCAGCAGGCGGTGGGCGAGCGGCGCGCCCCACGCGAACTGGAAGATCGCGAGCGCCGCCTGGCGCCGGACGTCCACTGAGCCCGACGCCGCCGTCTCGACGAGCGACTTGCCCCGCGCGCGCGTCATCGTCAGGACGCGCGCCGACGACAGCTCGCCGATGACGCGCGGCACGCGCAGCACGCGGTGCCCCTCCCACGCCGCGGCGAACCGCGCCTGCGCGACCGCCTCGGCGCGGTAGTCGAGCTCGCCGCGCACCGCCGCCGCGAGCGCCATCACCGCGTCCTCGCCGAGCGTCCGGCCGATCTCCGAGCCCGCGAGCCGGCGCACGAACGCCGCGTCGTCCAGATCGGCGCGCAGCTCCTCGGCCACCCCCGGGTACTGCACCTTGACGACCACCTCGGTGCCGTCGGCGAGCGCCGCGGCGTGCACCTGCCCGATCGACGCCGCGGCGAGCGGAGTCGCATCCCACCGCGCGAACAGCGCCTGCGGCGCGCGGCCCAGATCGTCCTCGATCACGCGCGCGATCGCGCCCGCCGAGACCGCCGGCGCGTGGTCCCAGAGGCCGCCCAGCACCGCGCGCGCCGCCGGCGTAGCGCCGCTCCGGCCGCCGAGCGTCGCGCCCGGATCGTAGGCCGCGAGCTGCGCGACCTTCGCGAGGCCCCCCTTGAGCCGGCCCGCGTTCTCGGCGAGGACGCGCGCCGCCTCCTCGTCGACCACGTGGTCGTCCTCGTCGGAGCCGCTCGGATCGGTCGTGACGATCTGCTTGGCCCGCGCCCACAGCCGCGCGAGCCCGACGCGCCGCTCCGCCCGCTTGCGCTCGGTATCGCTCACGGCGGCGTGCTCCTGCGCCGGCTCTCGGGCGCCACGGGGGGCGCCGCCGGCCGGGCCTCGTCGCTCCAGAACAGCTCGACGCGGTTCTTGCCCGTCTTCTTCGCCCGGTACAGCGCGCGATCCGCCTGGCGCACCAGATCCTCGCCGCGCTCGGCGCCGCTCTCCGGATACGACGCGATCCCGAACGACGCGGTGATGCCCAGCACCTTCGGCGGGTCCGAGTCCGTGGTCACGCGCTGATCGGCGATCGCGGCGCGGATGCGCTCGCCGACGCTGTACGCGGAGACCATCTCGGTGCGCGACAGGATGAGGGCGATCTCCTCGCCGCCGTAGCGCGCGGCCGTGTCGACCCCGCGCATCTGCGACTTGACGGTGGTGGCGATGGTTTGCAGCACGCGATCTCCGATCAGATGTCCGTGGTCGTCGTTCAGCTTCTTGAAGTCGTCCACGTCCATCATGACCACGGAGAACGGCGTCGCGTCGCGCCTCGAGCGCTCGATCTCCTCCTCGATCCGGGCGTCGAAGTAGCGCCGCACGAACAGGCCGGTCAGCCCGTCCACCATCGCCAGCTCGTAGAGCTGCGCGTTCTGCAGCGCGGCCGCGATCTGCAGCGCGAGCGACTCGAGCAGGCGCTGGTGGTCCGGCCGGAACGCGGCGCGGCGCGCCGACTGCACCGCGATCACCCCCTCGCACGTGCCGTAATAGAACAGCGGCACGCCGAGCCACGCTCGGATGCCCTCCGGGTTCGCCACCGCGACGTCGTCGGCGAGCGCCAGGTCGTCGATCCGCCGCGGCAGCCCGCGGCTCATCACCCAGCCCGCCGCGCCCTCGCTCCCGGCGAGCTCGTGGCGGACGAACTTCTCCGTCGCGCGATCGAACCCGTCGAGGACGAAGCCATTGTCGCCCGCTCGCCGGTGCACCAGCACCACCGCCTCGGCCTCCGGGATCGCGTTGCACGTCTCGCGCGCCACGGCATCGACCAGCTCGGTGAGCTGCAGCGACGCCGACAGCCGCCGCGCGGTGGCGTTCAGGATCTCGAGCTCGTGGACGCGCGCCTCGAGCTGCCTGCGGGTCCGCGACAGCCGCGAGAACACGAGATCGATCAGGAGGTACGTGAGCGCGAGCAGCAAGAACCCCAGCGGGCGCCCCGGCTCGTAGAGCAGAACGAGCACGATCCCGAGCGGCAAGAGCGACGCCTCGGCGACGATCCCGGGCCCTGCCTGCTCGCGCAGGTACGCGCGGAGGCCCCGCCCGAGCAGCCACAGCCGGATGCCCTGGATCGTGTAGTGGCTCGCGAGGAACACCGCGCCGATGCCGACGACGCGCCCCGCGACGCTGATCGGATCCAGCGCGCCGCTGGCGATCGGTCCGGCGCCGAACGCGAGCCCGCAGCCCACGAGGAGGCCGCCGCTCATGCCGCCGAAATAGAGGACGTAGCCGAGGTCGTCGAGCCAAGGGCCCGCCTCGCCGCGCTCGCGCCGCGCGCCGGGCCCGAAGCGCCCGAAGCGCCCGAAGCGCCCAAAGAACCGCGCCGCCGCGTCGGCCGTGAGCGCGACCGCGGTGAGCCGGCCGGCCATGATCGGCCCGATGCACAGCACCGCCGCGACGTAGAACGCCGAGTCGAGTGAGATCGCGCTCCCTTTGACCGGGTGAAAGGGGAGCGTGCGCGACGCGAGGATCACCACGAAGAAGATCGCCGTCCACTCCGCCGACGCGTACGCCCCGTCGATCCCCAGGAGCCGCGGGATCGCGAGGGCCGTCCACCCACCGATGCCCAGCGCGATCGTGAACCAGCGCGCCACCCAGCGTACTTATCGCATCTTAGCGCCGAAAACGCGAAGGCGACCCGCCAGTGGAAGCTGGCTGGGTCGCCTGAACGGGGTGTCTCCGGGTCTCGAGAAAGGAACGTCGCCGGGGCGTGTCGCGCCCGGGCGAGCAGGGTGGCGCGGGCCAGATGTCGCTAGATGTCGATGATCATGACGCCGCGCTCTGTCTCTTCGCGTGGCGGCGTGACCTGGGACTTGTCTCCTGTGTCACGGTACGGCGGCAGCGGAAGCTCGACGCGGCCGCGCTCTTGCTCGCGCCGTGCTTCCTCTTCTTTCTTCAGGATCTCTTCGATAATCCAGGGATCCAGCATCGGGACCGCCTTTCACGGTGTGACGAGCCTTGGGGGCTTGACCCTACGTAGCTCCTGACATTGTACGGTGCAACCTGCGTTCCTTAAGACACTGAATTCGCGACCTTGATTCTAACGCATGGAAAAACGGTCGGCTCCCCTTCTTCGTCGAGAAATTGTCATCCCGGGGGAGCGGCGGGTTAGCGACGGCGATCGAGACATGATCCCGGTCGGTCGACCTCAGCGAGTCCCGCAGGCGGGGCGCTTTCTCGAAGGCGGCCGGCAGCTTGGGCCAGGAGCGTGCACCTTGACCTTTTTGCGCAGTGCCGCGCCCTGCGGCAGGGGGTGTCGAGAAGTGCCGGAAGCTTCGCGGGGTGCGTCGAGGATGCGTACATGACGCGGCGCGGCTGTCGCCCAGAAGCCGTGGACGCGACGCCACACCCCGGTGGCTCCAGCTCTCCACCGCCTCCACCCCAAAGCTCGCTCACAGGGTGCGTACGAGGCAGCTTCGGATCGATCGCCATCCGCGCGCGGCGCCGCGGGCTCACGCGCTCAATTGTCCAGATCCTTCAGCTTCCACAGCCCGTCCTCCTTCACGAACTGGACATTGAAGCGGTCGCCGTAGCTCATGCGAGCGTCGTTGCCGCGCTCGGTGATCGGCTCGTCGACGTTGGCCTCGAGCGTGTTGATGAGGTTCTCGAGCTGCTCCCGCGACGGGCCCGTGAACTGGGCCTTCATCTTCGCCTCGTCCATCTTCTCGCGGTACGCGTTCGGCACGAAGCGCAGCATGACGTCCCAGCGCTCGAGGCGGTACGCGCGCAAGAAGCCCCGCAGCGCGTTGCGCGGCGTCGACTGATCGTAGAAGCCGAGCGGATTCGACGCGACCCGCCACTTGCCGTCCTCCTGGACGAGCAGCATGCGATCGCCGAAGCCGTACTCGAACTCCGCGGAGACCTCGAGGCTGCCGCGCTTGCCGCGCAGGCGCGAGGCGGTCTCGTCGACCTCCCGCGGGTTGTCCTTCATCATGCGCTCGTAGTCCTCGCGCGAGACCTTGCCGCGAAAGCTCGACGACATGAGCTCGTACGCGGCGGCGTAGTCGCGGTTCTTGAGCGCGCGGCCGTACCGATCGAGCGTCTGGCTCGGCCCCTGGCTGCGCCCGCAGGCGCCCAGCAGGAGACCGAGCGCGAGGGCCAGGCCGAGCCCGGAGGACAGAAGGGCGCGGGGGCAAAGGCGGCGCATCGCCTGCGGTTATAGCGAACGGCCGCGGGCGGTGCCACGGCCCGGACCGCCGCGCGAGGCTCCAAGCGCGGCTAGCCGCCGCGCAGACCGCCCGCGCGCGAGGCGGCGCGATCGCGCGCGAACGTGCGCGTCGCGGTCGCCATGCACAGCGCGGCCACGACGACGGTGCCCGTCGGGATCCACAGCGCCGTGGACAAGGTCGAGCGCTCGGAGATCTCGCCCAAGATCCACGACGACGGCGCCGTCCCGAGCATGTGCATCCCGAAGATGACGAGCCCCTGCGCCGCGACGGCGAGGCCGGGCGGCGCCAGATCGTCGACGGTGGCGGCCATCGGCGCGTGGTACCAGAACATGAAGAATATCGTCGCCACGCCCGCCACGTAGAGGGACGCTCCGGGCGCCGCCACGATCGCGGCGGAGGCGCACGGCACGGTCGCCGACATGCCGAGGATGATGGTCCACATCCGCCCGGTCGCGCCGCGCCGCGCGAGCCGATCGGCGAGCCGGCCGCCCGTGAGGATGCCAGGGAGCCCGCCGAACCCGCAGATGACGAGCAGGGTCGTGGCCTCCCCGTCGAGCATACCCTTGTCGCGGACCAGGAACTCCTTGAGCCACGCGGCGTAGCCGCCCGCGGCGAACGCCATCATCGTCGCCGACGCGAGCACCCAGCGCAGGGTCGGGATCCGCAGGAGCACGCGCGCGTCCGCCGCGAACGTGCGCGCCATGGCATAGACCGAGACGTGCCGGGCGCCGGAGGCCGCCGAGCGCGCATGATCCTGCGGCGGCACCGCCAGCATCGTCACGATCGCGGCCACGGCCGCGCCGGGGATCGCGATCGCCACGACGACGACCGGGAAGCCGAGCACCGTGCCGGCGATGGCCCCGGCGGCGCCGCCGAAGAGGCCGAGGTTGAAGATCGAGAGCCGGCTCGCCTTGACCGGGCCGTCGTAGAGCTGGCCGAGGATCGAGTTGGCGACCGGCACGACGGCGGCGGTGCCGAGGCCGACGAGCGCGCGTGTCGCCGCGAGCCACAGGTAGCTGTCGCCGAGCGCGCCGAGCGCGCCGGCCACGGCCGCGAGCATCATCCCGGCCGCGATCACCCGGCGGCGGTCGAACCGATCGCCCGCCCAGCCGAAGCCCAGCGTCGCCGCGGCGTGCGGCAGCATGAAGACCGTCTGCAGGAGCCCCAGCTCGGAGTCGTCGCTGCCGTAGCGCGCCGTGAGCTGGGGGTAGATGGTGATCAGCGCGTTGCGCGCGGCGTACGAGATGAAGTTGGCGAGCGCCAGGACGACGAGGATCTGGGTGCTCCGTACGCGCGTCATCGGGAGGCCACTCAGGGCTTGGGCTGTACTTCCTTGAAGCCGAGGCTGTACTTGCCCTCCCGCGACGCGTCCGACCCGCGGACGCAGAGGACGGCGCGGCCGTCCGCGGGCACGGCGCCCGAGATCTTCTCGGGCGTCCCCTTCCCCTTCTTGTCCGCCGTCTCGATCGACTTGCCGTTCACGTACAGGTCGACGCGCAGATCGGCCTCCGCCGGGGTGTCGACGGTGAATTCGAGGGTGCGCGCGTTCGGCTCGGGCGGGACCGCGTAGCAGTCGACGTCGCCGGGCGTCCAGCTCGCGTCGCCGATGACGGTGCGCTCGCCGGGGATCTCCATGGCCTTGTCGGGCGAGTCGTTGGGCTCGAGCTCGGGATCGGTGCCGCGGGGCGGCGCGGCGAGCTTCAGCTGGTAGGGGACCTCGGGGCTCGAGCTCGCGCGCTCGGCGGCCCGGACGATCACGTAGTGGAATGGCGGCGCGCCCTGCGGCACGACGGGCGCGAGGCCCCGGATCACGAGCGCGGCGCCCCGGGGCGCCTTGCGCGCGACGATCGTCTGGCCGATGCCGTCGGCGATCTCCACCGCCAGCGCCAGGCCCTCGACGGGGCCAAGCTCGAGCTCGAGGACGTTCTTGTCGGTCAGCGCCTCGACGGAGAACTTCCACACGTCGGCGTCGCCGGCCCACCCCACGAAGCCGGTGGCGGTGTCGCCGACGATGAGATCGTTGGCGGTGCCGCGATCGTCGTCGGGCTCGCGCTCGGCGTTCTTGCCGGGCGGCGCGAGCTGCGCGCTGATCCGGTACATGGGCGCGGAGCTGGGCTGCGGCGCCTCGGGCGACGGCGACGCAGCCGGCGGCGGCGCGCCCTTCTTCGGCCGCGCCGGCTTCGGCGCCACCTTCTTCACCGGCAGCGACTTCTTGCGGACGACCGCGGTGTAGCGCCCGGCCGAGACGCCCAGGTTCGGGACGCCCTCGGCGACGTTCGCCGCGCCGCGGTCCGACTTCGCGAGCACGGCGCCGGCGGCGTCCTCGATCTCGAGCGTGAGGTCGACGCCCGCGACGGCGGCGAGCGAGACCGCCAGCGCGCCGGCCGCCTCGACCTCGATCCGGTAGTAGTCGGCCTCGTTGTCGGGCTCGATCCGCCCGCGCACCGCGCCGCCCACGGGGAGCGCGGTGGCGACGTCGGCGCCGTCGTTGGGCTCGCGCTCGTCGGTCTCGCCGGCCTTGCCGCCCACGCCGGCGTCGGAGAGGCCCGCCACCGAGATCAGCTCGACGGGCGGCGCGTCGCTCGCGCGCGTCTGGCGCTTCTTCTTGCCGCACGCGCCGAGGGCCCCGAGCGCGGCGGCGGCGCCCAGCACGGCGGCGGCGGCGAGCGCGGCGCGCCTGGCGTGGGTCCCCCGCACGGCTACGTGACCTTGTCCCGGGGCGCGAGGCCGGCAAGAAACTCGGCGGACGACACGACCTGGCCCTCGCACCGGATCTCGCCCTTCATCTTGAAGATCTTGCCCTTGCGGAGCGGCACGACCTCGATGTGGAGCTGATCCCCCGGCACGACGGCCTTGCGGAACTTCACGGCGTCGATCGCCATGAACAGCATGACGTGCGTCGTCGCGTCGAACGCGACCGCGCGCGACGCCAGGATACCGCCGGCCTGGGCCATGGCCTCGATCTGGAGCACGCCGGGCATCACCGGCACGCCGGGGAAGTGGCCCTGGAAGTACGGCTCGTTGATCGAGACGTTCTTGAGCGCCACCACCTTCTCGTCGCTGACCTCGAGGACGCGGTCGATCAACAGGAACGGGTAGCGGTGCGGCAGGAGGCCGAGGATCTGCTCGGCCTTGAGGATCTGCTTCCCCGGCTGCTCCGGCTTCTCCGGCTGCTCTGCGGGCTGGTCGGTACCGGCTCGGTCCGGGTCGTCCTTGGGCCGCTCCATGCCCGCTTGCTTATCACGCCGCGCGCACGGATTTCCGGCCGATCTTCACTTCATCAGCTACTTCATCTACTTCAGCTACTTCATCTCCGCGTTCAGCTTCTCCGTCAGGTTCACCGCCGGCTCGGCCCACACCGTCGCGTTCTGGTCGAGGATGATCGTGACGCCCTCCGCCTTGGCGAGCTTCTCGATCCGCGGCTCGGCCTGCTTGAGCAGGTCCTGGATCAGCTTGGTGCGGTCCGCCGCCAGCTCGCGCTCGAGCTTGACGTAGGTCTGCTGCAGCTCGACGAACTTCTTCTCGAGCTCCTCGCGCTTGGCCTTGAAGACCTCGGGCTTGAGCACCGCCTGCTGCTTCTCGAGGTCCGCCGCGGCCTTGCGCAGCTCGCCCTGGCGCTTGTCGAGATCGGCCTGCTTGGCCTTGCGCGCCTTCTCGAACGACTCGTTGGCGCGCTTGCCGGCGGGCGTGCTGGAGAGCGTGTTCTCGATGTCGATGATGCCGATCTTCGGGTTGGCCGGCACCGCGCTCTGGGCGCCACGCAGCGCCCCGAGCAGGGGCGACACCATCAGACCGAGACCGAGACAGCCGAGCGCGAGATAGCGATTCATGAGGACCTCGAGGCCAAGGGGATGCAGATCAATACGACGACTTCGACGGCCGTCCAAGCGGTGATCTTCAATCCCGGCTAGAAGAAGTTGCCGATCGTGAACTCGAACACGAGCGAGTCCTCGGCGGCCCGGTTCGCGGTGGCGGGCTGCGCGTCGAGCGGGATGCCCCACTCGAAGCGCAACGGGCCGATCGGCGAGAACCAGCGGAAGCCAAAGCCGACCGACTTGCGCAGGCCCGAGATGAGCGAGTCCGGCAGCCGGTCCTTGAAGCACGGGTCGAACTTGCTCGACAGCTGCGAGCTCGCGCGCTGCAGATCCGGGCAGTACCGATCCTCGAGGTTGAACGCGTTGCCCATGTCGAAGAACACGACGCCCGAGATGCCGACCTTCTTGAACAGCGGGAACTCGATCTCGCTGTTCCAGATGATCTGCATGTTGCCGCCGAGCGGCAGGCTGCCGAGCGACTGGCCGGGCTCGCCGGCGGGCTGCGTGAGGAGGAGCGGGCCGAGCGAGCGCGGCGCGTAGCCGCGGATGTCGTAGATGCCGCCGACGAGGTAGCGCTCGCTGATCGGCACGCCGAGCGGATCGGTCGACGTCGTGATGCCGAGCTCGGCGTTGAGCTTCAGCACGAACGGGCCCCACAGGTTGCGGTAGTGGCGCGCGAAGCCGCCCCAGCGGACGAACTTGTTCTCCGAGCCGGTGTACTCGCTCGCGTACTCGGCGAAGATCGTGTGGTGCCAGCCGCCCGTCGGGAACAGGCGGTTGTTGCGCGAGTCCCACTGCAGCGAGGCGCGCAAGGAGGACGTGACGCCGCCGCGGAACAGGTTCGCGACGCTCGAGGCCTCGAGCGGCACCTGCCGCGCGCCGAGGGTCGTGATGCCGCCCGAGCCCGTCGAGATGCTGACGTCCTCGAGCTTGTAGGTCAAGAACGCGCGCGCCTCGTACGACAGCGGGTAGCCCCACGTCAGCGTGCCGCCGGACGCGTTGCGGTAGAACGTGCCGAAGCCGCGGCTCTGGTTGTAGAGGTCGAACGCGAACGTCCACTGCGTGTCGAGGAAGTACGGCTCGACGAAGCGGAGCAGGAACAGCTGGCGGAGGCTCGAGATCTGCGCCTGCAGGGCGAGCGTCTGGCCGCGGCCGAACAAGTTGTTCTGCGAGATCTGCGCCTGCGCGATGAAGTTCTCGACCGACGAGAAGCCGGCGCCGATCTGGAACGTGCCGGTCGGCCGCTCGATGACCTCGACGTTGACCTCGACGAACTCGTCGGACGAGCCGCGCTTGGTCGACACGACGACGTTCTCGAAGAAGCCGAGCGCGTTGATCCGGCGCTTGGAGACCTCGAGGTTCGTGTTGTTGAACAGCTCGCCCTCGGAGATCTTCATCTCGCGGCGGATCACCTTGTCGCGCGTCTTCGAGTTGCCGCGGATGTTGATGCGCTCGAAGTAGGCGCGCTTGCCGCGCGCGACCTCGAACGTCAGGTTGATCCGGCGGTTCGGCAGGTCGACCTTGGTCAGCGGCAGGACGTTCGCGTAGGCGTAGCCCTGGTCCTGGTAGAAGTTCGAGAGCTTCTCGCGATCCTCGGCGATCTGCGTGCGCGAGAACGTCACCCCGGGCCGGATGCGGATCTTCTCGAGGTTCTTGGCGGCCGAGCCGATCAGGTCGCCCTTGAAGTTGATCGAGCCGATCGTGAAGACGGGGCCCTCGTCGATCGGGATCGAGAGGTACATGAACTGCTTGTCGCGGGAGAGCCGGAGCTGCGGCGTGCCGACCTTGACGTTCGCGTAGCCGCGGTCCCAGTAGAACGCCGACACGAGGAGGAGATCGCGCTCGAACGCCTCCTGGCTGTAGGTGCCGGAGTCGTTCAGGAACGACAGCGAGTCGGGCCGGCGGGTCTGGATCGAGCCGCGGAGCTGGTCGTCGGTGATCTGCGTGTTGCCGATGAACTGGACCTCGCGGATCTTGACCTTCGCCTTCTCGTCGACCTTGAACCAGACGTCGACCTCGGCCTCGTTGGCCGGCTTGATCTCGTAGTCGACGGTCGCGAGGTAGAAGCCCTTCTGGACGTAGAGGTCGGCGATCTTCTGGCGGTTCTTCTTGACCTTCGAGATGTCGACGATCGCGTCGAGCTCGAGATCGATCACCTCGTTGATCTTGTCGAGCCCGAGGTCCTGGTGCCCGGCGATGAGCACCTTGCGGATCGACGGCTTCTCCTTGACGGCGAACGTCAGCGTGACGCCGCCGTTCTGGCCGATCTCCGCCTCGACGTCGATGTCGGCGAAGAAGCCCATCTTCCACATCGCGCGCAGGTCCTCGCGGAGCTTCGCGGCGTCGAGCAGCGTGCCGGGCTTGGACAGGAGCTGGACGCGGATCGCGTCGTCCTCGACCTTGCGGTTGCCGCGGAACTGGACGCGCTCGACGGGGCGGCCCTGCAGCCGCAGCGTATCGGCGGAGGCATCGGCCGGATCCGGCGCTGGCGCCGGCTGCGCGCGGGCCGCCGGCGCGAGGAGCGCGAGGACCGCGAAGAGCGCGAAGACCGCGAGCGCGAGGGCGGGCGCGCGGGCGAGGCTGCGCGCCGAGGCGCTGGGAGCGGGGCTGGGAGAGATGAGGCGCTTCACCGGACGCCGTCTTTCTGATCTGAGGGCTGATCCGAAGGCTGATCCAGGGGTTGATCCAGGGGCTGCTCCCGAGGCTCGGCCTCGGGAGAGTCGGCAGGTTGGGCCTCGGGCTCGGCCGCGGCGTCGGCGGCGACCGGCCGCCCCTCGGCGCCGACGACCGGCCGGACCTCGACGGCCCCGACGCGGAACGGCGACGTCTCGGGCCCGGTGTCGTCGATGAGCGTGCCGCCGTCCACCATGCGCAGCCGCCGCGGCATCAGCGCCGCCAGATCGGGGTTGTGCGTGACGACGAGCAGGGTCGAGCCATACTCGCGGTTCAGCTCGAGGAACAGCCCGTGGATCGCCTCGCCGGTGTTGCGATCGAGGTTGCCGGTCGGCTCGTCGGCGAGGAGCAGCGCCGGCCCGATCACCATCGCGCGGGCGAGCGCGACGCGCTGCTGCTCGCCGCCCGACAGCTCGCTCGGGCGGTGCGTGAGGCGGCGCGACAGGCCGACGCGGCCGAGGATGTCCGCCGCACGGCGGCGGGCGATGTTCGGGGCGATCCGCTGGATCAGCGCCGGCATCATCACGTTCTCGAGCGCCGTGAACTCGGGGAGCAGGTGGTGGAACTGGAAGACGAAGCCGATCTTGCGGTTGCGGAACTCGGCGAGCCGCGACGCGCTCATCGTCGTCAGCTCCTCGTCGTCGAACCGGATCGAGCCGGACGTCGGCAGATCGAGCGTGCCGAGGATCTGGAGGAACGTCGACTTGCCGACGCCCGAGGCCCCGACGACCGCGACCATGTCCCCGGGCTCGAGCGTCAGATCGATGTTCCAGAGCACCGGCAGCGACTGGCCCCCGTGGGCGTACGACTTCTCGAGCCGCGTGACCGTGATCCGCGCGCCGTGGCGCGCCGTGGCCGGGGCGACCTCGGCGGCGGACGCACCCGACGGCGGTCGAGTGCCGTCCGGCGGCGTGATGGGACGCGGTGACGCGGCGCTGTCTGTCACGGGAATCTCTAAAGGGCGCAGGAACTTACTCAGCAGCCCTGCAGGTGTCAACGCGCGTTGGGACCATTGCCGCGGTGCAAAGGTTGCCTGCGCGGCGCGTGGCATGGGCGCCCATTTGGCGCCCATTCGGCGCCCCTTGGCGTCATCGGCCGCCCGTCGGGCGTCATGGGGCGCCCGTCGGCCGCCCGTCGGCCGCCCGTCGGCCGCCCGGTTTTCGCCGCCCTGCCCCAACACGGCGTCAGAGATCGCGCGCCGGGAGCGCGATCCCAGGGTCGTGCGATCCCCGGCCCGCAGGCCGGCCGTCCGAGATTCAGAAGCCGAGGGTGACGCCGAGCGTCCACTGGCGCTCGAGGACGTCGAACGCGGTCCCGTTCTGGAACCGCTCGCCGGAGAGCTCGACCTTGTTGAGCTGGTAATCGATGCCGACCGAGGCGCCGGTGCCGATCCGGGCGTTGAAGCGGTACTCGAGCCCGAGGCCGACCAGGTAGCCGTTGCCGGCGGTGTCGTAGATCGAGTTCTCGGCGGTCGCGCTCGTGTGGTGGAGCCCCACGCGCCCGAACGCCTGGAAGTTGTTGGACAGCGGCACGTTGACCCGGCCCGCGAGGGAGAACTGGCGCGCATCGATCCCGACCACGCTCGTGCGATCCAGGAGCCCGAGGCCGTAGCCGCCGAGCGAGCCCTCCACCGCGACCGTGGCCGTGCGCGTGCCGAGCTGCAGGGGGCGGAACTGGTAGCCGGCGAGCAGCCGGTAGCTGCGGCCGCTGTCGACCAGGCGATCGGCGTTGCCCTCGGTCGCCTCGTTCGTGCCGATCCCGAGCCCCACGTACACGCCGGCCAAGGCGGTGCTGGACAGGGCGGCGAGCAGGGCGGCAGTAAGGGCGGCGCGCTTCATGGGCGGGACCTGAGCATTCGGCGTGCCACACGCGAGTGTGACGCCAACCCCTTGAAGGGAGGCAAGGACGGCAGCACCGAGGGCGCCCGAACCGTGGCCGCGCGGTCACATCCAGGCTCACATAGGGCTCACATAACTGCGGCGCCGGGCGCGACTTCGGTGTCAGTGCCGCATGCCGGCGGCCGGACGGACGCGGGCCGCGAGCAGCGCCGGGTAGAGCGTGGCGCCGATCGAGATCAGGACGCCCGCGAGGCCGGCGGCGGCCACCGACTGCCAGTCGACGTGGATGGGCAGGCGATCGATGTAATAGACGTCGGGGTTCAGGCCGATGCCGAACCGCTTGCCGATCCAGCACAGGAGCAGGCCGGTCAAGATGCCGAGGATCGTGCCGATGAGGCCGATGAGCAGGCCCTGGATCGCGAACAGCTGCATGATCCCGAGGTCGCTCGCGCCGAGCGTCTTGAGCAGCGCGATCTCGCGGGCCTTCTCGACCACGACCATGATCAGGTTGCCGATGATCGAGAACGACGCGACGAGGATCACGATGCCGAGCACGAGGAACATGGCGAACTTCTCGAGCTTGAGCGCCGAGAACAGGCTGCGGTTGAGCTCGCGCCAGTCGGCGACGCGGTAGCCGGAGCCGATCGCCTCGCGGATGAGGCCCGGCGCCGCGTCGGTCGGGACGTAGCGCGCGGTGTCGTTGGCGTCCGAGATGCGGACCTCGATCCCGTCGATGGCCTCGCCGCGATCGAGGAAGTCCTGCAGCGACTCGAGCGTGACGTAGACGTACTTGAGGTCGTACTCGTACATCCCGGTGTAGAACATGCCGGCGACGCGGTAGTCGCGGTTGAACGGGATCGGCGTGCCGGTCGCGTCGGGGTTCGACGAATCCGACAGCGGCGAGACCACGCGGACCTCCTCGCCGGTGTAGAGGTGCGTCTGCTTGATGAGCTCCTTGCCGACGATGATCCCGGGGAGCGCCTGCGTGCGCCGCGACAGCGTGGG
The DNA here is from genome assembly GCA_035558535.1 of Kofleriaceae bacterium. Classification (GTDB taxonomy): domain Bacteria; phylum Myxococcota_A; class Polyangia; order Haliangiales; family Haliangiaceae; genus JABFXX01. The sequence continues at coordinate 59,320 of DATMCI010000088.1, forward strand.
CTCGATCGGCAGATCGAAGACGGGCACCGGCGCGTCGGTGATCGCGCCGGCCTGGCTGCCGGGCTGGCTATAGTCGGCGGGCTCGCCGGTGGCCGTCAGCAGATCGGTCGGCGGTGGATCGAGCGGCGGATGCGGGGGCGGCACGCCCTCGGTGAGGATCGGGACGGCGTCGCCGCCGTAGATCTCGGGCTCGCCGCGCGGCGCGGCGCCAGGGCCGGCGCGGTCGCCAGCGCTGTCACCAGCGCTGTCGCCGGCGCTCGCGATCACCCGCGGCCGGGGCTCGTCGGCGCCGCGGCTCGGCCGCGCGTGGCGCCGCGGCTTGCGCTCGGCCGGCGCGGCGTCCGCCGCGCCGGCGCTGCCGGCGCTGCCGGCGCTGCCGGCGCGCGCCCCGGGCCGCGAGAAGTCGATCGGATCGCCGCCGGTCGGCATGTCGTCGGGCGGCGGATCGAGGACGTCCGCCGGCCGCGGCGTCTGCGGCACGGCGCGGTCGTGCGTCTCCTTCACGAGCGGGTGGAGGCGCTGCATGGCCTCGGGATCGGGCCGCCCGCTCGAGTCCTGGAGGTCCGAGATCAGATCGGTCACCGCGCCGACGGTCGCCGGGTCGATGCCCTTGATGATGACGTTCATCCCGTTGTTGTTCGCCGCGATCACCACCTCGCTGGCCGCGTACGGCGTCGACGCGACGACGCCCGGGATCCGATCGATCTTCGCCTTGACCTCGCGCCAGTCGACGAACTCGCCGTCCTCGCGCGTGATCTGGATGTGCGCGTTCGAGCCGAGGATCTTCTCGCGCAGGTCCGACTCGAAGCCGCTCATCACCGAGAGCACGCAGACGAGCGCCGCGGTGCCGATCCACACGCCGCCGATCGGGACGGTCGTGAAGAACGTGAAGTACGCGCGCAGTGTGCCGAAGAACATCGCGAGCCCGGTCAGCGCCCCGCCGCCGATCTTCACGCCGTCGAGCACGCGCAGCATGAGCTTCCACTCGCTGGTGTCGGGCGGCAGCGACGACACCTTGCCGCTCGTGACGAGCCACGCCCCGACGACGCCCATCGCGGTGACGAGCAGCCCGAAGCCGCAGACGATCATCGCTGGCTTCGAGAAGCGGAGCATGCCCCAGAACACGGTGGCAAACAGGCCGATCCCGACGGCCGGCAGGAGCACGTGCAGCGGGTTCTGGGGCTCGAAGCCGTCCTCGAGCGCGAAGCCCAGGCCGAACAGCTCGAGGCGCCCCACCCCGGCCAGGGCGGCGCCGAGCGCGGCCAGGATCGCGACCGCCAGCTTCGTCTGCGCGGTGACCCGCGGCGGGTGGTTCAAGAGGTAGCGCCACGCGACGAACGCCTTGTAGCCGGTGAAGCCGGCGAGGCCATGCATGACCACGACGAGGCCGGCCAGGATCGGGCCGCCGCCGATCACGTAGGCGCTGTCGTCGGACACCGCCGCGAGCAGCACTCCGCCCGCCGCGATCAACGCGAGGCCGACCGCGAGCTCGATCAGCGCGCGCCGACTGACGGATGGATCTTGCTCGGCGATGTGCATCTCACTCCGGCCGCATGAGGGGGAACAGGATGACGTCGCGGATCGAGGGCTGCTCGGCGAGCAGCATCACCACTCGATCGATGCCGATGCCCTCCCCGGCCGCCGGCGGCATCCCGACCTCGAGCGCGCGGCAGTAGTCCTCGTCGTAGTCCATGGTCTCGGCGGCGCCGGCGGCGCGGGCGCGCAGCTGCGCCAAAAATCGCGAGCGCTGATCGTCCGGATCGTTCAGCTCGGAGAAGCCGTTCGCGAGCTCTTTGCCGTTCACGAACAGCTCGAACCGATCGCAGAACGCCGGATCGCGATCATTCTTGCGCGCGAGCGGCGAGACCGCGGTCGGGAACTCGGTGAGGAACGTCGGCTGCACGAGCTTGGCTTCGGCGGTGGCTTCGAACAGGCGGTACCCGAGGTGGCCGGCCGTGAAGCGCCGCTGCTCGGGAGAGTCATAGCGCCCGAGGATCGCCTCTGCCAGCTTGGGCCGCTCCGCGGGGTCCTTGAACCGGGAAACCAGCTCCTCGCGATCGGTATTCCCCGCGGCATCGGCCGCGCCTTCGAGCAGGACGAGCGCCACGTCCGCGGCGGGCACGCCGTGCGCGAGCGCGACCTCGGCGGCGAACGCCGGATCGTCGAAGACGCGGCTGGCCTCGGCGATGCCGCCCAGCTCGCGGACCGCGTCGCGGATCGACAGCCGGCGCCACGGCGGCGCGAGCTCGATCCGCACGCCATCCCACGTCACCTGCGTGCCGCCCGTCACGTCGTTCGCCAGCTCGACGAACATCTCCTCCGTGAGGTTCATCGCGTCGGTGTAGGTGGCGTACGCCTGATAGAACTCGAGCATCGTGAACTCGGGGTTGTGCTGGCGCGACAGCCCCTCGTTGCGGAAGTTGCGGTTGATCTCGTAGACGCGCTCGAAGCCGCCGACGACGAGCCGCTTCAGGTACAGCTCCGGCGCGATCCGCATGTAGAGCTCGAGATCGAGCGCGTTGTGGTGCGTGCGGAACGGGCGCGCCGCCGCGCCGCCGAGGATCGTGTGCATCATCGGCGTCTCGACCTCGAGGAAGCCGCGCGCGTCGAGGAAGCGGCGGATGCCGCGCGTGATCTGGGACCGCTTGCGGAACACCTCGCGGACCTCGGGGTTGATCGCGAGGTCGACGTACCGCTGGCGGTAGCGCTGCTCGACGTCGGCGAGGCCGCCGTGGTGCACGCCCTGCTCGTTCACCCACTCCTTCGAGGGCAAGGGGCGCAGGGACTTCGTGACGATCCACAGGCGCTGCGCGAGGATCGACAGCTCGCCGCGGTTGGTCCAGAACGCCGGCCCCTCGGCGGTGACGATGTCGCCGGTGTCGACGAGCGGCAGGATCTTCTCGAAGTCGTCGGGCGCGAGGTGCTCGACGTTCAGGTAGAGCTGGACGTCACCGGTGGCGTCGCGGATCGGCGCGAACACGGTCTTGCCCATGCCGCGCTTGGCCATCACGCGGCCGGCGACGCGCAGCGGGGTGCCGTCGATCGGCGCGATCGGCGCGGCCTTCTTGCGCGGCGCGGGCGCGGCGCCAGCGGCGCCAGCGGCGCCAGCGGGCGCGGGCGCCTCCGCGGCGGCCGGAGCGGGACGCGTCGGCTCGTACCGCGCGCGCACGTCGGCGATCGAGATCGCGGGGCCGACGTCGTTGCGGTACGGATCGCTGCCGGCCTCGCGCAGCGAGCGGCCCTTCTCGCGCCGCTCGTCCATGATGCGCTCGAGGGTGCTCTCGGGTTGGTCCGGCGGGCGGGTCGACATCGCGCCGCACCATACATCATCCCGAGGGCGTGCTATCACCGCGGCCATGCCTCGCTGGCTCGCGCTCGTCCCGATCGCCCTCGTCGCGTGCAAGCAGGAGCCCGCGACCCAGCCGCCCCCGCGGGAGGAGCCCAGGCCGGCGGCGGAGGCGCAGACGCAGGCGCAGGCGCAGGCCCAGGCGAAGGCCGCAGCCGAGGCAGCCTGCGGCAAGGCCAAGGCAGAGGGCCCGCTCGCCTGGATCCACGACGACTACGCCGCGGCGCTCGCGTGCGCGAAGGCCCGGGATCTGCCGCTCGTCCTCGATCTGTGGGCGCCGTGGTGCCACACGTGCCTGTCGATGCAGCAGACGGTGTTCACCGATCCGTCGTTTGGGCCCGACGCCAAGCGGTTCGTGTTCGCCGCGCTCGACACCGATCGCGACGGAAACGCGGCCGCGGTCGCCAAATTCCCGCTCTCGGCGTGGCCCACGTTCTACGTGGTGAGCCCCGAGGAGGCGGTGCTCGCGCGCTTCACCGGCGCGGCGAGCGTCGCCCAGTTCCACGCGTTCCTCGACGCCGGCGCGCGCGCCCGGGGCGGCGGCGCGGCGGGCGCCGACGCGCACCTCCTCGCCGCCGAGCGCGCGATCGCGGCCAAGGACCTCGAGGCGGCCGATCGTGAGCTCACCGCCGCGCTCGCCGCCGCGCCCGCCGACTGGGCGCGCCGCCCCGACGCGCTGGTCTCGCTGATCGGCGCCAAGCACAAGCGCGGCGACATCGAGGGCTGCGTCGCGCTCGCGGAGCGCTCGCTGAACGACACCGGCAGCGCGGCGAGCGCGACCGACTTCCTCTACCACGCCGGCGAGTGCGCGGAGGCGCTGGGCAAGCCGGCCCAGGAGGGCGCGCGCCCCGACGCGGCGGCCGCGGCGCGCGTCAAGAAGCTGCGCCAGGCGGCGGTCACGCGGTGGCAGAAGCTCGTCGACGATCCGGCCGCGCCGCTGTCGATCGACGACCGCTCCGACGCGATGGCGAACCTGCGCACGATGCTGCTCGCCCTCGATCGCAAGGCCGAGGCGAAGGCGGTGGCGGAGCGGCAGCGCCAGCTGCTCGACGACACGGCGGCCAAGGCGCCGACGCCGCTCGCCGCGATGACGTACAACTGGCCGCGCGCCGAGGTCTACGCGTTCCTCGAGCGGCCGCTCGATCTGGTGCCGGCGCTCGAGAAGTCCGTGCGCGATCTGCCGGCCGAGTACGATCCGCCGGCGCGCCTCGGCTGGATCTACCTGAAAGGCGGCAAGCTCGACCTCGCGGCGCAGTGGACCGACGCGGCCTTGAAGCTCGTCTACGGCCCGCGCAAGGGCCGCGTCCTCACCCAGCGCGCCGAGATCGCCGCCAAGGCGGGCGACCGCGCCGCCGAGCGCGCGGCGCGCGCCGAGCTCGTGAAGACGCTCGAGGCGCTGCCGCCCGGGCAGACGACGCCCCAGGCGATCGAGAAGGCGAAGCAGGCGCTGGCCGATCTCGATCGCCCGACGCCGTAGCGCCCGGCTACAGCGCGCCGGCGTAGTAGCGGAAGCCGACCAGGAACGTCAGCGTATCGCCGACGCCGAGGGGATCCGCCGGCGTCAGGTTGAGGCCGATCGACGCGATCACGTCGATCTCGGGGACCGCGTTGTACGTCGCGGTCACGGCGAGCGGCGTCGAGTCGGCGCCGATGAACGCGTTCGCCGAGTCGGCGATCTTGATCGTGGCGAGCGTCGTGTCGGCCTGCACGTACAGCTCGGGGGTCGCCTGGAACCCGACCGCGACCGGCAGCTGGAAGAACATCGGGCGCCCGCCCGACGTGCCGTCCATCGCCACGGTCTCCTCGAGCGAGAACACGAGCTGCTGGCCGGGCGTCAGCACCGCGAGCTTGTCGGTCACGTTGTACTGCACCTGGGCGCCGACCCGCAGCGGGAGCAGGGCCTCGCCGCCGATGCTGTAGCCCACGCGCGCGCGCGCGATCGCCTCGAGCTTGCCGCCCGCGGCGCCGCGCAGGAGCTTGTAGCCCAGGTCGACGTCGAGGTTGCCCTTGATCTCGAACTCCTTGAGCGCGAACCCGTAGAACCCGGTGACCTCGAAGTCGTCGGTGATGCCGTAGCCGCCGACCACGTTGAGCCCGAGCCCGGAGAAGTCGTTGTTCGCGGTGAAGTCCGCGCCGACCTGCGCCAGCCCCTTGGGCAGGGTCAGCGGGCGCGCGATCACCGCGCGCGGCCAGCGGGCGCCGGACGCCGCGCCCTCTGCCGGCGGCGCCGCGCCATCCGGCGGTGCCGCGCCGTCCGCCGGGCGTGTCCCCTCCGGCGGCCCCACCGAGTCAGCAGCCTTGTCTCCATCGGCGTCCTGGGCAGACGCGATCCCGGCCGAGGCGAGGATCCCGAAGCATGCAAGCGTGGTCAGTACAGTTCTCTCGATCATCGTGCTCCTGGTGGTGTTTGTGGTTCCAGCGCGCGCCGGCATGCACCGATCGCGTCGCGCAAGACTTCGTAGGATCCCGGGCGCGCCCGCGGGTCGCGCTCGAGCAGCCACATGACGAGGTCCGAGACCGATCCGGGGATGCTCGCGTCGGCCGCCTTCGGCGACACGACCGCGTGGGGCCGCGAGCTCTCCGGGTTCAGGATCGGGAGCCGGCCGAGCAGCGCCTGGTACGCCGTCACGCCGAGCGAGTAGAGGTCGCTGCGGAAGTCGACCTCCGTCGGGCGCTCGATCTGCTCGGGGGACATGTAGTCGGCGGTGCCGACGACCTTCGTCGAGGCCTCGAGCGTCGAGCGGGCCAGCCCGAAGTCGACGATCTTCGTGACGCCCGACGGCGTGAGCAGGATGTTCGACGGCTTGATGTCGCGGTGGATCACGTTCTCGCGCAGCCCCGCGGCGAGCCCGGCGACGACGTGCTCGACGATCTTCAGCACCATCTTCGCGGGCAGGCGCCCGCGCCGGCGCGTCATCACCGCCAGGTCGGGCCCGTCGATGTACTCCATCACGAGGTACGTCAGCAGGTCGGTGTGCGTCACGTCGAGCATGCGCACGACGTTCGGGTGGCGGATCCGCGCGGCAAACCGCGCCTCCTCGCACAGGAGCCGCGGCAGGCGCGGGCGGTTCCGGACCACGCTCGGCCGGAGGAGCTTGAGCGCCACGTCGGTCTCGAGCAGGAGGTGCCGCGCGCGGTACACCGCGGCGAACCCGCCGATCCCGATGATCCCCTTCAGGCGGTACTTCTCGATCACCGAGCCGAGCGGCGGCAGCTCCGGCTCGAGCTGGTACGCCCACGTGCTCATCGTGGCCGAGCCCTGCGCGGGCAGCCGCCCCGTCGTCGGCGCGCCGACGAGCGTCGTCGAGCGCGCCCGGACCGGCACCCGGCCGCGCACGAACAGGGTCTCGGGGAACTCGAGCTCCTCGAGCGCCTCGAGCGCCGGCCGGTTGAACCACGGCAGGAGATCGAGATCCTCGAGCTCGCGCAGCTCGCGCGCCTCGCGCATCACCGGCGGCTTGGTCGGCGTCCTCACGCGATCCACCGCCGGAAGGAGGTCACGAGCACGTCGCGGAGCTGGCCGCGGCGCTCGCCGAGCGCGGCCGTGAAGTCGAACAGCTCGAACGCCGCGCGATCGATCGCGAGCCGGCCCAGGCTCGCGTGCAGCGCCGCGCCGCCCATGCCGACGATCCGCGGCATCCGATCGAGCGTCGCCATCATCGCCAGCTCGGCGAGCCGAGACGGGCTGATCGCGAGCAGCTCGCCGTGCGGCGGCGCGACGACGATCACATCGGCCGGGAACCGGCGCGGCGGTGCCTCGCTGCCTTCGATGTCGACGAGGCGGATCATGAGGCTCGCGCCCGCGCGCGCGGACAGGTAGAGGCGCAGCCCCTGCGCCGTGCCGCTCAGCACCGAGACCAGCGCGTCGCGGCCGGGCGGCGTCGCGAGCTCGAGCAGCGCGGCGATCCCGTCGCGCAGGCCGGCCCACAGCTCGATGAGCAGGCACTCGTCGTAGAGCCGCTCCCACACGTGCGGCTCCGGCTCCTCGAACGACAGCTCACCGAGCAGGTAGCGATCGGCCGCCGGGCCGATCAGCCGCTGGGCGAGCGCCCGGCGATCGCGCGCCCGCTGCTCGGCCGCGCTGCTCCGGTGGCGGTGCAGCGGGATCTCGCGCTTGACGACGCCGAGCTCGGCGAGGCCGCGGGTCCGCGTCGCGCGCAGCCGGCCGTCGCGGCGCGCCTCGGCGAGGAGGTCGGACAGGGAGCGGCCGATCGCCGGCGCGCCGTCGACGAGCCGGACGTCGAAGCGGTAGATGCCGCGCTCGCACCGGAGCAGCGAGTGGAACGCCGACACGCCGCGCGCGCTGCCGAACTCGGCGTCGAGCAGCTGGCCCTCGCGCAGGGACAGCTTGCCGAGCACCGAGCCGACGGCCATCTCGAACACGCCGGTGTGGCGGCCGCGCTCGAGCAGCCCGAGGAGCTCGATGACGTCGAGCTGCTCGGCCTGGCCGGCGATCGCCACCGTGGGCGCGAGCGGCTCCTGGTGCTCGCGGTTCCGGCGGATGAGCGAGCCATCGAGGTGCGCGCGCAGCTCCTCGGGGGCGAACGGCTTGGTCATGCACGCCTCGGCGCCGCCGCGCAGGACGGACGCCCGGGTCTCGACCCGCAGATCGGAGGTCAGGAACACGAACACCGGGATCGAGGAGCCGCACACCTCCCACGTCCGATCGATCAGCGCCCTGCCCTGCATGTCGTCGAGCGCGACCTCCGCGATGATCGCGTCGACGTGCTGCTGCCGGAGCACGTCGAGCGCCCCGGCGCCGTTCTTGACCCCCTCGACCTCCCAGCCGAACGGCGCCAGCGCAGCCTCGACGGCGCGCTGCGAGACGCGGTCCGGATCCACGACGAGGACCGTGTGCTTCCCCGAGCCCGGCTCCAGGACCTCGTCCGGAAGATCGGTGGAAGCAAAGGACATCACGCGCGTTCGAGCTCCGCTGCTACTCGGGAGATCTCATCTTGGCCGAGGATCCGCAGCGGATCCAGCACCACGCCGGTGCTGTAGGCGCCGAGCTCCGGAATCGAGGACGTCGCGAACGCCGACCGGAGGGCGCCGGCCCCCAGCTGGGCCAGGCCGGGCGGCAGCTCGGTGCTCCGGGGCATCGCGCGCACGCACACGCATCGCCCGGCACGCAGCGCGAACGCGGCGATCGGCCAGGAGGACGGGGCGCGCACGACGATCCACGACACGCCGCGCCCCGGCTCGCTGCCGAGCATCGCGTCGAGGTCCCAGGCCGGCGCCCAGAGCTGGCCGGTGTCGATCACGGTCGTCTCGCTGCCCGGGAGCGTGCGCACCGGGGTGTCGCTCGCGAGCAGGATGCGCTCGACGAGGGCGGCCTCGATCGCCACGACGAGCCACTCGCACTCGATGTACAGGGCCGGCGCGCGGGACTCGATCGCGGCTGGCTTCTTGCGGAGGCGCGCCACGTCAGTTCCCCTCTTCGCCTTCCTCGCCGTCCTTCGTGATCGGATCGAGGACCGGCACGTCCGGGTGCTGGCCGCGGACCCAGCGCGAGATCGTGCGATCGAGGTCCTCGGCGGTGAACGGCTTGGTCAGGTACTCGTTCGCGCCCATGCGCAGCGCGTGCTCGACGTGCTTGGCGCCAGACCGGCTCGAGATCACGACCACGGGCACCGTCTGGTAGGCCGGGACGAACCGCAGCTGCCGGATCAGGTCGTAGCCGTGCACGCGCGGCATCTCGAGGTCCGTGAACACGATCGAGAACCGCCCGGTGCGCAGCCGATCGAGCGCGTCCTGGCCGTCGACGGCGGTCACGACCTCGACGCCGAGCGAGGTCAGCGCCTTCTCGGCCACCTTGCGCACCGAGAGCGAGTCGTCGACGAACAGGACGCGGATCGTCTCCGGCTCGGGCTGCTCCGACTCGCTGGAGGGTGCCGAGGCGACCGGGACGACCGGGGCGACGTCCGCGGCCGCGGCCGGCGCGGGCTCCGCCGGGCGCGCCACCCGCTCGGGCGCGCGGACCGCCGGCGCGGCACGCTCGGTCATCTCGCTCAGGATCCCCGGGATGTCGAGGATGAGCGCGAGCTGGCCGTCACCGCGCAGCGTGACCCCCGAGAAGAGCGGGTGGTTCTCGAGCACGGCGCCGAGCGGCTTCACGACGATCTCCTCCTGCGAGATCACCGCGTCGATCGCGAGCGCGAGCGCGCTGTCGCCGATCGCGCACACGATGATCGTGCCGCGCTCGTCGGTGCCGCGGTCGCGGTCGCCGAACAGCTCGGACGCGGTGCGCAGCTGCATGATCTCGCCCTCGACGCTGATCCGCCGCTTGCCGAACGACTCGACCATCTGGCTGCGGTCGAGCTCGAGGATGCGCTCGGTGAAGTGCATCGGGATCGCGAACACGTGGCCGCGATCGCGCACCATGATCGCCTGGGTGATCGAGGTGGTCAGCGGCAGCGTGATCGTGAACATCGTCCCGACGCCGCGCGAGCTCGAGACGGTGATGTTGCCGTTCAAGCGCTCGACGGCGCGCTTGACGACGTCGCCGCCGACGCCGCGGCCCGCGACGTCGCCGACCGCGTCCGACGTCGAGATCCCAGGCGCGAACACGAGCTCGATGAGCGCGGGATCGTCGACGGGGGTCGTCGACGGGATCACGCGGTTCGCGATGCCGACCTCGCGCAGCCGCTCGAGGTCGATGCCGCCGCCGTCGTCGGACACCTCGATGATGATGTGGCCGGACTCCTGGCGGGCCGCGACGCCGATCGAGCCGCGCGGGTTCTTGCCGGCGCGCTGCCGCTGCTCCTCGGACTCGATGCCGTGCGCGACCGCGTTGCGGACCAGGTGGAGCATCGGCCCGTACAGGGCGTCGGCGATCGACTTGTCGATCGCGACCGCCTCGCCGCGCGCGACCAGCTCGGCGGACTTGTGCTCACGCTGGGCGGCGTCGCGCACCGGCATGTAGAGGCGGGAGAACAGGGTCTCGAGCGGCACCATGCGGGCGCGCGTGATCTCGTTCTGCAGCCCGGACACGATGCCGCTGATCGCCTCGGCGTCGTCGACGAGGCTCGTCAGCTCGCTGTAGATGTCGGTGCCGGCCTGGGAGACGTCGCTCGCCGTCTCGATCAGGCGCCGCGACAGGACGTGGATCTCCTCGTAGGTGTCGAGCTCGAGCGCGCCGAAGCCGGCGACGCCGGCCGCGGCCGCGGCCGCGGCCGTGGCCGCTCTGCCCCCGCCCGCGCTGCGGCCGCGCTCTGCCCGCGCTCCGCGCACCGGCTGGCCGCGCCGCCCGTCGAGGTTGGCGAACTCGCTCTGGGTCGCGAACGTCTCGACGGCGTCGATCATCTGGCGCCGGAGCGTGTCGTTGTCGTCGTGGAGGCCGCGCAGGCGATCGAGCCGCGACACCATGCGGGACCGGTTGACGACCAGCTCGCCAACCATGTTCATGAGGCCGTCGAGGCGATCGACCGGCACGCGGATGAACCGCTTGTCCTGCTCGCCGAGCTCCGAGCCGGAGCCCGAGTCCTGGGCGCCGGTGCGGCGCCAGCTCTCGCGCGAGTCGTGCTCCTCGCTGCCGCCCCGGGACGACCACGCGGGATCGTGGCTGCCGAGCCACGATCCCGACGACGCGCTGGCGCCGGTCACGCCCGACAGGAGCCGATCGATGTGATCGCCCTCCGACTCGAAGACGCCCTGCTCGGCGCGCGCCAGGCTGCGGCGCAGCCGCCGCTGCACCTCGGCCAGCGCCGAGATCGCGTTGCCGAGCGCCGGCATCACGCGCATGACGACGAGCCGCTCGAGGTGATTCTCGACCTGGTGGATGTCGCGCCCCATCGACGACAGGCCCGCCGCGTTCGCGGCGCCCTTGAGCGTGTGGTAGTGGCGGAGCATCGAGCGGAGCGAGGCGCGCGGATCGGACGCCCGCTCGAGCGTGTTGAGCAGACGATCGATCTGATCGAGCAGATCGCCGGCCTCGCCGACGAACGCCTCCCACAGCTCGCGATCGACGGGCCGCGAGCGCTGCGGCGCGGCAGGCGCGGCAGCCGCAGCAGGCGCGGCGGGCGCGGCAGGCGCGGCAGACGCGCCGGCGCGGCGGGTCATAGACGCGGCAGGCGCGGCAGCCGCAGCAGACGCGGCAGGCGCGGCAGACGCGGCAGGCGCGGCAGGCGCGCCGCCCGGGAGCTCGGAGCGGATCGCCTCGATGAGCCGGTCGAGCTCGTCGGCCTCGATGGTGGCGGCGCCGCGCTCGCAGGCGACCTGCGCCTCGGCCGCCCAGGTCGCGATGGCCTCCTCGCCGACGACAAGCGCGGAGCCCTTGAGGCGGTGGAACAGCCGCTCGAGCTGGTGGACGAGCTCGCCGCGAGACTCGCCGGAGCCGGCGTCCGCGGCGCGGAGCCGTCGGATCAGCTCCTCGGAGGTGACGAGGATGCGCGCGGCCTCCTCGCGGAACACGATCACCGGTGAGTCATCGTCCTCGTCGTCGTCGTCCATCTGGCTCGGCGGGCCGACCTCGGCCGGCGCGGGCGGCTTCACCGCCACCGGCGCGGGCGGCTTCACCGCCGCCACCGCGGGCGGCTTCACCGCCGCCACCGCGGGCGGCCTCACGACCGCCATCGCGGGCGGCTTGACCGCCACCGGCGCGGCCGGCTTGCCCACAGGCTGCGGCGCGGGCCGCGCCGCCGGCTGCGGCGCGGGCGCCGGCGCGGGGAGCGGCTCGACCACCCCCTCGGTGAACAGGACGATCTCGGCGATCTGCCAGCGCAGCTGATCGAGCACCTCGCGGCCGATCGGTGCCGCGCTCTCGACCAGCTCCTCGAACCGGCGGTAGAGCCGCGTCACGTTCTGCGTGAGCGGCTCGAGCTGGACGCTCGCCGCGGCGCCCTTCAGCAGGTGGAGCAGCCGCGATGCGGCGATCGTCGTCGAGAGATCATCGGGGCGCGCGTCGAGCTCTGCCAGGTAGCCGCGCAGGCCCAGCGTGACCTCGCGCGCCTCCTCGCGGAACACGTCGATGAGCTCCGGATCGGCGTTCGCCGGGAGCGTCTGCACCGGCACCGGCGGCGGCGCCGCGGGCGCAGGCGGCGCCGCGGGCGCAGGCACCGGCGCGGGCGCCACCCGGGCCGGCGCCGGCTCGTCGTCCCACCCATCGTCCGCGTCGACATCGGCATCAGCACCGGCGCCAGCGGCCCCCGCCCCCGGCTCGGGCTCGCCTTGCAGGTGCGCCAGGAGCGAGCGCTGCAGCTGCTGCGCCTCGACCGACCGCGCCTCAAGCTCGAGCTCGAGCATCGTGCGCAGCGCGCGCTCGCCGTCGATCCACGCCGCCGAGATCGCCTTGAGGCGCCCCAGGTGCTCCGTGATCAGCTGGATCGACTCGAGCGCCGCGGGGCCCAGGTCCTCGAGCGCGCGCGCCGACGCGTGCATCGACTCGATCGACACCAGCGAGCTCGTCCCGGCGATCGCGTGCAGGTTGACGCCGACCATCTCGGCCTGCTGCTGCGCCGCCGCGATGAGCGGATCGGTGCCCGCGATCGCGGACTCGACCTGGCGGGCCGAGTCCGCGATCACGTCGAGGAACCGCGTCATGTCCGCGGTGAACGATTCGCGCACGTCGCTGAGAGAGAAGCCTGTCATCTCGGGTGCCTCTAGCTAGACGCCTCTAGCGGCCGTGGTTGGGAGCGAAAGAACAAGCCAGCATCGCGCGCTCAGGCCCGATCGGTGGCGATGCGGAACCGCGCCACCGTCTGGTTCAGCTGCCGCGACAGGGCGAGCAGGTCGTTGACCGTGGTGGCGGTCGACTCGGCGCCCTGCTGGGTGTCGAAGGCGATCGAGGACACCGCCTCCATCGTGGTGACGACCCGCTGCGCGTGCTCCACCTGCGTCCGCGTGACCTCGGTGATGTTCGCGACCAGGCCGGCGGACTCGGTCGACACGCCGCGGATGCGGCGCAGCGACTCGCCGGCGTCGCCGACGATCTTCGACTCCTGCTCCACGACCTGCGTCTGCTGCTCGATCGCCTGCACCGTCTCGCTGGTCTCGGTGTGGATCGCCTTGACCAGCTTCTCGATCTCCTTGGTGGCGCCCGCCGTCCGCTCGGCGAGCTTGCGGACCTCCTCGGCGACGATGCTGAAGCCGCGGCCGTGCTCGCCGGCGCGCGCGGCCTCGATCGCGGCGTTCAGGGCCAGCATGTTCGTCTGCTCGGAGATGCGCGAGATCGTGCCGACGATCGCGGTGATCTCCATCGAGCGATCGCCGAGCGTCTTCATCTTCTTGGCGCCGGCCTGCACGTTCGAGCGCAGGCCCTCCATGCCCGTGATCACGTCCTCGACCGCCTTCTCGCCCTCGGCTGCCGAGGTGGCGGTGCGCTGCGCGGCGGCCGAGGCGCCCTCGGCGGACTTGGACACCTGCGCGAGCTCGCCGGCCACGCTCTGGACCAGCGAGCGGGCCGCGATGACCTCCTTCGTCTGGCGGGACGCGCCCTCGGCCATCTTCGACGCGGACGACGCGATCACGCCGACCGCCTTGTCGGTGCGCGAGATCTGCTGCTTGACGTCGCCGATCAGGCCCTCGAGCGACTCGAGCAGCTGGTTGAAGGCGTCGGCGACGTTGCCGAGCGTGCCGGCCGTGGTGCGCGCGCGCACCGTCAGGTTGCCGTCCGAGGCGTCGGAGACGACCGACAGGAGGTCGATGATGTTGGACTGGATCTCGTCGTTGTCCTTCTGGACCTTCTCCTGCAGCGTGCGCGACTCGGACAAGGACTCGTTGAGCTTCGCCGACGCGACCGAGAGCTCGTTCACCGAACCGACGACCGCGATCGAGAACGCGCCGAACAGGTACAGGACAAGGAGCGCGGCGAAGATCGTGACCGCGAGGCCCGTGCTCCGCTTCGAGCCGTCCTCGTCGACGCGCTGCTGGATCATCGCCCGCAGCTCGGGCTCGATGGCCGCCCAGAACTGCGCGGTCGCGTCGAGCGCCGCGAGCCCCGAGCTCACCAGCTTGCCCGCGTCGCGCCCCGCGGCCGCGGGCGCCGGGGCCCCGCCGGGCGCCCCGGCATCGACGCCCGCGGTGGCGCCCATGGCGAGCAGGAAGCCCTTGACCTGCGCGTGGACCTCGTCGGAGGCGCTCTTCAGCGCCGTGTACGGCGTGCGTAGGGTCTTGACCGTGTCGCGCTTGGAGTACTTCGGGGCGTTGTCGATCGCGTTCTTCAGGTTGGTCGCGTCGATGTCGGCGACCAGGACCAGGTTGCTCTGGTACACGCCGGCGAGCTCGATCTGGCGCTCCTGATCGCCGCCGAGGAGGCTCTCCGACACGGCGCGCGCGATGCCGTTGCCGACGGCCGGCGCGTCCGCGACATAGGCGTCCATGAGCCAGTACGAGTCGAGGTCGGGGTCGAGGATCAGGTTCGACGCGTTACCGACGCCGTTGTTGAGCAGATCGACGTTGGCGTCGGCGAGGGTCTTGTGCACGGCGTCGATCTTCACCGGATCAGTGCCGCCGGCCTTCGCCCCGTTCCACTTCTGGACCACGACCTGCCAGCGATCGTTCACGTCGGAGACCTTGGCCGTGCCGAGCTCGGCCATCTCCTCGGCGAGCGCCGGAGTGAGGGCCGTGATCTCGGCGGTGAGCCGCTCGACCTCCTGCACCGTGCGCGTCAGATCGGCGGGGGCGACCACGTTCTTGGTGACCCCCATGGCCTGGACCCAGTGGCGCTGGTGCTGGTGGTTGAGCTGGCGGAGCTTCTCGATGTACCGGGTGCCCACGAGCTCGTTCTCGTTGAACACGACGTCTTTGGTCGCGGAGCGGTACTGCAGGAGCCCGAGGTAGCCGAGCGGCAGCAAGAGGGCCGCGGCGACCACGATGAACCGGGGGATGTAGTGCAGCCGGTTCAGGACAAAGATGATGGGCTTGAACACCACGAGGGCGCGGCTCGTGAAGCTTCTTTCCGTGGTCGGAGACATGGTCTTAGGTCTTCCCCTTCGAGGTGGTTTCAGTTGGCGTTGGCCGCGAGCGCTTCGATCCGGCGAAGCACCGCGTCGGTGTCGAGCAGCGTGATGATCCGGCCGTCGGGCATGGTCAGGAAGCCGAGCATCGGGCCGGTCTCGCGGCCGGGCTCGGCGGGCGTGAGCTCGAGCGACTCGAGGCGCACGACCCCGAGCACCGTGTCGACCGTGATCCCGCACAGCGGTGTGTCACCGCGCACGACCACGAGCGCCCGCTTGGTGGAGGTCTCGACGTCGAGGCCGAGGATGGCGGCGGTGTCGACCAAGGCGATCGCGCCGCCGCGCAGCGGGAACAGCCCGAGCACCGGAGAGGGCGCGCGCGGCACGTCGATCAGGTTCTCGACGGCGACGATCTCGCGCGTCGCGCTGACCGCCATGCCGTACGGCTGATCGCCGAGCAGGAACACCGTGACAGCGCCCGACTCGACCAGGCTCTCCGCCGAGCCGCGCGAGCCGGAGCCGCGCGAGCCGGAGCCCCGCGAGCCGGAGCCCGGAGGGCCGGGCTCCGACGGTGCTCGGGAATCTGCCACTAGCGGCCCCCGGCGTACCGGCGGATCACCGCCTCGATCGTGTCCTTGGTCCAGGGCTTGGCGATGTGATCGTCGGCGCCCTGCTTCTTGCCCCAGAACTTGTCGCTGTCGCCGCCCTTCGTGGTGACGAGGACGACCGGGATGCTGGCGGTGTCGGGGTCCTTCTTGAGCGCGCGGCAGGTCGCGAACCCGTCCATGTTGGGCATCACGACGTCGAGGAAGATGAGGCCGGGCTTGTGGACCTTGGCGAGGTTGATCGCCTCCTTGCCGTCGGAGGCGTTGATCACCGAGTGGCCGCTCCCAGTCACCACGCGGCCGAGCAAGTCACGGTCGGTCTGGGCGTCGTCGACGATGAGGATCTGCATTGGGGAACTCCAGAGAGGGTTAGGGACGAAGGAGTGAAGCGTTTAGAAAGCGTGTTCAGGAAGAAGCGTTCAGGAGGACAAGAGGCGTTCGAGATCGTTTAGGTGGATCGGCTTGGCGAGCACCGCGTGGAAGCCCGCCGAGAGGCAGGCGTCCGCCGCGGCGCGCGAGGCGGTGTCGAGGACGGCGACGAGCGCCGACGAGAGCGTCCGCGCGGCGCCGGCCATGAGGTCGGTCCGCGCGGACGTCGGGTCCGTGACGAGGATGAGCCGCGGCCGCGCGCGCATGATCGCGGCCGCGAAGTCGTCCTCGCTGACGAGGTCGATCACCTCGAGCGGCGGCGCGCGGCGCTGGAGCAGCGTGCGGAGCGAGCGCCCGAACTCGGCGTCGCCGGGGCTCCACAGCGCGATCCCCGAGAACTGGCCGCTGCTCCCCGAGTGCTCGCGCAGCTCGATCAGGCCGACGGCGACCAGCCGGTTACACACGCTCGCCGCCTTCTCGGCCGGGACGCCGGTGCGCTCGAGGATCGCGGACATCGGCGTCTCGCCGTCGAACAGCGAGAGCAGCTTGCGCTCGCTGGCGGACAGCCGGGCGCCCGCGAGCTTGCGGCTGAACCGCTCGGTGCGCTGGTAGACCGCGTTCTGGAACACGGCCGTCACCTCCATGCCCGAGAACACGCTGCGGCGCTGCTCGAGCGCGATGCCGATCACGGCCTGTGGCCGGCCGAACTCCTCGACGTAGTCCGGCAGCGGGGCCTGCGAGCGCCACGCGAGCTTGCCCGACTTCGCCGCGAGCGCGGCCGACAGGAGCCGCGACGCCTGATCGCGGAGCGCGATCGGCGCCACCTCGCGCGGGACGAGGCCCTCCTCGGTGAGGCTCACCACCGCCGGCTTGCCCGTCTGCGCCTGGTCCGCGGACGCGCGGTCGATCGCGGCGCGCGGCGTGCGCGAGAGATCGACGTGATCGAGATCGCCCGGCGCCGGCGGGGCGTGGGTCGTGCACATGACGACGTCGCCGTCCTTCACGTAGATCTCGACGCGATCGCTGAGGTCGAGCGTCATGCGCCCGGTCAGCTTGATCGTCGAGACGAACCGCAGCGCGTCGAGCAGCGGCACCACCGCGAGATCGCCCGCGAGCGAGACCTCGGCCGCGGCCGCCGCGGTGGTCGCGGCGTCGGCCTGGGTGTGCCCGCGCATCGCCGCGCGCAGGCGCGACCGGATCTCCTCCATCGCGAACGGCTTGGGGACGAAGTCGACGACGAACGGGAACGCGCGGAACGCCTCCCGCAGGCCCTCGCGCTTGGCCGACATGATGACGACCGGCGGCGCCGCCGCGCGGCCGGGCTCGGCGAGCCGCGCGCACACGTCGGTGCCGCCCATGTCGGGGAGCATGAAGTCGAGCAGGATCACGTCGGGCGGGTTCGCGGTCGCTCGCTGGAGCCCGTCGGTCCCCGTGGGCGCGAAGTCGACCTGGGCGCCCGTGCCGCGGAACGCGATCTCGACGAGCTTGCGCAGCGTGACGCTGTCGTCGATCACGAGGATGCGCGGGCTGTCCTTGTCCCTCATCGGTCCCTCACCGCGCTCACCGCGCCTCCAAAAGGGCACCGAACAGCCGCGTCTCGGCCGCGGCGGTGCGCAGCACCGCGTACGCCTCGGTCGGCCCGCGCTCCACTGCCGCTACCATCGCCTCCACCGTCGGCGGATGATCGCACAGGATCATCACGTCGTGCGGATAAGCTGGGATGTGCGAGACCCGGCGGCCGCTCGCCGCGATCCCGCGGGACACGCACCACTCTGCCGGGGCGCGCCACGGCGAGCACAGCCACAGCTCGCTGCCCACCGACGGCCAGTACACGATCCACTCGCCCAGCGTGGCGGCCAGGCGCATGGCCGGGTTGTCGCCGACCGTGGACGTCAGGTCGCGCTCGAGCGCCTCGTCGTCGGCGGCCGTGCGGATCACGTCGCCCGCCTGCTCGGCGAGCTCGGGCGTGCACCCCGGGCCGGCGACGACGGTGATGTCGATCGCCGACTCGATCGCCTGCACGGCGGCGGGGTGGCCGGGCTGCCGCGCCCAGGCGAGCCACCACTCGGCGGAGAGGGACTGGCCGGCATCGCCGCCGAAGCGCGCCGCCTCGGCGACGCCCACCGCCGCGGCGCGCAGGCCCCAGCGCAGGCGCTGCGGATCGAACGGCGGCGCGATCAGGATGACGCGGCCGCCGAGCAAGGTCGTCACCGGGCGGGCCATCTGCTCGACGGAGCACAAGACCAGACGGAGCGCCGAGCGCGCCGCGAGCCGCGCCAGATCGGGCGGGACCCGGCGCGCGCCCGCCGGCAGGACGCCGACGACCGCGACGGCGCCCGGCGGGAGTGACATGCCGTCGCTGAGGTCCACGGCGAGGGCGCCCATCGCGCCGGTGGCGATGCGGATCTCGTCGCGCACGCGCGTGGGCAGCCGTGTGCTGACGAGGAAGACCGGCGGCGGCGCCACGCGCCGGCGCGGCGCGCGATCCGTGCGGTCGCCGCGCCCGGCGCTCGGCCCGGAGGCGCCCGAGCCGGCCACAGAACCGCTCGCGCCCACGGCCGGGATCGTCGGATCGTCCAGATCCGCGAACGGGTCGACCTCGTCGATCGGATCGCTCACGGGTGCGGGGCTCCCGCGGCGGCGATCATCTCCTCGATGGCGATCCACAGCATCGTCCGGTCATCGGCCGTCACCGCGTTCTGCAGCCACGCCGGGCGGCGCTCGGACACCTGCACGTTCGGCGTGACCTTGGCGACCCGGACGATCCCGACCGGCGCGACGATCTCGAGCGCCCACCGCATCGGCGTGCGCACGCTCGTCGCGAGCAGGATGCCCGTGACCTCGCGATCGATCGACGGCGGCGTCGCCACGATGCTGAGCGAGACGACGAGCTGCTCCTCCCACGCGCCGATCCCGGAGACGTGGCGCACGCTCGTCGGCAGCCGCCCCCCGACGCGGTAGCGGCCGACCTGAGACACCGCCGCCATGGGCACGATCATCCGGCCGTGGCCGATGCGGCACTCGAGGCCCTCCGCGAACGCGCTCACGGCGCCGCCTCCGCGAGCCCGCGCAGCGCGTCGAGCAGGAGCGGCCGGAACGGGCGCGCGATCGTGTGCGGCGTGCCCGGCGGCAGCACCACCGCGCGCAGCGAGCCCGCCGGCAGCTGCAGGATCCGGTGCAGCGCCCGCTCGCCGACCAGATCGCGCGAGACGGCGTGGATCACCTCGCCGCCCTCGACGAAGAGCCGGCCCGGGTCCCACCCGTCGACCACGAGCTCCATCGCGCGCCGCGCGTGGTGCGCCAGGAGGAGCGCGTCGATCACCGACAGGCCGCTCAGGCTCGGGGGAAACCCCGTCTCGAGCTCCAGCGCAGAGCGGATCGCGTGCAGCATGTCCGGCGAGCGTACCGGAGTTCTCAGCACGCGCACCGCGCCCGACTGGATCGCGCGCTCGTAATCTCGGATCCCCGTCTCGGGGCTCGTGACGATGGCGCGCGTCTGCGGCGATCGCGCAGAGACCTGCTCGAGGAGCACATTGGTGCCGAGCGCGCCCAGATCGGCGACCACCACGTCCATCGCGCGCCGGCTCAGGATCGCCATCGCCTCCGCGGTGTCGTGCGTGGAGGTCGCGTCGTAGCCGCGCGCGTTCAGATCGCGCTCGAGCGCCGCGCTCGCTACCGGATCACGGCTCACCAGCAAGACGCTCCTCACCATACGACCTGCGTGCAGATCTCACCCGGCGGCGCGCTCCGTTCACCAGGGAGAACTATCTCCCAGCGCATACCCGGAGCGCCAATGTAAGGGGTGCCAATCGCCTGCACGGCAGCGAGGCCCTCGCAAGCGCTGAGCCACAGGGGAGCCGTGGAAGGTCAACCAGATGGACCGGTCGGACCGAGCCTCGAGTCCGGAATCCGGACTGTCGTTGTCCGATTTCCGGACTGGCTACCTTACCGCTACCTTGACGACCCCTGCGACCCCCTCCTATCCTCCCTCGCTATGGGCCGGATCCTCGTGGTCGATGACGAGCGCTGCGTCCGGCACTTGCTTCGCCGCATGTTCCAGACCCATGGCCTGGAGGTCGAGGAGGCGGAGACCGCGCGCGACGCCGAGGCCGCGTTCCGCGCGAACGTCCCGGACCTGGTGATCGTCGACTACCTGCTCCCGGACGGCGACGGCGTCCAGCTGATCGAGGCGCTCCGCCGCATCGATCACCGGGTGCCGCTGATCATGCTCACCGGCAAGAGCTCGATCGATCTGGCGGTCAGCGCCGTCAAGGCCGGGGCCGAGCAGTTCGTCGTCAAGCCGTTCGAGAGCTCGGTGATGATGGTCATCGTCCAGCGGGCGCTCGAGAGCTACCGCGATCGCCGCCGCCGGCTCGCGCTCTCCGCCCGCGAGGCGCGGCAGGAGCTCGATCCGTTCGTCGGGGAGAGCCCGGCGATCCGCGCGCTGTCGACGCAGGCATCGCGCGTGCTCGAGACCCAGTCGCCGGTCCTGATCGAGGGCGAGACCGGCACCGGCAAGAGCGTGCTCGCGACGTGGCTCCACCAGCACGGGCCGCGCGCGCAGGAGGCGCTCGTCGACATCAACGGCGCGGGCCTCTCGCGCGAGCTGCTCGAGGCGGAGCTGTTCGGCCACGAGCGCGGCGCGTTCACCGGCGCGGCGACGAGCAAGCTCGGGCTGCTCGAGGTGGCGCACCGCGGGACGGTCTTCCTCGACGAGATCGGCGAGATCGCGATGGAGCTGCAGCCGCGGCTCCTCAAGGTCCTCGAGGAGAAGCAGTTCCGGCGCATCGGCGACGTGCGCTCGCGGAGCGTCGACATCCGCCTGATCGCCGCGACGAACCGCGACCTCGGCCACATGGTGCGCGAGGGCCGGTTCCGCGCCGATCTCTACTATCGGATCAACACGATCCACCTCGTGATCCCGCCCCTCCGCGTGCGGCCCGAGGACATCCCGCACATCGCGCGGCACCTCCTGGATCGGATGTCGCCGGCCGCGCCGATCGAGCTCACCGCCCGGGCCCTCGAGGCTCTGTGCGAGTACGACTGGCCCGGCAACGTCCGCGAGCTGCGCAACGTCCTCGAGCGCGCGATGCTGCTCGCTGGCGGCGCGCAAGAGCTCGATCGCCCGGCGCTCCACTTCGAGCGCAGCCCGGCGCCCGCGGCGCCCAGCGGCTTCCCCGAGGAGGTGCTGCCGCTCGCCGAGATGGAGCGCCAGTACATCGAGCACGTGCTCCAGCGGGCCGGCGGCTCGGTGGATCGCGCCGCCGTCTGGCTCGGGATCGCGCGCAGCACGCTGTACCAGAAGCTGCGGCGCTACCGCGACTCGGCCTGAGCCTCCGAGCGCGAGCGAGGAGGCTCAGCCTCGTGGCCTCCACCGCTCCCCGGGCGACTCCCCCGGATGCAGATGATGCCGCGGAGCGAGGAGGCTCAGCCTCGTGGCCTCCACCGCTCCGTTCAGATTCTGGACGGGCCCAGCGCTTCCGCCCGCTTCCGCCCGGCGGCCGGTCTGTTGTGGCCGCCGCGAGCGGTGTCGAGCAATCCGGCGTGAACGCGGGGTCACGCCGGCATCCACGACGCCCGACGCGCGGCAAGTCCGCGATCCGACGTCGGATCCGGGTTGGTCCATCCTTTGATAGAGGACCGCAGCATGAAGATGAAAGCGCTCCCCCTCGTCCTGCTCGCCATCCCCACCCTGCCGGCCCTGATGGGCGCCCAGGGCGACGGCTGCGCTGCCGGCTCGCAGTCGCCCGCGCCCGACGTGCGCGGCACCTGGGCCGTCGACTACGACGATCAGATCGGCGTCGAGGTGAAGCTCGGCGGCGCCGTCTACCACGCCGAGCTCGGCGCCGCGGGCGGCGAGGTGACGATCAACCACGCCGGCAAGCCGTACACGTTCTCGCTCGACTGCGGGCGGCCCGAGGTCGTGTGCCCGAGCGAGGCGTGGCCGACGCAGGTCCTGATCGAGCAGCGCGACGTGCAGCACCAGCACCAGATGGTCGTGAACCTGCCCGCCGCGCAGTGCGACGAGCCGCTGAAACAGCCCGCGCCCGGGACGTGCGGCGCCGGGACGAGCAACCCGAGCTGCGATCTGGTCTGCGGCGGCGACGTCACGGTCCGCACGCAGCAGGCGTTCGGCGTGATCGGCGAGGCCGGCGAGACGTTCCGCCTGTTCCTCGGCGGCGGCATCGTCACGAACGGCCTCAACTGCGCGATGCTCGGCTACTCGGTCGCGGACGCCGACCTCGTGACCGACGGGCTGCGCGGCGAGGACTGGGAGGCGACCGAGATGCGCGCCGGCCTCGTGACGATCGGCTACGCGGGCGGCTGCCTGTTCGCCGGCACGATCGACGGCCAGAACCAGGCGCTGCTCGTCGGTGCCGAGCTCAAGTTCACGACCGGATTCACCGGCAAGAAGCGCTAGCGGGCTTGGCGCGCGCCGACCGTGACCGCGACCGCGACCGCGGGAATGCGCGCCGCACGCGACCGCGACCGCGACCGCGACCGCGACCGCGGGAATGCGCGCCGACCGCGACCGCGACCGCGACCGCGGGACATGCGCGCCGACCGCGACCGCGCCGCGGGAATGCGCGCGCTGCCCGCGCCTGTGCCGCGGGAATGCGCGCGCCGACCGCGCCGGTTTCGCCCGCGTATGCCCAAGGAGCGCGCGCTCACGCTCGGCGCGATCGCGTCGGCGATCGTCGGCCTCGGTGCCAGCCTCACGAGCCTCGTCGACGATCTCGGCGCCGCCCCCACATTCTGCGCCGAGACCGGCTGCGAGATCGTGCGGACGTCCGCGTGGGCGCGGCCGCTCGGGATCCCGATGTCCGTGCTCGGCGTCGGGTTCTTCTCCGCCGCGCTCGGGCTCGCGTTCGTCTCGGCGCCGCGGCTGCGGCGCGCCCTGGCGCTCGCGGGCGGCGCGTGGGCCGCGTGGCTGATCGCGCTGCAGGCGCTCGTGATCGGCGCGTGGTGCAAGCTGTGCCTGATCGCCGATCCCGCGGCGATTCTCCACGCGGCGCTCGTCGTCGCCGGTGCGCGCACGCTCGCGCCCGCGCCGAAGCGGCTCGCGCAGCTCGCCCCGGCCGTCGCCCCGGCCGTCGCCGCGATCGCCGTCGCGCTCGGCGCGTGGACCCAGGCGCCGTCCGCCGCTGCGCCGCCGCCCCAGGCGGGCACGCCAGCGGTCATCGCGCACGCGCGCGCGCAAGCGCCGGATGCCGTCACCGTCGTCGAGTTCGTCGACTTCGAGTGCCCGTTCTGCCGCGCGATGCAGGCGCGCCTCGATCAGGCGATCGCGCAGGCCGGCGCGCCCGTCCGCGTCGTGCGCAAGATGGTGCCGCTGCCGCAGCACCCTGGCGCGGCGCCCGCGGCGCTCGCGTACTGCTGCGCCGAAGCGCAGGGCAGAGGCGACGCGATGGCGCGGGCGCTGTTCGCGGCCCGTCCCGAGGAGCTGACGCCCGAGGGCTGCGCCGCGCTCGCGGCGCGCGTCGGCTGCGATCCGGCGCGTTACCAGGCCGACCTCGCCGCGGCCGAGCAGCGCGTCGCGAGCGACCTGCGCGACGCCGCGGCGGCCGGCGTCCGCGCGCTGCCGACCCTGTTCATCGGCGACGAGCGGATCACCGGCGCCAGCGCATCGGCCGACGAGCTCGTGGCGATGCTCGCGCGCGCCCCCCGCTCGTGACCGCGCTCAGGGTGCCGGCACCTCGAGGACGCCGATCACGGCGCCGACGTTGTCGCGGATCACGCCGATCGCGCCGACGGTGGGCCCAGCCTACGAGCGGCCAGCAGGCGGTACGGCCCGACTTCGCACCGGTCAAAACCACTGCGACACGCTGCGCGATGCAGTGGCACCGTGCGCACACGATCGGCTGTTGCTTGAAACCGCGTATATATGAATCATTAAAGTCGCCCCCAGGAGCGCTGCGCGCGAGGCACGCGCCAGGTGCCGTGAACGCGACGTCGAGCGCCGGGGGGGCAAGACGCGCGCGGCGATGCAGTGGCACCGTGCGCACACCATCTGCTGTTGCTTGAAACCGCGTATATATGAATCGTAATGATCGACCCCGGAGCGCTGCGCGCGAGGCGCGCCAGGTGCCATGAACGCGATTCCGAGCGCCGAGAGGGGGCAAGATGCGCGCTGCGCGATGCAGTGGCACCGTGCGCACACCATCTGCTGTTGCTTGAAACCGCGTATATATGAATCGTAATGATCGCCCCCGGAGCGCTGCGCGCGAGGCACGCGCCAGGTGCAGTGAACCCGACGCCGAGCGCCGGGGACAAGACGCGCGCGGCGATGCAGTGGCACCGTGCGCACACCATCTGCTGTTGCTTGAAACCGCGTATATATGAATCGTAAGGGTCGATCCCAGGAGCGCTGCGCGCGAGGCACGCACCAGGTGCCGTGAACGCGACGCCGAGCGCCGGGGACAAGACGCACGCGGCCATGCAGTGACGCGCGAGGCAGGTGCCGTTGCCGTGAACGCGACTCCCGAGCGCCGGAGGGCAAGACGCGCGCGGCCATGCAGTGGCACCGTGCGCACACGATCGGCTGTTGCTTGAACCCGCGTATATGAATCATTAAAGTCGCCCCCAGGAGCGCTGCGCGCGAGGCACGCGCCAGGTGCCGGGACCGCGACGCCGAGCGCCGGGGGCAAGACGCGCGCGGCCATGCAGTGGCACCGTGCGCACACGAGCTACTGTTGCTTGAAACCGCGCATATGTGAATCGCAAAGGTCGACCTCCAGGAGCGCTGCGCGCGAGGCACGCGCCAGGTGCCGGGACCGCGACACCGAGCGCCGGAGGGCAAGACGCGCGCGGCCATGCAGTGGCACCGTGCGCACACGATCGGCTGTTGCTTGAACCCGCGTATATGAATCATTAAAGTCGCCCCAGGAGCGCTGCGCGCGAGGCACGCGCCAGGTGCCGGGAACGCGACGCCGAGCGCCAGGGGCAAGACGCGCGCTGCGATGCAGTGGCACCGTGCGCACACGAGCTACTGTTGCTTGAAACCGCGCATATGTGAATCGCAAAAGGTCGACCTCCAGGAGCGCTGCGCGCGAGGCACGCGCCAGGTGCCGGGAACGCGACGCCGAGTACCGCGGGGCAAGACGCGCGCGGCGATGCAGTGGCACCGTGCGCACACGATCGGCTGTTGCTTGAAACCGCGTATATATGAATCGTAAAGGTCGCCCCAGGAGCGCTGCGCGCGAGGCACGCGCCAGTGCCGTGACCGCGACTGCGAGCGGCCAGTGGGTCAAGACGCCCTGTGCGGATGCGGTCGCATGTCCCGCACGCGATCTGCCGTTGCTCGAAATGGCAAGGAACCAGGCCCCCGCCCCCTAATGAAGCGCATAGCGAGCTCGGTTCCAGACGCCGTCGTGTGGCGACGCGCGGTGCACACGAACTGCCAGCGAGTGAAATATATTTTTTACATCGGAACTTCGAGCGCCGTAGAATCATCCATATTGATTGCCGACTTCGCCTCTGTGCAGTAGACACTCAGCTCGAGCTTGCTATTTTGTCCTTCGAAACACGATCTCGCGGGGTCAGGCCGGCGCGATCGAGGAGCTCTGACGCATGGCCAAGGCACGAGGGAAGCGCGGGCAACTGGAGATGGTCTTCCGGACACATGGCGGCAACCGCCGCGGCGCGGGCCGCAAGCCGAAGGGCCAGCGGCCGGGGGCGCCCCACGCGACGCGCTCCGAGCACGATCCGCGGCATCCGGTGCACGTGACGATGCGGGTCGTCGGCAGCGTCGAGGGTCTGCGCCAGCGCGACACCTACTTCGCGGTCCGTGAGGCGACGATCGTCACCGCGAAGCGTGAAGACTTCCGCATCACGCACATCAGTATCCAGCGTACTCATATCCATTTGATCGTGGAGGCCGACAGCAGGGAGGCGCTCTCGAAGGGCATCCACGGCTTCTCGATCTCGGCGGCCCGGCAGATCAACAAGGCGATCACGGCGCGCGGCGGCGACCGGCGCACCGGCCGGGTCATCGCTGACCGGTACCACGCGCGCGCACTGACCAGCCCGCGCGCCGTCCGGAATACGGTCGCGTACGTCCTCGGAAATTGGCGCCACCACGGCGAGGATCGCGCCCCCGCCGCGCAGACTTGGAGGGTCGATCCGTTCTCGAGCGGCGCGACGTTCTTCGACTGGCAGGAGCTCGCTGACTCGCCGGTCCTGTGGCCGCTGCCACCGACCTATCACCCGCTGATCGTGTTCCGGCCGCGGACGTGGCTCCTCCAGAACTGGCCCAAATTTCACCCGCTGATCTCCGTGCATGAGGTCCCGGGTCCTGGATAAAGCTCGCCCGATCTCCGAAGGCCACACGAGCGGGGCCCTGGAGAGGACCTCCCCGGTCTCCGCGAAGCAGAGAGTCCCGCTTCGGGAGAGCGAACGTGCGAGCACCTCCCCGGGTGCTACGCGGTCGAGGCAACGGCCGCCGCGAGTCACTGAGCAAGGCGGATTCGATCCTGAGCCCACCCAATTCCCGACGAGAATTCTGACGGGGCCAACCAGCCAGAGATCTGGAATCTAAGCGAAAACGATGAACCCAGCCTGTTGGACATCATCTGGGCTCAGGATCGAATCCGCCTCGCGCCGCGAGTGCCGTCCCACGCCGCGCGGCGCCAGCCCGCGCCGCCGCGGCGACGTCCTATGCCCGCGCGACCGCCATCCCGCGCCGCGGCGCCAGCCCATCCCGCCGCCGCGCCAGCCCATCCCGCCGCCGCGCCAGCCCACGCCACCGCCGCGCCAGCCCATGCCGCCGCCGCGCCAGCCCATGCCGCCGACGCGCAGCCCATGCTGCCGACGCGCCAGCCCACGACGCGCCAGCCCACGACGCCGCGACTCCAGCCCACGACGCCGCCGCGCCATCGCGTCAGCTCATGCAGCCGTGGCAAGTACCCCAGCCGGAGCCGAGCAAGCCTTCGCAAACTTCGCCGTCCGCCGCGTACGCGCCCGCGCCGGCGGGCCTGCGCCCGCGCGCGCCCGCCCGCGCCGGCGGGCCTGCGCCCCCGTGCACCCGCGCCGACGCCGGGGCCGGCTCAACCGGCTGGTGCCTCGAGGACGCCGATCACCGCGCCGACGTTGTCCCGGATCACGCCGATCGCGCCGACCGTCGGGACGTCGATCCGCTCGATCATCACCTGGCCGCCCTGCTGCCGCGCCCGATCGTAGGTCGCGGCCAGTCGCTCGACGACGACGTAGCTGAGCCAGTGGCTCGGCACGCCCGGCGCGCTCTGCATCACCGAGGCGACACTGGCGGCCCCCGCCTCGAAGACCATGAGATCGCCTCCGCCCGAGAACGGCTTGCTCGTCCAGCCGAACACCTCGCCATAGAACGCGATCGCGTCGGCGGGCGACGCCGTGTTCAGCTGCTCCCAGCAGAACATGCCGACGCCCGGCCGCACGGGGGCCGCCGCCGCCGGATCGACCTCGTTGGCCCGCCACGCGTAGAGCAGCGCGCCCTGCCGATCGGCGAGCCCCGCCCAGCGGCCCATCGTACCGAGATCGATCGGCGGCATGAGCACCTTGCCGCCGGCCGCCGCGGCGCGGCTCGCCGCCGCGTCGACGTCGTCGACCGCCACGGCGCCGGTCCAGAACGCCGGGGCGCCCGGCATCAGGTGCTTCATGATCCCAGCGACCGGGATCGCGCCGACCTTCAGCACCGTGTAGTCCACGCCGTCGGGCATCTTCATCGCCTCGGTCGTCCAGCCGAACGTCTCCGCGTAGAAGCGGACGCTCGCGTCGACATCGGTGCTCATGAATTCGCGCCAGATAAACTGCCCGCTCCGAAGTGTGCTGGTCATGGTGGTCCTTTCCGACTGGTGCCAACGCTAGCGCGCGTCCCACAGGGCCGCGCGCCGTGACGCGGGCGCAGCCAGGCGCGGCCAGGCGCGGCCAGGCGCGGCCAGGCGCGCAGGTGGGTCGCGAAACGTACCGCTGGGATCATGGCGCCTTGACGACGTCGAGGATCGCCCGGACGATCCCGCGCGGATCGACATCGGGATCGAGCATCATGATCCGCCCGGGCAGGATCTGGAGCGCGGCCACGCGGACGTCGGCAGGAGTCACGTGCCGCCGGCCCGCCGCGCGCGCCTGGACGCGAGCCGCGTCGAGCACCGATGCAGCGTCGCTCCCGAGCGCCCCCGACAGGATCCCGTCGGTGCGCCGCGGGTCGGTGGCATTGATCAGCTTCGCGACGTAGCTCTCGACCTTCTCATCGACCAGGACCGCGGCATCGCTTACGCCCGGTGCTGGCTCGCCGCTCCGCGCCGCGCGGTCCTCGCGGTGCTCGGCGGCGCGGAGCTCGCGGTTCTCGGCCTCGAGCTCGCGGATCCGGTCCTCGAGCGCGGCCACGCGGGCGGCCTTGCGCTCGAGCGCGGCCACGTACGCAGCTCGTGCGGCTTCGTCGTCGCGATACACGCGCACATGGTACCGCGGTCAGGGAGCTCGCTGGCGCTAGCGCGCGTCCCACAGGGCCGCGAGCCGCGACGCGAGCGCGGCCAGGCGCAGCTCGCCGCGCGAGGCGGCGCCGAGCAGCTCGCGCACGACCGGCTCGTCGACGTCGCGGCCGCCCAGGCGCGCCGGCTCGATGATGATGTCGCGCAGCGCCCGCTCGTCGCGCGGCTCGAGCAAGAGGTAGAGCGACGGCCCGATCACGTCGCACAGGCCGGGGAGCTGGGCGACCGCGAGCAGGTTCGGCGCCCGCAAGGTCGCGAGCACGCGCAGGGCCGGCGCCGGCTCGGCGAGCCGGGCGAGCAGCGCCGCGAACCGGCGCGCCTCGTCGGGCGGGACGCCGGGGGCCAGGAGATCGTCGAGCGCGTCGACGAACAGGACGTGCGCCATGCAGCCGCCGCGGTGGCCGGCGCGGAACTGCGCGAGCACCAGCTCCGGATCGCGCTCGAGCCGCGCCGCGACCTCCTCGGGCGACAGCTCGACGTGCGCCGCCACCGCCGCGGTGAGCGCCGCCATCGGGCGCGCGCCGGGCGAGAGCGGCACCGGCACCCACTTGCGCGCGCCGCCGAGCGCGCCGCGCATGAGGATCGGCAGGAGGCCGGCCTGGCACAAGGACGTCTTGCCCGCGCCCGCCTCGCCCGCCACGACGACGAACGGCCGATCGCGGAGCTGATCGACGAGCGCGCGCAGCTCGCCGGTGCGGCCGAAGAACACGCCCTGGTGCTCGAAGCCGAACGGCCGCGCCCCGGGGTAGGGGCTGCCGGCCGGCGCGCGCCGCACGCGATCGCGCTCGAACGCCTCGAACGCGCGCCCGCGCTGCAGCGCCTCGAGCTCGTCGCCGAGCGCGGCCGCCGAGACGGGGCGCGCTGCCGGCTCGCGCGCGAGGCAGCGATCGACGAGCCTTCCGAGCAGCGGCGGCACCCACGGCGCCTGCTCGGCGACGGGCGGCGGCGCCTCCTCGCGCACGCGGCGCGCCAGCTCCGGCAGCCCCGTCGCCTCGAACGGCGGCCGGCCGGTGAGCAGCTCGTAGAGCACGACGCCGAGCGAGTACAGATCGGTCTGCGCCGTCGCGTCCGCGCCGAGCCACGCCTCGGGCGCCATGTAGCGCGGCGTGCCGAGCGTGGCCCCCGTCGCCGTCATGCGCGGATCGCCGCTCCCTTCGGCGAGCCGCTGCCCCTGCCCCGCGCCGCCACCGCCACCGCCACCGCCGCCACCGCCGCCGCCAACGCCAACGTCGTCGACGCCGCCCGCGCCGGCCGCCGCGAGCGCGGGCGCGCCCGCGAGCTTGGCGAGCCCGAAGTCGACGACGACCACATCGCCGTGCTCGTCGAGCATCAGGTTCGCCGGCTTGATGTCGCGGTGGAGCACGCTCTGCGCGTGCGCGGCCGCGAGCCCGCGGACCACGCCGGTCGCGAGCTCGAGCACCTTCGGCCACGGCAGCGGCCGGGCCAGCGCGCCGAACGTGCGGCCGCGGACGAGGTCATAGACGATGTACGGGACGATGTACGGGACGATGTACGGCTGCTCCGCGGCGACGCCGACCCGGTGCACCACGACGACGTTCGGGTGGCGGATGCGCGCGACCGCGCGCGCCTCGACGAGGAAGCGCTGGCGCGCCGCCTCCGAGTCGGTGCGCTCCATCAGCTTGATCGCGACCTCGCGATCGAGCAGCGTGTCGTGCGCGCGGTACACCGTGCCCATCCCGCCGCGGCCGAGCAGCTCGATCACGCGGTACTCGTCGAGCTGCGACAGCGGCAGCGGCGGCGCGAGCGCCCCGCGCCGCGCGCTCGGCACCACCGCGACGGTCGCGAGCGATCCGTCCGCCGCGCCCGTCACGCCTGCCAGCTCCGGCGTCGCCTCCGGGTGCGGCGGCGTCCCGAGCGCGCCCGGCGTGGCCTCGGCGCGCACCATGACGCCGACGAGCGCGCGGCACTCGGCGCAGCGATCGAGGTGCTCGT
This sequence comes from Kofleriaceae bacterium, assembly GCA_035558535.1. Taxonomy (GTDB): domain Bacteria; phylum Myxococcota_A; class Polyangia; order Haliangiales; family Haliangiaceae; genus JABFXX01. The sequence goes on from DATMCI010000088.1 coordinate 89,948, forward strand.
GGACCGTCGCCGCGCGCGGCCCGACGAGCGCACCCGCGATCAGATCGATCACGCTCTGCTCCGTCAGGTGATCCATGCGCCCGCCAAACCAAGCTACCATGCGCGCCGCGATGGCCGATCCGGACGATCCGCGGGACGATGCCGCGCGCGCGCCCGGCGCCGTCGACGAGCGCCACCAGGCCGTCCACCAGGCCGACCTCGCGCTCGCGGCGGCGTGCCTGGCCAGCGACGCCGACGCGCTGCGCGTGCTCGATCGCATGATCCGCGCCGAGGCGGTGCGCGTCGTCGGCGAGCTGCGCCAGCCGGGGTGGATCGCCGACGAGGTGGCGCAGGAGCTCGGCCAGCGCCTGCTCGTGACGCCGCCGGGCGGCGCGCCCCGGCTCACCACGTACGCGGGCCAGGCCCCGCTCGGCCGCTGGCTCGGCGTGGCGGCGATGCGCACGGCGCTGAACATGATCCGCGGCGCGCGCCCCGAGACGCCGCTCGGCGACGACCACGACGTCGCCGACGCGATGCTGCCGCCCGAGCTCGCGGTCGTGCGCGACAGGTACCGGACCGAGGTGGAGCAGGCGATCCGCGCCGCGTTCGACGCGCTCGACAGCGCGCGCGATCGCAACCTCCTGCGCATGTACTACCTCGAGCGGATCGGCCTCGAGCAGCTCGGCCAGATGTTCGGCGTGCACGGCTCGACGGTCTCGCGCTGGCTGACGGCGCTGCGCGCGTCAGTGCTCGACGACGTCCGCGCCCGCCTCTCCGAACGGTTGGGGCTCGCCGGCAACTACGCGGACGTCGACAGCCTCATCCGTGCGGTGCAGAGCGAGCTCGATCTGACCCTGAGCCGGCTCCTCCGCAGAGCTTAAGCCCCGGGGGTTTCGGCGGGGCTCGGACGATTCCTTCGCAAGGTCCGCCGCGGATCGTGTCTGGTAGCGCGGAGGACACGATGCTCAAGACTTCCATCTTCACTTTCGTCACGGCGGTG
>DATMCI010000089.1:0-3870 GCA_035558535.1 Kofleriaceae bacterium
TGTAATGTGTCGTCGGCGCGCGCCGCCTCCAAGGCGCTCAGAATGAACGTCTCACCCGACTGGCCCGCGTTCTCCACTGGTTTCATGACTGGTGATGGCCCGTTCCCCGGGCCTCTGGTCTCGCTGCGCCGCGGAGGCCCCTGCGCGCGGGCGCGCCGCGCGGTGGCGTGGAGCGGAGCCCGCGCTCGTAACGATAGGATCGGGCGAAGCGACCTCCGAGAGCGATGGGCACTCGGGGCTCACCGGACCCCGGACCGTCGAGACAAGGGGGGACGGAGATAATGAGCCCGTGGGCCATGAGCCGCACGAGCACAGCGCCAGGTTTGAGAGCACGCCTGCATCACGAAGGTTGAGCCGGATATGTTCGAGGCCGACCGATTGACGCCTCGGCGTCGCCGCGACCATTGAGCAGGTTGCTGGTCGATGCCCTCGGCGTGTGGATCGGAGTCGCGTCGGCGCTGATCGAACTGACCTCGACGCTGCCCGTCAGCCGGGCCGAGTCGTTGGTGGGACTGTGCGGCGCCTCGACGCTGTCCGCGCCAGTCTGCTGCTTCGCCCACGCCGACGCCGGGCCGGAGGTGGGACTGTGCGGTGCCTCGGTGCTGTCCACGTCCCTTGACGCGTGGATGCGCTCGAGGGCAGGCGCGTCGCTGGCACAGCGAAGCGGTCGTTGATCCGCTGTCGCCAGAGACGGCCGCTGAGCCTGCGCCCACGTGGGACCGGGCGTCGCGTCGGCGCTGATCGAACTGGCTTTGAAGCTGCCCGTCAGCCGGCCCGAGTCGTTGGTGGGACTGTGCGGCGCCTCGGCGCTGTCCACGCCAGTCTGCTGCTTCGCGCACGCCGACGCCGGGCCGGAGGAGGGACTGTGCGGTGCCTCGGTGCTGTCCGTGCCCCTTGGCGCGTGGATGCGCTCGAGGGCGTGCGGCGCAACGGCACCGTGAGGCGTCCGCTCGTCCGCTGTCGCCAGAGACGGCCGCTGAGCCTGCGCCCACGTGGGACCGACCGGCGAGGTGCCGGGAGAGGAGTCGGCTCGAGCAGGTGAGGGCGGTACTGCCGATCTCGAGGCACCGGGAGTCGTGGGAGCGTCGTCGTCGGTGACGTTGCGTCGGTCACGCGGCTTGCGGAACGTGAACGTCATACGGTCGGGCGCGTCGCCGCGAATCACGAGCTTGCCGAAGTGGACGGCCCGATGGTGCAGATCGCAAAGGGTGGTGAGGTTGCCGAGCGCGTGGCCGCCGCCGCGGCTCTGGTACTCGATGTGGTGGAGATCGAGCCCGATGTTCCGGCGGCATCCGGGTACGGTGCAGCAGTGGCCGTCTCGCGCGAGCACCTGCTCGCGCTTGCGTGGTGTGACAGTCGTGGTCGTGCGCTCGGGCGCGGCGGCGTCGAGGGAGCCGAGGTGGACGGCGTCGCAGGCCGCGCACTCGGCCACGGCCGGATCGATCTCGATGTCTCGGCCGCCGCTGTACTGCCATGCACGCTTGCAATCTGGGCACTGCTTGATCGCGATCTTGTATGCGGGCGTGCTGGCTTCTCTGCTCTCGCTGCCTTGGCGCCCGCCTTCGCCGGTGCACGCACGGCCATCTCCGTACGCCCGTCGAAACACCGACTGGAGCAGCTCGTCGTCCGAGAGCCGCTGGCCGTGCTCCTCGGCGGCGAGCGCGTGTAGCTTGCGCCAGAGGTCATACGTCTCGGGTGAGACCTCGAGCGTGATCGTCTTGCGGTGCAGATGCGGCTCGGTCTCGTCGGTGGGCAAGTGACCAGGCTTGTGGCCAGAGACCAGCGCCTCGATCTCGCGCAGGCTCTTGCCCCGCGCCGCCTCGAGCCACGCTTCCTCGGTATCGGGAACGGCGACTCGCGACAGCTCGCGAACGGCCGAATGCGCGAGCTCGCCCTGATCGAGCGCCTCTGCGAGCAAGGGCAGCTCGGCGATCGCGCGCGCGACCCGAAGGCGCTCGGCCGCCGTGTGCGGCGCATACCCCATCGCGCGTTCCATGTATTCGATCATTGAGCCGCACGCGTAGCCGCGCCACAGCTTCAGCTCCTCGGCATAGCGCAGCAGGTTCGCCTCCTCGGCATCGAGCGCCGCCCGCCGCGCCGCGATGCCACGGAGCTTGCCGTCCACTCTCAACCACTCCGCTTCGTGCTGTCGCTCCCACGCCTCGGCCGCGATCGCGTGATCTGCCCACGAGCGCGCGCGGCGCTCTTCCTCCGGCCATGCACTCACTACTTCCGCATTGCAACGATGGCCGCTATGAGCCTGCTGATTCGACATGTTCACGATCGCCCTTGCTCCTCGAGAACGCTTCGCCGCGGCCTCGGTGTCATCGATGGCCACACGTGCCCACTCCAGAGATCCGGCCGCTGGCTTCGAAGCCCAAGCTGCAATCCTACCACTGTATAGTCGACTGGTGGCGAATCGTCAAGCAATCGCCATTGAAAATTCTATGACCGCTATTGTTCGTCTCCTGTGTCTGAATATCCATCAGCTGGATATCGAATGAATCAGGACGATGCTGCTGGGAGCGTGACTCTCATCCTGCGCGAGCGATGCTGGGCAAACCGAGCGATCGGAGGTGCCGGCGTGTCGTTGAGCTCTCGCTGTTGCGGTGGACTCACAGACCAGAGGGCGGCCGATACGTAGCGAGTGCCGACTCGGATGACGATTCAGCGTGGTAGTCACCGTCGTATGCGGGGCAGCTCTTCGGGCAAGCTCGTGTGAGCACTGCGGCGCGGGCTTGGCTGCAGTCATCGGTCGTGTGGTGCCAGCTCTCGGAGCAGCTCTCGGAGCTTCGGCTCGGCCGCTGGAGCCTCCATGCAGCACGAGCCCACTGCGTGGCACGACATCCATGCATGTCCCCAAGCTCCGGAGCCTCCCTCGCGGCGGCGGGCCTCTCGCCCGCCAGCGCGTATCCGCGCAGGGCCCGTGCCGAGCGCATCTCCGACGCTCGCGTTCTCCCAACCCTTCATCTTTGCGGCGGTGCTTCGCTACTTCGCGATGCTTCTCGCGCTCGGCGCGGGACGTGCGCGGACACGCGCGAGGGCGAGGCCCGCCGCTGCGAGGGGAGGAGCCACGGCCCACCGTGCGCCTCGCGGGCACTTCCAAGGTAGCTTCAGGCAGCTCTCAGCTCCCAAGGCAGCTCGTAGTGCCTTGCGGCGCGTCGGCGTTTCCGCCGGTTTGCTGTTTACGAGATCTGCACCCGGCGAGCAGATGCGGCATGCTCTCCGATATGCGCGCGATCGTGCTCGCGGTCTGGCTCGCCGGGTGCACCATCTCCGGCGGGGGCCGTGGGCTGGCCGCGCCGACGCAGCCGCCCGCGGACACGATGCCGTCCGACGTGCTCGATCGCCAGGATCCCGGCGCCGACACATCGCGCAATCCCGAGCTGTCGCGGTCGAGCTCGCGGTCGCTGCTGGATGACCTGCTCGGCGGCCTGTCGCCGTGGAGGGCGTCGCCGCCCGCATTCAGCGGACCTACCGAGGCACCGCACTATTACAAGGGCTGCCGGGGCTGCTCGACAGAAGGTCCAGGCGGCCTGGCCGCGGTCGCGGTCGCGGTCGCCGCTGGGCTCGCGCTCCGGCGCCGGGACCGTGTCACCCGGGGCCGCGTGACCCAGAGCCGCAGCTGCGGTCCGGGCGCCCGGCGCTAACGCCGCCGCCCGCGCGGCTACGTGGCCGGTTTGTGCGCGGTCGCTCGGCCTGGTGTTCTGCTGGGCCTTCACGACGGCCGCCCGCGCGGCTACGCGGCCGGTTTGTGCGCGGTGACCAGGTAGTAATCGACCAACCCTCGCTCGACCAGCGGAATCCAGTTCCGAGCCCAGCTATCCCGGTATTCGCCTTGCGCGATCCAGCGGTCGAAGGGGCGCCAGA
>DATMCI010000090.1:0-32461 GCA_035558535.1 Kofleriaceae bacterium
CGCCGCCGTCGCCGCCGCCGCCGTCGCGGGCCGCGCCGCCGCCGCCACCGTCGCGGGCCGTGCCGCCGCCGATCCCACCACGCACGCCGACGTGCGCGCCGGCGCGGGCGCCGGCGCGGTCGCGCTCCGACACCGAGGTCGACTTCGAGATCGAGTTCGAGCCGAGGTCGCGCTCGATGCTCGACGCGTTCCGCACGAACCAGGTCACGGCCGTGCGCCCGAACGCGCTCGCGGCGCACGAGGTCACGACGCTCATCGAGGAGCGCACGGCGATGCTCGATCGCGGGGCCGATCACTTCACGCTGCTCGGGCTCGAGATCGGCGCCCCCGCCGAGGCCGTCCACGCCGCCTACGTCGAGCTGGCGCGCAACCTCCGGCCGGCCCGGCTCGACGAGCTCGGCATCTCCGACGAGAGCTTCGCGGCGCAGCGCCTGCTCGCGCAGGTCGGCATCGCGTTCACCGTGCTGACCGATCGGATCCTGCGGCCCGAGTACATGGCGTCGCTGCCGGCCGGGCGCCGCCGGGCCGCCGGCCGGCCGGCCTGACCCGGCCTCGCACCGCGCCGCGCCCGCTCACTCGAACGGCGAGCGCCGCGCGAGCGCCTGCCGCTCGCGCAGGAGCTGCCGCAGCTGCGCGGCCATCCCGGGGCTGCGATCGAGCACGTTCACGCGCTCGGCCGGGTCGGCGCGGAGATCGTACAGCTCGAGGCCGACGCCGTTGTCGATCAGCTTCCAGCTGCCCTGGACGATCGCCGTGATCCCGCCCGGGTTCGACCGATCCTTGATCATCGCCGCGAACGCGACGCCGCCGCTCGGGTTCCCCGCGCGACGCCCCAGGGCGAGATCGGCGAGCGAGCGCCCGTCGACGCCCGGGCCTGCCGGCGGCGCGAACCCGGCCAGCTCGAGGATCGTCGGCGTCAGATCGGTGAGCGAGACCACCTCGGGCACGCGCTGCGTCCGGATCCCCGGCCCGGCGATCACGAACGGGACGTGGAGGTTCGAGTTGTAGAGATCCGTCGAGTGGAACGGCGTGCCGTGATCGCCCAGGCCCTCGCCGTGATCGGCGGTGACGATCACGATCGGCGCGCGGTCGGCCGGGCGCTCGATGAACGCGGAGAGCACGGGGAGCAGCATCGAGTCGGCGCGCGCGAGCACGCGATCGTAGATCTTGCGCTTCTCGCCCTCGGCGAGCGCGTCGGCGATGCCCGTCGCCCAGTTGTGCGGCTCGATGAGGTGCATCCAGACGAACAGCGGTGGGCCGCGCGGCGCGCGCTCGCGCGCGTCGAGCCACGCGCGGGCGAGCCGGGCGAGCTTCGCCCCGTCGGGCTCGATCTCGAGGTGCCCGAGGCCCCGCGCGAGCCCCGTGCGCGCCTCGCGGGACCAGAAGCTCGCGCAGCACATGAAGCCCGCCGTCTCGTAGCCGCCGGCGCGCAGCCGCTCGGCGACGAGCACGTGGCGCGGATCGACGCGCAGCGCCCAGCCCACGACGCGGCCGCGGACGCGGTTCGGGTGGAGCCCCGTCAGCATCGAGGGGATCGAGCGCCGCGTGACGTTGCTCGGCGCGTACGCGCGCTCGAACACGGTGCCTCGCTCGGCGAGGTCGCGCAGGAGCGGCATGTCGGCCGGGCCGCCGTACGGCGGCGTGCGATCGGCCCGCACCGTGTCGATCGTGATGAGGACGATGTCGGGGTGCGCGGCGCCCGGGCGCGCCGCCGGCCGCAGCTCCTCGAGCGGCAGGTCGTCGCGGATCGCCTGGAGATCGAACACCCGCTCGATCGCGAGCCCGGCGAGCGGCTGATCGCCCCAGATCTCGAGCGTGAGCGCCGGATCTGCGCGCACCGCGGCGCCGGCGGCGGCGAGCGTGGCCGCGGCGAGCCCCGCGGCGAGCCCGCCAGCGATCGCGCGCACGCGGCGGGGGGCGCGGTGCCACAGGGCGTGCGCGACGCCGGTCGCGATGAGCGCCGCCGCTGGCGCCGCCAGGATCGAGGTGTCGACCGGCCCGATCCGCGGCCGCACCATGAGCCGCCACAGCGCGTACGCCGTGGCGAGCGAGACCGCGGCGGTGCCCGCGAGGATGGCGCGCGGCCGGAGCAGCGTGCGCCGTCGGCCGCCGCGCCGCCAGCGCCGATCGATCGCGCGCGCGATGCGGGTGAAGAGCCGCGCCCCCGGGCGCGACAGCGCGACCAGGAGCAGCGCCGCGGCGAGGCCGAGGAGCGGCACCGCGTAGCCCAGGGTCAGCGGCTTGAACGCCGTCCACGCCGCGAGCAGCCACGTGCCCTGGAACAGCGCCCATGACAGCGCGAGCGCCGCCGCGTACAAGAACCCGGCCCAGCCGGCGAGCCGCGGCGCCGCGCCGTCCGCCTCGACGAGCTCCGCCGCGAGCACCTCCGGCTGCCACAGCGCGTACAGCCCGCGCCCGAGGACGCTCGCGCCGATGAGCGCCGGGAGCGCGATGAGCCCGAGGAAGCCCGCCGCCGCCGCCGCCGGCCACGCGCCGCCCAGCGCGATCCCCTCGACGGCGCCGCCCACCAGCGCGCCGACGCACGCGCACGCGACGCTCGGCCAAAGCCAGCGCGCGGCGGTCGCGATCCGCGATCGAACGGCGGCGATCACGGCGACGATCACGGCGGCGCTCACGATAGCATGGCGAAAATCGCCGTCGCCGCGCGGCCCGCCGCGCCGGGCGCCGCGCGCGGCGCCGAGAATTTGCCCCGCCGCGCCGTGATCCGTAGCGTCGTGCGATGCGGTCCTGGAACGTCATCCCGGCGATGGCCTTGGGCGCGCCGGTGGCCGCGCTCGCGCTCGGCGCGGCGCCGCTGCCCGCCGCCCTGGCGGCCGGGGCCGGCGCCGGGCTCGCCGCGGCCGTGCGCGCGCTCGCCGGGGAGTCGCCCGCCGGGCTCGCCGCGGCCGTGATCGCGCCGCTGCTCGCCGTGGCCTCGATCGTCGAGCGCGGCGGGAGCCTCGCCGCGCCGTGCCTCGCGCTCGCCAGCATCGGCTGGGTCGTGGCCGAGCTCGCGCGCCCGGCCACGCGGCCGCTCGTCGCGCTCGCGCCCGCCACGCTCGCCGCGATCCTCGCGCCCGCTGCGGCGCCGCTGATCGCGCTCGCCGGCGCGCGGCTCGTGCTCGAGCCCGGGCCCGCGCCGCGGCCGCGCTGGCTGGTCGCCGTGCCGCTCGTCGGCGCGCTCGCCGTCGTGCTCGCGCTCGGCATCGGGCTCACGCACGGCAGCTTCGCCGCGCTGTGGTTCGGCGAGGCTGCGCAGCCGAGCGCCCCGGGCGCGCCGGGCTCCCCGCTCTGGCTCGCCGCGCGCGCCGCCGACGCGCTCGGGCCCATCGCGGCGATCGCCGCGCTCGGCGGGCTCGCCGCGCTCGCCCGGCCGCCGCGGGGCGGGCGCCTCTACCTGCCCGAGCTCGCCGCGGGCGCGTGCATCGCCGGCGCGTTCCTCGCTGACCTGCGCGCGGGCGCGATCGGCCCGCTCACGCTCGGCCTGGGCGCGCTCGCCGCCGGGCTCGGCGCGGCGCGGTTCGCCGGCCAGATCCGGCTCCCCGCGGGCCAGGCGATCACCGCCGCGACCGTCGGCCTGCTCCTGCTCCTGCCGCCCGCGTGGACCGCGGCCGCCCGGCGGGCGCACGAGATGGAAAGCGGGCCCGCACCCCGCTGACTTCGCGCTACCTTCGCGCGCATGGAAGTCGTGCACGGCCACCGCAGCGCGCCCGCCTGGCCGGGCGCCGCCCTGGCGATCGGCAACTTCGACGGCGTGCACGCCGGCCACCGCGCGCTGATCGATCGCGCGCGCGCGCTCGCCGCGGCGCGCGGCCTCGCCGCCGTCGCGCTCACGTTCGATCCGCACCCGGCGGCCGTGCTCGCGCCGCAGCCGCCGGCGCGCGTGTGCTCGCTCGCGCGCCGCCTCGAGCTGCTCGCGGCGGCCGGCCTCGACGCCACCGTCGTCGAGCCGTTCACGCGCGAGCTCGCCGCGCTCACGGCGGACGCGTTCGTCGACGACATCGTGCTCGGCGCCCTGCGCGCGCGCGCGATCGTCGTCGGCTACGACTTCTGCTACGGGCACGGCCGGACCGGCTCGACCGACGCGCTCCGCGCCCACGGCGCGCGCGCCGGCGCGGACGTCGAGATCGTGCCGCCCGTCCAGGTCGATGATGAAATCGCGTCGTCGTCGAAGATCCGCAACTACCTCCGCGCTGGCGATCTCCCCGGTGCCGAGCGGCTGCTCGGGCGCCGCTGGGACCTCGACGGCACCGTCGTCCACGGCGCCAAGCGCGGCCGCGCGATCGGCATCCCCACCGCGAACATCGCGCCCGAGAGCGATCTCTCGATCGCGCCCGGGATCTACGCCGTGACGCTCGCCGTCCTCGGCGAGGGCGGCCCCGCCGCGGCGCTGCCCGCCGTCGCGAGCCTCGGGACCAATCCGACGTTCGTCGAGAGCGGCGGCCTCGTCCTCGAGGTCCACGTCCTCGGCTGGGACGGCGATCTCTACGGCCGGCGCGTCCGCACGACATTCGTCGCCAAGATCCGCGACGAGCAGAAGTTCGACTCCGTCGACGCGCTGCTCGCGCAGATCCGGACCGACATCGATCGCGCGCGCTCTCTCCTCGGGTGATCCGCTACACCGCCACCAGCAGAACGCGCCGCCCGGACGGGCGGCGCTACACCGCCACCGGCAGGACGCGCCGCCGGACCAGCTTGATGCTCAGCAGGCGGTACAGCATCTTCGACACCTCGAACGAGCCCATCCGCGACTTGCGGACGATCTCCTTCACCGTGTTCTTGCCGTTGACCAGCTCGAGCACCGCGAGCTCCTCGCGCGTCAGCCGGCCGCGCCCCATCTGCGCGACCGAGTCCTCGTTGCGCAGGAACACGACGTCGAAGTTGTCGATCGCGCGCTCGATCAGGTGCCACTCGTCGACGCGGCGGTAGCCCTCCATCAGCACCGCCTCGACGTCGAGCCCGAGCGCCGCGTCGATCACCGGCGGCGGCAGCTCGACGCCCGCGCTGAACCGGAACCGGCCGTGGCGCCAGCGCAGGATCTCGTAGATGAGCTCGCTCGACTGCCGCACGAGGCACGTCTTCAGATCCGCCTCGGCCAGGTAGCCGAGCTTCACGAGCTGCTGCCCGATCAGCCGCTTCTCGAGCTTGCCCTCGCTTCGCGACTCGAGGAACGCCTCGAAGTCGGCGCGCTGCATCAGCTCGGCGTCGAGCACGAAGCGGCCGAGCAAGAACTCCTCGGGCACGCCCTCCGCCGTCGCCTGATCGACGCGCCCGCGGCGGAAGTAGATGTCGACGCGCGCGCCGCTGCGCTCGACGGTGAGCACGCCCGACTGCTCCTGCACGTCGAGGAGCTGCAGCACCTCCGCGAGCGGCACGACGCGCAGATCGCCGCGCAGGCCCGGCGTGCCCTCGCCGAAGAGGCCGAGATCGATCGCGCCGAGCATGCGCGCGAGGGCGCCGTCGTCGAGCGCGGCGGACGCCGCCTCGGCGATCGCCGCCGCGTCGGTCGCGACCTGCGCGTCCGGATCGTGCGACGCCTGCGCGAGCGCCACCAGCTCCGCCACGCGCGCAGAGACCACGCCGGCGAGCGCGCGCCGCATCGTCGCGAGCGCCGCCAGGCGCGCCTGCGCGCGGTCCGCGTCGTCGGTGGCGGCCAGATCCTCGCCGCTCACGAGCGACGGGTTGTCCGCGTCGCCGCGGCGCGCGCGCCCGTACTTGCTGAGCGTGTGCTGGACGACCGCGGTGATCGCCTCCGGCGAGAACGGCTTCGTGATGTAGTCGACGATCCCCATCACCTTCACGAAGCGCTCGCCCACCTGATCGCCCTTGGCGCTCATCAGGACGACCGGGATGTCGCGCAGCGCGGGATCGGCCACCAGCTCGCGGCAGAACTGGTAGCCGTTCATGCGCGGCATCACGAAGTCGAGCAGGATCATGGCGGGGCGCTGCGCGCGCACCGCCGCGAGCCCCGCCTCCCCGTCGATCGCCGTCTGGATCTGGTAGCCAGCCTTCGTCAGGACGAGCTGCACCACCTTGGTGATCGTCGGACTGTCGTCGATGACGAGGACCAGCTCGTCGGCCATGTCGGTCTTCCCCTCACTCCGCGGCACAGCTGCGGGCACGACATCTTATGTGCTTCGAATTACACCCGCAATTCGGAAACCCGGTGATCGCTCGCCACGGACAAAGCCTCGACGGAGGGATTTGGAAGCGGTGGAATGCGCGTGGTAGCTTCGTTGCGCGTGGCGCTCCTAGAGGGAGACCTGGAGCATTACCCCAGGAAATTCGGCAAGTATCACTTGCTCGGACCCTTGGCTCAGGGCGGTATGGGCGCGCTCTACCTCGCCGTCACCGGCGATCGCGGCCTCGAGCGCCTCATGGTCATCAAGACCGTGCTCCCGCACCTCGCCGACGCGGAGTACGTCGCCCGCTTCCGCGACGAGGCGAAGGTCGTCGTCAAGCTCTCGCACGGCAACCTGATCCCGGTCTTCGACGCTGGCCTCGTGGCCGGCGAGCTGTTCCTCGCGATGGACTTCGTCGAGGGCCGCGACCTGCGCGCCGTCTGGAACCGCTGCGCGAAGAAGCAGGTGGCGTTCCCGATCGACGTCGCCGTCTACATCGCCAAGGAGCTGTGCCGGGGCCTCGCGTACGCGCACAGCTTTCCGGATCTCAACCTCGTCCACCGCGACATCTCGCCGCCGAACATCCTCGTCTCGTACACCGGCGAGGTGAAGCTGACCGACTTCGGGCTCGCGTCGTCGACGCTCAAGCTCGAGAAGACGGCGCCCGGCATCATCTACGGCAAGGTCGCGTACATGTCCCCGGAGCAGGCGCGCGGCGAGAAGCTCGACGGGCGCAGCGATATGTACGCGGGGGCCATCGTGCTGTGGGAGCTGCTCACGGGACGGCAGCTGTTCCCGCCCGGCAAGGATCAACCGCAGGATCTGCTCTCGCGCGCCAAGAACCCCGACGTGATGCGCCCGAGCAAGCGCGCGCCGCGCGTGCCGCCCGAGCTCGACGAGATCTGCCTCAAGGCGCTCGCCGCCGACAAGAGCGATCGCTACGCCGACTGCGACGAGATGCGCATGGCGCTGCAGACGTGGCTCGCGCAGAACGCGCCGACCACCGACGGCACGCGCATGGCGACGTTCCTCCAGGAGCTGTTCGGCGAGGACATCGGGCGCGAGCGCGCCGAGCGCGCCGAGCTCATGTCCCGCGTCCGGACGCGCGCGCTGACCTTGCCGCCCACCGACGAGCTGCGCCAGATGATCGAGGCGAGCGGCCAGTCGACGCTGGCGCCCGAGGTGTACGCTGCCGGCAGCGAGGCGCCGGTGCGCCGGCCCGGCTCGCTCGGCCGGCGCTCGACCGATCGCGGCGAGGACACCGAGGATCGCCGCCGCCAGTCCGATCGCCGCGCCGGGGGGCGCTCGTCGCCGCCAGCGGTCGATCGCGCCGGCGGGGCGGCGCTCGCGCACTCGCTCGACTCGTCGGAGGCCGAGCCGGATCTGCTCGGCGCGGAGGTCGACGGCCGCTACCGCGTCCTCGAGCTGATCGGCGAGGGCGGCATGGGCAAGGTGTACCTCGCCGAGCACGTCGAGATCGGCAAGCGCGTCGCGCTCAAGGTCCTGCACCCGAGCTACAGCCGCATGCCCGACCTCGTCGAGCGGTTCCGCCGCGAGGCGCGCGCCGCGTCGAAGATCGGGCACCCGAACATCGTCGACGTCACCGACTCGGGCACCACCACCGACGGCAGCGTGTACTTCGTCATGGAGTACCTCGAGGGCGTCGAGCTCGGCAGCGTGATCGAGCGCGAGGGCGCGATCGACGTCGCGCGCGCGCTCCGCATCTCGGGCCAGATCTGCCGCGCGCTCGCCGCCGCGCACGCCCAGGGCATCGTCCACCGCGACCTGAAGCCCGAGAACATCTTCCTCGTCACGCGCGACGGCGCCGCCGATGTCGTGAAGGTGCTCGACTTCGGCATCGCGAAGACCACCGAGGCCGAGGCCGCGCGCGAGCGCCGGCTGACGAGCCCCGGCATGGCGATGGGCACGCCCGAGTACATGGCGCCCGAGCAGGCCGCTGGCCGCCCCGCCGACTCGCGCTGCGACGTCTACGCGCTCGGCGCGATCATGTACGAGATGGTGACGGGCGTGCCGCCGTACAGCGGCAACAACTTCATGGAGATCCTCACCAAGAAGGCGACCGTCGATCCGACGCCGCCGAGCATGGTGCGCGGCGATCTCCCGCAGCAGGTCTCCGAGCTCGTGATGACCGCGATGGCGCGCGAACCGGACGCGCGCCCGCAGACCATGGAGGCGCTCGAGTACGAGCTCAACAAGTGCCTCGCCGGCCGCGCCGTCGCGGTCGCGCAGATCCTCGGCATGACGACGGACCCCAACGTCGTCGCGACGCTGAACCCCGGCATCTCGATGCGCAACCTCGACGACGCCGCGATCGTCCGCGGCCAGGCGTCGCCGATCACCAGCCTGCCGCGCGCCGGGTCGCACAGCGGGCTGACGGTGATGCCGAGCGAGATGTTCTCGTCGGGCCCGGCGGCGACGACGACCGGCCAGCACCCGAGCCTGGCCGGGCGCGTCGGGGTGGCGACGACGACCGGCCAGCACCCGAGCCTGGTCGGGCGTATCGGGTCCGAGCCGTCGCCCGCGTCGAGCATGCGCATGCCGTCGCCGCTGGCGCTCATCAACGCGCAGCAGGTCGTCGATCTGACGTACCCGCCGGCGCCAACGCTCCGGCGCGGCGGCCTCGGCGCGTTCGGCTGGATCCTGCTCGCGGTGGTCCTGTTTGGCGGCGTCGGCGCGCTGCTCTACGTCGCGCTCGGCGAGCGCGGCGGGGAGGCCCCCTCGAAGATCGACGAGGCGACGCCGCCGGGGCCCCGCGTCGGTGAGACCGCGCCGGAGATCGATCCCGAGATCGAGATGGAGCCGGACGAGCTGACGCCGACCGGCAGCGGCAGCGGCAAGCCCACCGGCGACGGCTCGGCCGGGCCGGACGTCGGCTCGGGCGGCAAGAAGCCCGGTGGTCCGGTCCAGACGCAGAACCCCGGCAACCGGCCCGGGCTCATCAAGCGGCCCGGCGGCCCGCTGCCGCTGCCGCCGCCGCCGCCGCCGCCGCCACCGCCCGCCGCCGACAACGATCCGAGCGGGCTGCTCAAGCAAGGCAAGCTGCTCGAGAAGAGCGGCGACTGGGAGGGCGCGCGCACCGTCTACAAGAAGCTCGAGAAGATCGCAGGCTACGCCGGCCTCGGCCTGTACCAGCAGGCGTGGGTCTCGCTCAACACGAACGACACCGACGGCGCCATCCAGCTCGCGATCCGCTCGGCGCAGCAGCCGGGCACGCACAAGACGGACGCGAGGTTCCTCTACGGTGACGCGCTCTCCAAGCAGGGTGACTTCCGGCGCGCGAAGGACCTCTTCATCAGCCTGCGCAGGACGCTGACCGGCGAGGCCAAGGCCACGGCGACGAAGAAGATCGCCGCGGCGAACCGGGCGCTCAAGCTGCCCGAGAACGACGGCATCGAGGACTGAGCCCCGAGTCTTCGAGGGGCGATCTGCTCCGTACAGGCGCAGCCGGCGTCTTCGCCGGCAAGCCGATCGACAAAGACGGGTCGATTTATCGACACGTCTTGATCTCAGGGGGCCGCGCGCGCCGCCGCCAGCCGGGGCAACGGCCCGCCCAGCTCGCGCAGCGCGGCGATCACCTCGGCCAGCGGCAGCCCGATCACGTTCGTGACCGAGCCCCGCACCTCGCGGACCAGCGCCGCCGCCACGCCCTGGATCGCGTACGCGCCCGCCTTGCCGCGCCAGTCGCCGCTCGCCACGTAGTCCTGCACCGTCGCCTCGTCGAGCTCGACCATGAGGACGTCGGACGTCACCACCTGATCGCGCCGCCGCGCGCCGCCGTCGATCGTGAACGCCGTCATCACCTGGTGCACGCGGCCCGACAGCCGGCGCAGCATGGCCGCCGCCTCCGCGTCGGTCGCCGCCTTGCCGAGGATCGCGCCGTCGATCGTCACCGTGGTGTCGGCGGCGAGCACCCAGGCGCCCGGCGGGCGGGCCACCGCGTCCGCCTTGCCGCGCGCGACCCGCGCGACGTACGCCGCCGGATCCTCGCCGGGGCCCTCCGTCTCGTCGATGTCCGCCGGGCGGACATCGAGCACGTAGCCGACGCGCTCGAGCAGCTCGCGCCGACGGGGCGACGCGGATGCCAGGACGAGCCGCGGCGCGCCGACCGCCTCCGGCGCGCTCACCGCGGGGGGGTGATCGCCTTGATCGGCGAGGTGTCGAAGGTCAGCGCGACGGAGATGCCGTCGACGAAGCGGCGGCTCCCGCCCACCATCGCCTCGGTGCAGCTCATGACCACCTTGCCGTCGGCGTCGAGCACGTCGGTGAGCTCGGTGCCATCGCCGTCGATGCAGACGTCGACGGACTTGTTGGTGTCGCCCGGGTTCGAGTCGCAGAACGCCTCGAGGCCGTCGCGGTCGACGTCGATGTCGGGCGTGCGGCAGCCCGGGTACTTCGCGTCGACCTTCCCGCCCGCCTTCGGCAGCGAGAGGATCTGCCCGAGCAGGTTCGCGAACGTCGCGTCGAGCAGCGAGTTCTCCGGCGTCAGCCCGATCACGTCGACGTCGAGGCCGCGGATCGTGTCGGCGGTGACCGCATCGATCACGCCGCCGAGCCGCGCGTGCTTAAGGACGATCGCGCCCGCCTCCTCGGTGACCTCGGCCTCGATCGTGGCGCCGGAGATGCGGAGATCGAGGCTGACGTCGTCGATGACCGGCACGCTGACGCTGAACAGGGACGGCCCGGCGTGGAGGAGCATCACGCCGTCCCGCTTCTCGATCGTGCCGTCGTGGAACACGACCACCGGCTGGCCGTCGACGAACGACAGCGGATCGAGCGGGATGTCCTGGAGGCTCGCCGGGTCGAACGGGCTGCACGCCGTGGCCACCGCGCCGCCCGTGCGGTCGGCCGTGCCGTCGCAGTCGTTGTCGAGCCCGTCGCCGCACACCTCGGGGACGCCCTTCTTCACGGCGGCGTTCGTGTCGTCGCAGTCGCCGTCCGCGAGGCTCTGGCCGTCGCCGTCCATGTCCGCCGGGTTGTTCGACGGGTTGTCCTGCGCGTCCTCGTCGGCGAGGCCGTCGCAGTCGTCGTCCTTGCGGTTGCTGCCGATCTCGGCGGCGCCGCGCTTGATCGCCGGATCCTTGTCGTTGCAGTCGCCGTTCTTGACGAGCGGATCGGAGCCGTCGCCGTCCCCGTCCTTGACGTAGTCACCCAGGTAGACGGCGAACTTGACGCACGAGTCGGCGGCCGCGGCCGTCAGATCGAAGAACTCGAGCGGGATCACGATCTCGTAGTTTCCGAGCGCGTCGTCGATCGCGCCCTGCGCGATGCTCGCCGCGGCCGCGAGCTTGTTGTCGGGCTCGCCGTCGCCGTTGAAGTCGAAGCCGTCCTCGCGCGAGCCGATCGAGAGCTTCGAGATCACCTGCGGCTGCATGCCCTGGTACGCGACGACGGCGTCGCCCTTGCACTCGGGCTTGATCTCGAATGGGCTCGCCCCTTCGCCGCCGCAGGCGGCGGCGAGCCACGCGCACGAACCGAAGATCATCGCGACGGTCTTCCGCATCGCGCGCACTTGACCACGGCGGATCTGGCCGGTCAACGCCTTTGCAGTCATGGCAGGATGCCGCCATGCGCCGAGGGCTCGTGTTCGCGATCACGCTCGGCGGCGCCGCGGCGCTGTCCTCGGCGTTCGCGTCCTCGGCGTTCGCCCATGTCGCGCCTTCGGTCGACGACAACAACCGCTACCTCAAGCTGACGCCGCTCGGCGATCGGGTCCGGCTCGCCTACGTCGTCTTCTACGGCGAGGTGCCCGGCGCGCGGCTCCGGCCGACGCTCGACACCGATGGCGACGGCTCGATCAGCGAGCGGGAGGGCCAGGTGTTCGGGGCCAAGCTCGGCACCGAGATCGCGGCGGCGCTCGACGTCTCCGTCGACGGCGTCCAGCAGCCGATCGCGTGGACGGCGATCTCGGTCGGCATGAGCACGCCGCGGGTCGCCGCCGGCGCGCTCTCGGTGGACCTCGTGGCGAGCCTCTGCCTGCCGTCCGCTCGCGGCTCCCACGAGCTCCGGCTGTTCGATCGGTTCCGGGTGCCGCGGCCCGGGGAGACCGAGGTCCGGATCGAGGACAGCCCCGGCGTCCGGATCCAGCGCGCGCGGGTCGGCGATCGCGCCGATGCGAGCGGCAGCTTCCGCTTCACGGGGCCCGGCGGCCCGCTGTCCGATGACGGGCTCGCGCTCTCGTTCACCGCCGGCGATCAGGCGCTCGTCCTCACAGACGGGGCGTGCGGTGCCGGTCGCGGCGGTCGCGGCGTCGCCGGTGTCCGCCGCGGCGCCGCGGTCGCCGGCGCGCTGGCGATCCTCGGAGCCGCGGCCGGCGCGGTCGTCATCGTGCGCCGCCGCCGTCGCCGCCGCCGCGGCCGCGCCATCGCTGCCGCCGCTCACAGCGCACGGACGTAGGCGCCGACCTGCCGCAGATCGGCGAAGAACGCGGCGCGCGCCTCCTCGCGCATGGCCGGATCCGGCGCGCGCAGGACCGACGCCGGGTGCACCGTGGCGAACGTCCAGCGCGGGGGCGGGACCGCGCGGTCTCCCGTCGTCGCCGCGAGGAGGCCCGCCGCCTCCTCGCTCGGGATCGCCCTGCCGCGCGCCTGCGTGACGCGGAAGCGCGAGCCGAGCAGCGCCTGCGCCGCCGTGGCACCGAGGAGCACGAGGATCTCGGGCCGCACCAGCAAGAGCTCCTCCGCGAGCCACGGCTTGCACGCGGCGATCTCGTAGCGATCTGGCTTGTCGTGGATCCGGCGCTTGCCGCGGCGCGTGAACTTGAAGTGCTTCACGGCGTTCGTGACGTAGACGTCGCGGCGTGCGATCCCGGCCGCGGCGAGCGCGTCGTCGAGCAGCCGCCCCGCGGGCCCGACGAACGGCGCGCCCTCGAGGTCCTCCCGATCGCCCGGCACCTCGCCGACGAGCACCACGCGCGCGTCCGGCGCACCTTCGCCGAACACCGCCTGGGTCGCGTGGCGATACAGCGGGCAGCCGTGGCACGCCTGCACCGCCTCGCGCAGGACCGGCAGCTCGTGCACCGCCGGCAGGAAGCGCTCGGCACCCGGAAACTCGCGTGGATCTCGACGCGGCGCGCGCGCAACAGGCATATCCCTGAGTGGTGCAGGCCACATGCCCGGAGCCTGCGCGCCACCTCGCGCCGTGCGCGCCCTCCGCATGCGCCCGAGGCGCAGCGTGCGCAGCGCCGTGCCTCGGGCGCGCTGGCACGACGAGTGCTGCTCTCCTCCTCAGGAGAATCATCATGAAGACGCTGCTAGCCACCATCCTGCTCGCCGCGATCGCCGCGCCGGCGGCGGCGGGCCCTGACTTCGTCACGCCCAGTCCGCGGCCGCGCGCGCTCGCGGCCAGCTCCGGCGTCCGCGACATCGGTCCGCAGGACGACATCCTGTTCGCCTTCGACTCCCACGCGCTGACGTCCGCCGCGCAGCAGCAGCTCGCCTCGGTCGCCGCGTGGCTCAAGACCCACCCCAGATACCAGATCGTCCTCGAGGGCTACACCGACAGCTCCGGCTTCCAGGTCTACAACGAGGATCTCGCCACGCGCCGCGCGGCGATCGCGCGCAGTCACCTGATCAGCCTCGGCGTGCCCGCGAGCCGCATCGTCCTCGTCGTCTACGGCGAGGTCGCCGCGCGGGCCCCGCTCGACCCGCTCTCCCGCCGCGTCGTCATGTACGCCACCGAGCAGTCGCCCGCCGCGGTCGCGACCGCGTCGCTCGATCGCAAGCAGGCCCTGCGCGCCGTGTGGAGCGAGCGCGACAACGCGCTCTTCAGCGAGCAGCGCACGAAGCGCCCCGAGGTCGTCAGCCGCCGCTAGGAGCGCACGTCCCGGGGTTTGAGGCTATGATGCATGCCCCGCCCCCGGTGCCATGAAGAAGTTCCCCGACTTCGTCCCGCCGACCAAGGTCTCGTACCTCGATCGGGGACCGACGCTGCACCTGCGCCGGTGCACGCTCCAGTCGATCGACGACGGGACGCAGGAGTGGGCGTTCGACAAGGAGGAGATCCGGATCGGATCGATGGATGACAACGACGTCGTCCTGTCCGACGACACGGTGTCTCGCTACCACTGCAAGATCGTCCAGGAGGACAGCGGGTACGTGCTCCTCGATCAGCGGTCGACGAACGGTACGTTCGTCAACAAGGTCCGCGTCCGGGAGGCGTTCCTGAAGCCCGGCTCGATCGTCTCGGTCGGCCAGAGCCAGCTCCGGTTCAACGCGCTCGAGGAGGAGGTCGAGATCGTCCCGTCGCGCAGCGACCGCTGCGCCGGGCTGATCGGCGGCAACGCGCGGATGCGCGAGATCTACGCGATCATCGAGAAGATCGCGCCGACCGCCACCACCGTGGTGATCGACGGCGAGACCGGCACCGGCAAGGAGGTGGTCGCGCAGGCGATCCACTCGCTGTCGCCGCGCCAGAAGAACGATCTGGTCGTGTTCGACTGCGGCGCCGTGCCGCCGAACCTGATCGAGAGCGAGCTGTTCGGCCACGAGAAGGGCAGCTTCACGGGCGCGATGATGACGCGCCAGGGCCTGTTCGAGCAGGCGGACGGCGGCACGCTGTTCCTCGACGAGCTCGGCGAGCTGCCGCTCGATCTGCAGCCCAAGCTCCTGCGCGCGCTCGAGCAGCGCGAGGTCCGGCGCGTCGGCTCGACGAAGGCGGCGAAGGTGGACGTCCGCATCATCGCCGCCACGAACCGCAACCTCGAGGAGGAGGTGCGCGCCGGGCGGTTCCGCCAGGACCTGTTCTACCGCCTGAGCGTCGTGCGGCTGCACCTGCCCGCGCTGCGCGAGCGCGCCGACGACATCCCGCTCCTCGTCAACCACTTCCTCGAGACCGGCGCGTACAACAAGCTCGGCAGCGGCGAGCCGCGGGTCACTGCCGTGGCGCGCGACGCCGTCGTCGCGCTGCAGACGTACCCCTGGCCCGGCAACGTGCGCGAGCTCGTCAACGTGATCGAGCGCGCCGTCTCGTTCTGCGACAGCCAGCTCCTGCAGCTCGCGGATCTGCCCGACTACGTGCGCGCGGCGAAGGCGCCGCCGGGCGGCCGGCTCGGCGGCATCGGCCAGGCGCGGCGCGCTGGCGCCGGGGGCAGCGGCGGCCACCCCATCGTGCCGATGAGCGCGAGCGCGCCGACGCCCACGCCGCCCGAGGAGCTGCTCGCCGAGGGCGTCACGTTCAAGGACGCCAAGGAGCGCTGGGTCGCCGCGTTCGAGCGGGACTACATCCTCCAGCTGCTCCGGCGCCACAGCGGCAACATCTCGCACGCCGCGCGGGCCGCCGACATCGATCGCAAGTACTTCCGGAAGCTGATGAAGAAGTACGACATCGAGGCCGCCGGTGTCGACGAGTCCGACGACGAGTAGCCGCGCGGGCGGCGCGAGCTACGACGGCGGCGGCGACGGCGGTGACGACGGTGATGACGCCGACGACGGCGACGACGGTGGCGAGGACGGCGGCGAGGCCGGCGGCGAGGCCGGCGCCGAGGCCGACGGTAGGCGCGCCCGGGCTGTGTACGAGCTGCCGCCCGGCGCCGATCCGTCGATCGACTGGGGCCTGGCCTCGCACCTCTTGCCCGACGGGACGCCGCGCCTCATCGAGCGCCACCTGAGCGTCCCGCCGGAGCTGGCCGGTCTCCGGCTCGATCACTTCGTGAAGACGCAGATCCCGCGGCTGTCGCGCACGAAGATCCAGGACGTGATCGCGACGCAGCTTTGGCGCGTGCCCCCGGCCGGGCCGCGGCTCAAGCCCGCGACGATCGTCGGGGCCGGCGATCGGTTCATGATCCGCCGGCCCGCGCGCGCCGAGCCGCCGTGCCCGCGCACGTTCACGCTGCTCCACGCCGACGCGCGGCTCCTCGTCGTCGACAAGCCCGCGCTGCTCCCCGTGCACGCGTCGGCGAAGTTCTACTTCAACACGCTGACGCGCGTGCTCGCGGAGCGGTTCCCCGACGAGCCCGAGCTGCAGATCGCGCACCGGCTCGATCGCGAGACGTCCGGCTGCCTCGTCGTCGCGCGCGATCGCGGCGCGGCCGTCGTCGTCAAGCAGGCGTTCGCGACGAAGCAGGCCGTGCGCAAGGAGTACCTCGCCGTCGTCCACGGCCACCCGCCGTGGGAGGGCGAGATCGCGATCGACGTCCCGCTGCGGCTCGCGCAGCCCGGCGATCCGACGCGCCTGCCGCACGTCCGCATGCTCCCCGGCCCCGGCGGGCTGCCCGCCCTCACGCGGGCCAGCGTGCTCGAGCGCGCCGGGGAGTATGCGCTCGTCCGCTGCCTGCTCGTCACCGGCCGCCAGCACCAGATCCGCGCGCACCTCGCCGCCGTCGGGTACCCGATCGTCGGCGACAAGCTGTACGCGCACGGCGATGACGCGTTCATCCGCTACTGCGACGTGGGCTGGGTGCCCGACCTCGCGGCGCGCTTCGTGCTGCCGCGGCACGCGCTCCACGCCGCGCGCGTCACGTTCCCGCACCCCGACGGCGGCACCGTCACCGCCGAGGCGCCGCTGCCGCGCGAGCTCGCGGCGCTGCTCGGTCGCTAGCGCCGCCGCGCGACGAGCCAGCGCTGGCCGTCGAGCTCCGCCGCCACGTACACCAGGGCGCCCTCGACCTCGCCCGCGCCCTCGACGACGAACGTGTCGCCCGTGCGGGTGCCGCGGAGCGCGCGCGGCTCCGGGCGATCCTCCGTGAACGCGACCAGGCGCGCGGCGCGGGCGTCGAGGTTCTGCGGCCGGAGCTCGACGGTCGTGCCCGTCATGCGGCCGAGCAGCGAGCGGAACGTGCCGTCGGGCAAAAGCTCGCCGGTGATCGCGAGCGAGCGGCGGACCAGCCGCGCGGGCTCCGGGTACGGCGGCACGGTGTACAGGGCCACGTAGTGGCGCAGGCCGCGGATGTGCGAGCCGACGTAGCGCTCCTGCGCGCGGGCGAGCACCTGGCCGAGCCGCGCGCGCAACGCCTCCGGATCGCGCGCCCGGTAGAGGTTGCGGTTGTGGTGATCGAGCCAGCCCTGGATGACGTGATCGATCGGCTCGTCGCTGATCACCTCGTAGTGATCGCCGACGACGACGTACGGCAGGTGCTGATCGTAGGGCGCTGCCGCGCGGATCGCCGCGAACATCGGGAACCGCGAGAACGGGTACGTGCCGAGCCTCTGATCGATGCCCGGGAGCAGCGACAGCACGGCCTCGTAGGCGACGAACGCGATCACGAACAGCTGGACGCCGCGCGACGGCCAGGCTTTGGCCTGGGCCCCGGTCTCGGCCTCGGCCCGGCCCGGCGCCCGATCCCAGTCGATGAAGACCGCCGCGAGCGGCAGCCAGGACAGGTTCCACAGCTCCATCACGAGCCCCAGGCCCAGGATCTCGAGCACGAAGAACACGCCGGCGATCGCGCGCAGGATCCGCCGGTGCGGGGACGCGATCGCGAGGAGCGGCGCGAGCTGCGAGACCAGGTTCACGAGCGCGGCCATGCGGTAGCGCCAGACCTCCTCGAGCAGCCACGCGACGAGCGGCGGCCGATCGAGGCCGCTCATGTCGTAGCGGAGCACGAGGTGGTTGCGCAGGTTGTCGGAGAGCGCCCAGCGCAGCGTGACGTGGCCGCTCGCGATCTTGTACAGCGCGGCGCCGACGAACATCAGCGACACCGCGAGCACCGCGAGCCGCACCGACCACTGGTAGCCGCGCGGCACGTCGCGCGGCGGGAGCCCGCGGCGGCGGCGGAGCAGGGCGTCGAGCGACAGCGCGTCGCCGGTGCGCCCGCCCAGGAGCGCGAGGTTCGCGAGGAACACCACGTTGTACTGGTGCGACCACGACAGCTTGCCGGAGTACGACAGCGCCGCGAGCGCGACCCCGGCGATGGCGCTGACCGCCGTCGCGGCGCGCGCGCAGAGGCCCAGGAGCATCGCGGCCGCGCCGCCCCACGCGAGCACCCACAGCGCGTCGACGAGGAGCTCTGGCGGCGGGGTTTGGCCGAGCAGCATCCAGATCCCGACCGGCCGGTAGATCTCCGGCGGCGCGGCGAGCGGTCGATCCCCCATCAGGCGCCACAGCGAGAGCAGCACGCTGGCCGCGACCGCGATGCGCGTGACCGCCAGGGAGTAGCGCCCTCCCGCCGCGAACCAGTAGCGGCGCCAGCGGTTCACGGATGCGACGTTACACCGTCCGTCACAGCCTCGGAGGCGTGCTAGACGTTCGGCGTGTCCAAGGATCGCGCCGCGCCGTTCTCGCGCAAGCACCGCAGGTACTGGCTGCCGGTCACCGGCGGCATGCTCCTGATCGGCGCGATCAACCTCGCGCTCGGGTACTGCGCGTACGATCCGCCGTCGGCGTCTACGGAGAAGATCGAGCTCGTGATCCCGCCGTCGCCGTACACCACGGTCGCGCCGGCCGCGCCGGCCGTGCCGGCCGTGCCGGCCGTACCAGATGCCGGCGTCGACGCGGCCGCCGCCTTGACGGCGCCGCCGCCCGCGGCTACTCCCAGGTGAGCTCGAACGGCAGCCGCGCCTGCGGCGCCGCCGGCGCGACGAGCAGCGAGGGCGCGAGGCCCCGCACGAGGTCGCGCAGCACCGGCAGATCCTCGAGCGAGGCCGCGGGCGCGGCGTCGGCGCGGACGCCGATCAGCTTGCCGACCCGGCCGAGCAAGCTCTCCGGGGTGCCCGGCAGCTCGTAGAGCTGGACCTGCGTGCCGCGCGAGAGCCCCATCCGCTCCTTCGCGAGATCGATCGCGTCGCCCAGCCCGCCGAAGCGATCGACCAGCCGCACCTGGCGCGCCCGCTCGCCGCTCCACACGTGCCCGCGGCCCACCGCGTCGACCTCCTCCTTCTTCATGCGGCGGCCCTCGGCCACCGCGCCCACGAAGCGGCCGTACATGTACTTGAGCTTGTCGAGGAGGACCCCGCGCTCCTCCTCGGTGTACGGCCGGAAGTAGCTCTCCACGTCGGCGCGCTTGCCGCGCTTGTACGTATCCGTCGTGATGCCCAGCCGGCCGAGGAGGCCCGAGACGTCGAACTTGCCGTAGAAGATGCCGATCGAGCCCGTGATCGTCATCGGCTCGGCGAAGATCGTCTCGCAGCCCGCCGCCACGAAGTAGCCGCCCGACGCCGCCACGTCGCCCATCGAGCACAGGATCGGCTTGGCGCCGCGCGTGGCGAACACCTCGCGCGCGATCAGCTCGGACGCCAGCGCGCTGCCGCCCGGTGAGTCGATCCGCAGGATGATCGCGCCCACGCGCTCGCTCGCTCGCGCCGCCGCGATCGCCGCCACCAGCGACTCGCTGCCCGCGCGCTGCTGCCCCAGGAGCGGCACCGTGCGCGACTTGCCGTCGATGATGTCGCCGTCGACGTAGATGATCGCGATGCCCGGGCGCTGCCAGCGATCCGGGCGCGCGCGCGGCGGCCGCGCGAGCGGGAGCGGCCCGCCCAGCTCCTTCGCGATCAGCTCGGAGATCTTCTCCGGCGTCGCGACCGCGTCGATGAGCTTCTGATCCGCCGCGACGTCGCCCGCCGTGTACGGCCCCCGATCGACCAGCGCGCGCAGCGCCTCCTTGTCGATCCGGCGCGCCGCCGCGACCTGCGCCAGCCACTGCTCCCAGATGCTGTCGTACAGCTCGTTCATCATGCGCGCCGCCGGCTCCGTCGGGCCGCGCTCGATGAGCTGCTCCGGCGCGCTCTTGTACTCGGCGATCTTCTCGAACTGCGGCGCGACGCCCACCTGATCGAACAGGCCCCGGAGGTACAGCGTCGTGCCCGCGATCCCGACGAGCCGCAGCGCGCCCGCCGGATCCATGTAGATCTTGTCCGCGGCGGACGCGACGAAGTAGTCGCGCCCCGTGGCCGAGACCAGGTACGCGAACACCTTCTTGCCCGCCTTGCGGAGCGCGAGCAGCTCGTCGCGCAGCTCCTGCAGCGTCGCCCAGCCGCTCGTCGCGTCATCGAACGTGACGACGACGCCCGCCGCCGTCGGATCGCGGGCGATCGCGCGCAGCCGCGCGACGTGGGACGTGACCTCGCGGATGTCGATCGTGCCCGACAGCTCGATCCGCTCGAGGTGCTGCGGCGGGGGCAGGACCGAGGCCGGGCCCAGGGAGCTCAGGCGCACCGCGAGCTGCCCGCCCAGGAGGTGCCGGCCGCCGCGGTCGTCGCGCAGGCCCGTGCCCAGCATCGCGACGCCCGCCGTGCCGAACGACAGCTCGAGGCCCAGCGTGGCGCGCACGTCGCGGCCCTCGATCTCGCGCGTCCCCGTCGCCGAGTCCTCGAAGCCGTGCAGCGCGCGCGTCTCGATCGCCGCGTGCGCGAACACGCCGCGGGCCACGCGCGCCGACAGCCGCCCCCAGCCGTCGACGTCGAGGCGCGTCTCGCCCAGCCGGCCTCCCGCCGCGACCTCGAGCCGATCCGTCCCCAGCGGGCGCACGGCGGCCTCGAGCTCGTAGCGCCGCTGCACCGGCGCGCCCGCGACCGAGCCCGTGCTGACGTCGCGCAGGGCGGCGCCCAGCGCGAGCCAGTTGCCCCAGCGCGTGGAGGCGCCGAGGTCGAACGCCTCCGTGCCCGCCGCGGCGCCGCCGCTCAGGTGGTGCCACGAGGCGCCGATGCCGCTGCTCCGGCCCACGGCGGCGCCCAGCCCCAGCGTGAAGCGGAACGGCTCGCCCGGATCCGGATCCAGCTGCGAGCGCGACGGGCGCAGCCACTCGAGCCCGAGGCCCAGGCCGAACCGCGGCAGGAGCCCGCCGCCGCCCGACATCGCGACGAACGCGCCGAAGCCCTGACCCGCGCTCGTGGCGACGTCCGGGTCCTCGACCGAGAGCGCCAGCGCGAGCTCCGTCCCGCGCACGAGCGGCAGCCCGCCCGGGTTCGTGGCGACGGCGCGCCCGTCGAGCTCGCCCGCGAGCGGCGCCGTCGGCAGCGCGATGCCGCCCGTCGGCTCCTCGACGTAGCGGCGATCCACGCCCTGCGCGCGCGCGGTCCCCGCGGCGCCCGCGGTCCAGAGGACGAGCGCGCAGGCGAGGCCGCCCCGTGCCGATTGCCGTTTGCTCATCGGCGCGACGGTAGCAAATCAGCCCCGGCGCTGCCCGCCGCACGTGTTCCGGGCGATACTGCCGCGGCGTGCCCACGGCCCCGTCCCTCCTCGAGCAGCACCCGCTGCTCCGGCACCTCTCCGAGGCTCAGCTCGTCCAGCTGAGGCAGATGGGCGAGGTCGAGAGCTACAGCCCCGGCGAGGACATCGTCGTCGAGGGGAGCCTCGGGGACGCGCTGTTCCTGGTCCTCTCCGGTGACGTCGTGGTCCACCGCGGGCCGCAGACCTTCGCGACGCTCTCGGCCAACGACTTCTTCGGCGAGATGTCGCTCGTCGAGCCCGCCCCGCGCTCGGCCACCGTGACCGCGATGTCGGCGGCGTTCCTGTTCCGCCTGCCGCACGACGCCCTGCGGCGCCTCATCTCCGAGGATCCCAGCGCCGCGTCGGTCCTGCTCGTCCAGGTCGTGAAGACGCTCTCCGAGCGCCTGCGCCGGGCGAACACGATGCTGTCCTCCGTCGACCGGCTCGCCGACTGGCTCGCCGGCTCGATGGTCTAGGCAAGTCGTGGCTCACCAGCCCGTTTCCGATCCGCTAGACTGGACGTCATGGCGACGGCCGAGATGCTCACGGAGCTGCTCAGACTCCCAGCAGAGGAGCGCGCGCGGCTGGCTCTCGAGCTGATCCGCAGCCTCGATGCCGAGCCCGAGGTCGGTGCCGGCGAAGCGTGGGACGCTGAGATCGACCGGCGTGGCGCGGAGGTCGACGCGGGGACCGCCGAGACCATCACGCTCGCGGAATACCGCGCTCACGTCCAGCGGCGCAGAGCTGCTCGCGCGGGCCGATGAACCTCAGGCTCCATCGGCTCGCAGTCGCGGAGATCGATCACGAGGTTGACTACTACGAGTCGCGCCACCCAGGTCTCGGGGCCGAGCTCGAGGACGAGCTCGACGACGCATTCTCGCTGATCCTCCGATTTCCTCTCGTGGCGGCGCAATGGCGAAACCGCCCCGACCGGCGCGTCTACGTCTTCGATCGGTTCCCGTTCACGCTCCCGTATCAGATCACTCGCGAAGAGATCGTGATCCTCGCGCTCGCTCATACCAGCCGTCGTCCCGGCTACTGGTCGAGGCGGCGCTGAGCCGAGCGGCTGCCCGGACCAGCCATCGCCATGGATCGCGGCCAGGAGATCGAGAGCTATAGCCCTGCGCCGCCTGATCTCGGAGGACCCCAGCGCCGCGTCGGTCCTGCTCGTCCAGGCCGTGAAGACGCTCTCCGAGCGCCTGCGCCGGGCGAACACGATGCGGTTCTCCGTCGACCTGCTTGCCGACTGGCTCGCCGGCTCGATGGTGTGAGCTCCCTCGGCGACGCCTGATCCGATAACGTTGGTCGTGTGAGTCGCCGGAGGTTCGCGCTGTTCGGTCTGGTCGCGCTCGCCGGCGTGTCGGCGATCTGGGCCGGCTGCACCGCGTACACGCACTGGGAGCCGGAGGCGGTGACCTGGGACGGCGATCGGTACGAGATCGTGCGGCGTCGCGAGGGGCAGGCCATCGTCCACGACTTCGTGCGCAGCGGACGCGTCGTCGAGTCCCTGGCAGGGAGCATGGACCTGCTCTGCGACGAGCCCTACATTTTCCTCTTCGACGTGGACGGTGATGGGCGACTGGACGTCTATCACCGCCACTGCGGCGGCCACGGCTACCTCAAGCACGCCGCCGCGACACGCACGCTCGCCTACGAGAACCTGGGCTCCGTCGAGATCGACGACGCGCCCGCCCTGGATTCGTTCTGGGCCGAGGAGATCCGCCGGTGGCACGGGTTGCGCCTGCTCACCGGCGGCGTGCTCGCACTGCTGATAGGCACGCTCGGTGCGCTGGGTTCGGCCCTCAGCTCGCGCCGCCGTGAGCGCCAGTCCTCGCTGCAACGCTCAAGCCGCGCATGAGATTCGCCCCCGCCCTCCATCGATGCGACGGGGGCGACTCTCGGCGAATTCAAGTTGGAGGGTGCCTGCGCTCGGGCGTCATGGTCTTGAACGCCGCTTCGGTATCGAGCACGAAGCGCCCGACCGCAGCCTCCCTCGGACCTGTGAGGAACGTGAGGAACGCCTTGACGATGATCAGATCACCGTCGGTAACGAAGGAGGTCTCGCGTCTCTTCATCGAGGATGACGACCGGGCGGGGTTGCCGAACGGTGATGCGGCCAGTGTAAAAATGACCGATCACGTCGTAGTGATCCCGCCACGGGCGCGCCTGCTCGACCGGCGCGCCCCGCGTCTTGCCGTGGCCGATGACGCGCGCGGTACGAACCTCGGGGCCGTTCGAATGGATGAAATCCATCTCCACCAAGCACACCCACTCGTCGGGATGACGCGCGCAGATCTCGGCCCACGTCAGCAGCTCGGAGATCTCGGCCGCTACGATCTCAGTAGCCTCGGCAGCGCTCATCTTGGCGATGTTCGTGCGTGAGGAGCAGGTGTCAAGTTTTGGGCCGCCGACCAGGCTAGTTGCCCTTCGCCTTCGCCGCGTCCGCCTCCATCTGCTTGCGCAGGCTCAGCGGGCGCATGTCCGTCCAGACCTCCTCGATATGCGCGAGGCACTCGTCGCGGGTGCCCTGCTTGCCGGCGTCGCGCCAGCCCAGCGGCAGCTCGCGATCCGCGGGCCAGATCGAGTACTGCTCCTCGTCGTTGACGACGACGCGGTACGAGTCGGGGGGCGTGCTCATCGCGCGGATCTTACCGGGGCCGGCGCCGGGTGTCGGACCCTCGGGGTAGGGTGGGCCCGTGCGCATCCTAGGCCTCGACCCCGGTAGCCGGATCTGCGGCTACGGTGTCATCGACCAGCGCGGCGGCGAGCTGGCGTACGTCGAGTGCGGCGTCCTGACCGCGCCGGAGGGGCGGCCGATGGAGCAGCGCCTCGGCGAGATCGCGCGCGGGCTCCGCGAGGTGATCGCCGAGCTGGCGCCCGAGATCGTCGCCGTCGAGGACGTGTTCAGCCACCAGAACGTGCGGTCGGCGCTCGCGCTGGCGCAGGCGCGCGGGATGGCGCTCGCCGTCGTCGGGCTCTCGGGGCTCTCGGTCGCGTCGTACCCGCCGGCCAGCGTGAAGAAGGCGGTCTCCGGCTCGGGCCGCGCCGACAAGGACCAGATCGCGCGGATGGTGCAGGCCCTGATCGGGCTGCGCAGCCTGCCGCGCGCCGACGCGACGGACGCGCTCGCCGTGGCGATCACTCATGGCCGCGCGCTGGAGCCGCGCGCGGTGCGGCTGACGAGCGCGGTCGTGAGGGCGCGGCCGTGATCGCCCGGCTCGAGGGCACGCTGCTCCGCGACGGCGATCAGATCGTCGTCGACTGCAGCGGCGTCGGGTACGAGGTCAAGTGCTCGGCGTTCACGCAGGCGGCGCTGCCGGAGCACGGCTCGCGCGTGACGCTCAAGGTCTACACGCAGGTGCGCGAGACGGAGATCGCGCTGTACGGCTTCTACGATCACCAGGAGCGCACGCTGTTCGATCTGCTGATCACCGTGAAGAACGTCGGCCCGAGCACCGCGATCGCGATCCTCTCGGGCGCCGGCCCGCGCGATCTGGCCGCGCTGATCGGGCGCCAGGACGTGCCGGGCCTGACAAAGATCCGGGGCGTCGGCAAGAAGACCGCGGAGCTGCTCGTCGTCGAGCTGCACGAGAAGTGCACCGAGCTCGTCCTTACGTGGAACGCCGAGGGCGGCGTGCGGCCCGCCGCGCTCCCGGCCGGGGCGCCGCGGCGCGCGGCCCCGAGCCGGCACCCGATGCTCGACGAGGTCGCGGGCGCGCTCGTCGGGATGGGCTGGCGCCCCGTCGAGGCGGATACGGCCGTGGCGGACCTCGTCGTCACCGACGACACGAGCATCGAGAGCTTGCTCCGGCAGGCGCTGCGGAGCATGCCGAGGTGACCCGATGACGCGGAAAAAGCACCACGACGCCCCGGTCGTCGAGGCCCCGCGCGAGGTGGCCGCGGCCGAGCGCTCCAGCGAGAAGGTGTGGCAGGCGGCGCTCCGCCCGCGCAACTTCGACGAGTACATCGGCCAGCGCGAGCTGATCGACAACCTGAAGGTCTCGGTGCGCGCCGCCAAGCAGAACGGCTGGACGCTCGATCACTTCCTGTTCGCCGGGCCGCCGGGCCTCGGCAAGACCACGCTCGCGCACGTGATCGCGAACGAGCTCGGCGTGAACCTGCACGTCAGCTCCGGCCCCGCGATCGATCACAAGGGCATGCTCGCGTCGCTGCTCACGTCGCTCGGCGAGGGCGACGCGCTGTTCATCGACGAGATCCACCGCCTCGCGCCGGTCGTCGAGGAGAACCTCTACCCGGCGATGGAGGACTTCCGGTTCGATCTGTTCATCGGCGAGGGCCCGCACGCCAAGGCCGTCACGATGCAGCTGCCGCGCTTCACGCTGCTCGGCGCGACCACGCGCATGGGCCTGCTCTCGGCGCCGCTGCTCGATCGGTTCGGCTTCCACTGGCAGCTCCGCTACTACGAGCTCCCCGACATGGTCGCGATCGTGCGGCGCTCCGCGCAGCTGATCGGCGTCAAGATCGATGCCGAGGGCGCCACCGAGATCGCGCGCCGCGCCCGCGGCACGCCGCGCATCGCGAACCGGCTCCTGCGCCGCGTGCGCGACTTCGCCGCCGTCGAGCGCGACGGCGCGATCGACGGCGACATCGCCGCCTCGTCGCTCGATCGGCTCGCCGTCGACCACGCCGGCCTCGACGCGCTCGATCGCGCGTACCTGTCCGTCATCTGCGAGCGGTTCGACGGCGGCCCGGTCGGCATCGAGGCCGTCGCGGCGTCCCTGTCCGAGGAGCGCGGCACGCTCGAGGAGGTCGTCGAGCCGTTCCTGCTCCAGGTCGGCTTCATCGCGCGCACACCGCGCGGCCGCGTCGCCACGGCCGCTGGCTTCCAGCACATGGGCCTCGTCGCGCCGAGCAAGGCGCCGTCCGGCGGCCAGGGCGGCGCCCAGGGCCGCCTGTTCTGACGCCGCGTCGGGGTACGCGTCGAGCTCGCCGGGCTTGATACCGTACGAATTTCCTCGCCTGGCCGGCGCGCGTGGATCGGGCCGGCGCGGCGCGATCGGCGCGGCGCGATCGGCGCGATCGGCGCGATCGGTGCGATCCATGATACGCATGGCGGGTGCAGGCAGGGTCGTCGCTGGCGGTGCGGGCCGTGCTCGCGATCGCGCTGATGGTGCTGTTCTACGCGCTCGCGGCGGCGGGAGTCGCCGCGCTTGCGTGGATCGGCCTGAAGCTGTTCGAGCTGCTGCCGTCGATCCGTGGCCGCGGCTTCGTCATGATGGGGATGATCGGGGCCGCGTGTTTTGCTGCGGCCGCGGTGGTGATCTGGTCGGTGCTGCCGCGGTTCGATCGCTTCGAGCCGCCCGGCCCCGAGATCAGCGAGCATGAGCAGCCGGCGCTGTTCGCCGAGATCCGCGCGATCGCGGCGGCGACCGGTCAGCAGATGCCGGCGCACGTCTACGTGGTGTCGGAGGTGAATGCCTTCGTCGCGCAGCGCGGTGGTCTGATGGGGTTCGGTAGCCGCCGCGTGATGGGGGTCGGGACGCCGCTCCTGCGCGCGCTGCAGGTCGACGAGCTACGCGCCGTGCTCGCGCACGAGATGGGCCACTTCTACGGCGGCGACACGCGCCTCGGGCCGTGGATCTACAAGACGCGCGGCGCGCTCGCGCGGACGGTGGTGAACCTGCAGCGCGTGCGCGCGTCGGGCGACCACTGGATCATGCTGCTGTTCGCGGCGGTGCAGGCGCCGTTCCGGTGGTTCCTGATCGGGTTCCTGCGCATCTCGCAGGCGATCAGCCGCGCGCAGGAGTACAGCGCCGACGCGGTGGCGGTGCGCGCCGAAGGCCAGCGCGCGCTGATCGACGGGCTCAAGAAGACGCACGCGGCCGCGCTCGCGCACTCGGCGTACATCAACGGCGAGGTGGTGCCGCTGGTCGCGCGCGGCAAGCTGCCGGCGATCGGCGAGGGGTTCTCGCGGTTCCTCGCGAACGAGCGGCTGAGCAAGCTGCTCGACGAGGCGGTGGCGCACGAGCTGGAGCAGGGCAGCGGCGATCCGTACGATTCCCACCCGCCGCTGCGCCAGCGGATCGAGGCGGCGCAGGCGGTGGAGGGCCCGACCCGACCCGCGGACCCGCGCCGCGCGATCGAGCTCTTGCGCGACGCGGAGGCGATCGAGGCGGCCGACGTGACGTCGCGCATGGAGCCGCGGCTCGAGGCGATCGCGTGGGAGGACACCGCCGCCGAGTGGGCCAAGATCTGGCGGGAGGACGTCGGCGCGGTGGCGGGTGCGCTCGAGGGGATCGTCCTCGCGGAGGTGCCGGTGGACCCCAAGGAGATCTACGCGCGGGCGGTCCGCGCGTTCGGCCGCGAGCGGGCCAACGTGGGCACCGACGACGAGCTGCGCGCGTGGTGGGCGCAGGTGGTGGGCCAGGCGATCGCGCTGCGGCTGATGGACGAGGGGTTCTCGCCGATGACGGGGCCGGGCGAGCCGGTGCGCCTGGTGCGAGGCGAGGCGGCCGGCGAGGAGGCCGATGAGGAGGCCGATGAGGAGGCAGCAGAGCCGTTCCGGGAGGTCGCCAAGTACCTCGCGGGCGAGGAGACGGCGGAGGCGTGGCGCGCGCGCTGGGAGGCCCGCGGTCTGGCGGATCGCGCGCTCGTGAGGTAGCGAGATCGTATGAGACGCGGTCTCCTGGCGCTCGCCGTGCTCATCGTGGTGGGCTGCGGCCGCGAGGATGCCGCGTCGGCGCCAGCGCCGCGGACGCGCACGCCGACGCAGCTGCCCGCGGACTCGAACATCGCCGCGCGCGACTACATCGGGCCCGCCGCGTGCGGCGAGTGCCACCCCGAGCAGCACGCGCGCTGGCAGCGGAGCCTTCATGCCTCGATGAACCGGCGCGTCGATGCCGGCGCCGATGCCGGTGCCGATGCCGATGCCGGTGCCGTGATCGGCGACTTCGCCACGACGCTGCCGTACGCCGGCGGCGAGGCGCGCTTCACCCGCGAGGGCGGCGCGCCCGTGATGACGCTCGCCCGCGACGGTCGCGAGGTCCGCTACCGCGTGACGCGGACGATCGGCTCGCGCGGCCTGCAGGAGTACGTCGGCATCGAGATCAACGGCTCGGGTGACGGCCCGGGGGACGGCCCCGGCGACGAGGTGCGGCTGCCCATGGGCTTCTGGCCCGTGCGCGGCGGCTGGTTCCCGCAGCCGTACTTCGATCCGTGGCTCGCGGAGGACGCGTCCGCCCTCTACGCGCCCGTCCGCGAGCCGTGGGCCGAGCGCTGCCCGTGGTGCCACAGCACGTACCCGTTCGAGCTGCGCGTCGCGCGCGCGTCGCGGCCGCGGCCCGTCGGGCACGGGCTCGAGCAGCACTTCGCGTCGGCGCCTGGCGGCGAGCGGCTCCCCGTCGAGCGCCAGGTCACCGCCGGCATCAGCTGCGAGAGCTGCCACCTCGGCGGGCGCGCGCACGCCGCTGGCGCGCGGATGACGTTCGTCCCCGTCGGCGCCGCCGCGCGGCCCGGCGCGCCCGTCCCGTCGGACTTCGCGCGCGAGCGGCGCGATCCGGCGATCGTCGGCGCCGTCTGCGCGCAGTGCCACTCCGGGCCGTCGCCGCGCTTCCCCGATGGCGCCGCGCTCCGCAACTCCAGCGAGAGCCTCGATCTGGCCGCCGCGCCGTGCACTGCCATCCGGTGCATCGACTGCCACGATCCGCACGGCGGCGGCGCCTCCGAGCCCCGCGCGCTCGCCGCGTGCACCGGCTGCCACGCGCCCCTCGCCGAGCCCGCCCGCGCCCGCGCGCACGCCGGCTCGGGCCACGGCGCCGTCACCTGCCTCGACTGCCACATGCCCCGCGCCGTCATGGGGATCGATCGCTACGTGCGGTCCCACCGGATCTCGTCACCGACGAATCCGGCGATGCTCGGCCCCGCGCCGAACGCGTGCAACCTCTGCCACCTCGATCGCTCGCTCGGCTGGACGCTCGCGGGGCTCGCCGCGCGCCATGGCGTGCAGATCGATCCCGCCGGCATCGCGGGCCCGCTCGATCTCGACACCCCCAGCGGCGCCCTCTGGCTCGCCAGTCCCACCGCCGGCATCCGGTTGATCGCGGCCGCCGCCTATGCGCGGAGCCCGCTTGGCCGCGCCGCGCTGCGCGAGCTCTCCCGCGGCATGGACGACGAGCTACCGTACGTGCGCGCGTGGACGCAGCTCGCCGTCGAGGGCGTCCTCGGCCGCCGGCTCGCGCCCGCCGAGTACGACGCGCGCGCGCAGCAGGCGGCGCGCCGCGCGCAGCTCGATCGCCTCGCGCGGCACCTCGGCGCCCGCGGGCGCTAGCCAGGGCGGCGCGGGCGCGCTTGCGGCGCGCCTGCGTAGCCTGCGTAGCCTGCGGCTAGCCTTCGCTCGAGCGCTCGTCGAGCTCTTCCACCAGCGCCTGGCGCGTCTCGGGACCGACCTTGCCGTCGATCCCGATCGACTTGTGCGCCTGGAACGCGCGGACGGCCTTCTGCGTGTTGGGCCCATCGACGCCGTCGGCCGTGCCCGGGTTGAAGCCGAGCTTGGCGAGCGCGTTCTGCACGCCCTCCAGGTCGTCGAGATCGATGTAGCCGAACTTCTTGGAGTTGTGCTCGTACTCTGCCATGGGTGCCTCCTCGCTATTTCGCCGCAGCCATTTCCTGGAGCGCGATCACTTCCCCTTGATCGCTGCCTCGAGGGCGTCGATCGCCTTGTTCGCCTCGGCCGTGCCGTCCTCGACCTTCTTCTTCGTGGCGTCCCACGTGTCGCCCTTGGCCGGATCGAGCGCGGCCATGTCCGCCTTGAGCGCCTCCCAGCGCTTGTCGAGCTCCGCCTGGGCCGCGTCGACGTTCTTCTTCGCCGCGCCCTTCACCTTGGCCGCCTTCTCCTTGAGGGCGGTCGCCTTGCGCTCGGCCGCCTCGTAGTCCGCCTGGAGCTTCTTCTTCGCCTCGGTCCGCTCGGCGGCCGCCTTCTCGTCCGCCATCTTCTTGTCGGCGGCGGCCTTCTCGTCGGCGGCCTTCATCTCGGCGGCCTTCTTGTCGGCCTCGGCCTTCGCCTCGGCGGCCTTCTTGTCGGCCTCCATCTTCTCCTTGGCCGCCTTGTCCTCCTTCTTGGAGCAGGCAGCCGCGCCAGTCACGGCCACTCCCAGGGCAAGCGCCAGCATGATCCTTCGCCAGTGATTCATCATCGAGCGTCTCCTGTGCGCCGTGATAGGGCGGCGCGGTCGGACCGGACCCTATCACGGGGCCCCGGCCCGCGGTGCTCAGGGCGCGTCCGAGAGCGTCTCGAGGAAAGCGAGGAGATCGTTGATGTCTTCACCCGTCAGGGGGAGGTGGCCCACCCAGGGCTCCACGTTCGCCGGTACCTCGGCCGCCGTGCAGCTCGGCTCCGCGACCTGACCGCACGGCACGATCTTCCGCGAGACCAGGAACTCGAGCACCTCGCGCAGCGTCTGGAAGTAGCCGTTGTGGCCGTACG
This sequence comes from Kofleriaceae bacterium, assembly GCA_035558535.1. Lineage (GTDB taxonomy): Bacteria > Myxococcota_A > Polyangia > Haliangiales > Haliangiaceae > JABFXX01. The sequence continues at coordinate 30,664 of DATMCI010000090.1, forward strand.
GGAACGTGCGCGCGACGTTGCGCAGCGTCGGGACGCGGAACTTGCCGTCCTGCGCCGGGTCGTTTGTCGTCTTGCCGAGCCCGCGGTCGACGAAGTCCTGGCCCTCGGGGTTCAGCTCCGAGGGCAGGTGGTAGAACGCGCTGTTCTTCCACTTCGGGATGCCCAGGTTCGCGTACGAGAAGTCGGTGAACAGCGGCGGCGCTCCACCGTCGCGCGGCCGGCTCGGGTGGCAGCTCGCGCAGTTGCCGCGCGCCGGATCCTCGAAGACCGCGAGCCCGCGCTTCTCCTGCGCCGTCAGCGTGGCCTGCCCCGCGAGGTAGCGGTCGTAGCGCGACGAGAACGGCGCGAACGCCGGTGTGCCCTCGAACGCCGCCAGCGCGCGGGCGACGTTCGCGAAGCCGGTCTCCACGTCGCCCAGCGCGTCGCGGCCGTAGAGGTTGCGGAACGCGCGCGCGTGGCCGCGGCGCACCTTCTCGACGACGCGCTCCTTGCTCGGGTTGTTCATCTCGAGCGGGTTCAGGAGTGGCAGCGCCGCCTGGTCGCCCAGCGTGTTCGCGCGCCCGTCCCAGAACAGCCCGCCCGTGTAGCGCCCCGCGGCGTCTCGGCGCAGCGGCGGCGCGAAGCTCGCGTACATCGCCGTCTGCGCGTTGCGGATGCCGAAGCGGTCGCGGTGCACGCCCGCCGACGAGCGCTCGTCCTCCGGATCGCTGAACGCCATCTCCGGCGCGTGGCAGTCGGCGCACGCCTGCCCCGCGGGCTCCGACAGCGCCGGATCGAGGAACAGCGCGCGACCCAGCTCCTGCTCCGTCTTCGGGACGGGCGCGCTCGATCCGCCGCACCCGGCGAGCGCCGCCACCGCGAGGAGCCAGGTACGCATCGCCTAGCGAATATGCGGCCTGTGCGCGCGCTGGCAATGAGCGACGAGCCTAGGCGCATCGCGCACGCAGCACGCGTTCACAATGCTTCACAGGGACTTGCAGACCGATGCTCGGCGAGCCGTGGTATCCGAAGTCCTAGCTGTCTCATGACGACTCGGGCCCAAGCCACCGTGATCCGTGTCGTCATCGCGCTGGCGGTGGTCGGCGCGATCGGCTGGTGGCTCTCTCGCAGAGGCAGCGGCACGCCCGCCGCTGCGAAGGACTCGCAGGTCGCCGAGCGCGCGCGGGGCGGTGGCGGCGGTGGCGGTGGCGGCGGCGCGCGCGGGGGCGGCGGCGCGGGCGGCGGGCCCGCCGATCGCGTCGTCCCCGTGCAGACCGCCACCGTCGAGCAGAAGGACGTCCCGATCTGGCTCGAGGGCCTCGGCACCGTCGCTGCCTTCCAGCAGGTGACCGTGCGCCCGCAGGTCGATGGCCGACTCGACAAGGTGCTCTTCGCCGAGGGCCAGCCCGTGAGGCGCGGCGACGTCCTCGCGCAGATCGATCCGCGCCCGTTCCTCGTCCAGCTCCACCAGGCGCAGGGCGCGCTCGCGCGCGACCAGGCGCAGGTCGCGACCGCGAAGAAGAACCTCGAGCGGTACGAGGGCCTGCGCGCGCAGCAGCTCGTGGCGCAGCAGCAGGTCGACGAGATCGCCGGCCAGCTCGGCGCGCTCGAGGGCGCCGTCAAGATCGATCTCGCCCAGGTCGAGAGCGCGCAGCTCCAGCTCGACTACGCGCAGGTGAAGTCGCCGCTCGACGGCCTCGCTGGCGTCCGGCTCGTCGACGCCGGCAACCTCGTCAAGGCCAGCGATCCGACCGGGCTCGTCGTCATCACCGCCGTCGATCCCGCCGCCGTGCTGTTCACCGTGCCGCAGGATCGGCTC
>DATMCI010000091.1:0-42767 GCA_035558535.1 Kofleriaceae bacterium
CCGGCTCGCGCCAGGCACGTATACCGTGCCCAACACGGCGTCGGACGGGCTGGACTTCGGCACCAAGAGCGCCACGCTGGTCGCCCGCGGCGCGACGCTCACCCGGGTGGGCGCGAACGGCACGCTCCTCACCGTCCGGAACGGCCAGACGCTGAAGCTCGTCGGCGGGACGCTGCAGGGACCGAACAGCACGACCGACGGCATCAAGTGCATCGAGAACAGCAAGCTCGCCGTTCACGAGGTGACGATCGACGATATGACCCAGAGCGGGATCGAGACGAACCTGTGCCAGCTCACCGTCGCACGCTCCACGCTCCGGAACAGCAACCTGGGCGGGATCGACATGGTCTCGGCCAGCGTCGTCACGATCACCAATAACTTCGTGTACCGCAACGGCGGCCCCGCGAGCCCGATCGGAGGCATGGGCCTCAAGCTGGCGACCGGCAGCAAGGTCGAGTTCAACACCGTCGCCGACAACATCGCTGACGCCAGCAGCGCGGCCGCGGCGATGGCCGCGGGCGGGATCGTATGCGAGGGCCAGGGCTACGACGCGCCGTTCAACCTCGTCTACCGCAACGTCGGGGGGATCGGAGCACAGGTCCAGGTGATCGGGACCTGCACGTTCATCGGCTCGTACCAGCAGGGCGCGCCGCCGAGCGAGAACGCGGTCGGCTTCGAGAACCCGATGGGAGCGACCCCGAGCTACCGCCTGACCAAGATGTCACCGCCCGACACCATCCGCGACGCCTTCGACTGCAAGGACATCGACTTCGAGCGGGACGCGCGTCCCTCCCCGGCCGCGAACATGGGCGGCAAGTGCGATTTCGGCGCCGACGAGTACCGCGACGGCCAGTAGCGCGCGATTTTGTACGCAACCCGACGCGACCCCTGCCGACAACCGGCCGCATGCACCCTCCTCCCGTCCCGCTCGCCCGCCTCGCCCTCGTCGTCGCCACCCTGCTCCTCGCCGCGCTCCGGCCCTCTCCGGCCCGGGCGGATCATCCGCCGATCATCCTCGAGTCCTATGTCGGCGAGAAGCCGGCCGACGCCGGGCAAGTCCTGGCGCCGCTCGTCGAGGAGCTCGCGAGCTACAAGTTCGTGCTCGGGCCGGAGGTCGTCGGCCGCAGCTTCGAGGCCGCCGCGTCGCGCCCCGCCGTGGCCGGCGGGCTGCCGGACGACTTCAGCGCGCAGGTGAGCCAGGGCTACGATCTGTGGACGAACGGCAAGTTCACCGAGGCGGCCGCGCTCCTCGGCCGGCTCGTCGAGGCCGCCCGCGAGAACGCGGGCGAATTCGCGAAGAACCAGCACCGCGCGCTGTACCCGCAGCTGCAGCGGGCGCGGATCGCGCTGTCCCTGTCGTTGCAGCGGCTCGGGGATCGCAGCGCGGCCAAGCAGGCCATGGGCGAGGCGCTGCGCGGCGATCCGGATCTCAAGATCTCGCGCGGCATGTTCGGCCAGGACGCCGCGGAGCTGTACCAGGAAGTGCTCGGCGAGCTGACCGCGCGCGGCCCCGGCAAGGTGATCATCGCGGTGGACGCGGTCGGCGCCGGCATCTATGTCAACGAGCGCCTGGTGGAGATGGGCAGCCTCGAGCTGAACCTGCTCCCCGGCGAGTACCGCGTGGTCGCGCGGATCGGCGACGGCGTGACGCGCACCCACCGGCTCGGCGTCGTGGGCGGCGGCGTCCACAAGCTCACGATCGATCCGGCGTTCGATCAGGCGGTGCGCACCGGGCCCGGCTGGACGGGCTTCCTGTTCGAGGCGAGCGCCGACCGCGAGCGCGACGAGGGGCGCTACGCGGGGGCGTTCGCCACCGCGATCGACGCCCGGCAGGTGGCCGTCGTCGGCATCGACACGGTGCGCGGCCGCCGCATGATCCGGGGCGCGCTCATCAACAAGCTGACCGGCCGCGAGCTCCGGGCGGCGAGCATCCCGCTCGATGGGAGCCCGTCGGCCGAGCAGCGCAAGAACCTCGCCCGCTTCCTGAACGGCGCGCCGCCGACGCCGGACATCATCGTCGACGCGTCGGCCGGCTCGGCCGGGGACCGCCCCGGCGGCGGCGAGCTGGGGCCGCGGCGCTGGGGCGGGTGGAAGTGGATCTCTGGCGGGGCGGCGGTCGCCGCGGGCGTGGCCGGCGGCGCGCTCCTCGCGTACGACGGCCGGTGCGCCCGGCGGGTCTCCGCCGCGGTGCCGTGCCCGGACAGCTACGACACCGCCATCTCCGGCTGGCTGACGGTCGGCGGCGCGGTCGCGCTCGCGGGCGTCACCGTGGTCCTCGTCGCGACCGACGGCGGCGCGCGCGGCGGCGAGGCGCGGCGGACCGCGTACGTCGCCCCCACGGCCGGGGGCGCGCTCGCCGGGTACGCCGCTAGGTTCTGAGCGCGGCCCGCAGATCGTCGAGGATCTTGGCGGGTGCGCGGACGCGGAGCCGCGTGCCCGCCTCGTCGTGCTCCTCGGCGAGCACCGTGGTCCGCTCGTGGATCTGGTGCACGATCCGCTGCGCCGTCCACGGCACGACGAGCTCGGCCTCCTCGAGCGCGCCCGCGAGCTCGGCGATCAGCCGCTCGCGCAGCGCCGCCACGTCGCCGCGATCCTTCGCCGAGAGCTGGTGCGCGCCCGGGTAGCGGTCGGCGAGCGCGGCGCGCTCGGTCTCGGTGACGCGATCGATCTTGTTGAGGAGGAGCCAGGCCGGGACCGCGTCCGCGCCGATCTCGGCGAGCACCTCGCGCGTCACGGCGATCTGATCCGGGTGGGCCGGATCGGAGGCGTCGATCACGTGCAGGAGGAGATCGGCCCCGGCCGCCTCCTCGAGCGTCGAGCGGAACGACGCGACCAGGTCGTGCGGCAGCTTCTTGATGAAGCCGACCGTGTCGGTGACGAGGATCGGCGGCTCGGTCGGCGGCTGCAGCCGGCGCACCGTGGTGTCGAGCGTGGCGAACAGCTTGTCGGCCACGTAGACCTCGGTGCTGGTCAGCGCGCGCATCAGCGACGACTTGCCGGCGTTCGTGTACCCGACGAGGGCCACCGTCGGCAGCTCGCTGCGGCGGGCGCGCCGCGTCTGCGAGCCGCCCTCGATCTGATCCAGCTCGTGCCGGAGCTCGGCGATGCGATCGCGGATCCGGCGCCGATCCAGCTCGAGCGCGCTCTCGCCGGCGCCCTTGCCGCCGACGCCGCCGCGCACGCGGTCGCCGCCGCCGCCGCTCTCGCGCAGCCGCGGCGCCAGGTAGCGCAGGCGCGCGATCTCGACCTGCAGGCGCGCCTCGCGCGTCTTGGCGTGGCGGTGGAAGATCTCGAGGATGACGGAGGTGCGATCGAGGACGTCCGCGCCGGTCGCCTTCTCGAGGTTGCGCTGCTGGGTCGGCGTCAGGTCGTGATCGACCAGGACCACGCTCGCGGAGGAGCGATCGCCCGGCGCGCGTGCCGCGGCGCCCGGGCCGCCGGTGTCGTCCGCGTCCTCGTCTTCGGCGCCGTCTTCGTTCGCGTCTTCGCCGTCGTCGTCTTCTTCTTCGTCGTCGTCGGCGGCGGCGTCCGCGCCCGCGTCGCGCCTCCTGCGGCCGGGCTTCGAGTACGCCTCGACGACGCCGGAGCCGCCGGTCCACGTGGCCAGCTCGCGCAGCTTGCCCTCGCCGAGGACGACGCCCGGCGCGAGCTTGGCGCGGCGCTGCGTGATCCGCCCGACGATGTCGAGGCCGAGCGTCTTCCCCAGCCGCTCGAGCTCGGCGATCGACGAGCCGAGCTCCTCGTCGGTCACGTCCGGGAGCTGGACCGCGACGACCACCGCCGTCGGGCGCTCGCCACCGTCTGTGTCGAACTTCGGGCTCGTGTCCAGCGCCATGAGGACGCACTTAGTACCCTGCCGCCCGCCAGATGACCAGGCCGCCCGCCGGATGCCCCTGGCCGGGCGCGGCCCCTTGGCGGCCGCGCTTGGGCGCGCGAAGGTCCGGACATGGCTCGCGACACGTTCTGCTCGCACTGCGGCGCCCGGTTCGCCGATCCCTCGACGTACCCGCGGACGTGCGCCGCGTGCGGCACGCAGACGTGGGCGAACCCCATCCCCGTCGCCGTCGCGCTCGTCCCGGTGCAGGACGAGGCGCGCACCGGCCTGCTCGTCGTGCGCCGCGCCATCCCGCCCGTCGGCAAGCTCGCGCTGATCGGCGGCTTCGTCGAGGAGCACGAGTCGTGGCAAGCCTGCGCCGCGCGCGAGGTCCGCGAGGAGGCCGGCGTCGACATCGATCCGGCGCGGCTCGAGCCGCTGTGGTACGCGTCGAGCGAGCCGCGGCCCAACCGCGTCCTCCTGTTCGCGCTGGCCGCGCCGCTCCGCGCGGCCGATCTGCCGTCATTTGTGCCCAACACCGAGGCCTCCGAGCGCGGGCTCATCTTCGGCCCCAGCGGCATCGACGATCTGATCGCGTTCTCGCTGCACAGCGAGGCCGTGCGCCGCTTCTTCGCCGGGCGCTCGATCGACGGCCCCGCCGGCTTCACGGCGCGCTGAGCCCACGCCCGCGCGAACGGCGTGGAGCGCAGCAGACATGGCAGCTATGATGACCCGCAACATGGTGCCCGGATGGCGTCCGACGACCCGGTGATCGGCACGGCGATCGGCGCGGCGATCGGCGCGCGGGAGCCGCAAGCCAGCGAGGTCGGGGACACCCTGATCGCCGCCAGCCCGCCGTCGGCTCCCGCGACCCCCGCGACCCCCGCGGCGCCGGAGCAGACCGATCGCGCGCGCGTGCCCGTGTCTGTCGAAAAAGAGATCACCGACGCGTTCGCCGCGACGATGGCGCCGCCCCCCTCCACGCCCAGGGCGCCCGCGCCCCGGCCGCCCGTCGAGCTGCCGTCGGGCACGTCGCCGCCCGGGCCGCCCGGGCCCCCCGGGGTCCCCGGGGTCGACGGACCGCCCCGCCTCGACACCGACTCCCTGCAGACGCTCGACTCCGGCTCGCCCATGGCCGCGGCCATCGCCGCCGCCACCGCCGCGCTGCCGCCGCTGCCGGTCGTGTCCGCGTCGCACTACCGGCCCGAGCGCGAGATCGCGCGCGGCGGCATGGGCCGCATCGTCGCCGCCGAGGACCAGCGGCTCGGCCGGCGCGTCGCGCTCAAGGAGCTGCTCGATCCTGCCGGCGAGCAGCTGACGCGGTTCCAGCGCGAGGCGCTCATCACCGCGCGCCTGCAGCACCCCGGCATCGTGCCCGTGTACGAGGCCGGGCGGTGGCCCAGCGGCGAGCCGTTCTTCGCGATGAAGCTCGTGTCGGGCCGGCCGCTCGATCGCGTGATCGCCGACACCCGCACGCTCGACGAGCGGCTCGCGCTCCTGCCGCGGATCGCCGCCGCCGCCGACGCGATCGCCTACGCGCACAGCCACCGCGTCGTGCACCGGGACTTGAAGCCCGCGAACGTCCTCATCGGCGATTTCGGCGAGACCGTCGTGATCGACTGGGGGCTCGCGAAGGACCTCGATCAGTCCGATGGGCCCGAGTCGGCGAGCCGCCTGGCGCAGACGGTCCCCAGTAACCCCGCCGCCCGGCAGTCCGGCAGCCGCAAGCCCGCGGGGCATAGCTCCGGGTCGTCGACCCTGACCGTGGCCGGCGCGGTGATGGGCACGCCCGCGTACATGGCGCCCGAGCAGGCGCGCGGCGAGCCCGTGGACCAGCGCGCGGACGTGTTCGCGCTCGGCGCGATGCTCTACCACCTGCTCGCCGGCGTGCCGCCGTACAACGCGCGCACCGCGACCGATGTGATCGCCGCCGCCGCGCTCGGCAAGGTGATCCCGCTCGACGAGCGCGAGCAACGGGCGCCGCGCGAGCTGATCGCGATCGTCGAGCGCGCGATGTCGCAGGTCCCGAGCGATCGCTACCCGCACGCCGGCGAGCTCGCCGACGAGCTCCGCCGGTTCACGACCGGCCAGCTCGTCTCGGCGCACCGCTACACGGCGCTCCAGCGCGTGGGCCGGTTCGTGCGGCGGCACCGCGCCGCCGTCGCGATCAGCACGGTCGCCGTGATCACGATCGCGCTCGGCGGCACGCTCGCCGTCCGCCGCATCGTCGAGGAGCGCGACAACGCCGACCGCGAGCGCACGCTCGCCGTCACGCGCCGCGCGGCCGCCGAGCAGCTGATCGACGACTCCCTCGGCGACATGAAGGACCGGCTGACCACGATCGGCCGGCTCGATCTGCTCGCGAACCTCGGCAGCGAGATCCGCAACTACTACGATGCCTTCTCGAAGCTCCCCGGGGAGATGTCGATCGACGACCTCAAGCGGATGGCCGCCGCGATCGACATCGTCGGGCAGGCCGAGCGCGACTCCGGCCAGACCGATCGCGCGATGAAGACGTGGAGCGACGTACGCGCGCGCCTCGCCGCCGCGGTGGACACCGACACCTCGCAGAAGACGCGGCCCTTGCGGATGAAGATCGCGCGGCTCGACTTCCAGATCGGCACGATCCACCAGCTCCGCGGCAAGCGGGCCCAGGCGAACCTCGCCTACCAGCAGGCCAAGACCGAGTACGCAAAGCTCCTCGACGAGGTGCCCGGGGAGCGCGCGATCCTGCTCGGCGCCGCCGAGAACCACGATCGGATCGGCGACCTGCTCCGGAACGACGGCAAGATCGACGAGGCATTCGACGAGTACGCGGCGGCCAAGGCGATGCGCGAGCGCGCCGCGGCCCAGACCAGCAGCCGGCCGAGCGAGGAGGTGATGGCGCTCTCGACGAGCCACATGAAGCTCGGCTCGATCTACCTGGCGCGCGGCGAGTCCGCCGTCGCGCTCGCCGAGTACCGCACGTCCCTGCGGCTGCGCGAGTCCCTGATCGGCAGCCAGCCCGACAACGTCGAGATCCAGGAGAAGCTGCTCGAGATCGGGGACGTGATCGCCGAGCTCCAGCGCACGATCGGCGACCTGACGAGCGCGGCCGAGACCTACCAGCACGCGATCCCCACGATCGACGCGCTCGTGCGCCGCGATCCGGCGAACACGGCGTGGCGGCGGCAGCGCGGCAACCTGCTCGCCGACCTCGGCTTCACGCTGCTCGACAGCGGCGAGCTCAAGGCCGGCGACGCGCAGCTCACCGCCGCGATCGAGAGCCAGAAGGAGCTCCTGCTGCTCGATCCGAAGAACACGTCGTGGATCATGGACCTGTCGCAGTCGTACACGCGGGCCGGCGACGGCAAGATCTACCTCGGCCTCCTCGACGAGGGCATGGCGCACTACAAGGAGTCGCTCGAGCTGCGCGCCAAGCTCGCCAAGCGCGAGCCGACGCACGTCCCCTACCCGCGCGCCGTCGCGTGGGCCTACCTGAAGCTCGGCAACGGGTACGCGTACAGAAACGAGCTCGATCGGGCGATCGAGGCGCACGAGCGCGCGCTCGAGATCCGCGCCAAGCTCACGGCGGACGCGCCGGCGCAGGTCGGGTTCAAGAACGAGCTCGCGTCGTCGGAGATCACGCTCGGCCGGCTGCTCGCGCAGCGCGATGGAAAGCGCGCCGGCGACCTCGTCGCCGCCGGGCTCGCGCGGGCGCGCGCGCTCGTGGCCACCGACGCGATCAGCCAGGAGTGGAAGCGAACGCTCGTGCAGGGGCTCCTGGCGCAGGCCGAGCTCGCGCGCAGCGCGCCGCAGCCGGCGCAGCGCGCCGCCCGCAAGACGGCGCTCGCCGAGGCGCTCACGCTCGCCGAGGCCGCCGCCGCCCGCGTGCCGCAGAACGTGCACTGGGCCGGCTTCGTCGCCGAGGCGCAGGCCGGGCTCGCCGAGCTCGCGGCCGCGTCCGGTGACGCGCGCGGCGCGGCCGCCGCCTGGAAGGCCGTGCGCGATCGCCTGGCGCCGCTCGCGGCCAAGGGCCGGCTGCCCGCGCCGCGCCGGCCGCTGCTCGACCGCGCGGTGGCCGCCGTCGGGCGCGCCCCCGACGAGCGCTAGGCCTTACGCATGCACGGCCCCAAGCAGCGCGTGTAGCGCCGCCGGCTCGGTGACCGGCGCCGAGCACGTCGGGCCCGTGCACACGAACGCCCGCGCCGTGGGCTGTGTATGGGGTCCCGCGGGCCCCTTGCCCTCGAGCACCGACGCCTGCGCCCACGGGCCCGCCACGCACAAGGTCGGCGCGTACGTCCTGCGCGCGGCGTCGAGCAGCGCCTCGCGGCCCTCGCCCTCCGTCACGACCAGCACCTGCGCGTGCAGGTACAGATCGAGCGCGCCGAGCAGCGCCGAGGTCGCCCACGCGTTCACGTCCGTTGCGCCCGTGAGCCGCTGCACCAGGTAGCGCTCCGCCAGCGCGAGCGCGCCCGCGTCGCCCGCCACCACGCCGAGCCGCACCAGGCCCGCCACCGCGACCGCTGCCCCCGACGGGATCGCGCCGTCGTGGTGCGACTCCGGCCGGTGCACCAGCAGCCGATCGCCCGCCGGTGCCAGGTAGAACACCACCACGCCGTCCTCCTCGGCGACGAACTTGTCCCGCGCCGCCCCCAGCAGGCCCGCGCCCAGGTCCCACCAGGCGCGATCGCCCGTCGCCTCCGCCAGCTCCAGGAGCGCGGCGCCGCAGAACGCGTAGTCGTCGAGCGTGCCGTCGAGGTCCTTCGTCGCGCCCTCGTGGAAGACGCGCGCGATCGCGCCGCCCTGGATCATGCGATCGCGCAGGAACGCCGCGACCCGCAGCGCGAGCGCCAGCGCTGGCGCGTGGCCCGTGGCGCGCCACGCCGCGCACAGCCCCGAGATCGCGAGGCCGTTCCAGCCCGCCAGCACCTTGTCGTCGGTGCCCGGCCGCACCCGCCCGCGCCGCGCCGCGAGGAGCTTTCCGCGCAGCTCCGTCAGGTGCGCCTCCTCGGCCGTGGACGTCCGCGGCGTGACGCGCGACAGGACGCTCGTGCCGTGCTCGAAGTTGCCCGCCTCCGTCACGCCGTAGGCGTGCGCGAGCACGAGCGCCGCCATCTTGCCCAGCGCCGCGCGCAGCTCGGCCGGCGTCCACACGTAGAACTTGCCCTCCTCGCCCTCGCTGTCAGCGTCGAGCGACGACCAGAGCCCGCCCGCCGGGTCCGACAGCTCGCGTGAGAGGAACGCCACCGTCTCGGCGATCACCTCGCGCGCCCGCGGCGCGAGCGGTCCGCCCATCGCCGCCGCGGCGCCGTAGATGCCGAGCAGCTGGGCGTTGTCGTAGAGCATCTTCTCGAAGTGCGGCACCAGCCACTTCTCGTCGACCGAGTAGCGCGCGAAGCCGCCGCCCAGATGATCGTAGATCCCGCCCTCCGCCATGCCGCGCGCCCAGCCCTCGAAGGCCGCGCGCGCCGCCGCACCGAACGACAACCGGCTCGCGCGCGCCAGCAGATCGTGGCTCGAGCTCGACGGAAACTTCGGCTTGCCGCCGAGCCCGCCGTGCTGCGTATCGCAGCGCTCGGCGAGCTGCCGCCCCGCCGTGATGAGCAGGGACGCCGTCAGCGTCGACGCGTCCGCGCCGTGCGCGCCGCGCCGGTAGTGGCTGTCGACGCGAGCCAGCCCATCGACCAGCGCGAGCGCGTTGTCCTCCGCGTCGGCGCGCCGGCCCTGGTACGCGTCCGCCATCGCCGTCAGGAGCTGGCGGAAGCTCGGCCGCCCGAAGCGCGGCTCCAGCGGGAAGTACGTGCCGAGGAAGTACGGCCGCCCGTCCGGCAGGCAGAACGCCGACAACGGCCACCCGCCGCCCTCGCCCTGGACCATGATCGCGTTCATGTAGATCGCGTCGACGTCCGGCCGCTCCTCGCGATCCACCTTGACGTTGACGAACCGTTCGTTCATCAGCTGCGCCGTCGCCGCGTCCTCGAACGACTCGTGCGCCATCACGTGGCACCAGTGGCACGCCGCGTAGCCGATCGAGACGAACACCGGCACGTCGCGCCGCCGGGCCTCGGCGAACGCCGCCTCGCCCCATGGCCACCAATCGACCGGGTTGTCCTTGTGCTGGCGCAGGTAGGGCGAGCTCTCGGTCGCCAGGCGGTTCGTCATGCACGGGGCTTACGCCCGCGCGCGGCGGGCAGCAAGGCGGACCTACGCTAGACTCGCCGGGTGCACGCCCTCCCGGATGCGATCGCCCGGCGCTTCGAGGGATCGCGCGCCCACGTCGCAGGCCCCCGCGTGCACGCCGAGGTCCCTGTCGACGGGGTGTGGTACCGCGCCCGGCTCGAGGCGGCGCCCGAGGCGCGCGTTGCCGTCGAGCTGCCGTGCACCGACGGCTTCGAGCTGACCGTGCGGTGGAGCGACCGGCGGGCCGCCGACGGCGCGTTCCGCGCCCCGCTGTTCGACGACAGCTTCCTCGTCGAGACCAACGATCTCGCGCTCGCCGGCGTGTGGCTCGACAACGAGTCGTGCGAGGGGCTGCTCGCGTCGCGCTACGTCGCCGGCAAGCACATCACGCGGCAGACCGCGCTCCTGTTCCGCGACGGCGCGTGGACGCACGAGGTCACCAACGACGAGGTCTGCGCGCGCCGCCAGGGCGGCGAGCCCAGCTGCGAGCGCATGGCCGACATGCTCCTGGCCTCGCTCCGGCTCGCCGGCCGCCCCGTGCGATGGGCGCGCGCCTTCCGCCGGGTCGCGCGCGCGCTCGGCGGCGACGCCGCGCGGCGCATCGAGGTCGGCGGCAAGCCCGCGCTGCGCGTGCGCCGCGGCGCCACCGACGTGCTCGTCCGCGTCGTGCGGCGCCTGGGCCCCGGCGATCCCGGCCGGCTGCGCACCGTCGTCGGCGCGCACCGCCACGGCAGCTCCGGCGAGACGCTGTCGCTCATCGCCGAGGGCCTGCCGCTCGCCGCGTGGCCGCCGCCCGCCGCGCCGAGCCGCGGCGCGCTCGGCATCGACGCGCGGGCCGCGCACCTCGTCGACGCCGCGCAGCCCAGCGCCATCACCGTCCGCCCGCACGACGTCGAGATCGCCTTCGACGGCGCGCTCGCCGATCGCGAGCGGCTCGGCGCCGCGATCGAGCTCGCCGCGTGGTGGGCCGCCGGCCCCGCCGCCGCCGCGGCCGCCGGCCCGTACCGCTAGCCCGCTGTGCTATGGATGGCGCCATGCCGGGGACCCTCCTGCGATTCGATGGCGCGACGGGGGATCCGCTCCCGGCGGCCGGACAGAGCGGCGCCGTGCTCGTGGCGGACGACGCACGCCTCCAGCGCCCCATCGGGATCGCCGCCTGGCCGTGATGCGGCGGCCCGCAGTGCGGCGTGCAGCCCTCACCATCTGACCGCGTCCCGGGGGTGATCTTCGTCGGAGAAACCCCGCGGCGCGCGGGCGTCGTTAGCTGGCGCCGAGCGTTGAGGCGCACGGGGGCCGCGGGCTATACAAGCGCTTCCCGATGTCGGACGTAACTGCTTCGAATATCACGCCGATCTCCATCGAACAGGAGATGAAGAACTCGTTCATGGACTACGCCATGAGCGTGATCGTCGCGCGCGCGCTGCCCGACGCGCGCGACGGCCTGAAGCCGGTGCACCGCCGCATCCTGTACGCGCAGCGCGGCCTCAACAACACCGCGACGCGGCCATACCTCAAGTGCGCGCGCATCGTCGGCGACGTCATCGGCAAGTACCACCCGCACGGCGATCAGTCCGTCTACGACGCCCTGGTCCGCATGGCCCAGGACTTCTCGATGCGGTACCCGCTCGTCGACGGCCAGGGCAACTTCGGCTCGATCGACAACGACCCGCCAGCGGCCATGCGCTACACCGAGTGCCGCATGACACGGCTCGCGGGCGAGATGCTCGCGGACATCGACAAGGAGACCGTCGACTGGCAGCCGAACTACGACGATAAAGAGCTCGAGCCGACCGTCCTGCCGACGAAGGTCCCAAACCTCCTCCTGAACGGCGCGCAGGGCATCGCCGTCGGCATGGCCACGAACATCCCGCCGCACAACCTGGGCGAGCTGATCGACGGCGTGCTCGCGATGATCGCCGACCCCGAGGTCACCGACGACGAGCTCGTGCGGATCATCCCCGGCCCCGACTTCCCGACCGCCGGCGTGATCCAGGGTCGGGTCGGCATCCTCTCGGCGTACAAGACCGGCCGCGGCACGATCGCGCTGCGCGGCGTCGCGCACGAGGAGGAGATCCGCAAGGACCGCCAGGCGATCATCGTCACCGAGCTGCCGTACATGGTGAACAAGGCGCGGTGGATCGAGACCACCGCGGAGATGGTCCGCGACAAGAGGCTCGAGGGCATCGCCGATATCCGCGACGAGTCGGACCGCACCGGCATCCGCGTCGTGTTCGAGCTCAAGCGCGACGCGAGCTACGACGTGGTGCTCGCCAACTTGATGAAGCACACCGCGCTGCAGACGTCGTTCAGCGTCAACATGCTGGCGATCGTCGAGGGCCGGCCCGAGGCCTTGACCCTGCGCAAGGCGCTGCGCGTCTTCATCGATCACCGGCGCGACGTCGTCACCCGCCGCACGCTGTTCGACCTGCGCGAGGCCCGGCTGCGCCGCGAGCTCGTCGAGGGTCTCGGCCTCGCCGTCCTCAACATCGATCGCGTCATCGAGATCATCCGGTCGAGCAAGGACACCGACGAGGCCAAGGCGCGGCTGACCTCCGAGCGCATGGGCGGCCTCGCCGGCTTCCTCGAGCGCGCCGGCCGCCCCGAGGACGAGGTGGCCGCGGTGCGCGCCAAGGAGTTCGTCACGCTCACCGCGCGCCAGGCGCAGGCCATCATCGACATGCGGCTCGGCCGGCTCACCGGCCTCGAGCGCGAGAAGCTCGAGGCCGAGTACCGCGAGCTGTGGCAGATCACCGACTACCTCGAGGGCCTGCTCGCCGACGAGGCCAAGCTCATGGCCGCGATCGTCGACGAGCTGCGCGCGCTCAAGACCGAGTACGGCGATGAGCGCCGCACGAAGATCGTCGACGCCGAGCACGCCGAGATCCTCACCGAGGAGCTGATCGACGAGGAGGGCGTCGTCGTCACGCGCACGCACCTCGGCTACATCAAGCGCACGCGCGTCCGCGAGTACGAGGCGCAGGGCCGCGGCGGCCGCGGCATCACCGGCGCCGCGTCGAACGAGGGTGACTTCATCACCGACATGTTCGCCGCGTCGACGCACGACCACCTGCTGCTGTTCACCGACAAGGGCCGCGCCTACTACAAGAAGGTGTTCGAGCTGCCCGAGGGCACGCGCACCGCGAAGGGCCGCGCGTTCGTGAACGTGCTCGATCTCCAGGAGGGCGAGCAGGTCGTCGCGATGCTGCCGTTCAAGGAGTTCCGCGCGGACACGTGCGTGTTCTTCGCGACCCAGTCCGGCACGGTGAAGAAGACCGAGCTGTCGCAGTTCGAGAACGTGCGCCAGAGCGGCATCAAGGCGATCAGCATCGAGGAGGGCGATCGCCTCGTCGGCGCCGCGCTCACGACGAAGGAGGACGACGTGCTCGTGACGTCGGCCAAGGGCTTCGCGGTGCGGTTCCGCGAGGACCGCGTGCGCCCGATGGGCCGCACCGCCAGCGGCGTGCGCGGCATCAGCCTGCGCAGCGGCGACCGGCTCATCGGCATGGTCACGTTCGCGCGGTCGAGCTCGGACTCCGGGGCCGCCACGCTCATCACGGTGTGCGAGCGCGGCTACGGCAAGCGCACGCCGCTCACCGATTACCCGACGAAGAACCGCGGCGGCAAGGGCGTCATCGCGATCAAGACGAGCGCGCGCAACGGCCTCGTCGCGGCGATCCGCATCGTCGCCGACGAGGACCACCTGATCCTGATCTCGGACCGCGGCAAGCTGATCCGCCTGCGCGTGAACGACATCGCGCCCAAGGGCCGCGCCACGCAGGGCGTGCGCCTGATGCGCGTCGACGACGGCGAGCACGTCGCCGCGATCGAGCGGCTCGCCGAGGGCGGCGACGAGTCCGGCATCGAGGCCGCGCCGGTCGAGGCTGTCGACGACGGCGACACGATCCCGAACGAGGCGCTCGAGGAGGGCGATGACGAGGGCGACGAGGAGGGCGGCGACGCCGACGCCGACGCCGACGAGGGCGACGAGACCGACGCGGACAGCGACGCCGAGTCGTAGCCCCCGCCCCGCGCGGGGCCGCGTGACTTGGGCTACCCTCGCGCGATGTCGATCCAGCGCAGTCAAGCGATCTTCGAGCGAGCGCGCGCGGTCATCCCCGGCGGCGTGAACTCGCCGGTGCGCGCGTGCCGCTCCGTCGGAGTGGACCCCGTGTTCATCGCCCAGGGCAGCGGCGCGACGGTCACCGACGCCGACGGCAACCGCTACCTCGATCTGATCGGGAGCTGGGGCCCGCTGATCCTGGGCCACGCGCACCCCGAGATCATGCAGACGATCGCCGAGACGATGGCCGCGGGGACCACGTTCGGCGCCCCGACCGAGGTCGAGGTGCGGTTCGCCGAGACCTTGCGCGCCGCGGTGCCGTCGATGGAGATGGTCCGCGCCGTCTCGTCGGGCACCGAGTCCACGATGAGCGCGCTCCGGCTCGCCCGCGGCTTCACCGGCCGGCCGAAGATCGTCAAGGCCGACGGCGGCTACCACGGCCACGCCGACTGCCTGCTCGTGGCGGCCGGCTCCGGCGCGGCCACGCTCGGCATCCCCGGCTCGGCCGGCGTGCCCGAGGGCGCCGCGCGCGACACCCTCGTCGTGCCGTACAACGATCTACCCGCCGTGGAGCGCGCGCTCTCCGAGGGCGACGTCGCGGCCGTGATCATCGAGCCGGTCGCCGGCAACATGGGCCTCGTCGAGCCCGCCCCCGGCTACCTCGAGGGCCTGCGCGAGATGACCGCGCGGCACGGCACCGTGCTGATCTTCGACGAGGTCATGACCGGCTTCCGCGTCGCGTACGGCGGCGCGCAGGCGCGCTACGGCATCAAGCCGGACCTGACCACGATCGGCAAGGTGATCGGCGGCGGCCTGCCTGCGGCGGCGTTCGGCGGCCGCGCCGAGATCATGCAGAAGCTCGCGCCGCTCGGCCCCGTCTACCAGGCCGGCACCCTGTCGGGGAACCCGCTCGCGATGGCGGCCGGGCTCAAGGCGATGGAGATCCTCGCCCGCCCGGGCACCTACGAGCGGCTCGAGGCGCTCGGCCAGAAGCTCGGCGACGGCCTCGCCGCCGCCGCCGCCGCCGCGGGCGTCCGGGCCTGCGTCAACCGCGTCGGCTCGATGCTGACCCTGTTCTTCGCCCCCGGTCCGATCACCGACTACGCGTCGGCCAAGGCGGCCGACACGGCGCGGTTCGGCGCCTTCTTCCGAAAGATGCGAGATCGCGGCGTGTTCCTGCCGCCGTCCCAGTTCGAGGCCATGTTCGTGAGCCTCGCGCACAGCGACGAGGACATCGAGACGATCCTCGCTTCTGCACGAGCGTCTCTCGCCGATTGACGGAGGAATATCGCAGTGCTATGAGGGCCCGCGTCGGTGCAGCCCGCGGACTCCCATAGCGGCGATTTGTCGCACGAGTCGCTCGAGACAACGGGCGGGCGCGCGCATCGTACGCCGGTGACCTCGACAGCCGACGCCGCGTCCCCGGCCGTGCAGGGCGGCAAGCGCTTCTACAACGCGCTGTCGGCGAGCTCGGTGGGGCTCGAGCTCGGGCTCTCGGTCGTCATCGGCGTCCTCTTCGGGATCTGGCTCGACGGCAAGCTCGGCACCACGCCGTGGCTCATGCTGCTCTGGCTCGGGATCGGTCTCGCCGCCGGCTTCCGCGGCGTGCTCCGCGCCGTCCGGCGCGCGGACCGGGAGGCGGCCCGTGGCTAGCCCGAGCATCCTCCGCATCGAGCGGCTGAACTACGGCATCAGCGCGGTCGCGATCGTGGCCGCGCTCGTCACGCAGCCGCGCACCGTGACGCTCGGCCTGACCGTCGGCGCGGTGCTGACCTGCCTCAACTTCTTCGTGCTGCGGAAGCTGATCGTGAAATGGACCGCCGAGGCGGCGACGGGCAAGGGCGGCAACGCCTCCCTCCTGATGCTGCCCAAGATGGTCGGCATGATGGGCGCGGTCGCCGCCGCGGTGCTGTTCCTCGACATCGACGTGATCGCGTTCGCGGTCGGCTACTCGATCTTCATCGTCTCGATCATCGTCGAGACCACGTACACGGCGCTGCGTCCCGCGGCCGCCGATCCGGCGGGCCCCGCAAGCGCACCTCCAGCGAGCGAGAACCCAGTGAGCGAGAACCCAGTGAGCGAGAACAACAATGGGTGAACACGGCACCTGGTTCGACTACCTGAATCGGATCCCGGGGTGGCGGAGCCTCGACCACAAGCTCCAGGAGCTGCTCGGCCGCACGTGGGAGTGGCAGATGTTCGGCCCCTCGGGCTGGACGCTGACGCACGTCCTCATCTCGCTCCTGGTCGTCCTCATCGTCGCGATGGGCAGCCTGGCGTTCTATCGGGGCCTGTCGTCGCCCGACCAGGGCCTGGTCCCGCCGCGCAAGATGAACGCCCGCAACTTCTTCGAGTTCGTCGCCGAGAGCCTGTACGGCTTCGTCGAGGGCGGCATGGGCGAGAAGCAGGCCCGCCGCTTCTACCCGCTGATCGGCGGCCTGTTCATCTTCATCCTGTTCAACAACATGTTCGCCCTGATCCCCGGCTTCTCCGCCCCGACGGACACGCTGAAGACGAACGTCGGGATCGCGCTGCTCGTCTTCCTCCTCACGCACGTCTACGGCGTCAAGGAGCATGGCCTCGCGTACTTCAAGCACTTCCTGGGCCCCTCCCCCGCCCTGATCCCGCTGATGCTGCCGATCGAGCTCGTCAGCCACGTCGCGCGGCCGGTGTCGCTGAGCGTCCGGCTGATGGGCAACATGATGGCCGACCACAAGGTCGTCATGTCGTTCTTCGCGCTGGTCCCGATCCTGGTCCCGCTGCCGTTCCTCCTGCTCGGCCTCCTGGTCTGCCTCATCCAGGCGGTCGTCTTCTGCACCCTCGCGATGGTCTACATCGGCATGTCGCTGGAGCACGAGGAGCACTAGAGGGCTGGAAAGAAGCGCACTAGATCTCTGCCGAAAGCCACCCGGTGTCTTTACGGCGACCCCGAATCGAGTTAACTAGCGGGCCTCGCGCCCGTCGACATCAAGGAGAACGAACATGACCCGTACCATCAAGATCCTGTCCTCCCTGCTCACCTTCCTCGCTGTCCTCTGCATCTCTGGTCTGGCGTTCGCCGACGTGACGGCCACCGAGGCCGGCATGGCCAAGACCGAGGGCCTCGCCGAGAACTACGGCTGGATCGCCATGGCGGCCGGCCTCGGCATCGGCATCGCCGCCCTGGGCGGCGGCATCGGCCAGGGCCGCGCCGCGGCCGCCGCGCTCGACGGCATCGCCCGCAACCCGGGCGCCGCCGGCCAGATCCGCGGCCCGATGATCCTCGGCCTCGCGCTGATCGAGTCGCTGGTCATCTACGCGCTCATCATCGCGCTCCTCCTGACGCTCAAGGTCGGCTGAGAGATCGGCCCCGATCGTCGACGGGTTGCGACGCGGCTCGCCGGTTCCCCCGGCGGGCCGTTCGTATTTTCGGTTCAATTGCGGTTTTCCGAGGTGTGTGGGACCCTTGGCGCGTGTCCGACGCAGGCGCGGCTCCCGACCTGACGGGTAAGTCTACCCTCGAGATCCTCGCGGCCATCGACCTGTTCAGCGGGCTGCCGCTGGGCCACCTGCGCCGCGTCGTCGATATCGGCGTCGAGGAGCAGTACAAGGTCTCGGCCACGATCTTCTCGGAGGGCGAGCCCGGCGACAAGTTCTACCTGATCGTCGAGGGCGCGGTGCGCATCAGCCGCTTCGTCGCCGGCATGGGCGAGGAGGCGCTCGCGATCCTCCGCCCGCCGGCGTACTTCGGCGAGATGTCGCTGATCGACGACGCGCCGCGCTCGGCGACCGCCGTGTGCCACGAGCGGTGCCGGCTGTTCGTCGTGAACCGCAAGGACCTCGAAGATCTCCTGTTCGTCGATCGCGATCTGGCGTACGAGCTGCTCTGGAACTGGGTGCGCACGCTGTCGCGCCGGCTCCGCGCGGCGAACGACAAGATGACGTTCCTCGCGACCACGTCGAAGTTCTGATGCGGGCGCTCGCCGGGATCGCCGGGCCCGGGGTCGCCGCGGTCGCCGCGGTCGCCGCGGTCGCCGCGCCCGCCGCCGCCGAGCCGCTGCCGCCCGGGAGCCTCGGCATCGTCGTGGGCGCCGCGAGCGGCACGGGCATCGACGCCAGCCGCCTCGGCTACGGCTACCAGATCGGCGGCCAGGCCGCGTGGCAGCCGATGGCCACCGAGAACCGCATCGGCTGGGGCCTAAAGTGGTCCGTCGCGTTCGGGACGATGTACGACGCGGGCGCCGCGCGGGTGGGCGACACGCTGAAGACGTTGCACATGGACCTGATGCTCGGCCTCCGCGTCCGGCCCGGGCAGAACCCGAGCCGCTACCTGACGCTGCGCGCCGGCGGCCAGCTCCTGCGCGCCAATCAGGTCGTGCCGGTGCCGCCGAGGATGGAGCGCGCGTTCGTCGGCGGCGTCGCGAGCGTGGGCCTCGATCAGTACGCGTACGGCTTCCTGTTCAACTTCGACGTCCGCGTCGACCAGATCGGGACCGGCCCCACGATCATCGCGCTCGTCATCGGCGCGGGGAAGACGGGGCCCTGATGCCCGCGCTTCTGACCGAGCGGCTGCGGCTCGTGCCGGTCACGCTCGAGGCGATCGAGGCGGTGCTCGATCACGATAAGCCGCGCGCCGAGGCGGTGGTCGGCGCGCGCTTCCCCGCGCAGTGGCCCAACGACGAGCTGGTCGCGCTCGGGTTCCCGTACTCGCGCGAGGCGCTGCGCGCCGCGCCCGAGATCCGGCTGTGGGGCGACTCGCTCGTGCTCCTGCGCGACGAGGCGCGCGTGGTCGGCAGCGTCGTGTTCCACGGCCACCCGGCCGACGGGATCGCCGAGGTCGCGTACTCGATCGAGGAGGCGTCGCGCAGCCGGGGCCTGGCGACCGAGGCCACGCGCGCGTGCGTCGAGTGGGCGCTCGCGCAGGCCGGCATCGCCGCCGTGCAGGCGACCACGTTCCCGTGGCACCTCGCGTCGCTCGGCGTGATCCGCAACCTCGGCATGGTGCAGGTCGCCACCCGCGATCACGACACGCTCGGCGAGCTGCTCGTCTTCGAGCGGCGCCGCTAGCGCCGGCGGGGGCGCTAACCGTTCTTGGCAGCGCCGCGGCGCCCGGGCCGCCGCCAGGTGCCCGACTTGCCGCCCTGCTTCTCCTCCAGCCGAATCTCGGAGATCACCATGCCGCGGTCGATCGCCTTGCACATGTCGTACACGGTCAGGGCGGCCGCCGCGACGGCCGCGAGCGCCTCCATCTCGACGCCGCTGCGGTCGAAGGCGCGGACGGTGGCCGTGATCGCCACGGCGTCGCCGCGGACGGCGAGCTCGACGTCCACGCCCGTCAGCCGCAGCGGGTGGCAGAGCGGGATCAGATCGGCCGCGCGCTTGGCGGCCTGGATGCCGGCGAGGCGCGCCACGCCGAGGACGTCGCCCTTGCCGATGCGGCCGGCGCGCACGGCGTTCGCGGTCGCGCGCGCCATCCGGATCGAGCCGCTCGCGACGGCGGTGCGCGCCGTCTCCGGCTTGGCACCGACGTCGACCATCCGCGCCGCGCCCTCGTCGTCGAAGTGGGTGAGCCGGCTCCTCCGGACCGGCTCGGTCATTCCACGGTCACCGACTTCGCCAGGTTGCGCGGCTGATCGATGTCCGTGCCCTTGAAGTCGGCCACGTAGTACGAGAGCAGCTGCAGCGGCAGCACCGTCAGGATCGGCTGCAGCTCGAGCGCCGTGTCGGGCACGAGGATGACGTCGTCGGAGTGGCCGCCGATCTCGTTGTCGCCGCGCGTCGCGATCGCGATGACCTTGCCCTGGCGCGCGCGCACCTCGGCGAGATTTGAGACCGTCTTCTCGTAGCTCGGGCCGCGCGGCACGAGCACGACCACCGGCAGGTGCTCGTCGATGAGCGCGATCGGCCCGTGCTTCATCTCGCCGGCGGCGTAGCCCTCGGCGTGGATGTACGAGATCTCCTTGAGCTTGAGCGCGCCCTCGAGCGCGATCGGGTACTGCGCGCCGCGGCCGAGGAACAGAAAGCCGTTCGCGTGGCCGTAGCGCCGCGCGAGCGCCTGGATCTGCGCGCCGCTCTCGACGACGTCGCGCATCTTGAGCGGCAGCGCGACCAGCTCGGACAGGAGCACGCGGGCGCGCTCCTTCGAGAGCGCGCCGGTGCGGCGCCCGAGGTAGATCGCGAGCAGCGCCATCCCGATGAGCTGCGTCGTGAACGCCTTCGTCGACGCGACGCCGATCTCGGGCCCGGCGTGCGTGTAGAACGCGTGGTCCGCCAGCCGCGGGATCGACGACTCGAGGACGTTCGAGATCGCGAGCACGCGGGCGCCCTTCCGCTTCGCCTCGCGGATCCCCTCCATCGTGTCGAGCGTCTCGCCCGACTGGCTCACCGCCACGACCAGGTCGCCGGGCCCGAGGATCGGATCGCGGTAGCGGAACTCCGACGCGAGATCGACCTCGACCGGGAGCCGCGCCAGCGACTCGACCAGGAACTCGCCGACGAGCGACGCGTGGAACGACGTGCCGCACGCGATGAAGATGATGCGCTTCACCTTGGCGACGTCGAGCTCGAGGCCGTCGAGCGTGACGTCGTCGTGCTCGAGGTCGACGCGGCCGACGAGCGTGTCCGCGACGGCGCGCGGCTGCTCGTGGATCTCCTTGAGCATGAAGTGCTTGAAGCCGCCCTTCTCCGCCTGCACCGCCGACCACGTGATCGTCTTGGGCTCGCGCTGGTGCGGCTTGCCGTCGAAGTCGGTGATCGCGACGCCGGCGCGCGTCACCGTCACCATCTCGCCCTCGTCGATGAAGATCACCCGGCGCGTCTCGGCGAGGATCGCCGTGACGTCGGACGCGACGTAGTTCTCGCCGTCGCCGAGGCCCACCACGAGCGGCGACGAGTTCTTCGCCGCCACGAGCGTGCCCGGCTCCTTGTCGCTCATCACGACGAACGCGAAGCTGCCGCGCACCTTGGTGAGCGAGCGCCGGACCGCCGTGGTGAGGTCGGGCGCGCCGGCGATGAGCGCGCGCTCGACGAGGTGCGCGAAGATCTCGGTGTCGGTCTCCGACGCGAACTGCGCGCCCTGCGACACGAGCTCGGAGCGCAGCGAGAGGTGGTTCTCGATGATGCCGTTGTGGATGACGCTGATCGGCCCGACCTTGTGCGGGTGCGAGTTCTCGTCGCTCGGGCGGCCGTGCGTCGCCCACCGCGTGTGGCCGATGCCCTGCGTGCCGATGGCCGGCTCCTTCTGCAGCTTCTCCTCGAGCGCGGACAGCTTGCCGCGGCAGCGCACCACGCGCGAGGTGCCCGAGCCCGAGGCCGTCGGATCGACGACCGAGATGCCGGCCGAGTCATAGCCGCGGTACTCGAGCTTGCGCAGGCCGCCGATCAGGATGGGCGTCGCCTGGCGACCGCCGACGTAACCGATGATGCCGCACATTACGGCTTGCCCTCCGCCGGGGCCGCGGGCGCGGCGGCCTTGTCCTCGGCTTCGTCCTCGTCGATCCCGGTCAGCTCGCTGATGTCGGGCGGCTGGTAAGGGACGAGCACCGCGTTCGGATCTTCCTTCGTCGGCACCTTCGTGTCCGCCATGATCTTGCCGGGCCCCGCGCCGCCGCAGCCAGACGCCGCCAGGCCCGCGGCGAGGAACAGAGTCAACGCTCGAAGCTGCATCAGGCGACGCTAACACCGGCGCTCGTGGCCCGCCAGGCGTCGCCTCCGGCCGGATCGCCGGTCTCCCTGGCACCCACCTGGCATCCACAGAGAGTCTCTCGTACGCGCGCCCGGCGGTGGACACTGCGGGCGTTCACCGGCAAGTTTTGCGCGTGGACCCGCTCGCGCTGCTCGTGCTCGCCGGGGCCAGCCTCGGGGCGTGGTGGCTGCACCGCTACCAGCACGGCTCCGCGCGGCTGCGCCTGCGCGGCGCCGGGCGCTACGAGCCCGACGCCGAGGTGGCGCTCCACGTCGCGCTGCACGAGGGCCGCTCGCGCGGCCACGCGTGGCTGTCGTCGCTGCACGTCCTCTACGGGCTGCTCCAGGACGAGGGGGTCGTCGCGGCGATCCAGCGCGCCGGCGGCGACGCCTCCGCGCTCGAGGATCGCGTGCTCGCCGCGCTCGACGCCCACGAGGTCACCGCCGACTCCGCGCGCGAGGCCGGCTGGCTCCTCGCGTACGCCGTCGCGGTGGCGGAGGACGGAGGGCGCGCCACGAGCTGCACCGATCTCTGGGCGGCGCTCGCGCGCTCGAGCTTCGAGGGCGCGCAGCTGATCGATCAGGCCGGCATCGGCCGCGCCGCGGTGCTGTTCCTCCTGTTCCACGGCGAGGAGCAGGAGCTCGGCGAGCCCGCGGGCGCGCTCGTCGGCGGCATCGGCGATGTCGGCGATGTTCACGTCGTGCTGCGCAACGACCACTACACGACGCGCGAGTTCGTGTGCGAGCTGCTCGAGCGCGTGTTCGGGCTGCCGCCCGCCGAGGCCACGGCGCGCATGCAGGCCACGCACGACACCGGGCGCGCGGTGATCGGCCGCTACCCCGCCCACGACGGGCGCGAGAAGGTCCTCGAGGCGCGACGGCTCGCCCGAGCGCGCGGGTTCCCGCTGTGGGTCGGCGTCGAGCCGGTCTAGGGTCAGTTGCCGAGGTCTACCTCGGGGCGGGGCTCGAACGAGTCGAGGAATGCCTCGAAGCTCGGCGCGATCTCGAAGATCGGGCGCGGGTTCATGTGGTCGAGGAAAAAGACCCGGCCGTAGTGCTCTCCGTGGACGCCCAGGAGGATGATGTTAGCCCCGGCGTCACAGCCGATCGGCATCACCGTGTGCGGAATGCGTCCGCGATAGCGGCGGCATATTGTCTGCAGATCAAAGGATTCGTCCTCACCCTCGTCCAGCTCGAAGAACGCGTGCATGAGGCTACCGTCGTCGTCGCCATACGGGAACGCATCGGGGATCGGACGGCCACCATTGTAAGTCTTCAAGAATGCCCGGTAAGCCGCCGGTAGCGTGACCCCCTCGATCTTCTCGAACGCAGCGATCTGCTCGTCTGTCGCGGGCTTCCCCGGCCACAGCACCTTATCGATAGGCATCTTTGACTCCAGTAATTCCACGGTAGTGAGCCGCCGGTCCGAGATGCGGCATCGCCGCGTGCAGATCCCACGGAATCAGGATCATCCTGGTCCCCTCATGGTGGTGCCAGGTCCAACCCATCGGTTGAGGGTTCGTGGCACTGAAGCCCGCTTTGGCATCCGCTGCGGCAAAGTCGCGGCGGTTGCTGCCCGTGAGCTTCGGGATCTCGACATCACCCCTGATCCCGCCCTGCTCGTAAATCCACTTGGTGAAGTCGGGCTGCCCGCTGGGAGACATGGGGACTCCCGGCATCCCCTTCGTGTCGAGCAGCTTTTGGGCCTTTGGATAATTCGCGAAGTAGCTGCGCGGGATCACGCTCCCCGCGAACTCGTGGTTCGCAGGCAGGTTGCCGCGAACCGGCTTGACCCCGACGGCCGTCAGGATCGTGTCGGCGGCGTCGGTTTCGGCGGCGGCCTCGCGGAGGCCGCGCACCGCTCGGCCTTCCGCATCGCGCGCGAGCGCGCGCGCCCCCTTCTCGACGTGAACGAAGTACTGCTGGGCGGCCCTGTGGTGCACGTGGACGGCGATGCGCTCCGCCGCGTCCGGATCCCTGGCGGCCAGGGCGCCAAAGCTCGCGATGGCGCGCAGCTCGGTCTCCGCCGCCTCGGCGTGCTCGCGCGCGACCTTGGCTAGCGCAGTGCGCAGGCCGGCCGGATCGTCAGCCCGCGCCTTCGGGATCCACTTCGTGGCTTCCTCGACGGGCTTGATCGCCGGCAAGCTCGCGGCCCGCTCGGCGAGCGGCCGTAGCCCCGCCGGCATCGGCGGCGGCACGGCGCCGCGCGGGGCCGGCGGGATCCCGCGGGTGCCGTGCTTGAACGATCCGGTCGTGTCCGACGCGAGACGCGCCGTGGCGGCGCGCAGCTTCGACGTGTCGGGCATGCCGACCGTGTGAATGCCGACCGCGCCCACGGCCACGTGGCTCCGCGCCTCGGCCGCGATGGCCTCGAACAGCTCGGCCTGCTCGTCGAGGAACGCGATCTCGTCGCTCAGGATCTGCTCGAGCGCGCCGGTCGGCGCGTGGGCGAGCGCGTGGCGGCGCGACGCGGCGATCCTGCGGATCTTCTCGGCCTCGATGCGGGCCTTCCACGCCTCCGAGCCGGGCCGGGCGACCGTGCTCCCCGAGATCAGCGCGAGGAGCTCGTCGAACCGCCTGCGAAACTGCCCCCAGGCGCCGTTGTACCGCTGGAGGAGCTTGATCGTCCTCGCGTGCGCGAGCACGTCCGCCGCGAGCGCGAGGCGCCCCGCCCTGATCGCCAGGATCGAGACGAGATCGCTCGCCTCGTCGATGTGGAACACGACCTCGACGCCGGTCCCGAGGGCCGCGTCGAGCTGGACGTGGGTCCCGAGCCTGCGCCCGAGCGCCTCGAAGTTGCTCGACGCCAGCTCGCCGACCACGTCGCCGTAGAGCGGGTGCCACGCCAGCGCGCGACCTGCGCCAGCGCCAGCACCGGCCAGACCGTCGGTGGTGGCGGACGCCTCGTGCACGACGCGCTGCCCGATCTGGCCGAGCCCTGCCTGCTCGCCGGCGGCGTCGAGCGTATGGACCGCGGCCTCGTCCACGGCCTCGCCGGCGCGGACGGCGCGACGCACGGCGGCGGCCTCGCGGAACGTGCGGACCGTCGCGGCGGCACTCCACTTGAGCCCGACGAGCTGAACCGCGAGCCACGCGAGCGACGGCTCGCTCTGCGACAGCGACCGGGCGCGATCGAGGCTCGTGTTGGTCAGCGCCTGCCCCATCCCGTACTCGCCCAGCGCCTCCTCGAACATGTACGCGTCGAGCGAGAGGCCGGCCAGCTCGGCGGCGATCCCGAGCGCGCTGCCGCCCGTGGCGAAGGCGGAGATCACGGCCATGCCGAGCGTCACGGCCAGGATCGCCCAGTCCTTCCAGTCCGCGCCCGTGGCCTCGCGGACCGCCTCGTCGACGACGCGCGCGCGCACGGTGCCCGGCGGGACGTGCAGGCGCTGCTTGGCCAACTCGACGACCGGCGGCAGCTCGAGCGGATCGACCTCGTCTCCGAGGGCGATCCGCACCCGGTAGATGTTCTTGACCTTCGGCAGCACCGCGCGCAGCACGGCGCGCATGGCGGCGTCACCGTCCGCAGCCATGCCGAGCCCGCCCAGGTCCGGCGTGTCGCGGCCCGGGCTGCGGTAGGCCGCCAGGATCGGGTGCGCCCGCTCCGCCTCGAGCCAGCGCGTCTGGAGCTGCGCTCGCGCCTGCGCGAGCTCGAGCGCGAGACGCGCGAGATCCTCCTCGGTACCGACCCGTTCCGGATCGATGCCGGCCGCCGGAGGAGGATGGGCCGCGCGCAACCGGTCGCGCTGGTGTTGCAGACCGTCGATGTACGTCTGCATGGACTTCAAGTCGCGCGCCACGGCGGCGAGCGCGGCACGGTCGCCGCCGGTGGTACCGAACCGGTCCCGCTGCCCGGGGAAGCGCGGGCTGCCGGACGCGGAGACCTTCATGATCACCTCGACGGCGGAGTCGAGCAGATCGTCGTCCTTGAGCTGGAACATCGCCGCCAGCTTCAGCACGTGCAGGTCGACGGCGAGGCCGTACGACGAGAGCCCCGCGGCGATCTCCTGCTCGCTCTGCTCGAGGATGTCCTCGGCCGCTCGGCGGGTCGCCGGGCCGAGCTCCGCCCGGAACGCCTGCATGTCGGACTCGATCCGCTGGAGCTGCGCGAGGCCCAGCTCGTACGACTGGAGCTGCGGCTCCAGGTCGCTTCCCAGGGCGACGTTGTAGAGGTGCTCGCGGACGCTCGCGATCCCGCGGCGCGCGACGA
Organism: Kofleriaceae bacterium; assembly: GCA_035558535.1. Classification (GTDB taxonomy): domain Bacteria; phylum Myxococcota_A; class Polyangia; order Haliangiales; family Haliangiaceae; genus JABFXX01. The sequence continues at coordinate 25,909 of DATMCI010000091.1, forward strand.
GCGGCTCCAGGTACTGCCGCATCTCCAGCGGCTCTGACGGGAGCCGCTGGTACCGCTCGTCGGGCGCCTCGAACGGCCGCGCGGTCCCCCGCTCGTGCTGCAGCCACTCCAGCTCATGGCGGCCCTTGCGCAGGATCCTGCGCTCGCTCGCGTCCGTCGTCGTCGCGAGGCGTCGATCGAGGCTGGTGGCATCGGCGGCGACCTGCTCGTCGGTGAGGCCGCGCGCAGCATCCAGATCCGGCGCGCGGATCGAAAGCGGCCTCGTGATCGTACGGGTCTCGGTATCCCGCCCGCGGAGCTGCACGGTGAAGCAGTACGCGCCCAGCCTCGGGAGCTCGACCGGCACGGGCCCCAGCACGATCACCGTGGAGTGCACGATCGCGCCGGCCTCGACGAGAGACTGGCCGCGCTCGTCGGTGACCTTGCACGACCAGTAGATCAGCTCGCCCCAGGGCACGGGCTCGGGCAGAGAGAGCCAGCACGAGAGGCGGCCGCCCGCGCCGCGCTCGACGAGCAGCGGATCGGGCGACTGCTTCACCATCGCGGGCGTCAGCAGGCGCAGGAAGCCGGCGAGCAAGCTCGGCCCCGCCAGTCGGTCGGGCGCGGGGCCATCGAAGCCCGCCAGGAGCGCACCAGGCAGCTGCGGCACGCTGCCCAGACTGGCGACTCCCTGCGGGACGTCCGCAAGGACGCTCGGCACATGAGGCAGGTGCAACCTCTCGGTGAGCGTTCGCTTTCCAGGCGAGAGCCCCTCGGGCTGGCCCGGTCCGCGCGTCCCCTCCCCTCCAGACGCATTGCTTCGCTTACCCGACCCAAAAGACATGAATCTCTCTCCGAGAGTTTGTCTCGAAGGCCGGATTGGCCCTTATCACTCCTCCGTTCGCCGAGGCAAGCGCTCCTGGCCACACTTCGCTTCGTCGAGCCTCGTCGGCCGCAGCGAGATCAACGAAGCGTAACGAGCAAAGAGAACAAGATTTAGAAACGATGCAGACAATCCATGACGGTTCTGACTGATGATTCAGCTGACGACATCAGGAATTTATTCTGACAGGGCACCGAGCAAGCCACGAACCCGCGGGCAGAACGCGAACGCCTCGGGCGTTGAGCTCCGCCCCGAGCCCCGAGCCCCGAGGGCTGTCCGGCGGTATGCTCCGCGCGGTGAGGCTCTCCGCGCCTGCCCTCGTGCTCGTCCCGGCGCTCGCCTTGGGCCTGGGCGCCTGCGACGAGCCGGATCGCGGGCCCAAGTTCCGGCCCGCCGGCGCGACCTCGCCGCGGGCGGGCGGGACGCTGCGGGTCTCGACGAAGGACGCGATCGCCACGCTCGATCCGGCGCTCGCGAACGACGACATGAGCATCATGATGCTGCACACCGTGGCCGACACGCTCGTCGCCTTCGGGCCCGGCAGCACGCGGCTCGTGCCGGGGCTCGCCGAGCGCTGGGAGCTGTCGCCCGATGGGCGGACATACCGGTTCTGGCTGCGCGAGGGCCTGCGCTACGCCGACGGCGCGCCGATCGTCGCCGCCGATCTGGAGCACGCGCTCGAGCGGCCGCTCTCGCTCGCAGACTCGCCGTTCGCGCAGCTGCTCGCGGAGGTCGAGGGTGTGGCCGACGTCATCGCGAAGCGGCGCACGGACTGCCCGGGGATCCGCGCAACCGGCGAGCGCGAGCTCGAGATCCGGCTCGCGACCCCGAACGCGGCCTTCCTCTACATCCTGACGATGAAGTTCACGGCGCCGCTGCCGCGCGCGTACGTCGCCCAAGCCGGCGGGCGGGTCCGCACGCCGCTCGCGTCGGGTCCGTACCAGGTCGAGGAGTGGACCGAGGGGACGCGCGTCGTCCTCGTGCGCAACCCGCACTACCGCGACCCAGCGCGCCAGCGCCCGGAGCGGATCGTGATGCTCGAGAACATCCCGCGCGACGTGCAGTTCCTGATGTTCGAGCGCGGCCAGCTCGACGCCGCCGAGCGCCTGGCCGCGCCGGATCTGATCTGGCTCCTCGGCCGGCAGGACTGGGCACCGTACGTCCAGCGCATGTCGCAGATGAACGTCTACGGCTCCCGGATGAACGTCCGCGCGCCGCCGTTCGACGACCGCCGCATGCGCCAGGCCCTCAACTACGGGGTCAACAAGGACTACATGGTGAAGCTGCTCGCCGGGACGGCCGTGCCGTCGCACGGCATCCTGCCGCCGGGGATGTTCGGCCGCGACGACGCGCTGCCGCCGTACCCGCACGATCCGGCGAAGGCGCGCGCGCTGCTCGCCGAGGCGGGCCACGGCGCTGGCCTCACGCTCGAGTACGCGGTGCACGACGACGAGGAGGCGCGCAAGATCGCGACCTCGATGCAGGCAGACCTCGCCGCCGTCGGCGTCACGATGAAGATCACGGTGATGTCGTTCCCGACGTTCTACCCGCTGGTGACGCGGGACAAAGGCGGCGCGCCGTTCTCGTACATGGGCTGGTTCGCGGACTACCCCGATCCGCGGACGTTCATCGAGAACAAGTTCCACTCGCGGCAGATCGACGAGGCCGGCGGCTCGCTGAACGACTCGTTCTACGCAAACCCCGAGCTCGACCGGCTGCTCGATCTGGCACGCGTCGAGCAGGACCCCGAGCGGCGCGCGGCGCTGTATCACCAGGCCGAGCGCATCCTGTACGACGACGCCCCGTGGATCTGGGGCTACCACCAGATGATCACCGAGGTCAGCCAGCCGTACGTGCAGGGCTACCAGCTGCACCCGATCTGGATGCGCGACTTCACGACCGCGTGGCTCGACCTCGGACCCGATGGCGAGCCCGTGCCGCGGTAGACGCCCGCCGGTGCGCTGCTTCTTGCATGACGAGCGCGCGATGCGGATCTCCCTGCGCCTGCCGCTACGTCTGCTCCGGCCCCTGTCTCTGGCCCGGCCCCTGTCTCTGGCCCTGTCCCTGGCCCTGCCCCTGGCCCTGCTCGGGCTCGCAGCCGCCGCGTGCAGCCGGGGCCCCGGCGTCCCGATCCAGCCCTTGCCCGAGCTCGTCATGCCCCCGCCAGCGGCCGCGCCGATCACCGTGCGCGAGCTGCTACTGGTGCCGCAAGAGCAGATGATCTGGGACGTCCACTGGAAGGGCCTCACGATCGGCCGCATCGAGCTCACCGTCGACGCCGACTCGGTCCACAGCCGGTTCCGCACGGGCGCCGTCGTCGGCACCGTCACCTCGATCCAGCACGAGCTCGACACCGTGCTCGATCGCGCCGCCGCCCGCGCGGCGGCGCAGCACGAGGTCCTCACCGTGGATGGCGACGCCCGCACGATCGACGCCGCCTTCGATGACGCCGGCTACCACATCGAGGGCCGGCCGCCCGGGCCCACGCCCGGGCCCGCGCAGGCCGGCCGCGTCCACACGGTGCACTCGGCGCTGGGCGCGCTCCGCGCGTGGGCGAACCCCGGAGCGCGGCCCGGCTTCTTGATCGTGCTCCTCGGCGGCGAGCCGCTCCGGCTCGAGGTCGGCGAGCCCGTGGCCGAGCAGCTGCAGGATCGCGCGGCCCTCCGCGTCGACGGCCGCATCACCGGCGGCCCGAGCCCGGCCACCGTCACGCTCTGGCTCCGCGCCGGGGAGGATCGCACGCCGCTGCGGCTCGAGATCGCCACCGACGAGGCGCGCGTGTCCGCCGAGCTGCTCGATGAATGAGATGAAGAAACGAATGAAGGAATAGGCGGCAAACCTGTTGCGCGATGGCCACACGTGTCTCGCGGCGTCACACGTGGCAACGCGCCGCCCGCCGCTTAGCGGATCAAAATGCGCGCGCGCCGTGGTTCGACGCTTGCAGCGTCGCGGTCCCCGATGAGGCTCTCATGTGCCGCGCTCGCGGCGATCGGTCTCGGTCTGCCCGCGATCGCCGCCGCCGATGACGCCGATCTGCCCATGATGGATGCCGAGCGCCCGATCGCGTGCGCGAAGGACAAGGAGGGCAAGGTCTGGCGGCTGCAGTGCGATCACGCCGCGAAGATCTGTCTGTACGCGCCCGACGAGGAGCTCGACTCCGAGGGCCAGCGCGTGAAGCCCCTCGAGCGCGCGCGCGACTGCGCGTTCGATCCGTTCGACCGGCTGAAGCTCGAGGCCAGCGGCTACACGATGCGCGCCGGGCGCGTCGACGCGCCGTTCGGCTGGACGCGCGACACCCGCGGCCGCGTGTTCCAGGTCAACTTCGATCTGAAGCGCCGGATGTACTTCGGCGCCGCGTACTCGCCGCGCAAGGTGCTCGAGAACCCGTTCGAGAGCACGCGCACCTCGATCGACTTCGGCCTGTTCGTGTTCGAGACGCGCACGCGCGGCAAGAGCCCGGTGCGGCACCGCGTCCGCCTGCTCGAGGGCGAGGTGCACCTCGAGCCGTTCACCGCGGAGATGGTCGTCGCGCACTACGACATGTCGCGCCGGTTCTTCGATCCGCTGGTCCGGATCACCACGTTCGCCGGCACGCCGCGGCGCCACGACCTGTACCTGAACCTCGGCCTCTGGTCCGAGGCCGGCGGCCTCGAGATCCACAAGACCGCGCTCGGCCACTCGCAGCTGTGGAAGCACGCGGCCGCGCAGGTCACGCTCGATCTCTGGCAGTCGGCGCGGCAGGACTCGTTCATGCGCGTCCGCACCGGCCTCGCGCTCGAGGGCCAGCACACCGACGTGACCGGCTACCGCTCGGCGCTGACCGCCGGCTCCGCGGTCGAGCTCGACTGCGTCCTCGACGACGAGGGCTTCCACAACCTGCGGATCGAGGTCGCGCACGAGCTGCCGCGTTATTTCAGCCCGCTCGAGCGCACCGGCAAGCTCGCGCAGCGCATGCACGCGCGGCTGCTCTACGAGGCGATCGTGCTCGCGATCAACGATCAGCCGCTCACCCTCAAGCTCGCCGCCGGTGGCGAGAAGCGCGACGACATCCCCGGCATCCCCGACCAGTGGGCGTTCGTCATGGACGCCGGATTGCGCTTCAGCTTGTGGGCACCGCCGCGGCCAAGGTCATAGCCACCGCGGCCGCCGCGGTCGCGGCCGCCGCGGCCGCGCCGTCTCCCGCGCGCGCCGAGTGCACGGGGATCACGCGCGCCGGCGGGCGCTTCGCGACCTGCTTCGATCCCGGCAACCGCGCCTCGATCACCGCGGGCTCCGACGGCGTCGGCGGCGCGATCGCGCTGCGGCACGTGGTCCACTTCGCCGACGAGCCCGACCTCGTCTGGAAGATGGAGCACGTGCTCGGCGACGCCACGTATGGGGCGTGGGAGGATCGCTTCTCCGGCGTCGTCTACCGCGGCCGCTACCTGCGCCACTCGCGCGACGGCCACCTCGTGCTGCCGCTCGGCACGCCGAAGAAGATCTTCTTGCCGTTCGACATCGGCGCGCTCGCCGAGGTCGGCGCGATCCGGTGGCGCGACGGCGGCGCCGCCTCCGTCGGCGTCGTCAAGACCGCCGCGCTGATCGACCTCGCGCGCTCGCGCAACTTCCGGCGCCGGATCGCGATCGGCCCCGCCGCCCGCTGGGACGTCGACGTCGCGCGCGGCCCGCTCGCCGCCCTGCGCCACGTCGTCGCGCCGTTCTCGTGCGGCCTCGCGAGCCTCCACCTCGAGTCGCAGACCGGCCGCACGGTCGGCGAGCTCCGCGTCGAGGCCGGCACCGCGTGGACCAGCGACGCCGGCTGGCGGCCCGAGGCCGCCGCGGAGGCGTCCGTCGAGCACATCGTGCTCGCCGTCAACGATCGCCCGATCGCGCTCGTCCTGGGCGCGCGCTACGAGAGCGCCACCGACGAGGCCATCGCCCGCATCGGCGCCCGCGTCGTGCTGTTCCACCGCCGCGATCCGCGCGTCAGCCTCGATCCGCCGCACGCCCGCGCCGCCGCCGCGGCGCGCTGAGGCCGCGCGCCCGGGATCAGATGCGCATCCGCAGCGCCTCGTACGCCTCGGCGTACTGATAGCCGCTGATCCGCCCCATCGCGCGCGCCAGGTCGCGGCTCGACTCGAGATCGAGCTTCGGCACCTGCGACTTGTGCGCGCGGATCGCCTCCAGCTTCGTGTCCATCGTCAGCGTGATGTCCGCGAAGCACTGGCCGACCGCGCGCGCCTGCGCGTTCATCTCCGGCGACGACAGGAACGCGAGCAGATCGCACGGCGTGCGGCGCAGCGCCGACACCGTCGCGCGGTTGACGAGCCCGTGGTCCCAGTGGAGGTCGGACGCCGAGTGCGTGATGACCAGATCCGGCCGCATGTCGCCGACGACCTGATCCATCCGGCGCACCAGCTCGTGCATCGGGATGTCCTCGACGCGGCACGGCTTGTCTTCGTACAAGATGAACAGGTCGGCGTCGATGACCTCGGCGCCCGCGCGCGCCTCGGCGCGGCGCTGCTCCGTCTGGTTCGGGATCGAGACGATCACCATCGTGACCTCGGCGCCCTCCTCGGAGAGCCGGGCGAGCAGCCCGCCCGCGCCGACCTCGAGATCATCGGGGTGCGCGCCGAACGCGAGGACGCGACCTTTTTCCTGGAGCAGCCGGTTCATGACACAGGTCCTTGGTGGGCGACCTCGCGCGTGCCGCGGAGGAGCGCGGCGGCGGCGGGGCCACAGTTGAAGAGCAGATCGAGGAAGCCGAGGTGAGAGACGAAGCCCAGACCCGCGTAGCGCTGCGGGTAGACCGGGTGCGTGAACCGCTGCCACAAGGTCGACACGCCCGCGCGCGCGAGCAGCTCGGTGTCGAGGTAGCCCGCCGATCCGCCGCGCCCCGTCAGGTAGATCGACGCGCCGACCGCCTTGCACATCGCGGCGATCCGCTCGGTCTTGGCGCCGGACAGCTCGAGCGACGACGCGCGCACGATCGGCCGCGTGATCCCGAGCCAGCCGCGCGCGAGGTCGAGCATGTGGAGATCGAGCTCGACGAGCAGGTCCCACCGCCGGGTGTAGACCTCCTCGAGCGCGGGCGCGTAGCGCTCGAAGCTCGGCGCGTGCCCGTAGTGCGTGACGAGCGTGCGCCACGTGCGCTGTTGCCAGTGGTGGCGCCCGCCGAGGCCCGTGTTGTCGATCCGCTTGTCGAGGATGCGATCCGTCTGCGCGCCGCGGAGCAGCGGGACCGTGAGCCAGTGCGGCCCGTGGTTCAGCTTCACGCGGTTGCGGTTCTGGAAGTTCTGCGCCTCGTACTGCAGATCATCCATGACGACGAAGACGTCGCACTTGGCCAGCTTGTCGAGGTAGCCGAGCCACGGCAGGTAGTGCGGCTGGTGCGCGGCGACGATCACGACGCGCCTCCTGCCGGCGCCGCCGGTGCTGCCGGGGCCGCCGGGGCGCCGCCGTGGCCGCGCGTCTCCCAGCTCGAGGTGTCGAGCGTGAACAGCCCCAGCGGCGTCAGGAGCAGGTACGCGACCGGCATCAGGACCGCCATCGGCAAGAACGAGATCGGGTGCACGCGCAGCCAGGGCGGCAGCGCGCGCACGCTCGGCGCGAAGTAATAGACGACCGAGAACCCGCCGACGATGAACACGTGGAACATCGCGAGGTCCAGGAAGTCCCCGCTCTGCACGTTCAGCGCGATGATGAACGGGTAGACGAGGAGGAGCAGCAGCATCGACAGGTACTGCAGGCAGAGCAGCGGGTGCAGCTTCCACGCGTGGCCGACGCCGACGATGAAGTCGACGATGTTCGAGCGCTTCCAGCGCAGCTGCTGGTTGAAGTAGCCGCGCAGCGTGTTGGCCGCCTTCGTGAAGCACATCGCCTGCATCGTCATGACCGTGCGGTAGCCGCGCCGGACGATCTGGTGGGTGAGGAACCGGTCCTCGCCGTACTTGATCGGGATGCCGAGGAGGTTGCGGTCCTCGAGGATCGGCTCGAGCTCCATCAGCACGTGGCGGCGGTACGCCGTGAGGCACCCCGAGAGGCACAGGACCGAGCGCAGGCCGCGCTCGAGGTTCTTCAGGTGCTCCTGGCCGAAGTAGTACTTGATCGTCTGGAGCTTCGTGAGCCAGTTCTCGTTGGGGTTCGAGACGTGGACCCGCCCGCCGACCGCGGCGATGTCCGGTGACACGAACCGCGCCACCAGCTCGCGCAGCGCCGTGGGGTAGATGATGACGTCCGAGTCGACGCTCACGATGATCTCGGACGTCGCCTCGCGGACCGCGTGGTTGATGCCCTTGCGCTTGCCCATGTTGTGGGGGTTGCGCAGCACGCGGACGTTGCTGTGCTCCCGGGCCGCCCGGCACGCGTGCTCGTAGCTGTCGTCGGTGGAGCAGTCGTCGACGATCGTCACCGACAGCTTGTCCGCCGGGTAGTCGAGGCGGACCAAGCTCTTGATCGTGTCGTAGATCGAGGCGCCCTCATTGAAGAGCGGCACGACCACCGTGACGGTCGGCTCGTAGCCCTCGATCGTCTCGTCGATCTTCCCGCGCCGGACGAGCGTCAAGTAGAACCCGAACACGTAGCGGTTCAGGAACACGATGAAGATGAAGAGGTAGACGGGGAACGTCTCCACGGTGCCCGAAGCACCAGCAAGACGAGTGCCGCTCCGGCTTGCTCGAATTGCGCAACCAGACAGCCTCGACTGCGCAATTTTCGTCGACGAAGACGCGGCCGAAACTGGGGGGCCGCGGCGCCGCTCGGGCGGGGGCTGGACCCGCGAAGCGATCGCGGAGCGATCGCGAAGCGATCGCGGTTCGATCGAGATCAGTGACCCGATCGCGCTGGCGGACCTCTTGCAGCAAACGCGACCTCGTCAAATGAGCTCCACCAAACGACGCGACTCTGCGCGCTCTCTCCACTCCGTCCCCAAGGCCACGCCCTTCGACGAAGTCACGATGCCTGACGCGCGCGCGCCCCGCTTCCCGGAGGAGCCGCGGCACGCCGAGGTCCGGTCGTTCGCGACCCCCATTCGATCGGCACAATCGTCGTCGGGAGCCAGCAGATCCGGGGCCCAGGGCCCCGCCGCGGCGCACCCGCCGCAAAACGTCATCCCATTCACGAAGCCCCGCGCGATCGCCGCGGCCGCCGCGTCGCACCAAGGCGCCGTCGTGACGATGGCTCCGTCGGCGAGCGCGCCCTCGCATCACGAGCGCTCGACGAAGCCCATGGCGTCCGCGCAGCCATCCGCACCGCCATCCGCACCGTCGAACGCGTACGATCCGCGCCTCTCTCGGGGGTGGACTCCCCCCCACGCGGTGAAGGCGATTGCACAGCCGGAGCGCGCGCGCCAGCCCGCGGTCGCGGTGACCGCGTGGCCTGCCGCGAACGGCGCGAACGGCGCGAACGCCGCGAGCCCCGCCGCGCCGGTGCAAGCCGCTGCACAATTCGCTGCACAAGCCCGAGGGGTCTCCCCCCAGGCGTACGCCCCGATGACGGCGTCCCAGTCCGGTCAGCTCGCGGTCGCGCAGGTCGCGCAGCCCGCGTACGCGCCGCCCGTGCACGTCTACGCGCCCGCGCACCCGCCCGCGCCCGTCTTCGCGCCGCCGCCCGCGCCCACCGCGCCCGCCGCCGTCGTGGCGACGCGGCCCGCGATGCAGGTGCAGGCCGCGCACGCCCCCGCCCTCCCCGCGCCGCCCGCGGCCGCCCGCGCCAAGGAGCCCGGCCGCAAGTGGGCCGAGTACATCAAGCTCGGCCTCGGCCCGCCGAAGATCAACTCGCAGCAGGCCGCCAAGCTCATCGTCAACGTCTACCGGCTGCTCGGCTTCGCCATCCTGACGATCATCGTGATCGTGCTCGTCGGCTACATCGCGAGCACCGCCTACTACTACATGAGCGACAGCTGGCTCATGCCGATGGCCGTCACGCCCACCGACGAGAGGGTCGTGTCGCTGCAGGCGCAGCTCGCCGAGCAGCAGAACACGCGCGACAAGCTCGCCGACGAGCTCCAGCAGTCCGAGCGCGCGATCCTCGCCCAGCAGGCGTTCCAGGCCGACTTCGCCAAGGCGATCCGGAGCGACCTCGAGGGCCGGCGGCTCGCGCTCGGCCGCATCCGCGAGCTCGCGACCACCGCGTCGCGGACGCGCGCCGCGATCAAGAGCCAGAACTCCGCCTACGCGAACGCGTCCCGCCAGCGGATGCAGCAGGAGTACGCGGCCGGCCTCATCGATCGCAACGCGATGCTCTCGGGCAAGTACCAGATCGCGCAGATCACGAGCTCGAACCTGTCGCTCGCCGAGCGCCAGGCCGAGTTCGAGACGCGCGCCGCCGAGCTCGAGGCGCAGACCCGCTCGCTCGACGCGATCCTCGCGAACGCCGGCGACGGCAGCCCGGCCCTCAGCTACGAGGTGCTCCGCATCAAGCAGGAGTACGAGGCCTCGCGGCTCGATCTGGCGAAGTCGATGGAGGCGCGCAGCACGCTCAAGTCGGCGCTCGCGCGCCAGGACAAGATCGTGGCGGCGATCCAGCAGTCGGCGTACCTGCGCGCGCTGCGCGACAAGGCCAGCGTCGCGTTCGTGCCGTACTCAAACCTCGAGAACGCCGGCAAGGGCACGTCGCTCTACGCGTGCAAGCTCGGGATGCTGTTCTGCTACAACGTCGGCGAGGTCCTCGAGGTCCTGCCCGGCGAGGTGCAGTTCAAGCACCCGCAGCGCGAGCGCATGCTGCGCGGCCAGCTCGTCGTGCTGAGGCTCGACAAGGACGACGCCGATGCCGCCGCCGAGGACGTGCTTTTCCTGGACGGCCGGCCGATCCTCTTCTAGCCCATGCGCCTCGCTCTCTCGCTCTCGCTCGCGCGCGCCCGTGCTGCGCTCCCGCTCGCGCTCGCGCTCCTCGTCGCGTCCGCGCTCGTCACCGCCGCCCCCGCGCGCGCCGACGACGGCTACTGCGACTTCGTCCAGGGCGCCGCCTCGGCCGAGAGCGCGATCTCGCTCGCGCCGGAGGTGTTCGCCCAGTTCGGCCAGATCGAGTCGCCCTCGGTGGTGAGCGTCTCCGACGGCAGCAGCCTCCGCTTCCTCGGCGGCGTGCGCTGGAGCCTCTCCGGCGTCTACGAGGGGCTCGTGCTCCGCGCGCGCGCCAAGGCCGACTGCCGCCGCCACCAGGCGTTCGAGCACGTGCGGGGCGAGACCCTGTACCGCGCGCTCGAGGCGCGGGCGAAGGTGCTCGAGGAGGCGCTGCCCCAGGCCGAGAAGCTGCTCGCGCAGGCCACCGCCGACTTCGAGGCGCGCCGCTCGACCGCGCAGGAGGCGACCGCGACGCGCCTCCGCGTCGAGGAGCTGCGCCGGACGGCGCAGGAGACGCGCCGCGCGATGCGCGAGCTCCCCGCGCCCGGCGGCGACGCCAGCGGCGCGCTCGGCGCGTTCCACCGGGCCGACGACGACATCGAGCGCCACGACGCCCGGCTCCGCCGCGCGCGCGGCATCGATCTGAACGTCCGCCTCGGCATCGATCAGTTCCTCGAGTCGACCGCGATGGGGGAGAGCGCCTCGGGCACGTTCGCGGTCGTCTCGCTGGGCGTGAACCTCGGCGTCCTCTTCCAGGGCAGCGGCAACGCGCGCGCCGCCGCCGGCCGGCGGCGCCTCGTGCGCACCGGCCGCGACCCGATCTCCGTCGAGGCGACGAACGAGCTCGTCGAGGCCACCGCGCGCCGGGCGCAGGACACCGCCGCGCTCGAGGGCGATCTCGATCGCCAGATGGAGGCATTGAACCGGGTCGGCGGCGATGACAGCAAGCGCTTCCGCCAGATCCTCTGGTTCGATCTCGTCAAGGCGCGCGCCGAGCGCGCCTACCACGAGGCGCACCTGGCCGCCCTCAAGCAGGTGCTCGGGTCATGAGGCGCGCTACGCTGCTCCTCGCCGCCGCCGCCCTGTCCGCCGCCCTGGCGCTGATCCCGACGGCGTGCGGGAAGAAGTCGACCGAGGCCGCGCCGGACAAGTCGATGCCGATGTCGGAGAAGTCAGCCCCCTCGCTCGCGGTGGCGCCCATCGCCGCCGACCGCCTCTGCGTCACCAAGGGCGCCGCGGCGCTCGGCGGCAAGGTCACCGAGCCCACGACGCGCGCCGTGGCGCTCGGCTCCGGCGGCGACGCCGCGTCGCTGTCGTTCACCTACCACGGCGAGACCGCCGTCTCGCGCGAGCTCGCCTCCGGCGAGGCGTTCCGCCAGCTCGGCCTCAAGCTCCGGGCGCAGAACGGTTGCAACCTCGTCTACGTGATGTGGCGGGTCGATCCCAAGCCAGGGATCTGGGTCTCGGTCAAGCACAACCCTGGCAAGCGCAACCACAAGGAGTGCGGCGCCGAGGGCTACACGCGGATCAAGCCCGTGCGAAGGCCCGCCCTCGCGCCCGTCCCCGAGCTGACTCCCGGCGCCTCGCACACCCTGCGGGCCGAGATCTCCGGGGATGACCTCCATGCCTGGATCGACGACCAGCTCGTCTGGCGCGGCTCACTCCCGGCCGCCGCCCGTGACCTCTCCGGCCCGGCGGGCCTCCGCAGCGACAACGTCAGCTTCGACCTCGTCGCCTTCGCCGCCGGCACCGGGGGCGCCTCCTCCGCCCCATCGAAGTGCGAGGCCGAGGCGGGCGACTGATCCGCAAGATCGCGCCCAGCGCTTGACACATCCCCCGCCCCCCGCTAGAAAAGGCGAGCTGCCACGCGGGAGTAACTCAGTGGTAGAGTGCAACCTTGCCAAGGTTGACGTCGCGGGTTCGAATCCCGTCTCCCGCTCGATAGTTACGCGATCCGATGCGTGACTCCACGCCCCGCTCCACACCCCGGAGGGCGCTCGCGAGAGATGTGGGATGTTGAGTGGAAAGCGATCTCGCGCCGGCTCAACAGCTGGTGCGCGACAACCGAGGTCTACCTGCGCCATATCAAGGCCGGGCAGCTCTCAACTGATGGGATGCAGAGGGCAGCAGCGACGACGCTTGGCCATGAGGCCTTCGAGATCTTCGAAAGCATCGATCGACTTCAATTACCCAGTGACCTGCAACAGAAGCTTGATGAGGTCAAGCGCCGACTCGGACCGCTGATGGGGGCCATGGAAAACAGCGAGTGGTCCTTCTTGATCTCGAATCGCTGGGTCGTGCTCGTTGCACTCCGCTCGCCGCTGGATGATGCCCTCGCTGCAACCGAGGAGCCTCGTCGCCGTCTCGTAGACCGCGCGTTCCTGCACCTGAAACGCACGCTTACCGTCGATCACGACGCGAGGCAACGTTGGAGCAACGCATTCAGTGAGACGCGAGCCGAGGAGAGATGCGAGAAGTTGGGTGCGCTGCACTTGCTGTCGCACGGGATCTACTCGTTCAAGGCAGATGCAGGTTCTGGCAGAACTGACCTGATCTTGGGTACGCCGCTCGCTGTTACCGACGACGTGCAAAGTGCCGAAGCACTCGTGCTGACCGAGTGGAAATTGGTTCGCAATGGCGATGACCCTGCCTTCAAAGCCCGTGAAGGCAAGGCACAAGCCGATCGCTACTCCAGCGTAGAGCTAGCAGGAATCGAACTCCAACGCCATCGCTACGTTGTGCTCGTCAGTATGAATGCGGTCCCGGTCCCCGGTAGCGAGCAACATCTAAACGTCACAACCCACTACGTGAACGTGGTAATCAATCCACTCTCGCCATCCGAGCACAGCCGTCAGATCGCACGCAACTCCTAGCGGTCATGCCGCGCGCCGACGCGCGCGCGGTCGCGAGGCTGATCACCTTCGCCAGCCCAGCGCGCATCTCGCCATCGCTCACCGTCGAGTAGTGCCGCTGGTGCAGATCCGTCTTGTTCGTCTCGAGCATCCACTCGGCGGCGAGCGTGAGCCCGGGTCGAGATCGCGCCCAGTGCAAAGAACCAGTTGGCCGACGCGCGACGCGCTCGCGAGGCTCGAGGAGTTGGAACATCTGCTGGACCGCGAACCACGCGATCCCGACCGCGCGGCTGCGCACCTCCACGTCGGCACCCGAAAAATCGAGGTGGCTCGGGTCACCTCATCGCCATACCATCGACGTCGGCACTCAGGCATCTCGCCGAACGGGCGCATCGAGGAAGATCGCTGTCTCGAGGTTCACGTGTGCCGAACAAGACGACTGCATCGCAGCCCGCACAGATCGCGTTGGCTACACAGGCTGAAGTTCAGAGTGCGATTCACCGCCGAGCATCAACAGCTGACCAACAGACAGGCATTCGATACCCGAGAACACCAACGCTTGGTGCGAAGTCGGAGTCGTACTGCTTCGGCGAGACTGGGCGGCCGCGCACCGGCGGCCATCCCTTGCCGGCTCGAGCGCCGCGAGCGGTGCCCCGACGAGCGACTTCGAGTACCAGCGACCGCTGGTTGCTTCCTCCTTGCATGCGTGCAACATAGGCTCGTGGCGGAGCGCGCTCATATCCTCGATCGCCTTGTGCTCCCGGCGAAGTACGAGCGCCTCGAGCTCAAGGTCGGCCCAGACCTCGTCAAGGTGCTGACCCCGCCGCGAGAGACGCTGGAAGTCTTCGCGCGCATCGCCGCGGCGATCAAGAAGACGTACGAGGGGGCGTTCATTCCGATGGTCGGGGCTCCCGGTGCCGGCAAGACCACACTCGCCAATTCGCTCGGCTACTTCGAGCCTGCGACGTTCGCGCCGACGCTTCGCTACCAAGGTGCGATCACGTTCGACGCGCTCACTGATACCGTGACGCGCTTCCGTCAAGCGGCAGGTATCGTGAACGGGCGCATCCTCCCCGTCAGTATCGACCACCGCGAGGGGGCGCCCCCGACGGACGAAGAGCTCGCCGCGATCAAGCGCTTCGTGCGCACGACCCAGGCGCCCATGCTCGTCTTGTGGCTGGAGACCGACCAGGCCCTCGCGCAACGGATCGCCGAGCGCCATATGGCGTTGACCGGGTCCTCGATAGTCAAGCTGCCCGTCGTCGTTGCGGGGCCCGATCGCGGCACGTGGCAGGAGATCGCGCTCCACACGCTCGAGCTCTGCAACAACCTTCCAGCGGGCGAGATCGTGGAGATCGGCATCGATCCTCGGACCTACGAGCCAGCGCGCGCGCCGACGGTCGGCGAGTTCATGAAGCTGATCGCGAATGACTTTGCCAATTTGCTCGTCGACCACCAATCGTCTTCGATTCGGCCGCTCACCCTCATCATCGAGCATGTGAGCGGCTCCCTCGATCGCGGCGTGCTCTCCGAGCTGACCCACGGCGAGCCCGGGCTCCTCAACTCACACGCGTTGCTTCGCTGCACGCCGGACAGCATGATCGGCCGCTGGTGGGGTGCGCGTCGGGGTCACCTCACCCAAACGATCTTTCGGCTCGACGCCCGCGCATTCTGGTTTCCGCCGGCCGCGGCCACCGCGATCTTGCGCAGGCACGGGCCCGAGCAGGTCACCGAGCTCCTCGAGGCTGCTGGACGATCGCTGCTGTCGCCGGCGGATCTGCGCGTCTACCTCGAACGGACCGACCTGGGCCGGTACCTCGCGGGCTCGGAACGGACGGCATCCGAGACGCGCGGCCAGCCGGCCGAGGATGCACAGCGGCAGCTGGCCAGGATCGCTGACGAGTACGGGTATGGCGGCGCGCGCGACAAGGTCCTGAATCGGGCCGTCCTCGACGCGCTCCTGGCGTTCCTCCCGACGCTGGGCGTGCCGGTCGTCGCGTCGGCGAGCGAGAACGGGCTGCCCTTCTGCTCCACGCTGATCCCTGACAACCAGATCGATGTCGGGGACAGGATCCTGTGCATCGAGTACTGCTGGCGATCCGGTGAGGGCCTGGCGTCAAGCCGTCGCTCGGAGGTCGCTCAATATGCCCTCGAGAAGCTCAGGAGCTACGCGGTCAACCTGGGGTGGATAGCCCCGCAGCCGCTCACCATCGAACGAAGGAGGATCGCATGAGTCTCAACCGCAGAGCATTCCTGGGCGCGGGGTTGGCGGCGGCCGTCGTTCCTGGCTTCATCGCGCCGCGGCTCGCGCAGGCGGCGACGTTCAAGAAGCGGCTCACCGGCGCGGACCTCGACACCGCGAGCAGGTGGCGTGTCGCCGGCACCGACCTCGGCATCCCGTACGTCCTCGAGAACGGCTCGATCGGCTACCTGTTCGGCGACACGTTCAGCACCGCGTGGCCGGAGTCCGGCCAGGACTGGCGCTCACCGATCATGCTGCGGTCCTACGTCCACCCGGGCGACCCGGGCGGCGTCGTGTTCGACAGCGCGGCGCGCGTCTGGGGCAACGGCCGCGCGCCGGAGATCATGCACAACGGGCACAATGGCCTCGATCACGAGGGCCGCTTCGAGGTCTCGGTGATTCCGAATGACGGCATCAGCTTCCCCGAGACTGGCCGGCAAGTGATCTCGTACATGAGCATCGAGCACTGGAACCCCGGGCCGCGCAACTCGCTCTGGAAGTCCCGCTACGCCGGCCTCGCGTACTCCGACAATGGCAATGACTTCGTCCGCACCAACCTCGAGTGGTGGAACAACGGCGACAACTCCGATCCGTTCCAGATGTGGACGATGCAGCGCGACGGCGACTTCGTCTACGTGTTCTCGGTGCCGGCCGGGCGGCAGGACGGCGGCATGATGCTGCGCCGGGTCCGCTGGGACCGGATGTTCTTCCCCGCCGAGTACCAGGGCTGGGGCTGGAACGGCAGCAACTGGGGCTGGGGCCGGCCGTGCACGCCGATCCTGAGCGGCCGGTTCGGCGAGCCGTCCGTTCGCCGGCTCGCCGACGGCACCTGGGTGATGGCGTACCTCAACGCCGCCACGGGCAACATCGTCACTCGCACGGCGACCGGCCCCGACCAAGTCTGGACGCCGGAGAAGGTGCAGGTCACCTGGGCGCAGGAGCCCAGCCTGTACGGCGGCTTCATCCACCCCTGGTCCACGTCAGAGCCGAACGGGCTGCACCTGATGGTCTCGACCTGGAAGCACAACGCGAGCGGCCAGTCGACCGCGTACCATATGAGCCAGTACGCCGGCACCGTGTGACAC
>DATMCI010000092.1:0-42034 GCA_035558535.1 Kofleriaceae bacterium
GGGGCCGCCGTGTCGGAGTGCGAGGATCGCCGGGACCTGGACGGCGACCATGACCGGGATCCACCCCGCGAAGTCATCGGTGGCGTCGAGCTCGAACAGCGCCACGAACGCGGCCACCGTGACGCACAGCCAGCCGAAAAGCACCGAGCCAAACGCAGGCCGCGCCATGCCGTCGAGCATGTCAGCCGCCCCCTGCCCACGCAAACGCCACCTCCGGCAACCTCCGCCGACCGCCCCGCGCAACGCCGTTTCTGGCAACCTCCACCGACCACCTCCACTCTCCCGCAACCATCGCCTCCGGCGGCATCCACCACCTGTCCGCCGTTACCGCAACGCTCGCTGCGGCCGGCGCAGCTCCGGCCACGGATGCTACCTTCGAGCGCGTCATGCGCCCGCGCGCCTCGGTGCTCGCCCTCGCCGCTGTCGCCTCCGCCTCCGCCGTCGCACTCGGCGCCTGCCGAAGCTCGGCCGACGACGGCCCGTGCACCTGCACGCCCGGCAACGTCTCGAACACCCGCTCCGTCGCCGACTCGGCGCCGATGGACGGCCGGGCGCTGCTCGAGCGCCTGCGCCGCCACAAGCGCCTCGTCGACGAGAACCGCAACCCACGCGACATCAAAGTCTTCGACGACGAGCTGCGCCACGCGCTCCTGAGCTTCTGCCAGCCGTGCAGCTCCTGGGTCGGCGAGCGCATGACGATGGAGCAGATGTTCCCGCTGCACCGGCTCGACTACGCCACAAGTGCCGTGTGCATGGGCCTGATCCTGCGCGACGGCACGACCGCCTACGGCGAAGCACGCCCCCGCTCGTGCCGATAGCCATCCGCCGCTCCATCTACCGCGCTTCGTCCGTGGAAGGCGCCCACGCTCTCACCTGGCACGGGTGCTGCGCCTGAAGCCGGCCGAACCTACCTGAACTCGTCAGCCCCCATATCCCTTTGAGCGTCGGATCGCAGCTGGTTGTCGATATCCACGTCGAGCGTCGCGGCAGGATCGGCGCTGTCGCGCGCGGTGCTCATGCTGCCGATGCGATAGAACATCGGACTCAACAGCTCTTTGGTGATGAACATGGGATCACCGACCTTGTTGGTGCCGGTCGCCGTCCCGCTGAGCCCCGTCAGCGAGTACTTGACATTACAATTATTGACGACGTTACCCGTGGCCAAGACGCTCGTGAAGATACTATTCGAGACATCGAACGAGACATTCGAGCAGTTTATCCCCGTGGTCGACGAAGCAGACAAGTTATCGGAGACGGTGTTGAACTCGAACTCGGCATTCGCAGCATTCACGGGATTCAGGGTGAGCCCGCCGGCCGAGCTCGTCATGGTGAGGCTGCCATTTGCAGAGATGATGCTGTTCTTGATCGAGAACGGACCGGTGATCGAGACCCCACCAGAAGATCCGGTATTTGCCGCGATCATCGAGGAGTCGATCGTCACCTTGACGGAGTTCATCGCAGACACCCCCGCGACACCTTGATTCTTGTAGATCAACGAGCGCCTCAGCTCGAGAGTGCCTCCCGTGGCGATCACCCCTTCCATTGTATTATCATGCACTTGCGAGTCGAGCATCACGAGCTTAGCTCGCATCGCCAACGCAATGCCGGACTGTCCATGATTGTGCACGTTGACGCCCATCATGGTGACCACCGCATCGTCGGTGATCTCCACGCAGTGCTTGCCACCAACGGCCGCGTTTCCCTGAACGTCCAGATCGACGATCGTGACCTCCGAGGTGCCCCTGATACGCAGCACCGTCTCCGCGGGCGATCTCCGGAGCTGTGCTCCTGGCTCGCCATAGATGATGGCCTTCTTGCTCACGATATCGACAGTGGCACCATCGGTGATGATGCCCGTGACCTTGACGTACTTGCGCAGTGCGGTCGGCTGAAAGGCTTGCGTGAGGGTCTGGCATGGCATCTCGAGCGCACAGATCGCGTTGCTCGAGCTACCCACCTCAGCCACATAGGTCACGTCATTCGGATCGGCACATATACCGTCGGACAGACATAGCTTCGAGTCACAGTCGCCGTTCGCTTGACATTGAACGCACGTATTCTCGCTGCAGATGCCCCGCGTCGACGGACAGTCCGAGCTCTTCACGCACTCGACACAGGTTGTCGTAGCGGTGTCACACACGGGATTCGGAGCGGCGCACATGGTGTCGCCACACTTGTCAGGCTCTCGAGCGCAGTCGGGATCTTCGGGATGAGCGTCGCAGTAGTACGGATCGTTCAACTCTCGACAGCCAGCCGCGCTAACGAGCAGGATGAAGATGAGGACGAGCCAGTGCTTGCCTTGCATCAGAACCTCCCAGACCAGCCGAGATAGCCTTCTCCGGCACCGATCGCCACGACCGGAGCCGACTCACGTGAGCCACGAACCCAGAACCAGATGCCTACACCGATCGCCACGGCGCCAGCCCCTGCGAGCGCGAAACCGGCAGGCGTCGCTCCCCGATAGCGGTATTTGTCTTCGGGGTGCGCCTCCCCACCCTGCTCGCCGAGGTAGAGCATCAAGCCGCTGCCAACCAGCAAGATCCCCGCGCCCGCGAACAGCGAGATCGGCACGGCTCGCGACGGCTCCGGTGGCGGCACATACCTGGGGTCGTCCGTCGGGTACACGACAGGCATCGTCACCTCGATGGTGGCGTCGGACAGGATCTTGATCTTGCGCTCGCCGACGCGCGTGCCACCGTCGACGAGGACGATCGTGTGCTCGCCCGCGGCGAATTCGTGCTCTAGCGGCGTGACGCCGATCTTCACGCCGTCGATCATCACAACCGCGCCGTTAGGCAGCGAACTCAACTTGAGCCGCCCCGCCGGGTTTGCGGCCGGCAAAGCTCTAGTCACATCGTCGATGGTAAGGGTCTTCGAGCAATGGGGGCCATCGGTTTGGGTCGTATGCTTGATCTCGTCGAGTGCTGCCTGTGAGGCCGCGGACTCCTTCCCGTCGGGCTCAAGTGCCAAATAACGTTCGTAGAAAGGTACCGCTCGCTCCGGACACTTCGCGAGCCGGTGTGCCTGAGCAATGTTGAACAGCAGGCCTGGGTGCGGCACGAGCACGAACGCTCTCAGGTTGAGGGCGATCGACCGCTCGTAATCCTCGGCGTTGTAGGCTTCGATCGCTTCTGTAGCGAGCTTCTTGGCTGTCGCCTGAGTGTTCTCACTGGGGGGAGCATTGGCGGGCGGGCCCGACTGCGCACCACCGATCCGCGGATGGACGAGCAGCAGACCCGTAACAACAGCACCGAGCACCATGCGAGACGGATACGGTCCCATGCGGGCCTCCTAGGAGACTGGTGTCAAACTCCGCAATCGATCACTTAGAGCGGTTACCTGCGATTTTGGGCGGGCGGTGCTCGTTTGACACCAGCTTCCTAGTCCTTTGGCACCCTGCGCCGCGATGCCCTCTTGGACGAGCTTCTTGGCAGTCGCCCCCGGTCACTTTCGACATTGGGCGCTGACTTGCCAGGGTTGCGTTGCGCACGGCTGACCTCTGGACTGAAAAGACTCAGCGCCGTCAAGGTGATCCCAGCGCCGACCATCACACGAGGCAGGAACGATCCCATCAAGCCCCCGAGTTCGAGAATCACGAACGAGGCTCGTCACGAGCCCCAGCACCGAGCAGCGCTACCTGAACTCGTCGGCGCCCATGTCCTTCCGAATGTCGTCCCGCTTCTGACCGTCGATGTCGATGTCAAGCGTCGCGGCCGGATTCGCCATATCGCGCGCTGAACTCGTGCCGCTAATCCGATAGAATGTCGGGCCCAGCGGGTTGGATGTATCCGTGTTCAGGAACGTGGGCATGCCCATCATGTTGCCCATGCCTGGATTCGTAGTGGTGTTGTCCACCAGAGAATAAGTCACATTGCACCCATTGATCGCATTGGCCGTGAAGATGCTATTGGACACATCGAGCTGATTCAGACAAGACATACCCAGGTCGATGCCAGCTGTGATGTTCTCCGCAACAGTGTTGAACTCAAATGTGGCTGTGCCTGTGGAGCTTAATGTAAGACCGCCAACAACGGTCGCCGTGTCGCCGTTTCCGGAGATGATACTGTTTTTAATCGAGAAGGGCCCAGTGATCGAGACGCCGCCGTTTGTCCCGGTATTGCGGGTAATGACTGACGAATCGATTTTCACCATGCTCGCCCCCATGGTAAAGACTCCCGCTGTTCCCCTGTTCACGTAGACCGACGAGCGTTGGAGCTCGAGGGTGCCGCCGGTAGCCTTCACGCCTTCCTTCGCATTGTCATGTACCTGCGAATCGAGCAACATGAGCTTCGCGCTATCAGCCAGCCCGATGCCCGCAATTCCATGGTTGTGTATGTTGACCCGCGTCATCGTGACCGATGCAGTCTCGAACACCTCGACGCAATCCTTATCGCCAGAACCGGTGTTGCCTACAATCTCCAGATCCGTCACGGTAACTTCTGAGGTCCCCTTGATTGCGAGCACCTCGTTGTTGGTGGTTCTCGAGATTTGGGCACCTGCTCTGCCGTAGATGGCCACGTTTTTGTTGTCGAGTGTCACGATATCAGGATTTATGACGGCGCCCGTGATCTTGACGTACCTACGCAACACCGCTCCTCTCGTTCCTTGGGAGAGGTTCTGGCACGGTGTATCCAGTGAGCACACCATATTGTCGGTCGGATTAACCCCGCCGACATAGGTCACGTCGCTTGGCGCTGCACATGCCCCACCAGGGAGGCATAGCTTCGAGTCACAGTCGTCATCAGCCTGGCATTGAACGCACGTATGCTCCGCATTGCATAGTGGCCGCGTCGTTGCGCAATCAGCTTTAGTCAGACACTCGACGCAAGTCATCGCCTCTTCGTTACACACCGGCGTCGGAGCCCGGCACTCGCCAGACACCGAACACGGGCCGCCGACCGGAGGGCACTTTTCACCATTGGGGCAATGGTACGGATTCGTGGCCCGGCAGCCGGTCGCAGCCAAGGAGAGGACCCAAACAACAATAAGCCAGTGCTTGCTCTGCATTAGAATCTCCCTTGCCAGCCGACGTAGCCCCCGCCAGAGCTGACCACGGCGACCGGAGCTGACTCCATCTCCTTCGAGCCGCGCATCCAGAGCCAGACGCCCACACCGATCGCCACCGCCCCCGTGCCCACGAGTGCGAATCCGGTGGGCGTCGCCCCGCGATAAATGTACGGATCTTCTCGGTGATCCGGTCCGCCCTTCTGCCCGAGATAGAACGCGAAACCGCTGCCCGCCAGCATGAGTCCGCCGCCGACCCAGCACGCGATCGGGGGTATCCGCGACGGCTTCGGCGGCGGCACGTATTTGGGATCATTCGTCGGGTACACGACCGGCATCGTCACCTCGATGGTGGCGCCGGACAGGATCTTGATCTTGCGCTCGCCGACGCGCGTGCCGCCGTCGACGAGGACGATCGTGTGCTCGCCCGCGGCGATGTCGCGCTCCATCGGCGTGACGCCGACCTTGCCGCCGTCGAGCATGACGATCATGCCGTTGGGCGTCGACTCGAGCTTGAGGCGGCCGGAGGCGATGGTGGCCGTCGGCGCGAGGCTCGCCAGCAGATCGTCGGCCGCGCCGCGCACCGCGTCTTCGGTGCACTCCTCGCAGCCACGGCGGCTCGCCACCGCGGGGCGGCCCTTCACGATCCAGTAGATGGTCAGGCTGATGGTCTTGCCCTCGCGGTTGGCGCGGGCGAAGACGACGCTGTCGGTCCGCGCCTTGGCCTCGACGACCTTGCGGGCGCACGAGGTGTCGTCGACGGTGAGGCAGTCGACGAGCCGGGTGGTCGCCGGTGGATCGAGCGCGAGCGCCTCCACCGTGTGGCCGTGGCTGCGAAGCCAGTTCTCGACCTGAGCGCTGAGCGTCGGCTGGAGCCCAGCTTCACCGGTCACCACCACGCCCACCGTGCCCGCCGAGGCTAAGGGAGCTTGCATGGCCAGCGCGGCAAGGCCGAAGACTAAGAGTGAAATCGCGCGCAACATTGGCTTGCGAGATTACCCGGTTTTGTACGCCCCGCACGAGGAGCACGACGCGAAGCGTGAAGCGCACCACGAAGATCGCCTTGCGATGTGAGCCGGGCGCCCACGCACGCACGCACACACGTCGCGCATGAACCGGATGCAGCCTTATCGAAGTGCCACGTCGGCGACGACGACGCGACGAGCGTCACGCTTGGGGCGCAGCATCGCGCTGCACGTGCCGCATGTAGATCGTATGCGGCGACGCTGCTGCGATCGCGCTGCTGCGCCTCATGACGTGACACACGACCTCGTCACGTCGCTGCGATCGCGCGTCCCTGCGGTTCAGGCCGGCGGAACAGCCGACGTCGCGCTCGCTAGGCGTCGCAGGATGGGGAGCGCCTCGAATCGGCGATCGGGCTGACGGAAGCGACGTCAAGGACTTCGTGGACGCAGCAGCCCCCGGAGAACCAGCCGAGCTTCATCCGCAGCAAGGAGCGTAAGCGGCGGACAGGGCGCGTTAGCGGGTGCAAGTTGTCCGACCGGGGGCGGATGCGATGTCATGCAGGTGCTTCCGGGAGGGAGCCGCAGGTCGCGCCGACAGCGAGCCTGTCGCCGCGGCTTTGGTCGATCGGCGTTCACGCCACGCACGGCGCGCGCCGCATCGGCGACGCGGCTGCCACGGGCGACGCTACCGGCGCTCGTGGATCGTCAGCGTCAGCGGGCGACGCTACCGGCGCTTGAGGATCGTCAGCGTCAGCGAGCCGACGTTGTTCGCGTACGTCGTGTCGTGCAGCTGCGCGATGATCGGCACGCCGGTGCCGACGAAGTCGATCTCGTAGACGTGCGTCTCGGTGTACGGGCCCCACTTGATCGCCCGCGTCCCGTCGACGATCGTGTCGTTCACGGCGAGGCCGACGTCGACGTTCCCCAGCGTGTCCTCGGGCTTGCCGGAGTTGAAGCCGGTGTACTCGGCGTCGCCGAGCGTGTCGAGCGCGGCGGTGTACGTGCCCGTCGCGCGTAGCCGGTAGGCGACGCCAGCGGTGAGCTCGCGCACCGAGTTCACCCCGGCGCTCGAGACGGGCACCGAGAGCTCCTCGACGACGATCCACTCCGAAGTTGGAGCGTCAGGCGCGTCCATGCCGGCGGGATTACCGTCGGGGTCGCACGCGGCGAGACAGGTAACGAGGCAAGCGAGGCACAGAGACCGCACGGTCCGGATCATCGTCGATCCGGGGGTGCGCGTCACGCGTGCAAATAGACGATGAAGCCGACAGGGATCGAGAGCCCGGCCGCGATGAAGTACTTGCCACGCCCGGCGATGCCGCGATCGCCCTTCATCATCGTCACCCCGGTGATCGCCAGCACGATCAGCGCGATCGCGAACAGGTCGGCGACCCACGTCCAGATGCCCTTCAGGTTGTTCAGGTGCAGCGAGTTGACCTCGAACAGGACCGGCCGGGGGGCGATCGTCTTGATGTGGCCGCGGCCGGTCCGCATGTCGACGCGCGCCTCCTGCCCCTCGGTCAGATAAACCCGTAGATCGTGCTCGGTCTCCTGATAGTGGCCGCGCACGAGGCGCGGGTCCAGCGCGAGCTTCTCGACGACGAACGCCGCCCGCGCGTCGAGCGGGCCGGCAGGGAGCGGGCCGATGTCGACGGCGCGCTCGCGGAAGCGGTAGCTGGGGTTCCAGTCGTCGATGTGGTTGACGGCGAGGCCCGACAGCGCGTACGCGAGGGTCAGCGAGACCGCCACGTAGCCGATGTCCCGGTGGAGGGCCCGGAACAGCTTGCGCCAGTGCACGGCGGGCTACTTCTGATCGCGAAACACGGCGCCGGTGCCGTCGAGCTGCACGAGGAGCGTCGGCTTCGTGATGCTGGCGGGATCGTACGGGATCCCGTACTCCTTCGCCTGGTACTCGGCCCGCTCCTTGGTCTGCTCGAGCGACAGCTCGCGCACCGAGATGACCCCCTCCGCCACGGCGTACTTCCCCTTGGCGTCGAGCGGGAACACCATCTCGCCGTCGGTGACCTTGAACTTGAGCTTCTGGCCGGGCCCGCCCCCGGCCATGTCGAACCAGCAGCCGCGCTTGGGGCAGACATCGGTGATCATGCCTTCGACGCGGACGGCCTTGCCCTGGTAAGTCTTCGGATCGGCGAGGATCGTGTCGATCGGCGTGGCATCGGCGAGCTTCACGCCGGCGCCGAACGAGGCCCCGGCGGGCGACGCGGTCTGGGTCGACGCGGCCGGGGGCGCGGCGGGCGCGGCGGGCGCGGCGGCGGTGGCAGTGGCGGCGGACGGCGCCGCCTTGGCCTCCCCAGGCTTGGGGCCCTTGTCGCACGCGGCGAGCGGCAGGCACAGCAAGACGAGACAGAGCGCGCGGGACATCGTCATGGCCGCTGGACTTTCCCCGGCGAATCGCGCCTTGTCAACGCGCGTCTTGCAAGCCCCCGGCGCGTCGAGCGCGGAGCCTGCGGCGCGACGCGCGCGGAGCCTGCGGCGCGACGCGGCTCGACGCGCGCGGCGGGGCTGGGCATCATGAGGCGATGCCGTTCCGCGATCGGCCGCCGTCGTGCCCGCGCTGCCGGGTCGAGCTGGGCCGGCTCGCCGAGGACGAGCGCTTCCGCTGCCCGCGGTGCACCGGCGTCATGCTCGCCGCGGGCGAGCTGGTAGCGGAGCTGCTCACGGTCGATCCGACGCTGCGGGACGGCATCCAGATCCGCGACATCCACACGATCGGGCGCCGCAGCACCGAGCAGCTGCCGTGCGCGTACTGCGACGCGGCGATGGAGCCGGTCTTCCTGGGCGGCGCCCCGATCGATCGCTGCCGCGACGACGGCGTGCTCTGGTTCGACGCGGGCGAGCTCGAGGCGGTCCTCGCCCGCACGGCCGCGCAGCGCGACGAGCGCTCGACCTCCGTGCTCCGCCGGCTGCTCGGGCTCGACTGAAGCCTTGCGCCCCCCGGCTCAGGGCTCGGGCCGCGGGTAGAGCAGCGCGGGGTCGAAGGCGATGGCTTGCATCTCCGCGGCCTGCTCGGGCGTGGCGATCGTGGGCTGCCGCTCGTCGGACATGTACGTGAAGACGGGGACGCTCTGCACGAGGCGGCCCTCGAAGAAGTAGTGGTGGACGAAGAACGCCTGGCGCACGCCGATCCGGTGGATCTGATCGAACAGGAGGTTCCCGAGGCCGTGGAAGATCGGCTTGCCCCGGTAGAACTCGATCTTTTGCAGCTGGTGTGCCTGCGAGCCGTACACGAGGTCCGCGCCAGCGTCGATCAGCTCGCGCGTGATCCGGGTCTGCGCGGGCGTGGGCTCGGCGGAGTCCCACTCCTTGAACTGCACGGAGACCATCACGAAGTCGGCGGCACCGCGCAGCTTGGCGATGGCAGCCTTCGCCCGCTCGGTGTCGTACGGGTTCGCGCCGACCTCGCCGGGCTTGCGCGCGCACTCCTTGAGCGGGCACGCCTCGTTGAAGCCGAGGAGGCCGAGCCGCTTGTCGCCGGCGAGCGGCACGATCAGCGGCTCGGCGGCGCCCTCGGGCGAGAGCCCGCCGCCGAACGTCTTCATGCCCCGGCGCTGGTACCACTCGAACGTGCGGCGAAACGGCTCGTCGCCGAAATCGCGGTTGTGGTTGCCGGTCAGCTCGACGACGTTCGCGCCCAGATCGACGAGCGCCTCGAGATCGCGCTCCTTCGAGCAGAACGTGAACGTGCCCTTCGCGGGGTACTCGCAGTCGGGCTTGAGGCTGACCTCGTTGCTGATGTGCACGTAGTCCGCGCCCGCGAAGTGCGGCCGCAGGTTCTCCGTGAGCCAGCCGCTGCCCCCGCGCCGGTCGCACTCCGCGCCGGTCGCGCGCGTGATCGCGGTGACGCCGGTCATGATGTAGTGCGTGAGGTGCGGCTTGAAGTCGGGCCGCGCCCCGCCCTCGCCGGGCAAGACGAGCGGGTACGCCTCGGGCCGCTCGAAGAACGAGACGCCATCGACGGGGAGCGCCCGGAGCTGCGGGGTGATCTGCGCCAGATCGACGATGACCAGCGCGGACCCAGCCTCGGGCAGGAAGTCGGCGATGCCGGCGATCGCGCGCCCGCGGCAGCCAAGCCGCGCGTCGGCAAAGGCGCGCACGGGCTCGAGCGCGGCGATCTGGCCTGCGCAGTACTCGCGCGCCGCGTCCGCGAGCGAGAGGCCCTCGCGCGCGTTGCCGAGGCCGGTGGCGACGAGGAGCGCGCGCGTGGCGAGCGGCCCGGGCGGGATCGGGACGGGCGCGGGCGCGGCCTCCCCGCCGACCGCGGGCTGAACGGCCGGCGCGGCCCCGCGCGCACCGCCGCAGGCCGCGCCGAAGAGCCCGGAGAGCCCGAAGAGCGCGCTGCACCGGCGCATCGACATGGCGGCAGTGTACAGCCGCCACGCCGCGAGCGTCAGTTCAGGCCGAGGCGCAGCCCGATGCCGAGCGCGAAGTACGCGTCGTCGCGCTGCTGCTCGCCAGCGTCGGGCCCGCTCAGCACGCTGTCCTCGAACAGCCAGAACCGCAAGAGCGAGGCGCCGAGGAGGACGGCCCGATCGCGCGGCCCGAGCTCGAGGCCGACGGACGTCTGCAAGAACGCGTTGCGCGGGAGCTGCAGCGTGGCGACGCCCGACTCGTTGTCCTCGCCGGAGTAGTGCACCGTGAACGTCTGGTCGCCGAACGGCGCGCTGTAGCCGAAGGCGACGCTGAGCATGGGCCGGATGAGCTCGTGCGCGCCGCTCACCATGCCGTGGATGTCGGCCGCGCCCCAGTTGCCGGCGGTGTTCGACACGCCGCCGCCGAGGCCGCCGCCGAGCGCCCAGTGCCGGCTCGGCGTGTGGAGCAGCACGCCGACCCGGCCGGTGTACCCGTTGCGATCGAAGGTGTCGCCGGCCTCGGGGCTGTTGGTCACGTGGAAGACCCCGCCATCGACCTCGAGGCTGACGCCGGGCTCGAGGGTGTGGCGCACCCGCGCGTTGGCGCCGAGCCCCTCGGGGCCGAACACCTGGCCCATCACGGTGCCGTCGAGCTGGACGTCGGTGCGGCCGGCGTCCGGCGCGGTCGGCGAGTCCATCGCGAACATGCGAGCAGGCGGGGTGACCGCCCGGGGCGTGCACGCGCCAGCGGCGAGGAGCCCGGCGCAGGCGAGGAGCGGCAAGCAACGCATGTGGACGCTGCACCGCAAGACGCGTACCGGAGCCGAAGCTGGCGAAACCTGCCGCGGCGGGCGTCGAGTTTCCACCGCTGCGGTGGTTGGATGACCGGCCGCCGTCGAGATCCGGCCAGCCCCGCGTCAGTCGAGCATGACCTCGAGCGCGTGCAGGCCGTCGTCGAAGGCGTCAGTCGTCGCCGAGCAGGTCCGCGGCCCAGTCCTTGGTGTCGACGAGGCCGTCGATGCCGCTGAGCGTCTGCGATCCCCGGCGCGGGGTGGTCGCGATCTCGTCGGCGACGTCCTGCGTGAGCTTGTGCACCTCGTCCTTGACCAGCGCGTCGGCGAGCGCGGCGCCGGGAGACGCGCGGCGGGCGCGCGCGGCCTGGACGGCGCGCACGGCGAGCGCGACGTCGCGCGATGTCGCCTTGAGGCCCTTCGCGAACAGGTACGTCGTCAGCGCCTCGCCGAAATCGGCGGCGGTCTCGTAGCGGTCCTCGCGGTTGCGCGCGAGCGCCTTGCGCACGATGCCCTCGAGCTCGTTGTCGATGTTGGGGTTGATCGCCACGATCGACGGGATGCGCGCGCGCCGGATCAGCTCGATGGTGTCGTGCGGCGTCTCGCCGACGAACAGCCGCCGCTCGGTGAGCATCTCCCACAAGAGGATGCCGAGCGCGAAGACGTCGGCGCGCGCGTCGATGGGGAGGCCGAGCGCGGTCTCCGGCGCGAGGTAGCTGAACTTGCCCTTGACCACGCCCTCGTCGGTGACCTCGAGCTGGCTGTTGGCCTTCGCGAGGCCGAAGTCCACGACCTTCACCTCGCCGTTCTTCGACAGCATCACGTTCGGCGGCGAGATGTCGCGGTGCACGATGCGCAGCGGCACGCGCGTCTCGGGGTGCTCGGCGGTGTGCGCGTAGTGCAGACCCTTGCAGCACTCGATCACGATGTGGAGGACGAGCGCGATGTTCGCGCTGCGGCCGTTCCGGATCTCGTAGTCGATCAGCGCCTTCAGATCGCAGCCGTCGACGTACTCCATGGCCAGGAAGTACGAGCCGTCGGCGGCCTTCGAGACGTCGAACACCTGGACGATGTTCGCGTGCTGGAGGAACAAGGACAGCCGCGCCTCGTCGAGGAACATCGCGACGAACCGCGGGTTGGAAGCAATGTTCGGCAGCACCCGCTTGAGCGCGACGACGCGCTTGAAGCCCTCCAGCGACTCGGAGAGGCCGCGGTAAACCTCGGCCTGTCCCCCGCCACCCAGGCGCTCGAGCACCGTGTACTTGATCTGCATCCGAGAGGGACAGCGTCGAACGCGCGGCGAGCGATGTCAATCGTGCGTCGAGCGAGAGAAATTCTCGTAGAGAGTTCAGGCTTTCGGACGCGCGGCCCGATTTGATAGGGTCATCGTCCTGCGCCCGCGAGCTCTGTGGTGGATCCTCCTGGCGGCGTGCGGCGGTGGTCCCGCCGACACGACGATCGATCTCGTGCACGACGTCTGCGCGCCGATCGCGCTCACGGTCAGCGGGCCGACCGACGCCCAGCGCGCCGGCATCGACGGCGCGCTCGGCCTGTGGCGCGAGCACGGCGTCGGCACGCTCAGCGTGGTCGACGGCGTGGCCGCGGGGCCGGCCGCGATCGAGCTCCGGTTCCAGGAGGCGGCGCTGCCGTTCCACGGCCTGTACGACGACGAGACGGGCGTCGTGTACATCAACCGCGCGATCGAGGACCTGACGCCGCTCGCGATCGTGATCGCGCACGAGCTCGGCCACGCGTTCGGCCTCCCGCACGTGCCGTTCGCGGAGCGCTCCTCGCTCATGAACCCGGGCAACTTCGTGACGCCCCCGACCGACGCCGACCGCGCGGCGGTCGAGGCGCTGTGGGGACGCTGTGGCGATCCGGCGCCGGAGGCCAGCGAGCCGCGGTAGGCTCTCGCCCTTATGGGCCAGCGGCGCGTCCCTCTGTTCGTGCGGGTGTTGATCGGCGTGGCCCTGGGCGCGCTCGTCGGGATCGTGTTCGGCAAGGGCGACATCGCCTTCGGCCTGACGACGGCCGACCTGGGCGCGCTCGGCCTGCTCGTCGTCCGGATGCTGCGGATGCTCGCGGTGCCGCTGGTCCTGTTCGCGGTGCTCGACGCGCTCGTGCGGACGGAGATCTCGGCGCGCATGGGCGGGCGCCTGATCGTCATCTGCATCTTCAACGTGTCCGTCGCGTTCACGATCGGCCTCACGATCATGAACCTGCTCGAGCCGGGCACCACCTGGCAGGGCCACATCGACGAGCTGACGGCGGCCGTGCACGGCGAGGGCGGCAAGCACGGCGCGGCGAGCCTGTCTCTGTCGCCGCTCGAGACGATCCAGCGCTGGGTGCCGGAGGGCGTGGCGCAGCCGTTCTCGGACAACAACGTGATCGCCGTGGTGCTGCTCGCGCTGCTCGCGGGTATCGCGATCCGGCGGCTCCGGCAGGAGCCCGAGGCGGCGGAGCCGATGGCGGCGGTCGAGCGGGTCATCGACGGCAGCTACCGCATCCTCGCGCGGATGCTGGGCTACGTGATCGAGACGGTGCCGTTCGCGGTGTTCGGCGTGGTCGCGCAGGTGGTCGGCAAGGCGGGGCTCGACGTGTTCGCGACCTTGTGGGTGTTCGTCGCGGTGATCCTGCTCGGGATGGCGATCCACGCCCTCCTCTATTATCCGGCCGCGGCGTGGCTCCTCGGCGGCAAGCCGCCGCGCGTCTACCTGGGCCGAGGCGCCGACGCGATCCTCACGGGGCTGTCGACGAACTCGAGCCTCGCGACGGTGCCGATCACGCTGCGCAGCCTCGACCAGATGGGGGTGACGCCGGAGTCGGCGCGGCTCGCGGCCTGCATCGGGACGAACCTGAACAACGACGGCATCACGCTCTACGAGGCGATGGCGGCGCTGTTCCTCGCGCAGGCCCTGGGCTACGACCTGTCGATCGGCGCCCAGATCACGATCGTCCTGGCGTCGATGATGGCGGGGATCGGCGTCGCCGGCGTGCCCGAGGCGGGCCTGATCGTGCTGCCGCTCGTGCTCGCGACGGCGGGCCTACCGGAGACGGTGGTCACGGCGCTCCTGCCGCTGGTGTTCGCCGTCGACTGGATCCTCGCGCGCTGCCGGAGCGGCGTGAACGTGATGGCCGACATGCTGGTCGCGGTCCTGCTCGATCGCTGGACGCGCGCGCGCGGGGCGTAGCGGCGCGTAAGCGGCGCGTAAGCGGCGCGTGGCCGCGTAAGCGGCGTGGGTGCCGCGTCAGTAGCGTCCGGGAGACCTCGAGCGATCCTGGTAATTTGCGCGCCGGCTGGGGGCGATGAAAAAAAACTGCGGGCACGTGTCGATCGCGTGTCGATCCGGGGCGCGCTCGATCGATGCATCCATGAACGCGCCGCACACGCCGGCCACAACAGGAGCAAGGACCATGCGAGTGATGATGATCGTCAAGGCCACGAAGGACTCCGAGGCCGGGGTGATGCCCGGCGAGCCGATGCTGACGGACATGATGAAGTTCAACGAGGAGCTGACGAAGGCGGGCGTGCTCCTCGATCTGGGCGGGCTCAAGCCGTCGTCGAAGAGCGCGCGCGTGCGGTTCTCGGGCTCGCAGCGCACGGTGATCGACGGGCCATTCGCGGAGACGAAGGAGCTGATCGCCGGCTTCTGGTTGCTCCAGGTGAAGTCGCTCGAGGAGGCGATCGAGTGGGCGAAGCGCTGCCCGTGCCCGTACGACGCGAGCGACGGCGACATCGAGATCCGCCCGCTGTTCGATATGTCGGACTTCCCGGAGGCGAACGCCGAGACGCTCGCGAGGGCCAACCAGATCGATCAAAAGATCGGGCGCTGACGCGCGTCGCGGGTCTATGTGTCACGGGCGCTCGTCGCGTTCGACGGCGCGGGAGCTTTCCACGCGGCAGTGGAGGTGCTCTGATGCGAGCCCGTGGGGGCCCTCGAGACGCATCGCGCGATCGACGCGGTCTGGCGGATCGAGTCGGCCCGCGTGATCGCCGGGCTCGCGCGGATCGTGCGCGACGTGGGCCTCGCGGAGGAGCTCGCGCAGGACGCGCTCGTCGTCGCGCTCGAGCGCTGGCCGGAGACGGGCATCCCGGCCAACCCGGGCGCGTGGCTCATGGCCACGGCGAAGCACCGCGCGATCGACACGCTGCGCCGGAACCGGCTCGTCGAGCGCAAGCACGAGGAGCTCGGCCACGCGCTCGCCGAGCGCGAGCGGGCGACGCCGGATCTGGCGGCCGCGCTCGATGACGACGTCGGCGATGATCTCCTGCGCCTCGTGTTCACCTGCTGCCACCCGGTGCTCTCGGCCGAGGCGCGGGTGGCGCTCACGCTGCGGATGCTCGGGGGCCTCTCGACCGACGAGATCGCGCGCGCGTTCCTCGTGCCGGAGCCGACGGTCGCGCAGCGGATCGTCCGCGCGAAGCGCACGCTGGCCGAGAAGAACGTGCCGTTCGAGGTGCCGCGCGGCGCCGAGCTGGCGGCCCGCCTGTCCTCGGTGCTGGCCGTGGTCTACCTGGTCTTCAACGAGGGGTACTCCGCGACCGCGGGCGTCGACTGGGTGCGCCCCGCCCTGTGCGAGGACGCGCTCCGCCTGGGCCGTATCCTGGCGGGGCTCTTGCCTGCCGAGCCGGAGGTGCATGGCCTGGTCGCGCTGATGGAGATCCAGGCGTCGCGCATCCCCGCGCGCGTCGGCCCCACGGGCGAGCCGATCCTCCTGCCGGATCAGAACCGCACCCTCTGGGATCGCCTGCTGATCCGGCGCGGGCTCGCCGCGCTCGCGCGGGCCGAGGCGCTGGGCGGCGCGCGCGGCCCGTACGCCTTGCAGGCCGCGATCGCCGCGTGCCACGCCCGCGCCGCCACGGCCGCCGCCACGGACTGGACCCGCATCGCCGGCCTCTACGCGACGCTCGCCGACGTCACGCCGTCGCCGGTCGTGGAGCTGAACCGCGCCGTCGCGGTCGGCATGGCGCACGGCCCGGCCGCGGGCCTCGCCCTGGCCGACGCGCTGCTCGCCGAGCCGCTGCTCGAGAGCTACCACCTCTTGCCGAGCGTGCGCGCCGATCTGCTCGCCAAGCTCGGCCGCGCGGGCGAGGCGCGCGCCGAGTACCTGCGCGCGGCCAGGCTGACGCGCAACGCGCGCGAGCGCCGGCTCCTCGAAGAGCGCGCGGCGCAGCTGGCGGCCGGGACCTGATCCAGCGGCCGCCGGCCCGCCCCACCCCGGGCTCCCCCGAGATCTTCGCGCGCCGCGGCGCGGGCTCCGACGAGGCAGCGGCGGAGTTCTTGCTCGTCTAGCTCCCTGTTGTCTTCGCGGGAGCTCGACACATGAAGCTGTCATCACTTGGTCGCTGCCTAGAACTTCTCACGTGCGCCGCCGTTGCGGCGGCATGGCTCGGGTGTGGCGAGCTTGAAGGAGCCAGCTCCTCGGTCTCGTCGGAGGCGACGGTGTGCACGACCCGCTCCTCCGGCGCGCCGTGGTGGAACCGGTCCTTCCCCTCGCAGACCGGCCGCTTCCACGTCGAGCTCGTCGCCAGGCCGTCCGCAAACAACCTCGACGCCGTCGTGGGCCTCAGCCGCGGCGCCGCCTCGCAGTGGGCGCAGCTCGCCGCGATCGTTCGCTTCAACTCCGCGGGCTTCGTCGACGTCCGCGCGGGGAACACCTACCGCGCCGACGTCGCCTACTCGTACTCCGCGAACGTCACCTACTTCATGCGACTCGACGTCGATGTCACAGCTCACACGTACTCGGTCTGGCTGAAGACCTCGGCGGCCGGCCCCTACGAGCCGATCGCCCGCGGTTATCCGTTCCGCACCGAGCAGGCCTTGGTCCCATCGCTCGACAACACCGCCGCCTACCTCGATCCGAGCCGCCCCGGCTCCCTCTCGCTCTGCGACATCTCGGTCGTCCAGGACGACGTGGCGTCCGGTGGCTGCATGATCGCCACCGCGGGCGACGGCTTTGCAAACGCGCAGCTCGCCGGAACCACCGGCGCCATGATCATGCACTTCACCGCGCAGCCGAGCACCGCGAACATGGACGCCGTCGTCGGGTTCGCGAAGGGAGCCGTGGACGCTTACGACGATCTCGCAGTGGCGGTCCGGTTCTGGACGAACGGCATGATCGAGGCTCGCGATGGGGACGTGTACCGCGCGGACGAGCCCGTCCCGTACGCCGCCGGTACCAAGTACGACTTCTATCTCGTCGTCGACATTCCATCGAAGACGTACTCCGTCTTCGTCATGCCACGGGACCCCTACGGCGCGCACTTGGAGCTCGCGCGCGGCTACAAGTTCCGCACGCAGCAGCAGACCATCACTGCGCTCGATCACACCGCGGAGATCGTCGCGTCGGCCACGGGGCGCATCGACGCGTGCGCGTTCGGGGACGTGGCGCCGACCCGCCTCTCGTTCGCGCGCCCGGGCACGTACTTCGTCCGGCCGCTGACGGACGGCGGCGCGCTGCTCTCCGATGACACGCGGACCCAGCGCCTGGGTGCCACCGGCAAGACGATCGCGGAGATCCCGCGCGGCGGGATGAGCGCGGTGGATGCGAGCGGCAACATCTACATCGCGAGCGCCTCGGGTGGGACGCTCACGCTGAGCTCGTTCACGAGCGCGCTGGCACCTCGCTGGAGTCGCACGTACCCCGCGAATGGCTCGGTCGTCGCGATGGGCGTCTACACCACCGGGGAGATCGCCGTGGCGGTGAGCACGTGGAGCCAACCGCACCAGCTCATCCACATCCACCCGAACGGATCGGAGCACCTCCGGCACAATCTCGCGCAGTACCCCGCGATGGCGGTCGGGATCGGCCGCACGGACTACACCATCGCGTACCAGCTCGGCGCAGGCGTCGCGGTCGAGGCTCATCACCCCGACGGCCACTTGCTCTGGCAGCGCAGCTGGAACGGAGCCTTCGGCGTCGGCCAGATGGCGCGAGATCCGTCGGGCGGCGTGGTCTTCGCGGGAGTTTTCGCGGAAACCATCGATTTCGGAGATGGCCCCCTCGAGCCGACCGAAGATCCCGACCACACCGCGCTGAACACGTTCCTGGTCGCGCTGGCTCCCACGGGTGCGCTGCGCTTCTCGAAGCACGTCTACTCGACGTTCCCGACGGGCCTCTCCACCAACGGCAGCCGCATCGCCATCGCCACGAGGTTTCAGGGGTACACGCCGAACATGGAGCTCTGGGCGTTCGACGGTTCCGGCAATCAAGTCTGGAGCTACGTCCCCTTGATCAGCATCCCCGGCTCGGTCGCGGTCGGGCCCAGCGGCCGGATCTATGCGAACCTGGAGCTGAAGATCTACCCGGGCTACACTTGGGAGACGTTTCCGTTCCTGTTCGCGATCGATCCGTAGCGCCGAACGCGCGCCGCCGGGATGGGTGGAGCCCTCGAAAAGGCGGCTGGCGCCTCGCGTCGCGACGGCTCGCTACGGCCGGCGCTTCGTCGTCGTGGTCGTCGTCGTCGTCGAGGGCTTCTTCGTCGCGGGCGCGGGCTTCTTGGCGGGCGCCCGCACGGCGGCGGTGCGCTTGCCGGGCGTGGCCGCCGGCTTCTTGGCGGGCGCGGGGGCGAGCGCGGCTGCGAAGCTGGCGCCGAGCTCCTCGAACCAGGTCGGCTTCCTCGGCAGGATGGACGCGAGCTCCTGAAACCAGGTCTGCTTCGCCGGCTCGGCGGCGGCGGCAGGGGGCTCGGCCGGCGCGGGCTCGGCGGGCTTCGCGGCGGCCTCCGTCGTGGCGGCCGTCGCCTGCGCAGGCGGCGTCGCCTCGGCCGGCGCGGGCTTGGCCGGGTCTGCGGCTCCGGCGGCCGTACCCGGCGTCGCGGGCGCCGGATCGCTCGAGAGCATCTTCCAGGCGAAGACGCCGCCGCCGGCGGCGACGCCGAGCACCGCACTGAGGATCGCCAGGCGGCGGCCGCGGCCGGAGCTGGTCTTCGGCGGCGGCGCGAAGTCATCCGAGCCGACGACGACCTGCTTCCAGACGCTCATGTCGTTCTGGGCGTTCGGAGCCTTGGCGGGGCGCCCCTGCGGCGCGGCGCTCGGCACGTGCGGGCGCTGCGGCGCGTCCGGGACGAGCTGGCTCATCGAGACGTCCATGGTCGCGTCGTTGTCGCGGTCGCGGCGTTTGGCCATCCGATCTCGAGTCTAGACGCGCGGAACCGGGGTTACCACTCGCGCGTGCCGCGCCGCCTGGCATAGGATCGCGCCCGCCCGTGAGCGCCGACCCCAAAGGGCCGAGGGCCGCGCCCCTCGAGCCATCGCACGCGCTGCGGGCCCTCGAGCTGGCCGCGGAGCGCGAGCACGTCTTCGAGCTGGTGCTCCGCGCCGTGCGGTCGCGCATGCGCTTCGCGGCGCTGCTCTCGGTGCACGCCGAGCACCTGCGCGGCCGGCGCGCGCTCGCCGACGAGGGCATCGAGGCGTCGATCGACACGGCGCACGTCCGCGCCGTGCAGCTGCCCCGCGGCGCGGTCCCCGCGCTCGAGGCGGCCGTCGCGTCGGGCGCGCCCGCGGTGGCGCCGCTCGCGAGCGGCGAGCCGTTCCTCGACGGGCTCCTCGAGCAGCTCGGCGGACCGGCGCCCGCGGCGCTGATCCTGCCGCTCGGGATCAGCGGCCGCACCGTCGCGCTCGTCGTGGCGCACCGGGGCGCCGAGCCGATCGACCTGGGCCTGCTCGACGAGCTGGCCCCGCTCGCGGCCGCGAGCGGCCCGGCGCTGGCTCGCGCGATGTCGGCGCGATCGCGCGCCGCCACGCCGACGACGCTGACCCCGGGGCGGCGAGCGGCCACGCGCGCGCCGAGCGAGGGCTACGAGGTCGAGGTGATCGAGGCGGTGATCGCGGCGCCGCCGGAGCCGGAGCCGGAGCCGGAGCCGGAGCCGCTGCCGACCCGCGAGCGGATCGCCGAGCTCGGGCGCCGCGAGGCGTGGGACGAGCTGGCCGAGGCGATCCGCGAGCGGGTGCGCGAGGGCATGGAGGGCGGCGAGCCGGACGAGGACGAGCAGCTCGCGCTCCTCCTCGAGCTGGGCCGCGTCGAGGCGGAGCGGCTCGGCCGGCTGGATCGCGCGATCGAGGCGCTGCGCGGCGCGCAGACGATCGACGCGGGCGACGTGCGCGTGCAGGACGCGCTCGAGGCGCTGCTCGTCCAGGAGGGCCGCTGGGACGAGTGCGTCGAGCTGCTCGAGCAGCGGGCCGCGCTCACCGAGGAGCCGCGGGTGCGCACCGCGCTGCTCGGAAACCTCGCCGCGATCGCGCGCGAGCGCCTCGGCGACGACGATCGCGCCGCCGCCGCGTACGAGAAGATCCTGGCCCGCGATCCGGCGCACGAGGCGGCCGCGCGCGAGCTGACGGCGATCTACACCGAGCGCGAGCAGTGGCAGCCGCTGGCCGCGCTCCTCCTGGATCGCGCCTCGCGCGCCGCGGGCGCCGCGGATGGCGGCGACCAGCTCGCGCAGGTGGCGCACATCTACGAGGACAGGCTGGGCGACCCGTACGCCGCGTTCCTCGTCTGGATCACGGTGTTCCGGCGCGAGCCGGAGCGGCCGCACCTGATCGAGCAGCTGGATCGGCTCGCGGCCTACGCCGCGGGCCGGCCGAGCACCCCGCGCGCGCTCGAGGCGGGCAACGCGTGGGGCGAGCTCGTCGCCGAGACGAGCGCGCTGGCCGGCGAGCTCACGGCCGCGCACCCCGAGGCGGCGGCGCGGGTGTGGAGCCTGGTCGGCCGGTGGCTGCGCGATCACACGGCGGACCGCGACGCGGCGGTGCGCGCGCTCGAGCGGGCGCTCGCCGCCAACCCCGACGACCTCGACGCGCTGACGGAGCTGCCCGCGCTGCTCCGCGCCGAGGCCCGGTGGACGGAGCTGGTCGAGCTGCTCCTGCGCCGCGCCGAGGCGGCGCCGGATCCGGCGCGCCGCGCCGAGCTGCTCGCCGAGCTGGGCGAGCTGTACGAGGCAGAGCTCGGGCAGCCGGAGCAGGCGATCGCGTGCTACGAGCGCGCGCTCGCCGACGCGCAGGCGATCGGGAGCGATCCGGCGCACCTGCTCGTCGAGCTGCACCGGCTCTACCTCGCGACCTCGGCGTGGGAGGCGCTCGCCGAGCTCTCGCCGCGGCTCATCGAGGCGCTCGCCCCGACGGCGCCGCCGGCCGTGCTCGTCGATCTCCACGTCGAGCTGGGCACGATCCTCGCCGAGCGGCTGGCGCGCCCCGACGACGCGGTGCGCGCGTTCCGCGACGCGCTGGCGCTCGATCCGAAGCACGCGGCCGCCCACCGCGGCATCGCCGCCGTCTACGAGACCGCGGGCGAGCCCGAGCAGCTGCTCGACGCGACCGAGGCCGCGCTCGACGCCGCGCCGCGCGTGGAGCAGATCCAGCAGCTCCAGCGCCTGGGCGACGTCGCCGCCGCGTGGCACGAGCTCGGGCGCTTCGACCGCGCCGCGGCGAGCTGGCGGAAGCTCTGCGCGCTCGAGCCGCGGAGCGCCGTGCCCCGCCGCGGCCTCGCGCAGGCGCTGCGCGCGGCGGAGGAGTGGCCGGCGCTGGTGGCGGCGCAGCGCGCACTCCTCGAGCTGGTCACCGAGCCGGCCGAGCGGCGCGAGCTCCTCCTCGAGCTGGCCGCGGTGCTCGAGGACCGGTTCGACGACACGGCGGGCGCGGCGGCGGCGTACCAGGAGGTGGTCGGGCTCGATCCAGATCACCGCGGCGCGCTCCACGCGCTCGCGCGGCTGCACGAGCGCGCGGGCCGGATCCAGCCGGCGCTGGCCGCCCTGGGGCGCCTGCTCGAGCTGACGGCGACGGATTTCGCCGCGCGCGCGGATCTCCTCGCGCGGATCGGCCACATCCACCTCGCGGCGCGCGACGCCGCGAACGCGCGGCTCAGCTTCGCCCAGGCGATCGCGCTCGATCGCGACAACGCGTCCGCCCACGAGGGCATGGCGCGCGTCCACGTGCAGCAGGGCGAGCTGGTCGCGGCGGGCGAGCAGCTGGTGCGCGCGGCACAGCTGGCGGGGAGCCCCGAGGACACGCTGCGCTGGCTCGCGGACGCGGCGTGGCTCTACCGCCACCGGCTGGACGACGCGGAGCGCGCGCGCGAGTGCCTGCACCGCATCCTCGCGCTCGATCCGGAGCACGCGGACGCGCGCGCCGCGCTCGCCGAGCTGCTCGCCGAGACGCGCCAGTGGGAGGACCTCTGGCCGCACCTCGAGCAAGAGGTGGCGCGGGCGCGCGCCGACGCCGCGCTGCCGCCGAAGGAGCGCCTCGATCTGTACGCGCGCGCGGCGCGGTGCGCGGCCGAGCTGGGCCGGTACCCGGCGGCGCTCGAGCTATATGATCTTTCGTGCGCGATCGAGCCGCGGCCGGCGCTGCTCCTCGAGCGGGCCGACGCGCTGTACAAGAGCGGCGCGCTCGAGCCCGCGGCCGCGGCGTACCAGACGATCGCGCTCCAGCACGCAGGCACGCTCGAGCGGCCGCAGCTGCTCGCGCTGTACTTGCGGCTCGCGCAGATCTACACCGCGCTCGGCAAGGCGGCGCAGGCGCAGGCGTTCCACGAGAAGGTGCTCGAGCTCGAGCCGCGCCACCGCGAGACGCTCGAGGCGATGGTCGAGCTGGCCCTGGGGCGCGGCCGCCACGACGAGGCGATCGCGAGCCTGCGCTCGCTCGCGGCGGGGCTCGTGGCGGCCGAGCGGCTGCCGATCCTCGAGCGGATCGGCGATCTGTACCGCGACAAGCTCGCGAACCCGGCGAAGGCGACGTCGACGTACCTCGAGGCGCTCGAGCACGACGCGGGGAACCACCGCATCTTGCAGCGGCTGCTCGATCTGCAGACGAACGCCGGGCAGTGGAAGGCGGCCGTCGACACGATCGATCGCTTCCTCGCGCACGAGACGGATCCCGCGCGGCGCGGCTCGTACTTCCTCGCGTCCGCCGAGATCCGGCGCAGCGAGCTCGTGGACCGGCCGGGCGCGATCGCGTGCTACGAGGCGGCGCTCGACGAGCTGCTCCGGCCGGGGCCGGGCGATGCCCCGCCGCCGCCCGCGGCGCGCGCGCGCGCGCTGGACGCGTTCCGCGCGCTGCACGAGCTGCTCGCGGCCGAGCAGGGCTGGAAGCAGCTCGAGCAGGCGTACCGCCGCATGATCCGGCGCCTGCCGAAGGGCGATCCGGGGCTCGAAGCGCTCTGGCACGCGCTCGGCGAGATCTACCGCACGGCGCTCGAGCACCCGCAGAGCGCGATCGAGGCGTTCGAGGTGGCCCACTCGCTCGATCCGGACAAGTCGCCGCAGCGCGCGCGCCTCCTGGCCGAGCTGTACGCGCAGGTCGGCGCGCGCCGCCCGGGAGAGGCGACGGGGCGCGCCGCGAAGCTGGTGGGGCTCGATCCGACGAACCCGGACGCGTACCGCGCGCTCGGCCGGACGAGCCTCGAGGCGGGCCGGATCGACGAGGCGTGGTGCGTGAGCCGCGCGCTCGTGTTCCTCGAGCAGGCGACGCCCGACGAGACGGCGCTCTACCGCCGCCACAAGGCGCACGAGGTCAAGAAGGCCACGGGCATCCTCGACGAGGACGCGTGGGCCCACGTCCGGCACCCGGACGAAGACCGCGTGACGAGCGCGATGCTCGCGCTCATCTGGGAGGCGGCCGTCGCGCTGCGCGCCGGGCCGGCGAAGACGTTCGACCTGAAGGCGAAGGAGCGGATGCCGATCGAGGAGGGCACCGGCGTGATCGCGAAGATCTTCCGCCACGCCGCGCGCATCCTCAACGTGCCGCTCCCCGACGTGTACGTGCAGAAGAGCCGC
The DNA here is from genome assembly GCA_035558535.1 of Kofleriaceae bacterium. Taxonomy (GTDB): domain Bacteria; phylum Myxococcota_A; class Polyangia; order Haliangiales; family Haliangiaceae; genus JABFXX01. The sequence goes on from DATMCI010000092.1 coordinate 23,903, forward strand.
TCGGGGCGACTCCTGCTCGCGAACGTCCTCGAGAAGGGCCGCCTCGTGCCGACGATCATCGTCGGCCGCGACCTCATGACGGGCTACCGCGACACCGAGATCGCGGCCTGTGTCGGCGCGATGATGGCCCTGCTCCGCCCGGCCTATTACCTGAAGCTCGCGCTCGCGAGCACCGACGAGCTCGAGGTGGCGCTCGCCGCCGCAGCGCGGCTCGGGGGCCGGCGGCTCGGGCGCGCCGAGCTCGAGCCGCAGGTGGCACAGCTCCTGCCGGAGCTGCAGAAGCGCGCGAGCCGGCCGACGGCGGAGGCGCTGGCGGCGCTCGCGAGCCGGCTGCCCGAGGCGCCGGATCTGGGGCGGTGGCGGGCCGCCGTCGACGCCGCCGCGCAGCGGGCGGGCCTGCTCGTCTCCGGCGAGCTCGCGGCCTCGGCGCGCATGCTGTCGAGCGACGCGGCGATCGGCGGCGGCGCGCGGCCGAGCCAGCGCGTGGCGGAGCTCGTCGGCTACTCGGTGTCGCCGGGCTACTTCGCGGTGCGCCGGCACCTCGGCGTCACCGTCGCCTGAGGCTGAGCCTGAGCCCGAGGCCCGCTCCGAAATCGTCGAGTGTCGGGCCGCGCACACACGGGCGCGACGGCTCCGGCTAGAATCGCGCGATGCGGTCGGTCCCGGTACGCGCCCTCATCCTCGGAGTCGCCCTCGTCACGGGCTGCAAGCCAGAGCCGTTCCGGCCCGACGCGGCGGAGCGCCCGCCCGACGCGCCGCCGCCCGAGTGGTGGCAGCCCAGGCCCACCGAGGCGATCGACTGGGACATCCAGCTGTCCGAGACGATGTTCGACGTCTCGGCGGCGCGCGGGATGTACACGATCGAGCTCTTCGACGCGGTGCCGTCCATGCAGACGCTCGACTACGGCGACGGCATGCCTGTGACGGTGCCGGCCGGCGTGCACGCCATGGCGATGGCCAGGCTCAAGGCGATGACGCCAGCGCCGATCGTGGTCTGTCACGTCGGCACAGGCGCGATCCGGCTCGACGATCCGGACGCGATGAAGTTCCCCGGTTGGAAGACGAACCCGCCGGACATGCCGCAGATGCCGGAGTCCGGCAGCGTGATCGGCTGGAGCACCCCGTTCGGCACGCCGAAGGAGCGCTTCATCGACATCACCGAGAGCGCCATGCGCGGCAAGGTGGTGTCGCTGATCGACAAGCGGCTCGAGCTCGCGAAGAAGATCGGATGCGACGCGGTCGTGACCCAGTGGGACGATCAGAGCGCCTACCAAGGTGCGCCTGGCACCGGGTTCATGGCGCTGAAGGTCGAAGAGTTCTTGAGCTGGTCCAGCGCGCTGACGGGGAAGGCGCACGAGCGCAAGCTCTCGATCGGCATGCGCTCGACGGCCGTGACGGCCGTCGAGAACACCCATCCGTACTACGACTGGCTGCTCTTCGAGCGCTGCGCCGAGCGCGGCGACCTCGAGTGCAATAACGCCACGAAGGAGTATGCCGGCGTGCAGAAGGCGGCGTTCGCGCTCGAGTACAAGCGGAACGAGGACGACACGGCCGACAACAACATCACCACCCTGTGCATGCGCCTGGGGGCGGCAGGGCTCAAGAGCAGGAGCATCTTCAAGACCACCGCGCTCGACACGGTCCGCGAGCCCTGTCCGTAGCGCGGCCGGCGCGGGCTGTCGCAGCTTCAGAGCGCGGGGCGGTACGAGCTGAGGTCCGGCTCTTCGGTCTCGTCGTCGATGACCTTGAGGCCCGGGTAGGACTCGATGAGGAACGTCGCGAGCTCGCGATCCTTGGCGAACCGCCCCGCCAGCACGACCGCGACGATGAAGTTGCGAGGGTCCTCGAGCTGCGAGATCAGGTCGAGGTTGGTCCGCACCACCACGGCGTCAGGGCGTCGCTCCCGATGACGCGGGTCGCCAGAGACGACGACCGTACGCGGGCTCCATCGACCACTGCAGTCTGGCCACGATAGCGGCTCGGCGTATGTGCTCCGCATCGAGGAAAACTAGGTGCAACGTGGAGACCACCCCATATGTTGGTGAGCGAATCTACGCGACCGTGTGAGTGGTGTCCGATCGGTTACAAATGTCCGCGCGAAATCGCGAAGGGAATGCGTGCGCTGCTGTCGCGCAGCGCTGATCCTGCGTGTCTCGCTGAAGATCTCTGGCTCATCCCTAAGGTGGAAAAATTGCGCAGCGCGGGCGCTCAGGGCTCGGCGCGGTCGGCGCGGTCGGCGCGGTCGGTGCGGTCGGCGCGATCTTCGCGGTCGGCGCGGTCGGTGCGGTCGGCGCGGTCCTCGCGGTCGGCGCGGCGCGCCGGCTTGCGAGGCTCCTCGTCGGGCACGATGAGCGTCTCGCCGGAGACGGGCTCCTCGTCGGCGCGCGCGCGCGCGGGCTCCGGCGCGTCCGTGTCCTCGGGGGGCTTCACCTTGCGCGGCTTCGGCTTGCGCTGGACCGGCTTCTTGGGCTCCTCGCGCACCTGGGCCGCGCGCGCCCCGGCGCCGGACGCCGAGCTCGACGCAGGATCGGCGGCCAGCACCACATCGGGCACCAGCGCCGGCGCGCAGCCTGGGATCGGCTGCGCCGCCGCGGCGGCGAGCGTGGCCGCAGGCGACGCGGCCACTGCGAACGTGAGCGAAGGCGATCCGGCGGCAGGCGACGCGGGCACCGCCGCCGGTGCAGCCGCCGCTGGCGCCCGCGGCGCGGGCGCGGGCGAAGCCGACGCGACGGCCGGCGCCTTGTCGCCGTCGCCGCCGCCCATGGTGAACAGCGACAGCACGGATCCGAGGACGACCGCGGCGCCCAGCACCGCGGCCGGCTTCCAGGGGATGCGGCGGCGCGGCTGGTCAGCGCGCGAGCTGGCCGGCTCCAGCGACAGCGCGGTCGCGACGCGTGCGGGGCCGCTCGGCGCGAGCAGGACGCCAGACGAGTCCGCCGAGCCACCGATCGGCTCCGGCACAGCGGACGAGGACGCCGCGGGCGCAGGCTTCGCAGGAGCGGGAGGATCGAAAGCGCGCGGCGCCGCGAACGCGGGCGCAGACAGCACGGGCGCGGGCACGGGCACGGGCAGCGCGGGTGCCGGCGCGGCCGAAGCGCGAGCAGCCGCGTACGCGGGCGCAGGCGACGGACCGGCCGCGTACGCGGGCGCAGGCGACGGACCGGCCGCGTACGCAGGCGCAGGCGACGGACCGGCCGCGTACGCAGGCGACGGACCGGCCGCGTAGGCGTACGCAGGCGCTGGACCGGCCGACGCGAGCGAGACCGGCGCCCGCGGCAGCACGATCGCCCGCGCGTGCGCCGCCGGCGCCGCCGAGGCGTGCCCCGCCGGCACCGACGAGGCGAGCGCCCGGGGCGACGCCACCAGCGTCGGCGACGCCGGTGACGCGGCCGCAGCGGCAGAGATAGGCGCGGGCGCGGGCGCAGGTGCAGCCGCTTTGGGCGCCGCCAAGAGCGTCAGCGCCGCGGGCGGGGCGACCATCCGCGCGTTCGCCGGCGATGCCGCGGACACAGGCGCGGACATCGCAGCCGCGACGGGCGCCGCGGACACCGCGGACGCGGGCGCGTACAGCGACCGCGCCGACGCTGGGGCCGCCATCACCGGCGCCGCGGGCGCCGCGGGCGTCGCGGGCACGGGCGCGTACAGCGTCTTCGCTGACGCCGCGGCCGTCACGGCCGCGTACAGCGCCTTCGCCGGCGACGGCGCGGGAGCGGACATGGCCACCGGCGCGCTGCCGAGGGAGCCGCGCTGCTCCGTCGGGATCTGATCCGCGTCGAGCGCGAGCCCCGGGCGCCCCGGCGTCTCCCGCCGATCGCGGCGGACCGAGCCATCGGTGGCGCGCCGCAGCGCCTCGACCACGTCGGCCGCGCTGCGCTGGCGCTCGGCCGGATCCTCGGACAGGAGGCGCTGGACCGTCGCCGCGAGCTCCACCGGCACGCCCTCGAGCGAGGGCTCCGGCCGCATGACCGAGCGGAAGCGGTACATCGCGAGGATCTCGATCGGCGAGCCCTCGAACGGGTACTTGAGCGTGCACGCGCGGTAGAGCAGCACGCCGAGGCTGTAGAGGTCCGAGCGGTGATCGATCGTGCCGCCGCGGACCAGCTCGGGCGACATCGAGTGCCGCGCGGTGCGCACGAGCTCCTCGCGCGGCGCGATCTCGATGTCGACCAGCTTGATCGTGTTCTTGCCGGTCGGCGACGGGACGATCATCACGGTGTCCGCGTCGACGTTCCGGTGCAGGATCCCGCGCTGGTGCAGGGCATCGAGCCCGCGCGCCACGTGCATGCCGATCCGGAGCGCCTGGGCGACCGGCGGCGCGCCGTGCACGTCGAGCCACGACCCGAGCGAGGTCCCGCGCAGGTACTCCATCACGAGGAAGACGCGGCCCTCGTGCAGGCCGACCTCGAGCGTGCGAACCACGTTCGGGTGATCGATCGCCGTCAGCGCACGCGCCGCAGCGAGCTGGCGCGCCAGCTGATCGGTCCGGCCGGCGGGCTCGAGGAGCCGGATCGCGAACGGCTGCTTCGTCGCCCGGTGCTGGCCCACGAACACCGAGCCGCTGAGCTGCTGCACGAGGTCGTAGTCGCCGACCGCGCCGAGCGCCCGCGAGCGCTCGAACACGGTCGTCGAGCCGTTCTGGCCGTTGCCGCTGGGGCTGCCGCCGCTGGGGCTGCCGCCGCTGGGGCCACCGCCACCGCTGCTGCCGCCACCGCTGCCGGCGTCACGCCGGAACTGCGTCGTCGCGAGCGTCGCTTCGGAGGCGATCTCGCCGACGCGCTGCGCTGATGGATCCATCGCCGACCGCGACATACCTGGCCGTCCAGACGAGACAGCAACCTACGTACCACCCCGACATGCAAAGGATTGCACATGACTAACCGTGCAAACGGCACGTTACCGGCGAGGTCCCCCTCCCCCATCCCTGGGGTGGCGTCCCCCGCCCTGGCTCACCTGTTCAGTGCGCGAGGCGATGCTCGGAGCCGCGCTCGAGCTCGGACACCCCGAACAGGAGCCGCCCGTCGCGCAGCGTCGTGTCGCGCAGCGTGACCGCGAGCGCCTCGGCGAGCGTCTCGACCGGGGAGACCTCGATCTTGCGCCGCACCTCCTCGGGCAGATCCTCGAGATCGGCCTCGTTCTCCGCCGGGATCACGATGTGCGTGATGCCCGCGCGCACGGCGCCGAGGACCTTCTCCTTGAGGCCGCCGATGGGGAGCACGCGGCCGGAGATGGTGATCTCGCCCGTCATGGCCACGTCGTTGCGCACCGGCCGCTGCGACAGCGCCGAGACGAGCGCCGACGCCATCGCGATGCCCGCGGACGGACCATCCTTGGGGATCGCGCCCGCCGGCACGTGGACGTGGACGTCGCGCTCGAACTCGCTCTCGGGGATCGACAGCCACCCCGCGTGCGCGCGCGCGAACGTCCACGCGGCACGCGCCGACTCCTTCATGACGTCGCCGAGCTGGCCGGTCAGGATCAGCTCGCCGCGGCCGCGCATGAGCGACGCCTCGACGAACATGATGTCCCCGCCCGCGGGCGTGTAGTACATGCCGGTCGAGATCCCGACCTGATCGTCGGGCGCCTTCTTCTCGGGGTGGACGCGCGGCCGGCCGAGCAGGCCGCGGACGTCGGCCCGCGCCACCGTGGCGCGCTCGGCCTCGCGCGCCGCGATCCGGCGCGCGATCTTTCGGGCGAGCCGCCCGAGCTCGCGCTCGAGCTGGCGCACGCCGGCCTCGCGCGTGTAGCTCGCGATCACCTCGCCGAGCGCGCCGTCGTCCACCGCGAGCTGCTCGGCGACAAGGCCATTCTCGCGCAGCTGCCGCGGCACGAGGTAGCTCCTGGCGATCTGCAGCTTCTCCTCCTCGGTGTAGCCCGCGAACGTGACGACCTCCATGCGATCGAGCAGCGGGCCCGGGATGTTCTGGAGGAAGTTCGCCGTCGCGATGAACAGGACCTCGGACAGATCGAACGGCACGCCGAGGTAGTGATCGGTGAACGAGTCGTTCTGCGCCGGATCGAGCACCTCGAGCAGCGCGCTCGCGGGATCGCCCTGGTACGAGACGCCGAGCTTGTCGACCTCGTCGAGCAGGAACACCGGGTTCTTCGTGCCGGCCTGCTTCATGCCGGCGATGATCCGCCCCGGCAGCGCGCCGATGTACGTGCGGCGGTGGCCGCGGATGTCGGCCTCGTCGCGCGCGCCGCCGAGCGCGATGCGCACGTACTCGCGGCCCATCGCGCGGGCGATCGACTTGGCGATCGACGTCTTGCCGACGCCCGGCGGGCCGGCGAACAGGAGGATCCGGCCCTTGCCGGGCGCGCCGGGCTCCTCGCGCGTATCGGCGCCGCTGCCGTCGGACGGCTGCGTCCGCTGCGCGGACAGCTGGCGCACGGCGAGGAACTCCAGGATGCGGTCCTTCACGTCGGCGAGCCCGTGGTGGTCCTCGTCGAGGATCCGCGCGGCCTCCTGCACGTCGAGGTGCTCCTCGCTGCGCGTGCCCCAGGGCAGCTCCGCGATGTTCTCGAGGAACGTGCGGATCACCTGCGACTCCATCGACTCGCGGCCGACGCGGACGAGCCGCGCCCACTCGCGATCGACCTCCTTGCGCGCCTCCTCGGGCAAGGGCAGCGCGTCGAGCTTGGCCTTGAGCTCCTTGAGCGACTCGTCGGCCCCGTGCTCGCCCTCGCCGAGCTCCTTCTGGATCGCCTTCAGCTGCTCGCGCAGGTAGACCTCGCGCTGGCGGCCGCCGAGCTCCTCCTTGACCTTCGACTGGATCTCCGCCTGCGCGGAGAGCACGTCGACCTGGCGCTGGACGTGGACGAGCACGCGCCGCAGGCGGTCCTCGACCGACAGGGTCTCGAGCAGCGCCTGGCGCTCCGCCGCCGGGATCTCGAGGTGGGCGGCGACCACGTCGGCCAGCCGGCCCGGATCGGCGATCTCGGCGAGCAGCTCCGCGGTGGCCTCCTCGGCGATGCCGAGCCTGCGCGCCAGCTCGCCGGCGCGCTCGCGCACCTCGCGGTGCATCGCGCGGAACGCCGGCTCGCGCTCGTCGAGCGGCAGGAGCTCCTTGGCCTCGGTGACCGCGGCCTCGAGGTAGCCGCCCTTGGGCGCGACGCGCAGCGCGATGCCGCGCGCCTGGCCCTCGAGCACGAGGCGCATCCCGCCGATGCCTCGCTGCACCGAGCTGATCGTGGCGATCGTGCCGATCGTGTACAGCGACTCGGGGGTCACCTCGTCGACGTCCTGGCGCTGCGCCACGGCGAACACGCGGCGGTCGCCGTGCAGCGCGGCCTCGATCGCGCGCATGGTCCCCGGGCGCCCCGCCGAGATCGGCAGGCTCACGCCCGGCAGGAGCACCGAGCTGCGCATGGGTACGACGGGAAGGTTTTCTGACATCGCGGGATCCTTTCTGCCCGCGCAACGTGGAGGCTCGGGGGGGCCCCCACAACTGCGCGATCATCCAGGTCAGGCAGGCAGACCAGGCAGATCAGGAGCCCGCGCGGGGCGCCGAGATCGCCGCGCCCACGGGCGGCGCGCCGGGCCCGTCGGTCATCGTCTGCATCGCCGCCACCGCCGCGAGCACGGCCGAGGCGGCGAACGCGAACGCGAGCGGCCGCTCCCAGCGCCGCCGCGGCGCCGCGCCGACCTCGCGGGCGACGGCGGCGCGCAGCCGGGCGCGCGCGAGCTCCGACGGGGCCGGCCCCTCGTCGGCGGTCTCGATCGCGCGCTTGAACGCCAGGAGCTCGGTGACGCACCCCGGACATCCAGGCAGGTGCTCCTCGAGGCGGCGGCGCGTCTCCGCCGACACCTCGCCGAAGTGATACGGGATCAGCTCGGGACGGATCTCGTCGCAGGTCATCGCTGCATCTCCTTGGTCATCTCCTCGTTCATTTCCTCGCGCAGTCGCTTCATCATCTCGTGCATCCGCGACTTCACGGTGCCGACCGGGACCTCCAGGATCGCGGCCAGCTCGTCGTACGAGAGCCCCCGGGCCCGGAGCTGGTAGACCTCGGCGAGCGCGGGCGGCAGCCGCGCCACGGCCGCGAGCAGCGCCGCCGGATCGCGGCCCTCCGGCGGCCCGGCCGGCGCGAGCTCGGCCTCGCGCGCGACCGACGCCAGCGCGCGATCCGCGCGGCGGCGCGCGCGCACGCGGTTCAGGCACAGGTTGCGCGCGACCTGGAACAGCCACGATCGGAAGCTGCGCAGCTCGGTCCCCGCGCCGCCCGCGCGCAGGACCGCGAGGAACGCCTCATGGAAGACGTCCTCGGCCTCGGCGGCGTCGCCGAGCTGCGCGCGGAGGAAGCCGAACAGCGGCCGCTCGAAGCGCTCGTACAACCGGTCGAACGCGGCCATGTCGCCGCGGAGCAGCCGCGCGTACAGAGCCTCGTCGGAGTCCGCGAACATCAGGCCGGCGAGCCCCCGCGCCGCGCCGCGCTCGCCGCCGTGATCAGCGCCGCGAGCACGATGATGATGAGGCCGAGCACGAGGTTGTGGAGCGACTCCTCGCACCCGAGCGCGAGCGTCTGCAGCTGCTCGGCGGGCGGGACCTGCTCGAGGTAGCGCGCGCTGTTGCAGATGCCGACGGTGGTGCCGAGCAGCGCGCTCGCGAACGTGGTGATGCCGAGCGCCACGGTCAGGCGGTGGAACCGCGGCTCGGGCCGCAGGGCGTGCAGGACGGTCGTCGCCAGGAGCAGAAACCCAAACACCATCGTCGGATACATGCCCCAGCCACCAGCGGCGAAGAAATTGGACCACATTGTGCATCTCCGTTTGTTGTCGTGTGTGTCGTGTGTGTCGTGTGATGAGGAGGAACCGGTCCGGGCGAAAAGTTCGAAAAAAAAAGCGAGCCGAGGCGGCACAGCGGCGCGGCAAGTGTCGTCGTCGTGACGAACCCGGAGGTGCTAGCGACAGGATGCTCGGAAAAATCGACCAGAGATGGAACCCGTGTGCGCGCCCGCCCGCCGGGTCAATCACGCACAGATGCGCGTCGACGACAAACCAGTAGTCTTGTGCTGTGTCGACAGCAGGTTCGTCCGCGGCAACCCTACGTCCCACGGGGTTGCCCGCGGTCGGGGACGTCGCGTGGGGCGATCATCTCTGTCAGTTCTACCGGTCGCAGCAAGACCTGCTCGAGACGCTGGTCCCGTTCTTCGCGACGGGGCTGCGCGAGCACGAGCGCTGCGTCTGGATCACCGCCGATCCGCTCAGCGTCGAAGACGCGCGCGCCGCGCTCCGCGCGCAGGTCCCCGATCTGGAGGAGCGCGAGCGGTACGGGCAGCTCGAGATCGTCGATCGCGCCACGTGGGACGCGCGCGGCGCCTTCGCCGACGCAGGCGAGCTGCTCGCGCGCTGGGGCCAGGAGGAGACCGCGGCCGCGCGCGCCGGCTTCGCCGGCCTCCGGGTGAGCGGCCAGCCCGCGTGCCTCGAGCCGCACGCGTGGGGCGAGCTCGTCGACTACGAGGCGCGCGTCCACCAGGCGCTGCGCGGGCGCCGGATCATCGCGCTGTGCAGCTACTGCCTCGAGCGGTGCGGGCACCGCGAGCTCGTCGACGTGATGCGCAACCACCGGATCGCCGTGGTCCGCAACCGCGGCCGGTGGGACGCGCTCCGCACGACCACGGCCGCGCTCGCGCTCCTGCGCAACGTGCCCGAGTCCAAGCCCCACGCCTACAGCTTCGAGCTGTTCCGCGACGGGGCGTTCCCGGCGGCGCGGATCGCGGCGTCGCTGCGGACCGCGCTCGATCTCGGCTCGGCGGCGGGTGCGCTCGCGCGGCGCGCGCACCTGAAGGCGCTGCGCAGCGCGCTGCGCGGCCTCGGCATCGACGTCGAGGACGTGTGCGCGGCGGGCCAGCTCGTCCTGATCGACTCGGAGGTCTTGTTCGAGGAGGCGTGGGCGCGCCCGGGGCTGCGCGAGGAGGTCCTGGCCCGGCGGGTGCTCGCGCCGGCCACCGCCGCGATCGCGCGGTACGGCCGGATCCGGCTGTACGGCGAGCTCGTCGATCTGTTCACCGGCGCGGGCGATCACAGCGGCGCGCTCGCGCTCGAGCGGTGGTGGAACGACCAGCTCGGGCGGCACCGGATCGAGCTGCACTGCGGCTACCGGCTGGACCCGCTCACCGACGATCCGATCGCGGGCGCCGGCAAGCGCGGCCCGCGCGACGCGCTCCACAGCACGCTCCACGACCCGCTCCACACCACGCGCCACGACCCGCGCCTCGCTCCTCCGCCGCTCGAGGGCGAGCTCCAGCCGGCGCGCGATCACCTGATGGTGCTGCAGCGCGTGATGTCGCGGCTCGGCGAGGTCGTCACGCTGGCGGACCTGAGCGCGGTCGTGGTCGGCGAGGCGGAGCAGACATTCGGCGCCGCGCAGGTCGCGGTGCTCGTCGAGCAGCAGGGCGAGTGGCGCGACCTCGTCACCGGCGACGGCGCGCTGGCGCCGCCCGACGTCATGCGGCCGCTCTGGCTCGGCTCGGGCGGCGCGCTCGGGCACGAGCCGCCGCGGTGGGCCGCGCTGTCGCCGCACGCCCTGGCGGTGCTGCCGCTGGTCGTGCGCGGCGCCCGGATCGGCGTGCTCGTCCTGGGCTTCCGCGAGGAGCGCGTGTTCGACACGATCGAGCAGGCGCTCGCCACCGACATCGCGCAGCAGATCGCGTACGCGCTCGACCGCGCGCGCGCCTACGAGGCCGCCGAGCAGGCGAGCCGCGCCAAGGACGAGTTCCTCGCGATGCTCGGCCACGAGCTGAGAAACCCCCTGTCGCCGATCCTCACGGCGACGCAGCTCATGCGGCTGCGCGGCGACGACGCGTGCGCCAAGGAGCGCAAGATCATCGAGCGCCAGGCGAAGAACCTGGTCCGCCTCGTCGACGACCTGCTCGACGTCTCGCGGATCGCGCGGGGCAAGATCGTCCTCGAGCGCCGCCCGGTCGATCTGGTGGCCGTGATCACCGAGGCGATCGAGCAGACGACCCCGGCGATCGAGGAGCGCGGGCACACGCTCGAGGTCGACCTGCCGTCGGACGTCGTCATCGACGGCGATCCGGCGCGCCTGGCGCAGGTGTTCGCGAACCTCCTGAACAACGCCGCGAAGTACACGCGGCGCGGCGGCCAGCTCCGCATCTCCCTCACGGCCTCGCCTGGGTCGGCCTGCGTGGAGGTGCGCGACAACGGCCAGGGCATCCCATCCGAGCTCTTGCCGCGCGTGTTCGATCCGTTCGTGCAAGGGCCGCAGGGCCGCGATCGCTCGCGCGGCGGGCTCGGCGTCGGCCTCGCGGTCGCAAAGAGCATCGTCACGATGCACGGCGGCACGATCCGCGCCGAGAGCGAGGGCCAGGGCCGCGGCGCGACGCTCACCGTCGAGCTGCCGCGGCTGCCGGCGGCGACCGCCCCGCGGCGCCGCTCCGGGGCGATCGCGTGCGTCGAGACCCTGCCGATGCGGCTGCTCGTCGTGGACGACAACCACGACGCCGTGGACCTCCTCACGAACTCGCTCACCGAGCTCGGCCACGACGTCCGCGCCGCGTACGATCCGAGCACCGCGCTCGCGATGGCGCGCGAGCGCCCGCCCGACATCGCGCTGCTTGACATCGGGCTGCCCGGGATGGATGGCTACGAGCTCGCGGCCGCGCTGCGCGCGATGCTGCCGGGCGCGCCGCTCCGGCTGATCGCGATCACGGGGTACGGCCAGCCGGCCGACCGCACGCGCTCGCTGGAGGCCGGCTTCTCGGCGCACCTCGTCAAGCCGGTCGACCTGGCGACCATTCAGGACGCGATCGCGCGCGCGGCCGAAGTGACCTGAGCCAGCCGGCCGCGCCGGCCGCGCCGGCCGCGCCGGCCGCGCCGCGCGCGCCCGTCACACGGTGCGCTAGTGCCGCCGCGCCTGCGCGCGCGCGGACGGCGTGTGCGTGCGGAGCTTCTCGGTCTTGGCCTGCTCCTGCCCGGACTTCACGCGGTTGGCGCTCCGGCGCGTGGACTTGCGCGACGGCTTGGTGCGCGAGTCCTCGAGCATGGCGGTGGCGCGCGGCGCGCGGACCTTGGCGTTGCGCCGCGCCGTCGCGACACCGCCGGGCTTGTCGCGATTCTCATCGCGCTTGTCACCGGCCATGACGCGACCCAGGGCCGCGTCGCCGCGCCCGGTGCGGCGCCCGATGAGCTCGCCCGGATCGTTGCGATCGACCTGCTTGGCCGCGGTGGAGCTTCGCTGCTGCGTGCGTCGGTTCATGCCGATCGCCAGATGCAGCGCGCGTACCCGATCGGCCCGGCCGCGCGCGCCTTGCGTGAAGCGCGCCTCCGGGCCCGAGCGCACACCGGCGGCGCTAGCCGCAGTCGGGTTGCCCCGGGCGGCGCCCGCGGCGGCGCAGGATCACGAGCACCGTGAAGACGAGCAGCACGGTGCCAGCCGGCGCCCGGCGGTTGCTCGTCGAGCAGCAGCCGCCGTCGTCCTTGCCGACATCGGGATCGCACGCGTCCCCCACGCCGTCGCCGTCGACGTCGGCCTGGTCCGGGTTCGCGTCGACCGGGCAGTTGTCGCTCCCGTCGAGGCGCGTGTCGTTGTCGTCGTCGTCGTCGCACGCGTCGCCCGCGGCGTCGCCGTCGGTGTCGAGCTGCCCGACGTTCTTCGTGAGCGCGCAGTTGTCGACCATGTCGAGCACGCCGTCGGCGTCGTCGTCGATGTCGCAGGCGTTGCCGAGCATGTCGCCGTCGGTGTCGAGCTGATCGGCGTTCGCCACGAGCGCGCAGTTGTCGCTCGCGTCGAGCTTGCCGTCGTTGTCGTCATCCGGATCGCACGCGTTGCCCATCGCGTCTGCGTCCGCGTTCTCCTGGCCGAAGTTCGAGACAAGCGGGCAGTTGTCGCTCGCGTCGGCGACGGTGTCGTTGTCGTCGTCGGGATCGCACGCGTTGCCGAGCGTGTCGCCGTCGGTGTTCTCCTGGCCCGCGTTCGAGTCGAGGGCGCAGTTGTCCGCAAGGTCGAGGACGCCGTCGCCGTCGTCGTCGTCGTCGCACGCGTTGCCGAGCGTGTCGCCGTCGGCGTTCTCCTGGCCGGCGTTGGCGACCAGCGGGCAGTTGTCCGCCGCGTCCGCCGCCCCGTCGTTGTCGTCGTCCAGATCGCACGCGTTGCCGAGCGCGTCGCCATCGGTGTTCTCCTGGCCGGGGTTACCGACCAGCGGGCAGTTGTCCGCCGCGTCCGCCACCGCGTCGCCGTCGTCGTCACCGTCGCACGCGTCGCCGGTCGCGTCGGCGTCGCCGTTCTCCTGGCCGGAGTTACCGACCAGCGGGCAGTTGTCCGTCGCGTCCGCCACGCCGTCGTTGTCATCGTCGGCGTCGCACGCGTTGCCGAGCGCGTCGCCGTCGGTGTTCTCCTGGCCGGGGTTGGCGAGCACCGGGCAGTTGTCCGCCGCGTCGGGGGCGCCGTCGTTGTCGTCGTCCGGATCGCAGAGGTCGCCGAGCGCGTCGCCGTCGAGGTTCTCCTGGCCCGCGTTGCCGGCCAGCGGGCAGTTGTCCGCGAGGTCCTGCACGCCGTCGTTGTCGTCGTCGTCGTCGCACGCGTTGCCGAGCGCGTCGCCGTCGGTGTTGTCCTGGCCGATGTTGGCGACCAGCGCGCAGTTGTCCACGCCGTCGACCACGCCGTCGTTGTCGTCGTCGATGTCGCACGCGTTGCCGAGCCCGTCGGCGTCGGTGTCGAGCTGATCGGCGTTCGCGGCGACCGGGCAGTTGTCTACCGCGTCGGCATCGCCGTCGTTGTCGTCGTCGTCGTCGCACGCGTCGCCGAGCGCGTCGCCGTCGGCGTTCTCCTGGCCGAAGTTCACGGCGAGCGGGCAGTTGTCGGCCGCGTCCATGACGGTGTCGTTGTCGTCGTCCGCGTCGCACGCGTCGCCGAGCGCGTCGCCGTCGGTGTTCTCCTGGCCGGCGTTCGCGTTCGCCGGGCAGTTGTCCGCCGCGTCCGCGACCGCGTCGTTGTCGTCGTCCGCGTCGCACGCGTCGCCGAGCGCGTCCGCGTCGGCGTTCTCCTGGCCGGCGTTGCCGAGCACCGGGCAGTTGTCGGCCGCGTCGGCGACGCTGTCGCCGTCGTCGTCGAGGTCGCAGGTGTCGCCGAGCCCGTCGCCGTCCAGATCTTCCTGGCCGGCGTTCGCGCTGGTCGGGCAGTTGTCGGCGAGGTCCGCGACGCCGTCGCCGTCGTCGTCGCCGTCGCACGCGTCGCCCGCGGCGTCGCCGTCGCCGTTCTCCTGGCCCGCATTGCCGACCAGCGGGCAGTTGTCCGCGAGGTCCTGCACGCCGTCGTTGTCGTCGTCGTCGTCGCACACGTCGCCGAGCGCGTCGGCATCGGCGTTGGCCTGGCCGGCGTTCGCGACGTCGGGGCAGTTGTCCGCAAGGTCGACGCGGCCGTCGCCGTCCTCGTCGTCGCACGCGTCGCCCGCGCCGTCGCTGTTGCGGTCCGCCTGGGCGGTGTTCGCCGCGAGCGGGCAGTTGTCCGCCACGTCGAGCACGGTGTCGTTGTCGTCGTCGTCGTCGCACGCGTTGCCGACCAGATCGCCGTCGCTGTTCTCCTGGCCGTTGTTCGGCAAGAGCGGGCAGTTGTCCGCCACGTCGGCCACGCCGTCGGCGTCGTCATCGTCGTCGCACGCATCGCCGACCAGATCGGAGTCGGTGTCGACCTGGCCTTGGTTCGGCACCCCGATGCAGTTGTCGCCGTAGTCGGGCACGCGGTCGTTGTCGGCGTCGGGGTACCAGCCGACGTCCCGGAACAGGGGCAGCGTCAGATCGACGCTCGTCGTCAGATCGGAGCTGATCGCCGGCTCCATCAGCGTGTTCGGCGACGTGCTCGGATCGAAGTGCGCGACGCTCGAGCCCGAGACGATCGGATCCGGCGTGTTGAGGAGCACGCGGTCCGCCTCGTCGGCGCCCGCACGCACCGTCAGATCGAGGAGCAGCGAGCTCGTCACCGGCACCATGGTGAGCTGGGCCTTGATCGCGTTGCCGTCGGCCAGCGTGATCCGCACCGTCGGGATCGTGATCGTCGCATCGGCGCCAGCCATCCCGGGCGGCGGCGTGCCGGCGACGTTGTCGGCGATGATCACGGCCGTCGCGCCGGCGTCCTGCGCGTTCTTCGTCTTGACCACGAAGTTGCAATTGCCGCGATCGATGAGCGCGATCTTGCCGGTGAAGGTGCCCGGCGCGTACGCGGTGCAGCCGAACGGCGTGCCCATGGTGTCGAGCGCGTAGAGGAGGTTGCCGGAGAGCCCCGCGCCCGTGAGCCGCGGCCCGAACGCGGCCTCGCCGACCAGGTACTTGCCGGCGATGGGCGCGGGGCTGGTGACGCGCAGCCCGGCGGTGCCCGGGGCCAGGTAGCCCGGCGTGGCCCCGAGGATGCTCGGGCCGTTCCACACGACGCGGCGGCCGTTCTTCATCGACGCCGCGCGCTCGGCGTCGGTCATGTTGATCCAGTACTTGTTCGTCTGGTTGTCGAACAGGTAGTTCGTGTAGTGGTCGGAGAAGCCTTGCAAGAGCTGACCGATCGCCGCGCCGGTGCGCACCACGAAGCTCTGAAACCCGAGGCCGTGCCCGAACTCGTGCATGAGCACGGGCATGAGGTCGGTCTGCCCCATCCCCTCGTTGTGATCGTAGCCGTAGTACCAGGTGCCGCCGCCGAGGCACCCCGGGCTGCCGTTCAGCGACGAGTTGAACCGCGCGCTGATCTCCGGGGCCGTCGGATCGAGATCGACGCCCGCGAGCTTGTTCGCGAGCGCGGCGCTGTACCACGTGCTCGCCCGGGGCGCGCCGGCGAAGTCTCGCCACACGCTGACCGTGCCCGCCGAGCCGAGCACGGCCGAGGTCGCGTCGCAGGCGAGCGGATCGAAGTTCGCGCGGATCGTGATCGAGACGCTGCTGTCCAGGACCTGGCCCCAGCGGTCCGCCGCGTACTGGAACGCGTTCAGGCGCTGCGCCCCGACGGTGGTGCCCGGGTTGCCGCCGACCGGCGTCGCGGGCGTCGTGTCATTGAAGCCCTCGCCGGGGCTGTCGTTGTTCAGAATGATGATCTGGGCGTTGGCGAAGGCCGTCGCCGGGACCGCGCACACGAGGGCGGCGGCCAGGAGATGGACGCGTGCCATCGCTACTTCACTCCGCGGGCGGTCGCCGTCGCCGTCGCGCCCTGCATGAACGCCGCGGCCTGCTGGTGCTCATCGTGGCACTCGACGGACACCGTCCCGTCCGCGTTGCGGCGCGCGACGACGGCGTTCTGGAAGTGATCGTCGAGCTGCACCATGACGCCGTTCGCCGTGGGCGTCTGGACGAGCCCGGCCGGATCGGTGGTCACCGTGAGCTGTGCCGCCGCCGGCTGCGTCGACGAGACGGCCGCTGGCTTCGTCGACGAGACGGCCGACGTCTTCGGCGACGAAGCCGCAGCAGACGTGCTGCTCGAATCACCCGTGCAGCTCACCAGCATCGCCAGGGCCAACAGAAATCCTGCCCGCATCAGAGTCCTCATGCGTGTTCTCCTCCCCGTGGAGGGCGCGCATGTTACGTGCGCGCCCTTCCTCTGTCGCGAGGAGAATCGCGTTGTTGATCTAAGACACACTCGGATCGCGCGCGGCCTACCATCCGCCCCCTATGACCTCCAGCCTCATGAAGCAGCTCATTCGGTCCGGCGCGGCCTTTGGCCTCTTGCTCGGCGGTTGCGCGGCGGAGCCCGCGTCGACCAGCGCCACGGCCGCGGCGATCACGATCGCCGACACGGATCTGGCCCCGGAGTGCGCGGGGATCCTCACGTACGCAAACGGCGCGTCGCTCGCGGAGCTCGACTCGTACCTGCCATCGAACGTGGCGGACGCGATCGTCCTGGGCCGCGCGGCGCAGCCGTTCGCCGATCTCGAGGATCTCTCGTCGGTGTCGGGCATCGCGCAGGCGCGGCTCGCGCAGATCGCGGCGCGCGCGCGCACGCTCGGCTTCATCGGCGCCGCGTGCGCCGGCGTCTACGAGGAGCTCGCAGTCTCGGCCGACGACGCGGCGGCGATCCTCGCCTACGCGAACACGGCGACGGAGGCCGAGCTGTGGGACGTGGTCCGCACCGAGCCGGACACCGTGGCGCCGCTCCTCGTCGCCGCGCAGCCGTTCACGACGCTGCAACAGCTCGCCGATGCCTACGGCGTCGGGCCGTCGACGTTCCGCTCGCTGCGCGACGCGGCGATCGAGGATCCGTTCGACGAGCTCGCCGGCCGCGTCAACGCCGCCCACCGCGACGCCTCGCTGAAGACGGCGTTCAACTGGTACTCGGTCGCGAGCCAGCTGCCCGGCCAGCCGTCCGGCATGCTGTGCTTCGGCGTCCCCGCGGAGCTCGTGACGAGCATCGGCGGCCAGATGCGGCCGAACCTCGCCACGGCCAGCGAGGTCATGGCCGAGGTCGCGGGCACCGTCAGCTACGCGGACCGCTACCACGAGGTCGGTAGCGCGACCGCCGGGCTCGCGCACCTCGCCGCGCAGGTCTCCGGCGGCACGTTCTTCGGCTGCTACCTCGGGTTCCAGCCGAACCCATGGTGCGGCGTGAACCGCGCGTTCTTCGTCAACAAGGACACGGGCCACCGCGTGCTGACCGAGACGTCCTGGTGCGAGTGAGCCGCGCTGGATCGCGCGGCCGCTCCCGTGTCACCGTCGGTGCATGGCCCCCATGGCACCGCTCGGCCGCGATCGCGCCATCCAGCTCGTTCGGGAGGGCAAGCTGCCGATCTGGTTCGGCTCGCCGCACCCGACGGTGGCGATCGTCGAACAGGACGGCGCCTTCCGCGTCCGCCAGCTCGTCATCGACGAGGCCGAGGCGCGCGCCTCGAGCGCAGCGGCGCTGGCGGCCGGCCGCTCGTGGATGCCGGAGCACTACTACGCGCTCGGCAAGCCGACGGGGACGATCTACGCCGAGGCGCGCTCGCGCGACGAGCTGATCGAGCAGCTGCGCGCGATGGACTGGCCCGCGGGCTGGTGAGCGCGGCCTATCGCAGCCCCTGGCGTGGCGCGCGCTACATGCCGCACGTCGGGTTCTGCGCCGGCGTCGGCTTCTTCACGGCGAGGTACACCGTGCTCCACAGCTGCGCCGCGTTCGACTCGTCCACGTCCGACAGGTTGTAGCCGAACGGGCGGTACTCGAGCTGCCC
>DATMCI010000093.1:0-13613 GCA_035558535.1 Kofleriaceae bacterium
TCCCGAGTGGCGACAGCACGGCCACATGGACAACGCCGTCGAGCTGCTCGCGGGCTGGGCGCGGGCGCGCCTCCCCGACGGCGCGACGCTCGAGGTCGTGCGCCTCGGCGAGCGGACGCCGGTCATCTTCATCGAGGTCCCCGGGACCGGCGGCCGCGCCGGCGACACCGTGATGCTGTACGGCCACCTCGACAAGCAGCCGGAGATGGCCGGCTGGCGCGACGGGCTCGGCCCGTGGACGCCGGTGATCGAGGGCGACAAGCTGTACGGCCGCGGCGGCGCCGACGACGGCTACGCGATCTTCGCGTCGCTGACGGCGATCAACGTCCTCCGGCGCGACAACGTCCCGCACGCCCGCTGCGTCATCCTGATCGAGGCGTGCGAGGAGTCCGGCAGCTTCGATCTGCCGGCGTACATCGATCACCTCGCGCCGCGCATCGGCGAGCTGTCCCTCGTCGTGTGCCTCGACTCGGGCTGCGCGAACTACGAGCAGCTGTGGTCGACGACCTCGCTGCGCGGGCTCGTGATCGGCAACCTCGACATCTCGCTGCTCACCGAGGGCGTCCACTCGGGCGACGGCACCGGCGTCATCGCCGCGAGCGAGCGCGTGCTGCGCATCCTCCTCGATCGGATCGAGGACGCCCACACCGGGCAGATCAAGCTCGACGCGCTCGCGACGCAGATCCCGCGGCAGCGCGTGCTGCAGGCCGAGCGCACGGCCGAGGTGATCGGGAGCCAGGTGTTCCAGAAGTTCCCGCTCCAGCCGGGCGTCGAGCCGGTGTCGACGAACAACGCCGAGCTGATCCTGAACCGCACGTGGCGGCCGAGCCTCGCGGTCACCGGCGCCGACGGCTGGCCGCCGATCAGCAACGCCGGCAACGTGCTGCGCCCGTTCACGCGGGTGAAGCTGTCGATCCGCATCCCGCCGCGCGTCGATCCGGTGGTCGCGACGAAGGCGGTCCGGGAGGCGCTCCTTACGGACCCGCCGTACGGCGCGCGCGTCCAGTTCGAGAGCTCCACCGCGAGCACCGGCTGGGACGCGCCGGAGCTGGCGCCGTGGCTCGAGCAGGCGCTCGACGACGCGTCGCGCCGCCATTTCGGCAAGCCGGCGATGTACACGGGCGAGGGCGGCTCGATCCCGTTCATGCACATGCTCGGCGAGAAGTTCCCCAAGGCGCAGTTCTGCATCACCGGCGTCCTCGGGCCCGGCTCGAACGCGCACGGCCCGAACGAGTTCCTCCACATCCCGACGGCGAAGCGGCTCACGCTGTGCGTCGCCGACGTGCTCGCCACGCACGCCAAGCAGTGATGCGCCGAGCTGCAATCGGGCCCGACCGGGCGTGTCGCCGTGGCATGCCCGCCCCGGCCGTGCTTCGCCCGCGCGCGCGCGCGCTGTCGCTCGCCGTCCCTGCGCTCGCGCTCGCGCTCGCGCTCGCGCCGATGCCCGGCGCCCACGCGCAGACGCCGCCCGCGCCGGCCCCGACGCCCGCAGCGGCGCCGGATCGCATGGAGCGGCTGGTCGGGCTCGCGCACGCGTGGCTCGAGGCGCGCGTGACGCACCCGGCGATGCTGCGCGGCACGGTCGAGCTCGACGCCGCGGCGGTGGCGGCGATCCCGAAGGCCGAGGCGGCGAAGACGAAGCAGGAGTACGCCGCGGCGATCGCCGGCATGCTCGCCGTCTTCAAGGATCCGGCCACGCGCGTCGACGATCCGGCCGCCGCGCCGACCGCGCCGGCGGTGCCGGTCCCGTTCTTCGAGCAGCCGGCACCGAAGCTCGCGGTGGTGACGCTCGCGGCGCTCGCCGATCCGGCGGTCCGCGCCTCGGCCGGCGCGATGGTCGCCAAGCTCCCGGAGCAGCTGAAGGGCGCCGAGATCGCGGTGATCGATCTGCGCGCGCCGGGGCTCGAGAACGACTCCGCCACGTTCATCGACAACGCGGCGTCCGCGCTACCCCCCGTCGAGCGCTGGGCGATCTCGCGCAGCACCGTCCACCACGGCTTCCGGTCGCAGGAGGGCGTCGCCGCGGGCGGCTACGGCTCGGGGTACGCGCTCGCGCCGCGCGCCGCCTGGCTGCGCGGCCGGCCGGGCCTCCGGCACGTCGTGTTCGTGACCGACGCGCGCACGCCGCTGCCGAGCGTCGCGCTCGGCCTCGTGGCGTCCAGCAAGGGGACGCTCGCCTCCGCCGAGCCGCTCACCGACGCGCCGACGGCGGCGACGCGCGACGTCGCCCTGCCGTGGGGGCTCGTCGCGCGCGTGCGCGCCGAGGAGCTCTCGATGCCCGACGGCACGGCGCTCGCCGCCGACGTGACGATCCCGGCGAAGACGTCGCCGCACGCGTTCGGCGTGGACCTCGGCAAGCGCCTCGTCGCGGGCGGCGCGCCGCCGCCGCGCCGGCCGGGCCCGGCGCTGCCGGCCGTGCTGCCGACGCCGAGCGACGACCGCGACTGGCCGGAGGCGGCGCTGCCCTCGCGCGAGCTGCGCATCTTCGCGGCGATCCGCGCGCACGGCCTGCTCTCCCGGTTCTTCCCGTACCTGGACCTCGCCCCGGGCTGGGACGCGCGCCTTGCCCCGGCGATCCTCGCCGCAGAGACCGCGACCGACGCGCAGAGCTACCGCGACGCGCTCGTCGGGCTCGGCGCCCACCTCCACGACGGCCACATCAACGTCTTCTCCATCCCGCCCGCGCCCCCGCCGCGGGGCATGCCGGGGATCGAGGTGCGGCTCGTCGAGCGGCGGCCGATCGTCACCGCGCTCGTCGATCCCGAAATGGGCAAGCTCGGCGTCCGCGTCGGCGACGAGGTCCTCGCGATCGACGGCGTGCCGATCGACAAGCGCCGCGCCGAGCTGCGGCCGATCACCACGGCCGGGACCGCCGCCGCGCTCGAGAACCGGATCCTGTGGGCGGCGCTCCGCGGCCCGCGCGACCGGCCGGCGACGCTCGAGCTCCGGGGCGCGGACGGTAAGCCCAGGACCGCCTCCCTCCCCCGGGACCGCGGCGGCCCGGGCGCCCCGCCGCCAGCGGCACCGGCGAAGCCACACTACAAGCTCCTCCCGGGCAACATCGGCTACGCCGACCTGCGCCTGCTCGAGAGCAACGAGGTCGACGCGATGTTCGCCGCGCTCGGCAAGACGCGCGGGCTCATCCTCGACATGCGCGGCTACCCGAACGGGACCGCGTGGCCCATGGCGCCCTACCTGAACGTGAAGCAAGCCAGGTTCGGCGCCCACTTCACGCAGCCGCTCGTGCGCGCGCTCGAGGGCGGAGACCACGATGACGAGCTCGCCCGCTGGGGGACGACGTTCGTCCAGGGGCTGCCCCAGGACCCGACCAAGCCGGTCTACCGCGGCCGGGTGGCGGTCCTGATCGACGATCGCGCGATCAGCCAGGCGGAGCACTCGTGCCTGTTCTTCGAGGCCGCCGCCGGCGCAACGTTCATCGGCTCGCCGACCCACGGCTCCAACGGCGACGTCACGATGATGCGCCTCCCGGGCGGCCTCCGCATGACGTTCACCGGCCAGGCCGTGCGCCACGTCGACGGCCGCCAGCTCCAGCAGGTGGGGATCCAGCCGATGATCCCGATCGCGCCAACGATCTCGGGCGTCCGCGCCGGCAAGGACGAGGTGCTCGGGCGCGCCATCGACTGGATCCAGAGCGGTCGTTGACCCTATAGTCCGCCGCGACATGGCCACACACCTGCCTGTGATCGGTGGGCACGCGGAGGGCTTCGGCAAGACCACGCGAAACGACAACTGGTGGGGCGGACCGCTGCTCACCTTCGTCGTGTTCAGCTCCTTCGTCGTCTACACGACGTGGGCGCTGTGGCAGGCGGAGCACTACTACGCAGCGCCGTACCTCTCCCCGTACTACTCGCCGGTGCTGTTCACCGATCCGACGGCGGCCGGCGCCGCGCCGGTCGAGCACGCGTGGTTCGGCGCGTGGCCGTCGTGGTGGCCGAGCTTCATCCCGCGCTCGCCGGCGATCTGGATCCTGGTCTTCCCGCTCAGCTTCCGGATGAGCTGTTACTACTACCGCAAGGCGTACTACCGGTCGTTCGCCGGCTCGCCGCCGGGCTGCGCGGTCGGACCGCTCGCCGGCAAGCGCCGGTACAGCGGCGAGACCGCCCTGCTCCTCATCCAGAACCTGCACCGGTTCGCGCTCTACGCCGCGCTCGCGTTCATCCTCCTGCTCGGCTGGGACGCGATCCAGGCGTTCTCGCGGCACGGGCGGCTCGGGATCGGCGTCGGCAGCATCGTCTTGACGATCAACGTCTTTCTGATCGCGGGCTACACGTTCGGCTGCCACTCCCTGCGCCACCTCGTCGGCGGCCGCAAGGACTGCATGTCGTGCGGCAAGAACACGCTGACGTACGGCACCTGGAAGAAGGTGAGCTGGTTCAACGCGCGGCACATGCAGTTCGCGTGGGCGAGCCTCGTCTGGGTGATGGTCACCGACGTCTACGTGCGGCTCGTGTCGATGGGCGTGATCAAGGACCTCAACACCTGGTGATGTGATGCTCGATGTTTCCGAGATCCAGACCATTGACCACGACGTCGTGGTGATCGGCGCCGGCGGCGCGGGGCTGCGCGCGGCGATCCAGTGCAGCGCGCACGGCCTCTCCACCGGCGTCCTGTCCAAGAGCCTCCTTGGCAAGGCGCACACCGTCATGGCCGAGGGCGGCATGGCCGCGGCGATGGGCAACGTCGACCCGCGCGACAACTGGAAGGTCCACTTCCGCGACACGATGCGCGGCGGGAAGTTCCTGAACGTCTGGCGCATGGCCGAGCTGCACGCCAGGCAGGCGCCGGAGCGCGTCCGCGAGCTCGAGGAGTGGGGCGCGGTGTTCGACCGCACGAAGGAGGGGCTGATCTCGCAGCGCAACTTCGGCGGCCACCGCTACCCGCGGCTCGCGCACGTCGGCGATCGCACCGGCCTCGAGCTGATCCGCTCGCTGCAGGACCACGGCGTCCACCAGGGCATCAGCTTCCACATGGAGTGCACGGCGCTCGAGCTGCTCAAGGACGGCGGGCGCATCGCGGGCGTCCTCGCGTACTGGCGCGAGACCGGGCGCTTCGTCGTGTTCCGCGCGAAGGCCGTGATCCTCGCGACCGGCGGCGGCGGCAAGGCGTGGCCGGTGACGTCGAACTCGTGGGAGTACACGGGCGACGGCATCGCGATGGCCTACGAGGCGGGCGCGGAGCTGATGGACCTCGAGTTCACGCAGTTCCACCCGACGGGCATGGTGTGGCCGCTCTCGGTGCGCGGCATCCTCGTGACCGAGGGCGTGCGCGGCGACGGCGGCATCCTGAAGAACAACAAGGGCGAGCGGTTCATGTTCAACTACATCTCCGAGCGCTTCGCGCCGGAGACCGCCGCCACCGTCGAGGAGGCGAACCGCTGGCTCGAGGGCGACAAGAGCGCGCGGCGCCCGCCCGAGCTCCTCACGCGTGACGAGGTGGCCCGCGCGATCACCGCCGAGGTCAAGGCAGGCCGCGGCTCGCCGCACGGCGGCGTGTTCCTCGACATCGCGTCGCGCCGGCCCGCGGACTTCATCCGCCGAAAGCTCCCGTCGATGTACCACCAGTTCAAGGAGCTGGCGGAGGTCGACATCACGAAGGAGCCGATGGAGGTCGGGCCCACGCTCCACTACTTCATGGGCGGCATCCGCGTCGACGCCGACTCGCAGGAGACGACGGTGCCGGGGCTGTTCGCGTGCGGCGAGTGCGCCGCGGGCCTGCACGGCGCGAACCGGCTCGGCGGCAACTCGCTGTCGGATCTGATCGTCTTCGGCAAGCTCGCCGGCGACGGCGCCAAGCAGTACGTCTCGGGCCTCGGCGCGAGCCCCAAGCCCGTCGACGAGCAGCTCACGTCCGCGATCCGGCGCGCCACCGAGATCCTGAACCGGGCGAGCGGGGCAAACCCCTACGTCCTGCACGGCAAGCTCGAGGACACGATGAGCCGCGGCGTCGGCATCGTGCGCCAGAAGGACGAGCTCGAGAAGGCGATCGCCGAGCTCGAGGCGCTCAAGACCGAGGCGCAGACGATGCGGGCGCCCGGCGCGAGCCAGTACAACCCGGGCTGGCACGAGGCGCTCTCGATGCGCTCCTTGCTCGTCACGTCGGAGGCGGTCACGCGCGCGGCGCTGACGCGCGAGGAGAGCCGCGGCGCGCACACGCGCCTCGACCACCCCGGCGAGAGCCCCGAGTGGGTCAAGTACAACGTGATCATCAAGCGCGGCGCGGACGGCCAGATGGAGGTCGAGAAGCGCGAGCGCCCGGAGGGGCCGCCTCACCTCGTGGCGATCGCGAACGCGAAGATCGAAGACCTCGAGTCCGGCAAGGTCGGCGCGGACGTGACCTGAGACGACGACGCAAGGACGTACCCAGGACATAAGGAGCAGCGAAGATGGCGAAGCGATCCTTCAGGGTCTGGCGCGGCGATGCAACGGGCGGCGAGTTCAAGCAGTTCGAGGTCGACGTCGATCCGGGCATGGTCGTGCTCGACGTCCTGCACCGGATCCAGGCGCGCGACGCCAACGATCTCGCGCTGCGCTGGAACTGCAAGGCCGGCAAGTGCGGCTCGTGCAGCATGGAGATCAACGGCAAGCCGCGCCTGGCGTGCATGACGCGCATGAACGTCTTCACCGACGACGAGACGATCACGTGCCAGCCGCTCAAGACGTTCCCGGTGCTCAAGGACCTCGTCACCGACGTGTCGTGGAACTACCAGCAGAACAAGCGCATCCGCCCGTTCAAGCCGCGGCCGCGCGAGCAGGACGGCACGCACCGGATGTACCAGGAAGACGTCGATCGCGTGCAGGAGTTCCGCAAGTGCATCGAGTGCTACCTGTGCCAGGACGTCTGCCACGTGATCCGCGATCGCGACAGGGCACCCCATCATCCGGCCGGCGAAGCCGGCCGGGGGGCGTTCGTCGGCCCGCGCTTCATGATCCGGCTCGCGAGCCTCGAGATGCACCCGCTCGACACCGACGACCGCATCCCGGAGATCCGCAAGGAGTACGGCTCGGGTCTGTGCAACATCACGCGCTGCTGCACCGAGGTCTGCCCCGAGCACATCGGCATCACCGATAACGGGATCATCCCGCTCAAGGAGCGCGTGGTCGATCGGTACTACGACCCGGTCGCGGTGATCGGCCGCAAGCTGTTCGGCATCCGCCGCCGCACGAAGACGCACGCGGAGGAAGAGAAGGAGCGGGGGAAGACGCCGCGGTGAGCCCGATCGAGCTCAAGCGGATCTCGCCCGACGGGATCCCGCACGCGCTGGAGCGGGCCGAGCGCTACCGCCTGCTCAACGATCCGGCCCAGGCCGAGTCGATCTGCCGCGATGTCCTGGCGGTGGATCCGGACAACCAGACGGCGCTGCGCGCGCTGATCCTCGCGCTCACGGATCAGTTCAGCGCGAGCGGCGCGGCGACCGCGGCGCGCGAGGCGCGCGGCCACATCGCCCAGCTCGACGACGAGTACGATCGCGCGTACTTCACGGGCATCGTCTACGAGCGCGAGACGCGGGTGTACCTCGAGCGCAAGAACGTGGTGCGCTCGGCCGCGTACGACGGCTTCCGCCACGCGATGGAGTGGTACGAGCGGGCCGAGGCGCTGCGGCCGCCCGGCAACGTCGACGCGATCCTGCGCTGGAACAGCTGCGTGCGCGCGATCGAGCGCGAGCAGCTCGAGCCGGGGCCGCTCGAGCCTGAGCTGCCGCTCGAGTAACGGCCGCTCCGTTCAGCTCCAGGCGGCCTAGTTCAGCGCCGGGCGCGACGGCCGCTCGATCACCGGGACGATCGTCGAGCGCACGAGGAACGGCGCCGGGTTCACGTAGCGCGTGGCGATGTGGTCGCCGCGGATGTCGCGCGCGCCCACCGCCGGGATCTCCAGCGAGAAGTGGAGGTGCGGCGGCGCCACGTACACCGCGGTGGCGCCGAGCGTGCCGACGTACTGGCCGCGCGTGACGGCGGTGCCGGGCGTGAGGCCCTCGGCGACGTCGTCCATGTGCATGTAGGACGTGAACGTGCCGTCCTCGTGCTGGATGCGGACGTAGCGGCCGCTGCGGCGGTCGCCCCCCAGCTCGCGGCGATCGACGTGGATGACGATGCCGGCCGCGACCGAGACGATCGGGCGGCCGCGCGGGCCGTCCAGATCGACGCCGCAGTGGCCGGCCCCGCACTCGAGGCGCCCGACGCCGTAGCGCTCGGAGCCGAACAGCCGCGGCCCGAACGTCGGCATGTACTCCCCGCTCGCGGTGACCGGGTGGATCCAGTTCTTGAGCGTCGGGAACAGCTCGTCGAGCGGCTTGCCGTCTTCGAGCGGGATTTCGTCGGCCTCGCCGATCGGCCGGACCGTGCGATCCCGGCGCGGCGGAGGATCCTCGCGCGCGGGCATCGCGCTCCTGACCGCGACCGACTCGCGCGCCACGAGCGCGGACGCCGGCACCGCGGCCGCCACATCCTCTCTCGAGGTCCAGACGCCGCCGGCCACCAGCGCGACGGCCGTGGCCCCAAGGACGGCGGCCCGCCACGAGCGCAGCACCTC
This sequence comes from Kofleriaceae bacterium, assembly GCA_035558535.1. Classification (GTDB taxonomy): domain Bacteria; phylum Myxococcota_A; class Polyangia; order Haliangiales; family Haliangiaceae; genus JABFXX01. Next base: position 8,548 of record DATMCI010000093.1, read on the forward strand.
GAAGCGGCGCCCCGAGCGCACCACGGGTGCGACGGGCGCCGTGTCCGCCGCGGCCACGGGCAGCGGGACGTCCCGCAGCTCCCAGCAGTCGGGGTGCCACAGCGCGACATGGCCGCGCGCGGTCACCGAGGGTCGACCTTCGTGCAACGCCACCGACCCTGCGCAGCGTGGACACCCCGGAGACAACATAGACGAGAAATTTATCCTAAGCCTTGTGGATGATCTGCCGGACAATGAGAATTTCGTGAGGCGCCGATCTCGCCTGTCCGCGCTGGCTGTGGATATTCCTACTACCCCGCGTCAGGACGGCTTCTTCCTCATGATGACGAGGTGATTGTTGATCTTGTCGTCGTAGTACCCGAAGCGGAACGGTAGCTCGCGCTGGGGTTGCGACTTCCACTCCTTGCGCCAGTCGGAGGAGATCGCGTGCCCCTCCTTGAGGTGCGCGAGCTGGAACACGCCGTACGTCTCGTACTCGAAGCCCGCCGGCTTGCCCCACTTCGGCGCCACGCCCGTGGCGTCGGAGACCATCCACACCGTGTGCTTGATGAGGTAGTTGCGCATCGTCGCGAACGTGTCCCAGGACAGGAGGTAGCTCGCGGCCTTCGTCATCGACGCGATCGACCCCTTCGCCTCGAGGTGCTTGATCGCGCGCGGGTCCTTCTTCAGGTGCGCGTCGTTGAGGTCGTACTGGATGTGGCGGTAGGTCTGGACCGGGCCGCCGGGCTTGCGGAACCTGATCTCCGCGTTCGAGAACAGCTCGTTGCGCATCACCGCGCGCCCCTTGAGCGGATTGGGCGCCTTCGTCACGTCCTCGTCGGTGAGGTACTGGATGGCGCCGTTTGCGTCGAGCTTGAAGTAGCGCAGCGACACGACCTCGTAGCCGTGCACCTTGAGCGCGGAGAGGCCGAACACGAGCTGCGTCGGCAGCTCGCCCACGCGCATCGCGGTGATCATGTTCGCCGTGTTGCTGAAGTTGACCCGGTAGAGGAACCGCAGCTCGGACTGGATCGTGCCGAGCGCCCGCTCGAGCATCGGGTTCACCTTCGGCTTCTTCGCCTTGGCGTCCTTCGCCGCGTCCTCGTCGCCCGACTTGGACGCCGGCTTGCCGGCCTTGGTCTTGGGCACCGACGACGCCACGGACGATGCAATAAGCGCCTCGAGCGTGCGCGGATCGCCCGCCGGCTCGAGCGAGAGCGTCGTGATCTCCTCGGCCTCGGGGAACACGGTGAGCGCCGTCGAGAGATCGCCGCCCGCGAACGGATAGACGACCGTCTTGGGCAGCCCCTTTGGCACCTTCTCGGCGAAGAACGCGCGTGCCTTCTTGACCCAGTTGTCCTTGTACGCGTCCTGCGCCTGGTGGACCGGATCGCAGTGCTTCTTCAGGAGCTCCTCGGGGAGCTCCGGCGGCGGGGTGCCGTCTCCGCACGCGCCCACGGTGAGCAGGAGCCGCGCGGTCGGCGTGAAGTCATACCCGGGCGGCGGCAGCGGGTCGGCGGGCTTCGGCGGCTCGGCCGCGGCCTGCGCCCCGCCGGCGGCGTCGCCCGAGCCGCCCGCGCCGCCTGCGGCCGCGGAGCCAGTCGCGCCTGCAGCCCCCGATGAGCCAGCGGCGCTCGGTCCTACCGCGGCCCCCGTGGCCCCCGTGGCCCCCGCGCTGCCCGCGGCAGGGCTCACCGAAGGCGTCGTTGGCGGCGCATTCGAGCCGGCGCCTCCGGTCGCGTCGCCGTGACCGCAAGCAGCCAGGAGGTACGACGTGACGGTGGCACGTAGCAAGAATTGACGCATGGGGCTGGGACTATGCAACGAAGCCCGACCCCGGTGCTATTCCGGCGGTATGGTTCCGCATGACCACGATCGGCGACGCCCAGCTGCGCGAGATCCTCTCGACCTCGCCGACGATCGCGGTGCTCGGGATCCATCACCAACCGGAGAAGGCGGCGTTCTACGTGCCCGAGTACCTGCACGACTCCGGGTACCGGATCATCGGCGTGAATCCGATGTTCGCCGAGCAGTCGATGTTCGGCGAGCGTGTGCGCTCGACGCTCGCGGAGATCGACGAGCCTGTCGATCTCGTCGACGTGTTCCGGCGCGCCGAGCAGCTCCCGATGCATATTGAAGACATCCTGGCGATGAAGCCGCGCCCCAAGGTGGTGTGGTTCCAGCTCGGCATCATGAACGACGATGCCGCGAAGATCCTCGAGGCCGGCGGGATCACCGTCGTCCAGAACCACTGCACGCTCGCCGAGCACCGGCGCCTGGGGCTCGGCCGGCCGGCCCGGCCGTAGCGTAGACGCACCCGTGCGCCCATGACGCGAGGCAGATCCGCTCCGAAGCCGTGGCACGAACGATGCTCTATCTCGAGTCATGCTGGACTCGGATACCGCCAATAGCCTCATCAAACCGCGGATGCCGGTCGTCGGCTCGGAGGACGGACCGCTCGGCGTTGTCGACCACCTCGAGGGTCGCGACCTCATCAAGCTCGCCAAGGACGAGCGCGGCCAGCACCACTACATCCCGCTGGTCTGGGTGACGTCCGTCGACGACAAGATCCACATCGATCGCCCGGGCGACCAGGCGATGCGCGACTGGAGTACCACCCCCACCGGGCCGGAGTAACCGACCATGAGCGCGATCCCCAACCTCCAGATCCTCAACACCACCGACGCGACGCGCGGGCAGCCGCTCGCGGCGCGCGTCCTCGCACGCAAGAACGAGCTCGAGGACGCCCTGGCGGACCTCAGCCCGTACGACACGCCGCTGCGGCAGGCGATCGAGACGGCGCTCGCCACCGTGTACTCGCTCATGACCGGCGACCTCGCGCACCCGTCCGACGCGGTCGCGCAGGGCCTCTCCCGCTGGCTCGAGCGGAACAAGCACCTGGCGCAGGACGTACCCCGCGCGCGCCGCCGCGCGTGAGAGCGCCGGTTGGGCCGTGTAGGCCCGTTCAGGCTCGCGTTGGCTCGCGCGCTACCTAGCTGCGCGCCGCGGCCACGGCGCGGTATGAAGCCCGGGTGCGCGTCCTGATCCAGCATCGCAGCCGCTACCTGTACCCGCGCCCCGCCCTGCTCGGCCCCCAGGTGATCCGGCTGCGCCCCGCCGATCACGCGCGCGCCCGGATCGAGACCTACTCGCTCACGATCCAGCCGGAGCACCGGCTGCACTGGCAGCGCGATCCGCACGGCAACCATGTCGCGCGCGCCACGTTCCGGGCGGGCCAGACCACCGAGGCGCTCGAGCTCCTCGTCGAGCTCGGCATCGACGTCCGGCCGGTGAACCCGTTCGACTTCTTCGTGGACGATCGCGCGAAGGAGCTGCCGTTTCCGTACCCCGATCGGCTCGACGCGGAGCTCGCGCCGTACCTCGACACGGGCGACCCCGCGTACCGCATGGGCCGCCAGGCGACCGAGCTCTTGCAGTCCCTGCCGTGGAGCGGCGGCACGATCGACGTGCTGGTGGCGCTCAATGGCGCGGTCGCCCGCGAGGTGGCGTACGTGATCCGCGACGAGCCCGGCGTGTGGACGCCAGAGGAGACCGTGACCCACGGGCGCGGCAGCTGCCGCGACTCGGCCGTGCTGCTCGTCGCGCTCATGCGGGCGCGCGGGATCGCCGCGCGCTTCGTCTCGGGCTATCTCGTGCAGCTCACCGACGAGGGCATGATCCCCGACGAGCCGAAGGGCGTCACGCGCGACGTCGTCGACCTCCACGCGTGGGCCGAGGCGTACGTGCCGGGCGCGGGCTGGATCGGCTTCGACGCGACGAGCGGCCTGCTCTGCGGCGAGGGCCACATCCCGCTCGCGGCCACCGCGTCGCCACAGCACGCCGCGCCGCTCGACGGCACGAGCGACGTCGGCGCGCACGAGGTGCAGTTCGCGACGACGATCCAGCGGCTCGGCCACGAGACGCGGCCGACGGCGCCGTACCCCGATCCCGTGTGGGGCGAGCTCTGCGCGGCGGGCGATCGGGCCGATGCCGCGCTCGCGGCCGCCGGGGTCGAGGTGTGGGTCGGCGGCGAGCCGACGTTCACCGCGCGCGAGCGCCAGGAGACGCCCGAGTGGCAGGGCGGCGCGCTCGGCGCCGACAAGTGGCAGCGCGGGCGCCAGCTCGCCGAGCTCCTGCGCGATCGGCTAGCGGGCGGCGGCGCGGTGCTGCACCGCATGGGCAAGCACTACCCGGGCGAGAGCCTGCCACGGTGGGCGCTCGACGTGATCGGCCGGCGCGACGGCGCGGCGCTGTGGCCGGCGCGCGAGCTGCGCGACGCCGGTGATGTCGACGCCGCGCGGCGCGCCGGCGAGCGGATCGCCGCCGCCCTCGGCGTCGCGCCCGAGCTGCACCCCGCGTACGAGGATCCGTGGGAGGTCCTGCGCGAGGAGGCGCGGCTGCCCGTCGACGTCGATCCGCAGAAGGCGGGGCTGGACGATCCGGCGGAGCGGCGCCGGATCGCCGCGATCTTCGCTCGCGGCATCGGCTCGCCCGTCGGCTGGGTGCTGCCGCTCGGCCGCGGCGGGGCCGGCTGGCTCACCGAGCGCTGGCTGCTCCGCCGCGAGCACCTGTTCCTCGTGCCGGGCGACAGCCCGCTCGGGCTGCGGCTGCCGCTCGGCAGCGTCATGGGCGGCGCGCCGCCCGTTGTGTGGGCCGACGCGCCGGATCTGCCGGATCCGCGGCGCGACGAGGACGACGCCGAGAGCGAAGACGAGCGCGCGCGCGAGGGCGGAGGCGCGGGCGCAAACAGCGCCCAGCCCACGGCCGCGGCGACGCTCGCGCCCGCCGCGCAGCCGCGCCCCGACGCCGTGCTCGCGCCGCCGCCCGGCGCGCCGCTCTCCCCCGGCCTGCGCACCGCGCTCGCGATCCAGCCGCGCGACGGCCAGCTCTGGGTCTTCCTGCCGCCGCTCGGGCGCGGCGAGGACTTCGCCGCGCTGCTCGCCGCGCTCGACGCCGCGCGCGCCGAGCTCGGCATCGCGCTCCACCTGGAGGGCTACCCGCCGCCGCCGTCTCCCGAGCTCCTGCGGTTCTCGGTCACGCCCGATCCCGGCGTGCTCGAGGTGAACCTGCCACCGGTCGACTCGAGC
>DATMCI010000094.1:0-53170 GCA_035558535.1 Kofleriaceae bacterium
CTCCGCTGCGGAGCAGTGAACGCCCGGGGGCGCGCGCGAGGCGTAGCGGATCCGAGGAGGCCGCGAGCCAAGCGCCGCGCGTCTCCGCGTGAGCACCACGTCCGCGTTCTCGCTCTCCGCTCTCCGCTCTCCGCTCTCCAGGAGCGTGCCACTGACTCGACCGAGTCTGACGCGCCGCGTCCAACGCGGTGCGCCCTCCTTTATATGGGCACGGGCACGGGCACGGCCCAGCCGGAGCGCGCCGCGACGCCAGGCGGCTGGTCAGAACCGGTACGCGATGCGCGCGTAGCCGGTGAGGCCGAGGATCGGCGGATCGTTCGCCGCCATCGGTGCCGACACCTGGATGGTGTTGCGGTTCACCCACAGGTTGGCGAGCACGAACAGGTCGCTGTTGATCCGGTAGTAGAAGTTGCCGCCGATCGACAGCATCGAGCCGTTCGAGCTGCCGAAGCACTGATCGAGCGTCGCAGGAGCGCACGCGGTGCCGCCACCAGAGTCCTTCGTCGTCGAGTAGCCGACCTCGGCCTCCCACTCGCCGCGGCCGCTCTTCAGCTCGCGCGCCGCGTACGCGCGCGCGGCGAGCACCTCGCTGCGCTGGAACGCGATGCCGCCGACCCCGAACGAGCGCGACACGTCGACGCCGAGCCGCAGGTTGGCGATCGATTGCCGATCGGTCAACCCGACGAAGACGTCGACGCCCTTGGCGGCGTCGAGCGCGATCTTGGTGTTGTTGGGCGACACGAGGTTGAACGCCGGCCGGTAGCGATAGTTGACCGCCGTCGAGATCTCGAACCGCTGGAAGGAGCCGAGCCCCGCGGACAGGCCGAGCTTGCCGGCGTTGGTCGACAGGCGCTGGATGTACGTCTCGTTCTGGATCCGGTCGGCGGCCTGCATCGCGTCTTCCTGCTGGAGGAACGCGTTGGCCTGGACGTTCAGCGTCTCGGTGTCGACGCGGTTGAAGCTCGCGGTGACGCGCAGCCGCTGCGACGGCTTGTAGTTCGCGCCGGCCGACAGGTTCGTGAGCGCCGGGGCCGCCTTGCCGAACGCGTCGAAGATCGCCATGTGGTAGAGGTCGACCTTCGCGCCGCTCCGATAGTAGCCGTTCGACGTCGCGTAGATGCGCGGGGGCTCCGACGACAGCGGCGCGATCGCCACGCCGCCGAGCGCGCCGTGCGCGTTGAGCGTGCGGTACGCGACGCCGAAACCGCCCGAGCCGACGAACCGGCCGGCGGCGTTGCCGTTGTCGTCCTTCAGCACGACGTAGTCGGTGGTGAGCGAGCGCGAGCCGCGGACCGGGTACAGGCCGCCGAACCCGATCAGCGTCAGCTTCTCGGACTTCGCGTAGTCGATGCGCAGGCCATCGATGCGGAGCGCGCCCAGATCGGGGATGAACTGCCGGCCGAAGAACAGATCGCTGCGCTTGCCGCTGCGCACGAGCCACGCCTCGCGCACCTCGTACTCGTTCGTGCCGTTGAAGCCGGACTGGATATGCGTGGACGTGCTGCCGGTCGGCGTCGACTCCGCGGTGGGCGTGTTGACGAGCCGCGCGCGGGTATCGATCCGCGCGTCCCACGTACCGCCGCCGATGTGGCGGAAGTCGGTCTGGAGCCGGAGCTCGGTGAACACGCGGCTGAACTTCGAGCCCGAGGTCCCGAGGTTGGCGACCGGATCGAACCGACCGCTGCGCTCGGTATAGGCGAACGAGCTCGACGCGATGCTGCCCTGGACGAGCGTGCCCTTGGCCGTCTTCTTGGTGTCGACCTTGTCGACGAAGAAGCGGTCCTTCTCGAACGTGTTCTTCGCGGTGCTCTCGTCGACGGCGTGGCCCCGGAGGTCCTGCTTCTTGAACTCCTCCTTGGGCTTGGCCTTGGGCTTGGCCTCGTCGACGACGACCGACTCCTCCTCGGCCGCGTCCTTGCCGCCGGCCTCCTCGTCCCCGCCCTCCTCCTCGTCGTCCTTGTCCTGCGCGTGCGCAGGCGCGGGCGCGAGCAGCGCGGCCCCGAGCAGCGCGGCGGCGAGCGCGCCCCGGAGGGTCGATCCCCGCGCCCTCACCGGCACACCGAGTCGCGCGGCAGCGCCTGTCCGGGGTTCTTCCACGAGTTCGCGTTGTGGCAGCCGCTGCCGGCACAGTTGCCGCGGCGGCCGGCGTCGTGCGAGGCAGGCGCGTCGTCGATGTGGCAGCCCGCGCAGCTCCCGGAGAGGCCCACGAAGTTGCCGTTCCGGTGGCAGTCGAAGCACGCGATCGTGCGGTGCAGCCCGACGAGGTTGCAGCCGACGCGGCCGTGATCGAAGCGCGCCGGCGTGAACGACCACTGCGTGTGGCACTCGCCGCACTTGGGCGACAGCGAGTTGTTGTGGATGTCGTCCTGGCGGTGGCAGTTGATGCACAGGTTGCCGCTGCCGGCGAGCGGCCGGCTGTCGCGGTGGCACCGCTCGCACGCGATGTTGCCGTGCTGGCCGCGCAGCGAGAAGTCGCCGACGTCGTGCAGCGGCTTGATGTCGTCCCACGTCCGCGTGGTGTGGCACTGCTCGCAGCCGGTCCCGTACTGGCCCTTGTGCACGGCGGGCTCGGGGTGGCACCCAAAGCACGTCTTGGGCCGCGGCTTGAACGTCACCGACGGGTGGCAGTCGGTGCACCGGACCTGCACGTGCTTTCCGTCGAGGCGGAAGTCGCTCATCGTGTTGTGGTTGAACAGCATGTCGCCGGTCTCGACGTGGCACTTCTCGCACTTGTTGCCGAGCCGACCCTTGTGCGCGTCGTCGTCGGCGTGGCAGCCCTCGGCCGAGCAGTCGCGGGGCGTGTCCTTGAACTTGCGGTTCGCGGTGTGGCAGCCCTCGCACTTGTTGCTCTTGTGCTCGCCCTTGAGCGGGTAGCCCTCGGTGCCGTCGGGGAACGTCTCGGCGTTGTGATCGAACTTGAGCGCGTCCCACAGGCCCGACGAGTGGCACGGCGTGCACTTCTTGCCGAGCGAGCCCTTGTGGAGCGAGTCCTCGTGGCAGCGCTCACCGCACTCCGGTGACTCCTTCTCGAAGCTCGTCTTGCCCTTCTGCGTGCGGCTCTTGTGGCAGTCCTCGCACGGCACGCCCTTGTGCTTCTTGATGAGCGGGAAGTTCGAGTTCGGCCCGTGATAGAGCTTCACGATGTTGTCGTACTTGACCTCGATCTCGCCGCCGGCCTTGTGGCAGTCGAGGCACTGCTTCGTGCTGTACTTGCCATCGGGGTGATCGGGATCGGCGTGCACCTTGCGGTGCTCGTGGCACTCCTTGCACCCGGTCTGCCCGCCGAAGTTCTCGAACTCGGCGGGCCCCTTGCCGCGGTGGCAGCGGCGGCACGAGACGTCGCCGTGCTTGCCGGTCAGCGGGAACTTCGTGCGCGAGCTGTGGTTGAACGCGGTCGGCTTCCAGCTCGTCGTCGGGTGACACGAGCTGCACTTCGGTAGCGGCTTGCCGAACGCGTCGAACCGATCGCCGTGCTTGTTGTCCTTGGCGTGGCACTGCTCGCAGATGCCGACGGGCCGGCTCATGCCGAGCGCCTTGGTGTGGCAGTCGTAACACTTGATCTTCTTGTGCGCGCCGAGATCGAACCGCGTCCGCTCCGAGTGATCGAAGAACGGCATATCGCGGTTGTATTGCTGCTTGAGCGACTTGAACGTCGGCGAGTGGCACCAGTCGCAAGGCTTGGAGTCGAACAGGTGGCCGGTGTGGATGCTCTTGTGGCAGCCGTCGTTGCCGCACGAGGCCGGGTTCTGCGCCGGCAGGTTGAACACCGCCTTCACGTGGCACTTCGTGCACGCGACGTCCTTGTGCGAGCCGAGGATCGGCATCGCGGCGTCCTTGCGGTCGTCGTGGTTGAACTGGAGGACCTTCTTCTGCGGCTTCCACACGCTCTCGCTGTGGCAGCGCTCGCACGCGAGCATGTCCTTGCGCTGGAACTTGTGCGGCTGATCGTCGCCGTGGCAGCCCGCGGCGCCGCACAGCCGCTCGGTGCCCATGTACACGCGGAGGTTCTGCGTCTTGTTGCGCGCCTTGTGGCACTCACCGCAGTCGGTCGACGCGTGCTTGCCGTTGAGCGGCCACCCGGCGAGCTCGTGATCGAAGCCCTTCTCGCCGCCCTTGATCGAGGCCCAGCCCATGAGATCGAAGCTGCGACCCTTGTGCTCCTTGTGACAGACCTCGCACTTCTTGCCCTTCACGAGCGCCGATGCGTGGAAGCCCTTGCCTGCCCCGATCCGCCCGGCGAGGTCCTTGTGGTCGTGACAGCCGAGACACTTCTCGTTCGTCACGTCGCGCGTGCCGTTGACGTGGCAGTCGTTGCACTGGTTCTGGTTGTCGAGCGACGCGTGGCTCGCGGTCAGCGGGCCCGGTGAGCTCGAGAAGAATTCATCGGCTGATGCCGTCCGGCCACCCGCGAAGAACGCAGCGGCGGCCAAGCAGACGAGCACCACCCATGAGGCGAGCGGCTTCACGGCAGCGACTCTACCAGCCTGCGCGACCCCACGATATCCAGATGTGCACCGCTGAGAAGCCCGTCATGATGATGGTGAACGGGACGTGGACCTTCTTCCACGAGTTGAGGAGCAGGGCCGCCTTCGGCGCGACGACCTGCCGGCGCGCGATGACGATCATTCGCGCGGCGCGCCGAGCGAGATCGTTGCGCATCGCACGGTCCACGCCGAGCTGACGGAGGCGGCTCTTCCGGGCCATCGTGCGCGGGATCCTTCCGAGATCCTGGAACACCAGCCACCACAGCGCGCGCAGCACGCTCGGTGACTGTGCAACTCGTTGCGCGATCTTCCGCTGCTCCGCGAGCTCGCGGTCGATCTCGGCCATGGGGACGGTGAGCGTAGGTCGGGCCTTCTGGAACGCGCGCTCGTGATCGAGCTCCTCGAGCTCGACGCCGCTCGAGAGCTCGGGGACCTGTGTGTAGAGGTAGCGGCCGAGGAAGCCGCTGATGACGGTGATCACCATGCTCCAGAACGCGGCGGACACCCACGAGTCGAGGCGCAGGACGGAGTGCAGGCCGACGAACATCGGCCCGACGGTGCCGGCCATGAGGTGGAAGTCGAACCACATGGTGTTCGAGGCGAGCCACCGGAACACGTTGATCCGCCGGAACACCGGGTAGATCGCGGCGATGAACATGAGGATCGTGCCGATCAGGCCGCAGTACGTCGACAGCTGGTCGCCGGGGCGGAACGCGACCGCCTCGACGATCAGCTGCTCGGCGACGTCCTCGTAGTCACCGGACGCGACGAGCTGGCTGAACCGGAACGACTGCTTGGGGGCGTACGCGCGGAGCAGCGCCTCGCCGAGCGCGAGCAGGAACGCGAACAGGCCGATCATCCAGAACAGGAGCGGCGCGTAGCGGCCGCGCTTGACGCGCGCGATGCCGCCGGAGCGGACGGCGAGGCCCTCGATGAACGGCAGGACGGGCAGGACCTCCTTGCGATCCCGCTTCTGCAGATCGACGTTGAACCCGGAGTGCGCGATCTGCGCCATCTTCGGCGAGCGCTCGCGGAACAGATCGTAGGCGTTGATCTCGATCAGCGAGCCGGTCGGGCACGCCGACACGCACGCCTGATCGCCGTACGCCATGCAGTGGTCGCACTTGTTCGCGATCCGGCGGGCGCGCGCGACGCGCGGCGTGCCGGCGCCGAACTTGAGCGCGCCGCGCTTCTCGAGCCGCGCCTTGAAGTCCTTCTTGAACGTGGGCGCGTCGGACTCGACCTCGATCATGTCGATCGCCTGGTACGGGCAGGACTGCGCGCACGCGGAGCAGCCGGTGCAGGTCGACTCGTTGATCACGACCTCGCGCTTGTTCTGGTCGTACTTGATCGAGTCGTACGCGCACGGATCGATGCACCGCTGATCGGTGCACGTCCGGCACGTGTAGATGAAGTCCAGCATCCCGAGCTGGTAGCCGCCGAGCGTGAGCCGGCGCGCGCCGTAGCGCTCCTCGCAGGCCTCCTCGCACAGCTTGCAGTCGATGCACAGCCCGAGCTGGCGCACGCGCACCATCTCGCCGGAGACCGAGATGCCCTGGCGGACGAAGAAGTCGAGCAGCTCCTGCTTGACGCCGGACACCCACGCGAGCCGCTCGCGCGAGATCGAGAGCGCGCGGCGCAGCCGCTGCTCGAACTGCGGGTAGCGCACCGCGAGCTCGGCGATCCAGCGGTGATCGAGCGACACGAGCGCCGACGGCGCCGTCGTGTAGAACGCGATCGGCTGACCGCGCGCGGCCATGAGCGCGCCGGAGTTGAACAGATCGCCCTCCATGAACAGGGCGACGTTCTTGAGCGCGGTCCGCGCGAGCGGCGGCGGCTTGATCAGGGACTCTTCCTCGAGCTGCTCCTTCGTCGCGTTCTCGTGCGCGACCTGCGCCGCGTGCCGCTGGGAGAGCTCGTTCTCCATGAACACGGCCGCGGCGACCTGGCCGCGCGCGATGTAGACGACCGGCGCGGGCGCGCCCTGGGCGAGGCCGATCGGATCGAGCACGAACATGTCGCGCTCGAGCTGGCGGACGAAGATCCCGTTCTGCGCGATCGCGGCGATCAGATCCTCGTCGCGCACGCCCTCGAACATGGGGAGCGTCCGGACCAGCGCGTAGTGTGCTTCCTGGTGGGGTGGTAGCATGCCCCCGGTCGAGGGACCGACTTGGGGGCTGCGCTGTATGGCCAGGTTCGACATCTCGCGGGGTAACGTTTGCACGGTTTGCGCGCCCACGGGGGGCGCGGCGCGCGGCGGTTATGCCGGGGATACGAGGAGCGAGCGCGCCCGAGCGAAGCAAACGACGAGCCGCCCCCGCCCGAACGACGTTTAGGCTCGGATTCTATCAGGATGCATCTTCAGTTTGTCGAGCGGCTGGCCACGGACTGGGGGCTCCTATCCTCACGGGTCCCCAGGGCGTCGTGCGCGCGCGTGATCTGGCTGTCAGCGCTGCTGCTGGGCCAGTTGCCAGGGATGAAAGGCGCCGTGGCGGATCCGCCCACGCTGCCGGATCCGCCGCCGCGCCGGCAGGCGCCCGCGGTGGAACCAGCGGGGCCCCCGCCGACGTCGAGCCTCGACGGGCTCTACGTCTGGCTGGGCCCGGTCGGCGCGGCGGGGCGGATCGACGCGGACTGGGACTCGATGTTCGGGGGCGAGCTGACGATCGTGCGGGTGCGTGAGGCGGCCGGGCTCGGCACGGTGGGCGCCTCGGCGGGCGCGAGCCTGTGGACGGCGCGCGGGGGCGGCCGGCTCTGGCTCGACGGGATCGCGGGGACGCGGCTGGGCGGGCGCATGTACGGCGCCTCGCTCGGCCCGCTCGTGGAGCTGGCCGAGCTGGCGCACCCGCGGGTCGGCGGCTCGATCGGGCTCTGGGCGTTCTTCGGACCGACGCCGTACGCCCGGGTGGGGGTGGTCGAGGACCTGGGGCCGTTCGTGGAGATCGGGCTGCACCTGGCCCTGCCGGTGTTTCGCCACTAGCGCCTGGCGCAGCCGGGGCGGTGCCGCGGGTTGACAACGCCGCTGCGAAAAGCTAGTTAACTGCTCCCTCCGGGGCGTAGCGCAGCCTGGTAGCGCACTTGGTTCGGGACCAAGGAGTCGCAGGTTCAAATCCTGTCGCCCCGACCGCCGCGCAGGTTCAACTCTCCGAGTTGGCCTGCGCGGCCTGCTTTTCGGGCGAGGTCTCGGGTATCGTCCGGTCGTGGTCGCCGGAGCCGGGCAAAGGGCTGCCTCGAAGCTGTCGGTGCTCGTGGTCGACGACGACCAGGACATCCGCGAGTACCTGCAGGACTTCCTGAGCGCCGAGGGCTACGAGGTCACGACGCTCGCCGACCCGACGCTGGCGGTCGAGCGGATCCGCGACGAGGTGTTCCACCTCGTGGTGCTCGATCTGATGATGCCGAAGGTGTCGGGCCTCGATCTGCTCGCGCAGATCCGGGCGGTCGACGACGACATCGCGGTGATCATCCTGACGGGGTACCCGTCGCTCGAGAGCGCGTCGGCGTCGATCCAGCACGACGTCTCGGCGTACATCCACAAGCCGTTCACGCCGCAGGAGTTCCGCGACATCATCGCGAAGATCGCGAAGAAGAAGGGGCTCGTCCTGCGGCGCGAGGACGAGCTGCACGCGACGATCGGGCGGCAGATCCGGGATCTTCGCAAGGCGCGCGGCCTGACGCTCAAGCAGATGGCGCGGCGCACGAACCTGTCGGTCTCGCTGCTGTCGCAGATCGAGCGGGCGGAGTCCTCCGCGTCGGTGTCGAGCCTGTTCAAGGTGGCGACGGCGCTCGACGTCCGGCTCACGGACCTGTTCGGCGGGTACTAGCCTGCGCTAGCGTGCGGGCGTGCAGAGGCCGACCCCGCCGCCGATCCGCATCGCGCCGTCGATCCTGTCCGCCGATTTCGGCCGGCTCGCCGCGGAGGTCGCCGCGATCGGCACGGCGGACTACGTCCACGTCGACGTGATGGACGGGCACTTCGTGCCGAACCTGACGATCGGGCCGATAGTCGTCGAGGCGGTGCGCCGCGCGACGAGCCTGCCGCTCGACGTGCACCTCATGATCGAGGACGCCGAGCGCTGGGTGGGGGCGTACGCGAAGGCGGGCGCGGATCTGATCGGGGTCCACGTCGAGGCGTGCCCGCACCTGCACCGGACGGTGGGCCAGATCCGCGAGCTGGGCGTGCGGCCGGTCGTGGTGCTGAACCCGCACACGCCGCTCGAGGCGATCGAGTACGTGCTGCCGGACGTCGCGATGGTGCTCGTCATGTCGGTCAACCCGGGCTTCGGCGGCCAGCGGTTCATCCCGAGCGCGCTCGACAAGATCCGGCGGCTGCGGCGGATGATCGACGAGCGCGGGCTCGACGTGGAGATCGAGGTCGACGGCGGCATCAAGGTCGACAACGTCGCGGCGGCGTGCGCGGCGGGCGCGAACGTGATCGTCTCGGGCTCGGGCGTGTTCGGCACGCCGGACTACGCGGCGACGATCGCCGAGCTGCGGGCGCGGGGCGAAGCGGCGCGGGGCGGGTAGCCATGCGCCCGGCGCAGCTCGTGCTCGCGCTCGTGCTCGCGATCATCGCCGCGGCGTGCCGCGTCGACGGCGGCGACCTCGACGACATCTTCTACGACGGCGACGGGCGCCTCGTGCACTGCGCCGTCAACCTGGACTCGTCGGCCGGGAACACGCTGGAGAGCCTCGATCACGCGCTGGATCGCGCCGCGGCGCGCGGCGAGGTCGTCGAGCTGTACGCGCACCGGCCAGGCGTGACGGTCCCGCTCGCGACGATCGAGCACGTCCTCGCCGGCGCGGTGGCGCGCGGGCTTCCGTTCGTGACGTACAGAGACTTCGCCGCCGGCGGGGGCACCGGGCCGGGGCTCGCGCTGTCGTTCGACGACGAGGACGTCGCCGACTGGCTCTCGGCGCGCCCGCTGCTCCTCCAGCACGGCGCGCGCGTCACGTTCTTCGTGACGCGCTACCACAAGCTCGACGAGGTCGCGCGCGCGCAGCTGCGCGAGCTCGCGGCCGACGGGCACGACATCGCGGCGCACAGCGTGAACCACCTGCGCGCGCCGGCGTACGTCGAGGAGCGCGGCCTGGCGGCGTTCATGGCGGAGGAGGTGCTGCCCTCGATCGAGGTCCTGCGCGCCGAGGGCTACGAGGTGACCTCGTACGCGTTCCCGTTCGGCGCGCGCACCGCGGAGATCGATCGCGCGGTCGCCGCGCACGTGCCGGTCTTGCGCTCGGTGGAGTTCCCGATCGGAGGGCCGTTCAGCCCGTGCCCGCGGTGACGAGCCGCGCGATGTAGAACGCGTCGGCGTCGGGCGGCCATGTCCGCGTCTCGGACACGAGGCGCAGCTGCGGGCGCGCGCGCTCGAGGAGCGCGGCGATCTGCGCCGGCCCCTCGGCGAGCGTGAACGTGCACACGGCGTAGACGAGCGCGCCGCCGGGCGCAAGCCGCGGCACGACCGCGTCGAGGAGCTGCGCCTGGAGCGCCGCGAGCCGCGGGACGGCGTCGGGCGTGAGCCGCCACTTCGCGTCGGGGTGGCGCCGCAGGACGCCGAGGCCGGTGCACGGCGCGTCGAGGACGACGAGGTCGTAGCCGGTGCCGAGGGGCGCCGCCGGATCGAGCAGATCGCAGGCGTGCGCGCGGACGCCGCCGAGCCCGAGCCGGCGCGCCGTCTCCTCGAGGAGCGAGAGCTTCGTCCGCGACTGATCGGCCGCGTCGATCGCGGCCGCGTCGTCGGCCAGCTCGGCGAGGTGCGTGCTCTTGCCGCCGACGCCGGCGCACGCGTCGAGGATCCGCATGCCAGGCCGGAGCGCGGCGAGGTGCGCGGCGAGGTGGGCCACCTGCTGCGCCCCGGCGTCCTGGACGGTCCAGCGGCCCGCCAGGAACGCCGGGTTCTTCCCCGGATCGCCGATGCCATCGAGCCGCAGCGCCGACGGCACGCCGGTGACCGGCTCGGCCGCGGCGCCCGCGGCGCGCAGCTCCGCGGCGAGCGCCTCGGGCGTGGTGCGCCGCCGGTTGACGCGCGCGACGAGCGGCGCGGGCCGGCCGAAGGCGGCCGCCACGTCGGCCAGCGCCGGTGTGTCGGCGGCGCCGCCGGACAGCGGCGCGGCGAGCGAGCGCGCGAGCTCGTCGAGGATCCAGCGCGGCAGCGAGTGCTCGATCTCGAGCCGCTCGATCTCGCCCGCGCCCGCGCCCGCGCCCTCGCCAGCGGGCCCGGCGGCAGGCAGCGGCGGCTCGCGCGCCGCGCCCACCTTGCGCAGCACGGCGTTCGCGAAGCCGGCGAGCTTCTGCCCGCCGACGCCGCGCGCCGCGGCGACCGCGTCGTCGACGGCGGCGTACGGCGGCACGCGATCGAGGAACAGGAGCTGGTAGACGGCGACGCGGAGCGCGGTCCGCACCTTCGGCGGCGAGCGCGAGAGGTCCGCGTGCGCCGCGAGCGCGCGATCGATCCGCAGCCGGTTCCGCAGGACGCCGTAGACGAGCTCGGAGGCGAGCCGCCGGTCCCGCTCCTCGAGGCCCGAGCGCGCGAGCTCGGCGTCGAGCGTCAGGGTCGCCCACGCGCCGCCCTTGTCGACGCGATCGAGGACGCGCCGCGCGAGCTCGCGCGCGGTCACGCGCCCTCCGGCGCGGCCCTCGCGAGCACGTCCCCGACGGCGATCCCGCGGCCGGCGGCGAACTGCGCCGCCAGGAGGCGCTTCCGGCCTGGCGCCTGCAGCTCGCGGATCACGACGGTGCCCGCCCCGCACGCGACGTGCGCCCCCGCGGCGTCGATCGCGATGACGGTGCCCGGCGGCGGCGCCGCAGCCGAGGCCCCTGCCCCGGCGTCCTCGGCGCGCGCGCGGAACAACTTCACCGTCTGGCCGCGCAGCGCGGCGTACGCGCCGGGCCACGGATCAACGCCGCGGATCCGCGCGGCGACGGCGCGCGCCGGCTGGGCGAAGTCGATCGCGCCGTCGGCCTTCGCCAGCATCGGCGCGTGCGTCGCGCGCGCGTGGTCCTGCGGGGTGGCGGAGAGCGTGCCCGCCGCCAGCCCGTCGATCGCCTCGAGCAGGAGCTCGGCGCCGATCGGCCCGAGCCGCGCGAGCAGCTCGCCGGCCGTCTCGTCGGGCTCGATCGCGACGCGCCGCTCGAGCAGCGTCGGGCCGGTGTCCATGCCCAGGTCGAGCTGCATGATCGTCACGCCGGTCTCGGCCTCGCCATCGATCACCGCCCGCTGCACCGGCGCCGCGCCGCGGTACCGCGGCAGGATCGAGCCGTGCACGTTGATGCACCCGCGCGGCAGCGCCTCGAGCACCGCCTTCGGCAGGATCTTGCCGTACGCCACCACGACGGCGAGCTCGGCGCCCGTGGCGAGCAGCGCGCCCTGGAGCTCGCCCGTCTTCGCCGAGCGCGGCTGCGCGACGGGCAGCCCGAGCTCCTCGGCGGCCACCTTCACGGCAGGCGCCGCGAGCTTGCCGCCGCGCCCCGCCGGCTTGTCGGGCTGCGAGACGACGAGCGCGACCTCGTGGCGACCGGCGAGCGCGCGCAGGCTCGGGACGGCGAACTCGGGTGAGCCCATGAAGACGACGCGCATGCGGCCCTGGATCTACCATCTCGGCGCTGGCGACCGATGCTTACCGACGAGCGATCTGCCCGGTATCAGCACAGAGGCACCCATCACGAACTGCGAGATCCGGCTTGCTCACGCCGTCGAAGCTGAAGCTGCATGGTCCGGTAGTCTGGTCGCGCACGATCCGCGACTGTCGCTCCATAGGTGGCCCCGACCTCTTCGAGCGAGAGCTTCTCCGCGGCGAACATCGCATCGAACACGAGAGGCACCGAGCCATCGTCTGGCCTCGTAACGAAGGCCCATGGTTCTCCAGCCACGAGGCCGGTCGAGTGTGGATACGTGTAAACGCCGGCTTCCGAGAGTGGAAGCCAAATATCCTGTACTCGCACCAGATCGAGCGCAAGGAATGAATCGGGCCCTGGCTTCGCGCCTGGAAGCGGCAAGATCGCGCCGTTCGGGAACAGATCGGCACTCGGCAGTGGCTCGCCGCCACGGATCCAGACGCCGAGCAGCTGACCAGGAATGTCGCCGGCAGGTGCCATCTGCCAGACACGATTCGGACCTTGGATCACCTCCGCGCCACCGATCTGGCCGATCTGTGCCCGAGAGAGCCCGGTAAGACTCGTAACGATGTGCGGGTAGACATCGCCCACGAGCGTCTGAAAGTCCGATCTCGTGTCGTTCGAGATCCGGATCCGCACGGCAGGACCGAACTCCGGCCGTACAGCCGCAACGCGCGCCGCGCTCTCCGAAGCTAGCTGATACACCTCTCCTGCATCGTCCCGTGTGACAATGACCTTGAGTGGGCTCGCTGCCCTGGCCACGACCTGATGAACCTTGCTCTCTGACGTGTCGCCCAGTAACTGCAGGGCACGCGCACGAAGACGCCTGAACTCGGCGAGGGCCAGCTTCTGAAGCCCCATGATGAGTCCAAAGCGCATCGCGAGTCGATTCGAAGTAAAGACCGCCGGGAAGCGGCCCTCCCTGACGTAATGCTCGAAGAGCCGCAACGAATCGGCGAGGAAGTCAGGCTCCGCGCTCTCGGGTACAGCGATATCCAGATAGCTCAATACAGAGTTTCCACCCGGCTTTATTTCTACAGACTGCGCGATATCACTACCCGGAATCTCATCAGCGATACGCTTGATATCGGGATGCTCCCAGCCGATTCGAGACTCTTCGGCCGAGCTGTGACGGTGCAAGTAAGCGTTGATCCCGGAAGCACCATCACGAGCCTTCACATGGTGGGCCGTCAAATACACTAGACATTCCTCGTCTGCAGCGAGCCGTCACTCGTGTCGACGAGCCCGAGGTCGTCTTCGCCGTCGAGCTGGATCGGATCACACGTGGGGCCTTCCAGGTCGAGCGTCTCGCGCTCGAGATCCGTGAGCCTCCACCACAGGCTCGCCATCTCCTCGAGGATCGGCTCCTCCTGCGGCGAGCCGAGTCCGCGCTCCGAACGCACGAGGCGCAGATCCTCTTCGAGTACCCGGTAACGTCGCATCGGTTCACTTAGGCGCGGCATATGCAACCCTCCACTGGGAACGTGTTCCATGCAAATGCGCCTCGTACTCTTCGAACTTGCATTGCTGTCGCGGTTCGACGAGGCCGTGGTGCTCTTTGTCTCTTCGGAAGACAAGCTCTGGAGGCAACTGACGCTCTTCCATCTTGAAGCAAGGGTGCGGCGATTCCCCCGGCCTGCCGAGGAGCATCCGAGGACGGAGCGACTTGGGCATCCTCCGCGGATTGATGAACACGGACATCCCGCCTGCCTCCGCCTGGATGGTTCCATCGTCCAGAACCCTGACGTCCAGACGATCGCCCGCGATGCGAACACCGAGCATCGAGAATTCACGGCCGATCGCTGGGAACCCATCCGCGTCAGCGCGCATCGTCCGGAACAGTGTGTAGGACGGAGGCATCACCGACGTAGTATCGCATGCTCGCAGGAAAGGAGCATCAGTCCGGTCCAGATAAAGACCTTATTCGATCAGGTTCGCGAGGTACGTCTGGCGCAGGCGATCATCGCGCAGGACGCGGAACGCCTCGTCGAGGACGCAGGCGATGTCGTCGAGCTCGCGCGCGAGCTCGGTGCGGAGGTCGCTCGGGAAGCCGTCGGCGGCGAAGTCGCGCCGCGCCGCCTGGTACGCGCGGCGGATCTCGAACGCGGTGGCGTCGCGGCGGACGCCGAGGAGCGCGAAGTAGTCGGCCTCGCTCACGAGCTGCCAGCGCGCGCGCACCCGCTCGCGATCGATCGCGAGATCGGTCTCGCCGACGAGCGCGGTGCCCTCGTCGGGGATCTCGGTGTCGGCGCGGCGCGCGGTGGCGAGGCCCAGGACGCACAGGCCCCACGCGATCGGCAGGACGTCGGCGATGTCCACGCCCGCGGTGCGCGCGACCGCGGCGAGATCGGCCTGGCCGTCGAACGCGGCGAGCGCGGCGCGCTCCTCCGAGGAGAGATCGCCCATGTTGATGATGCCGCCGAGCCGGTCGCGGTCGCCGACCTCGATCACCGTCGACGGCGGGCCGAGGAGACGCTCGAGCGTCGTGCGGTTCAGCTTGCGCCGGACGCCCTCGAGGATCAGCGAGGCGGGGTGGCGCGACAGCCGGATCCGCTCGGCGCACGGCTGCGCCTCGATCGAGATGTGGTAGCGGCCGCTGTCCCAGCCGAACAGCGCATAGACGAGATCCTCGACGTGGCGGCGCACGGCGGGCAGGAGCTCGCGGCGCTTGAGGTAGCCGAGATCGACGAGGATCTCGCCCATCCGGCGGCCGGACTCGGCGACCATGCTCTGGCAGCGCTCGTACTGCGACGCGGTGATCTTGCCCTCGCGCACGAGCAGCGCGCCCATGCGATCGCGCGCCTCGCTCGACGACGCGAACACCGGGCGGCCCTGATCGAAGAAGACGACCGTCTCGACCTCGCCGCGCCGGAACATGATGCGGCCGGTGGAGCCGCCGGCGAACATCTTCGCGAGCAGCATCGCCGCGTCGGACACGCCGCGCACGATGTCGCCTTGCTCCGGCAGGCCGCGCTCGCGGACCTGCGAGTCCCACGAGCCGGGCGCGGCGACCAGCTCGGGGGCGATGGCCAGGCGCGCGCCGGCCCGCGCCTCGTGCTCGGTGCCGCCGCCGAGCGGCAGCTCCTCGCCGAGCGACGCCAGATCGATCTCGGTCGAGTGATCGTGGCGCGGCGCGAGGTCGGCGGGCGCCGGGGCCGGCGTGTCGGCGCCCTGGAACAGGCGCTGCGCCATCTGCGACATCTTCGCGCGGAGCTGGCGCGCGAAGTCGCGGCCGTCCCCCATCGATGGCGCGGCCGGCGCGGGGACCGGCAGGTCCTCGAGCACCTCGAGCCGCGACTCGCGCCCGGTGCTGCCGCCGAGGATCAGGTCGTCGCCGAAGCTGTCGAGCGGGAGGTCGAGGCTGCGCGACGCCGGGAGCACGAGGTCCGACGGGGCGTCGTCGAGATCGGGCAGATCGCGGCCGGCGCGCGGCTGCCCCGGCCGCGACGGGCTGGCGTGCCCCGGCGCCGCGGCGCGGCTGCCGCCGAGCGACGCGGCGGGCTCAGGGACGGTGCCGCGGTTCGGGCCCAGGTCGCGGCGGCCCGGCTCCTGGCGCGCGGCGATCGTGGTCACGGCAGGCGGAGGCGGCACGGGGGGCGCGGTGGGCGCACGCGCAGCGGGCGCAGGGATGGGAGTAAACGGCGCCGCGGCGCTGGGAGCCGGCGCGACCGCGACCGCCGTGGATGTAGCGGCGCCGCTCGGGCTGGCGTCTCCCGCGGCTGACTCCGGCGCGCCCCCGCTGGCGGTCTCGTCTTCCGGAGGCTCGATGCGGGCCACGCCACCGAGGCGAGCCGCATCGAGCCGCGCCTGGGCGGCCGCGGCCTCCTCTGCCTCCTCCGCGCTCCCGGCGCTCGGCGCTGACGCGACGGCCGGGCCCGAGCCCACGCCCATGCTCGCGCCCGGCACGCCCGGCACGCCCGACACGCCCTCTTCGTCCGCGGGCTTGGCGCGCTGGAGGGCGCCCGCCTCGTCGGGGCCGGCTTGCACGCGCGAGGGTGGCGGCGGGGGGACCGGCGGCAGCGACGATGGCGGCAGCGGCGGCTCCATCTCCGACGGATCGCGGATGATCAGCGTCGGCTCGCGCACCGGCACCCCGGACGCCTCGTCGCTCCACGGCGACTCGATCCGGGAGGTGGTGCCCGGGCTCCACGGCTGCGGCAGCGGTGCCGAGTCGGACTCCGCCGCGGGCACACGCGCTCGGACGGCGATCGGCGGCGGCAGCGGCGCGGCCTCGGCGACCTCGTCACCTTCGCCCACCGGCGTGACGGCCTCGCTCGGGCTCTCGATCGAGCCGGCGGGCGGGCTCTCGGCGGCGGCCCCGACCTCGATCTCGGACTCGATCTGGACCTCTTCCTCGACCTCGACCACTTCCTCGTCGAGATCGACCTCGTAGACGATCGAATCGGCGAGCGTCTCCCAGCGCTGGCGCAGCGCCGCGCGTGCCGCGTCAGACTCACCGTCGGCCGGTGCCCCGGCCTCGGGCACCGCGGCGGCCTCGGGCGCCGGCACCGGCACGCTCGCCACCACGGCCGGCGCCTCCGCGGCCGCCACGGCCGCGAGCGCGTCCGGCTGCGCCGACGGCGCCGATGCCGAGCGCGCGATGATCACCGCCTCGAGCGCGCTCGCGGCGGCGAGCCGCAGCGCCCGCGGCGTCATCGGCCGCGGCACGAACCGATCGGGATCGAGCGCGCTGGCGTCCTCCGCGGTACGGATCGCGCCGCCCTCCCGGTCGCCGATCACGACGATCGCGACCTCCGGGCGCGCCCGGAGGCCGCGCACCGCGTCGATGAGCGCGGCCGTGTCCCCCGTCTCGAGCGACGCCGTCACGACGACGACGTGCGGCTGGTGCACCTGGAACAGCTCGATCGCCTCGTCGCCGCCGGTGCTCGAGAGCACCTCGGTCTGGCTCACCACCGTCGTCGGCAACGGCTCCGAGAGCGCGCCGAGCAGATCGGCGTTCGACTCGAGATCGGCGACGACGAGCACGCAGGGGATCAGCGGCGACGAGTGAGGCGACGAGTCAGTCACGAGCGCACCAGACAGCGCCGCGCAGTATACAACGCGCCGTCGGGCGGCCGGTCACAGCGCAGACATTGGATCTACATCGAGGCCGACGCGAACCGAGCTCGCGACCTCGGCCGTCAAGACGCCGCGCGCGACCCGCCGCAAGGCGTGGCGCTCCGCGCTCCGCAGCCACACCTGCCAGCGCGTCCGCCCGCGCAGCCGCTCCAGCGGCGCCGGGACCGGGCCGCGGACGTCGACCGCGCCGCCCACGTCGGGCCGCCGGGCGAGCACCTCGGCCATCTGGGCCAGGCGCTGCGCCGTCCCGGCGACCTCCTGCGGATCCGGCCCGTCGATGCGGACCGCGATCAGCCGCCCGTGCGGCGGGTATCCCAGGTCCGCGCGCGCCGCGAGCTCGGCCTGGAAAAACTGCTCGTAATCGTGCGCGGCCGCCGCGACCACCGCCGGGGCGGCCGGGCGGTACGTCTGGATGAGGACGCGCCCCGGCCGGTCGCCGCGGCCCGCGCGCCCCGCCACCTGGGCGAGCAGCTGGAACGTCCGCTCCGAGGCCCGGAAGTCCGGCAGGTTCAGGCCCGTGTCGGCGCACAGGACGCCGACGAGGGTGACACCTGGAAAGTCGTGGCCCTTCGTGACCATCTGCGTGCCCACGAGGATGTCGATCTCGCGCCGCGCCACGCGCGCGAGCACTGCCTCGACCTTCGCGCCGCTCGCGACATCGCGATCCAGCCGCGCCACGCGGGCCGCCGGGAACTCGGCGGCCACCGCCTCCGCGACCTTCTCGGTGCCCAGGCCCTTGCGCTCGATGGCCCCGCTCGTCTGGCACTCCGGGCACTTCTCCGGCACGCGCTGCTGGAACCCGCAGTAATGACAGCTGAGCCGGTCGCTGTGGCGGTGATAGGTGAGCGACACCGAGCAGTGCGGGCAGCGGAACGCGTGGCCGCACGCCTTGCAGAGGACGAACGTCGCGAACCCCCGCCGGTTCAGGAACAGGATCGTCTGGTCGCCGGCCGCCTGGGTCTCTGCGATCGCGGCGCGCAGCGGCGCGGACAGCATCGCGTCGCCGTCCGGCATGTACCGCCGCAGGTCGACGATCTCGACGGCCGGCATCGGCCGCGCCGTCGGGCGCTGCGTCAGCACCAGCTTGCGGTACGGCCGGCGCGCGCGTCCTCCAGGGGCTCCGGTGTCGGCCGGGGCGGCGTCCGCCTCCGCGCCAGGTCCGGCCGGCGCCGGCTCGGCCGCGCCCGCGGGCTCGGCCAGCTCGGCGTGCGCTGCCGTCTCGAGGCTCGGCGTCGCGGAGCCCAGCACGCAGACCGCGCCGGCCCGCTGCGCCCGCACGAGCGCCACGTCGCGCGCGTGGTAGCGCACGCCCTCGTCCTGCTTGAACGAGCCGTCGTGCTCCTCGTCGACGACGATCACGCCGAGGTCGGTGAGCGGCGCGAACACCGCCGAGCGCGCGCCGACGGCGATCTTCGCGTCGCCGCGCCGGAGGCGCGACCACTCGCCGAGCCGCGCCTGCTCCGTCAGCCCCGAGTGCAGGATCGCGACGAGATCGCCGAACCGCGCCCGGAACCGCGCCGCGAGCTGCGGCGTCAGCGAGATCTCGGGCACGAGCACCAGCGCCGTCCGGCCGCGCGCGAGCGCCTCGGCGATCACCTGGAGGTAGACCTCGGTCTTGCCGCTGCCCGTCACGCCGTGCAGCAGGAACGGCGTGAACGGCGGGCGCGCGGCCGCGTCGCCCGAGGCGCCCGGGGCCCCCGGGCCCCCCGGGGCCCCGCCGAGCGCGCCGACGATCGCCGCGACGGCGACCGTCTGCTCGTCCGTGAGGACCGGCGGGCGCGCCGCCGCCATGTCCGTGCTCGCCTGCGCCGCGCCGAGCGGCAGCTCGCGCTCGCCCAGCTCGACGAGCCCGGCCTTCGCGAGCTCGCGGAGCGCCGCCTTGGCGCCCGGCACCTGCTGCTCCAGCGCCGCCACCGCGAGGAAGCCGCCCGCCGCGAGCGCCTCGACGATCGCCCACCGCTTCGGCGCGCGCGCGACCTGGCCGCGCGCCTCGGCCGCGTCCACCGCGAGCCGCGCCACGCGCTCGCGCGGCAGCCGCGCCCGCGCCTTCGCGCGCTGCTCGCGCCGCTCGACGAGGCCCTGCGCGACGAGCGCGTCGACCGTGGCCCGCTCCGCCGGGCGCAGCCCGCCCGCCGGGAGCGCCTCGGCCGCGAGCCTGCCGAGGAGCGCGCGCTGCTTCGGCGGGAGCGCCCCGCCCTGCCCCTCGAGCGCCGCGCGCCCCGCCTCGGTCATCTCGATCACGCCGCGCGCCGCGACGCCGCTCCCCGCCGGGAGCGCCGCGCGCATCACCTCCCCCGGCGGCGCCTCGTAGTACTCGGCGACCCACAGGCACAGGTCCACGAGCTCGCGCGACAGCGCCGGCTCCTCGTCGAGGACCTCCGTCAGATCCACGGGCGCCACGCCGTCGGGCGGCACGGCCCCCTCGCGCACCACGATGCCCGTCACCTTGCGCGGCCCGAAGCGCACGAGCACCCGGGCGCCCACGCGCGCGCGCGACGCCAGGTGCGCCGGCACGCGGTAGTGGAACCGCCCCGCCACCGGCAGCGTGACCGCCACCTCCGTGTACGAATCCGCCGCGCTGACTGCCGCGCTCACCGGCGCCGCCTCCGCTCAGCTCTCGCCGGACTGCGCGAGCATCTCGCGGCACAGCTCGAGCACCGCGTCGCGCAGCGCCGGCCGCTTCAGGGCGTACGCGAGGTTCGCGCGCAGGTAGCCGAGCTTGTCGCCCGCGTCGTGGCGCGTCCCCGCGACGACGACGCCGTACAGCCCGTCGGCGGAGCTCGCGAGCTCGCGCAGCGCGTCGGTCAGCTGGATCTCGCCGCCGGCGCCCGGCTTCGTCGCGGCGAGGTGCGCCCAGATCGCCGGCGGCACCACGTACCGGCCGACGATCGCCCACCGGCTCGGCGCCGTGCCCGGCTTCGGCTTCTCGACCATGTCGCGGATTCGCATGCGGCCATTTCCGTCGAGGTCGCCCGCGACGATGCCGTACATGTGCTCGCGCCCCTCGGGGACCTCCATGATCATGATGGCGCCGGCGCCCGTCTCCTCGTACACGCGCGCGAGCTGGGCGATCGCCGGATCGCGATCGTTGTCGACGAGATCGTCGCCGAGCAGGATCGCGCACGCCTCGCCGCCCGCCGCCTCGCGCGCCGCGAGCACCGCGTGGCCGAGCCCGAGCGGCTGCTTCTGCCGCACCGAGTGGATGCGCACCATCGCGGCGATCGCGGCCATCTCGTCGGCGAGCTTTGCGTTGCCGCGCTCGCGCAGCGTGTGCTCGAGCTCGTAGGCGTGATCGAAGTGGTCCTCGATCGCGTGCTTGTGGCGGCCGTTCACCACGATGACGTCGGAGATGCCGGCGCGCACGGCCTCGTCGATCACGAGCTGGATCGTCGGCACGTCGACGATCGGCAGCATCTCCTTGGGGATCGCCTTCGTGGCCGGCAGGAACCGCGTCCCCAGGCCCGCGGCGGGGATCACGGCTTTTCGCACCTTGCGTGGAGCGGTCATCGGTCCGGCACCTTACCATCGGCGTCGGACATGGCCGAGCACCGTCCGTTCCCTCCGTCCGCGCGCAGGCTCGCGCTCGCGCGGCGCGCCGGTTTGCACGCGGCGAGCCCGCTCGTCGTCGGCGCGGCCGCGTGCGGCGCGGCGCTCCTCGCGGTGACCGAGCTCGGGAGCGCCGCCGCCGCGCGGCTCGGCGCGTGGATCGCGGCCGCGTGCCGCGGCGCTGGCGAGCCGCTCGCGGCTGGCGGCGGCGGCGGGCCTTCCGACGCCGGGGGCGCGCCCGGCGCGCTGCTCACCCTCGCCGACGCGCCGAGCGCCATCGCCGCGCTCGCGCTGCCCGTGCTCGCCGCGGCGGCCGGCGCTGCGATCGTCGCGCACGTCGCGCAGACCCGCGCGCTCTGGCTCCCGCGGCGCCGGCTCCCGAGCGCGCCCGCGCTCGCAGCTGGCGGCGCCGAGCGCGCGGGGCGCGCTGGCTTCGGGCTCGCGGCCGCCGCGGTCGTTGGCGGCACTGCGCTCGGCTGGCTGTGGTGGGCGGCGCCGCGGCTCGCGGCGCTGCCGCGCGCGGCTGCTTCGTCGCCGACGCCGTCGTCGTCGGCGGCGGCGTCCGCGTCGCTCGCCGGCGCCGCGCTCGTCGTGAGCGCGCTCGCGGCGCTCGCGATCGCGTGGGCGCTGCTCGGCGCCCTCGACGCGCTCGCGCAGCACGCCCGGCTCGCGCAGGCGCTGCGCATGACCGCGCACGAGAAGCGGCAGGACGATCGGCTCGCCGGGCCCGATCCGCGCTGGCGCGCGCGCCGCGCCCGCGCGCTGCACCTCTCGCCGAGCGAGGCCGTCGCGGGCGCCGCCGTGCTCGTCCTCGGTGACGACGCCGCCGTCGCCGTGTCCTGGGACGCCGCGCGGCGCCCGATCCCGACGCGCACCGCCAGCGGCCGCGGCGCGCGCGCCACGCAGCTCCTCGGCCTCGCGCGTCGCCACCGCATCCCCGTGCACCGCGACGCGTCCCTCGCGGCCGCGCTGGCCGCCGCCGACGGGCCGGTTCCGGAGCCGCACTGGGCGCGCCTGGCCGAGATCATCGCGGCCGTCCGCAGGAGCTGAGCCGGCCGACGCCGAGGCGCGCGCGCGCCGCGTCAGCGGATCAGCGCCGCGATCCCCACCGCGAGCGTGGAGACGAGGGTGGCTGTCATCATCACGAGCGCCGCTGGCGCCGCCGCGGCCAGCGGCGCGTGCAGCGCGGCGCGGCCCGCGACGCGCACGCCGATGCCGACCGCGAGCTCGACGACCGCCGCCGTCACGAGCCAGGGGATCGCGAGCCGGACCGCGGCGCCGACGAGCGCGGCGATCGCTTCGCGCGCGCCCGGTGCGCCCGGCGCGCCCGGTGCGCCTGGCTGCGCGAGCGCGACCGCCGGCACCGCGCGGAAGCTGTCGCCGATCGCCGCGATCACGGCGACGTGGCCGTCGATCCCGACGAACACGGCCGCGGCGAGGAGCGCGAACAGCCCGCCGTACGCGCCGCGCGCGTGGCCCGCGACGTCGACGAGCCGCCCGGCCGTGGCCGCCGCGATCAGCGGCATGGCGGCCACGAGGCCCAGCGTCGCGCCGATGACGAGCTCGCGCGCCGCGAGCACCGCGAGCCCGCCTGCGAGCGGCGCCGCGCCCGCGAGCGGCGCCGGGCCTGCGAGCAGCACCGTCCACAGGCCCGTCGCCGCTGCCAGCCCGAGCTGGACGATCCGCGGGAGCCCGCCCGCGAGCGTCGTCAGCACGGCGATCGCCGCCGCGCCGCGCAGCGCCAGGACGAGGTGGGGGATGAGGACGGTGGCGAGCGCCGTCACCCCGCTCCCGCTCCCGCTCCGATCACCGCGACGAGCGGCCACAGCCGCGTCGCGAACGCCTCGAGCTGACGCGCGATCGACGGCGCGAACAGCGCGAGCGCGATCCCCACCGCCGCCACGCGCGGGACGAGGCTCACGGCCGGATCCTGGATCTGCGTGAACGCGCCGAGGAGCCCCGTGATCACGCCGGCGACCAGCGCGGCCACGAGGACCGGCGCGGCGCAGAGGAGCGCGAGGAGGACCGCCTCGCGCACGAGCGCGGCCAGGCTCTGCGTCACGCGTAGCCTCGCAGGAGCCCGTCGATCAGGAGGCGCCACCCATCGACAGCGACGAACAGGAGCAGCTTGAGCGGCAGCGCGACGACCTGCGGCTGCGTCGCTTGCAGCCCGAGCGCCGCGAGCCCCAGCGCGACGACCAGATCGAGCACCAGGAACGGGATGAAGATCACGACGGCGATCGCGAACGCCTCGCGCAGCTCCGTCGTGAGGAACGCTGGCGCGAGGACCCACGTCTCGTCGCCCGCGACGTCCCGGCCCATCTGCCGCGCGACCGCCGTGAACGTTTCGCGATCCCGCGCCGCGGCGTGCTTGCCCAGGAACGCGCGCAGCGGCTCGACCGCGCGCGCCGCCGCGTCCAGCTCTCCCCGGTACTGCGCCGGCACGACCTGCCGCACCGCCCCCTCGACGTCGAGCCGCGCGCCCGCCGTCCCTTCGGCGCTGGTGGTCGCCTCGGCCCCGGCTCGCGCCGCGCCGCCGCCCGCCGGCACCTTCGGCGCACCCGGCGCCGGGGCTGCCGGCACCTCCGCCGCGCGGACCATGTCGATCGCGACCGGGGCCATCACGAAGAACGTGAGCACGAGCGACACGCCCATCACGACGAGCCCCGACGGCGCCTCCGGCGCGCCGAGCGCGTTGCGCAGGAGCGCGAGCACCACCGACATCTTCACGAAGCTCGTCAGCATCAGCACGACGACCGGCACGATCGCGATCAGCGCGACCACCGCGATCCCGCCGCCGCCCTCCGAGCTCACGGCGCCTTACCGCCCGGCTCGCCTTCGTCCGCGCCGCCGCCGCCCGCGCCCCCGCCGCCCGCGCGCCGGGCCGCCTCGCCCGCGGCCGACACCGCCCCGCCGGGCTCGGCGCTCGCGCCGCCGTCCCGGCCGACGCCACCGGCATCGCGCAGCCCCCTGCGCCGGCTCCACGCCGCGCGCACGAGCTCGCCGAAGCTCGGCTGCGCGGCCACGCGCGCGCGCACCTCGCCGCCGTCGAGCTCCGACAGCACCGAGAGCCCCATCTCGCTCGTCCCGACGAGCAGCGTCTTCCCCGCGACCTCGACGACATACAGCGATCGCCGCGGCTCGAGCGGCACGCGCGCGACGACGTCGAGCAGGTGCGCGCCGCGCACGCGCCCCGTGGCCAGGAAGCGGCCCACGAGCCGCACGAGCACGAACGCCGCGACGCACACGGCCCCCAGCACGACCAGCGACATCACCAGGAGGTCGCCGTAGCTCGCCGCGGCGCCATTCGCAGGCATGCCGGCGTCATATCGGGCCGGTCTGACACCGCGGCGCCTGGCCGCGCCGCTCGCGCGCGCCGACGCTTACGGGCAGACGCCGCCGGGCGTCTTGCTGATCGGCAGGAGCCCGTACTTGTTGTCGAAGACCTGGTACGTCCAGATGCCGGTGATCGCCGCGTAGCAGGTGCCGACCGGATCGGTCAGCCGCAGAATGTCGTCGTCGGACAAGAACTTCGTGCCGTTCTGATCGAGCTCGCCGACGTAGAAGTTGGTGCTGGTCCCCGCGACCGAGACCTTCACGTTCGTGAGCGTGACCAGCACCGACTCGTAGGGCTCGCCGGTGGCCGCCGCGACGAGCGTGGCGGCCGTCTGGTCCGCGACCGGCACCATCGGGACCGGCGTCTGACCGGTGGGGACCGAGAGCCTGTTGATCTGCGTGAGGGTCTCGCCCATCCCGTCGTTGTTGAACTCGATGGCCCGCCCGATCACGCTGACGCGCGCGCCGGGGACCACCGAGGCATCCAGCGTGCTCGGGCCGCGGACGTAGATCCCTTCATTCGCCGCGGCGGTCGGCGACGTGGACGCCCAGAAGTCGCGCTTGCCGAACGACACCGCGGTCACGTACACGTCGCGGACCTCGACGCCCGGCGGGTTCGGGATCATGGCCTGGATCGCCGCGATCGGCGTCAGTGGCCGGCAGGTGTCGAGCGGCATGATGCAGCTGTTGTCGAAGCAGTTCTTGAACGTGTTGCCGTCGTTGTCGATGCCGTCGCCGCACAGCTCCGGCGTGTTCTCCTTCGGCGGGCACGAGGTCCCTCCCATCACGACGTCCGCCGGGGCGCGCGGGTACAGGAGGTAATTGAAGAAGTAGTCGAGGACGCCGGTCGCGCTCGCGATGCACGCGTCGGCCGCGATGCCCATCGGGAAGTCGGCGAGCGCGGACTGCAGGGTCAGCTCGCCCGTGACGCCGACCGTCTTGTTCGTCACATCCGGGTTCGACGCGCTCGAGACCTGCGCCGGGGCGCCGAACGCGGCGATGTTCCTGACCGTGATCGGCACGCCTTCCCACTGCTCCCACTCCGCGTCGCGCTCCGCCCGCGTCTCCTTCTGGCCGATCACGAGCGCGTCGACGACGACCGGCTCGGGCAGCGTCCCGGTCCCTCTCTTCGTGATCATCATCTTGCCGCCCGTGACCGGCTTCAGCTCGGTCACCGTCCGGCCCGTCGCGTCGCTCGACAGCGCGAACTCGTCCTTCTCGCCGCCCTCGATGTCGACGAGATCTCCGACGGTGAGGACCGCGACCTGATCGAGCGGCGCGCCGAACACGTGGAGGCCCGAGTACGGGCCGCCCATCGGATCCTGGATCCAGAAGTCGCCGGTGCGCCCGCCGAACGCGTCGATCGCGGTGACCACCACGCCCTTCAGCACCACCCCCGTGCCCTTCGGCATCTTGTCGCTCTGAACGTCCTGGATCCTCGTGTCCGCGGGCCGGGTGTCCACGGGCATGCCGCCGTCGTCTCCCCCGCCATCGTCATCGCCAACCATCCCCTTCGGGTTGCGACAGGCTACGAGAGATAGAGCGAAGCCAAGCCAGACGAGGTTTTTGATTCGCATGAAGCTCCCGCGGTTGTAGGGGACACGTCTGACAAGAAACCGAAATGTTGGTGTGAACGTTATCCCTTGAGCAGAAGCTCCTTGTATAGGGGGAAAAAAAACGAGGCCCGCCGGACAGCGGGCCTCGTAAGAAAGATCGCGACGATTTCAGCTGGCTTCTGCAGTGCGTCGCAAATCCGCGCGCGCGCGCAGAAGCGGGATCTCCCTACCATCGCATGCGCGCGTGATCACACGGCGCGCGGCACCACCCGGCGCGCCGGGCGCTACTCGTCCGCGCCCGACGCGGTCGCCGCCGTCGGCTGACCGTTCAGCCCGACGAGCTCGACGAACGCCATCGGCGCCGCGTCGCCCTTGCGGGTGCGGGTCTTGAGCAGCCGCGTGTAGCCGCCCTTGCGCGTCGCGAAGTGCGGCCCGATCTCGGTGAACAGCCGCTCGAGCGCGGTCCGCGTCTTCACCGTCTGCCGCGCCATGCGCCGAGCGTGCAGCACCCGGGCGCGCTCCGCGGGCGAGGCCTGCTCGCCCTTCGCCACGAGCGCGTGGACGTCGACGCTCCACTGGATCGTCGCGTCGGCGTAGCTGCGGAGCTCCTTCGCCTTGGCCTCGGTCGTCTCGATGCGGCCGTGGGTCAAGAGCGACGTGACGAGGTTGTTGTACAGGGCCGACCGGTGCGACGAGGTGCGGCCGAGCTTACGTCCTGATTTGCGGTGGCGCATGGTGGTGGATCTTTCGAGTGGCTCAGGGCTATCGGGACTTCAGGGCTTGCGATGCGTCAGGGCTTCTTGAGCGGGTTGGGACCCGGCCAGTTGTCGAGCTTCATGCCGAGCTGCAGGCCCATCTCGGCGAGCAGCTCCTTGATCTCCTTGAGCGACTTGCGGCCGAAGTTCTTCGTCTTCAGCATCTCGGACTCGGTCTTCTGCACCAGCTCGCCGATGTACTTGATGTTGGCGTTCTGGAGGCAGTTCGCGGAGCGGACCGAGAGCTCGAGCTCGTCGACGGTGCGCCACAGGTTCTCGTTCAGCTTCTCGGCGGCCTCGTCGCGCGGCGCCTCGACCGGCTCGGCCATCTCCTCGAAGTTGATGAACAGGTTCAGCTGCTCCTTGAGGATCTTCGCGGCGTACGCGACCGCGTCGTCGGGCCGCACCGAGCCGTTCGTCCACACCTCGAGCGTCAGCTTGTCGTAGTCGGTCTGCTGGCCGACGCGCGCGTTCGTGACGATGAAGTTGACCTTGCGGATCGGCGAGAACAGCGCGTCGATCGCGATCGTGCCGACCGGCAGATCGATCGAGTGGCGCTCGGCCGGCGCGTAGCCGCGGCCCGTCGCGATGGTCAGCTCCATGGCGATCTTGCCGTCCTTCGACAGCGTGCAGATCCGGTGGCTGGGGTTCAGGCAGGTGACGCCATCGACGAGCGAGATGTCGCCCGCGGTGACGGCGCCCTCGCCGCTCTTGTCGAGCCGGACGGTGTACGTCTTGTCGGCCTCGACCTTGAACAGCGTCTCCTTGAGGTTGAGGATGATGTCGGTCACGTCCTCGACGATGCCCGGCAGCGACGTGAACTCGTGCAGCGCGCCCTCGAGCGCGATGTGCGTGATCGCGGCGCCCTGCAGCGACGACAGGAGGATGCGGCGCAGCGCCACGCCGAGCGTCGTGCCGAAGCCGCGCTCGAGCGGCTCGCACGAGAACTTGCCGTACGTATCGGACCGCTCCTCGATCTCGAGCGTGCGGGGGCGGATGAGGTCCCGCCAGTTCTTGGCCATGAACGCGGTCTGCTCTGGGGTCGGTTCCATCTCTCGGGTCTCCTCGACCGGCGCGCTTTCATCACGGCCGATCTGCGGACGGGGTTCGAATCCCGTCGTTGCCGCCGGGCGGGATGCCCGGCGGTGCGGCACCTCGCGGTGCCAGGAACACGTGTCGCGCTCCGGGGGGAGCGCGACCGAGCGCTACTTCGAGTAGAGCTCGATGATGAGCTGCTCGCGGATCGGCAGCGTCACGTCCTCGCGGGCGGGCAGCTGCACGATCGCGCCGCGGAAGTTCTCCTTGTCGAGCGTGATCCACTGCGGCACGCCGCGGCGATCGACGGCGGCGAGCGCCTCGTTGATGCGCGCGATCTTCTGCGACCCCTCGCGCACCGCGATGACGTCCCGCGCCCGCACGAGGTACGACGGGATGTTCACCTTCTTGCCGTTGACGGTGAAGTGGCCGTGGCGGACGAGCTGACGCGCCTCGGCGTGGTCGCTCGCGAAGCCCATGCGGTAGGCGACGTTGTCGAGGCGCCGCTCGAGGAGCTGGATCAGCGTGTGACCCGAGACGCCCTTGGTCCGCAGCGCCTTGTAGTAGTAGCCGCGGAACTGCCGCTCCGCGATGCCGTAGATGCGCTTGACCTTCTGCTTCTCGCGGAGCTGCTCGCCGTAATCCGAGCGCTTGCGGCGCCGGTTCTGGCCGTGCTGGCCGGGCGGGTACGAGCGCCGCTCGTAGCCGCACTTGTCCGTGTAGCAGCGCTCTCCCTTGAGGAAGAGCTTCATGTCCTCACGCCGGCAGAGCCGACAAACTGCACCAGTATAGCGAGCCATTTGCTTCGGTTCCTGAACCTGAAAGAGGTGATCAGACGCGACGACGCTTGCGGGGCCGGCAGCCGTTGTGCGGCACCGGGGTCACGTCCCGGATGAGGTTGATCTTGAACCCGGCGGCGTTGAGCGCGCGCAGCGCGGACTCGCGGCCCGAGCCGGGGCCGTTGACGTAGACGGTCACGTTGCGGACGCCGTGCTCCATCGCCTTCTTCGCGGCGTCCTCGGCGGCGAGCTGCGCGGCGAACGGCGTCGACTTGCGCGAGCCTTTGAATCCGCACGTGCCGGCGGACGACCACGCGACGACGTTCCCGCTGACGTCGGTGATCGAGACGATCGTGTTGTTGAACGTCGCCGAGATGTGCGCGACGCCGGTCTGGATGTTCTTCCGGACCTTCTTCTTCTGCTTGCCTTTGACCTGCGACATGAGCTGTTGACCTTCTTCGCCTGAGCGCTAGCGCAACTTACTTCTTGGTGACCGCGCCCTGCTTCTTGATCGCCATGCGGCGAGGTCCCTTGCGGGTGCGGGCGTTCGTGTGGGTGCGCTGGCCGCGGGCCGGCAGGTTCCGGCGGTGGCGCATGCCGCGGTACGCGCCGAGATCGACGAGGCGCTTGATGCTGAGCTGCGTGTCGCGGCGGAGATCGCCCTCGACGCGGTAGTTCTGCTCGATCGCGTCGCGGATCTTGCGGACGTCGTTCTCGTCGAGGTCATCGCTCTTCTTGTCGAGCGAGATCCCCGCCTGGTTCAGGACGACGCGCGCCGCGTGACGGCCGAGCCCGTAGATGTACGTGAGTGCGATCTCGATGCGCTTGTTGCGCGGGAGGTCGACGCCTGCAATGCGAGCCATGGAGGTCCTCTTCTGATCCCTGTTGGTCCCTGTTGGTCCCTGTTGGTCCCTGTGGTCCTGGGGTCCTGGTTAGCCCTGGCGCTGCTTGTGCCGCGGGTTGCTGCAGATGACGCGAACGACACCCTTGCGCTTGATGACCTTGCACTTCGGGCAGATGGGTTTGACGGAGGCTCGTACTTTCATGGCTGCTCTTCGGTTGCGGCTCGCGCGGAGGTGATCATGGTTTCCCGGGCGACGAGGATGGACGGGTCAGCACCCAGGGTCCCTCGTCCGTGATCGCGATCGTGTGCTCGAAGTGTGCTGACATCGAACGATCTTTGGTCACGGCCGTCCACTTGTCGTCGAGAACCTCTACTTCGTGGGCCCCGGCGTTTACCATGGGCTCGACGGCGATGACAAGACCGGATTTCATACGTTTGCCGGAGTCTCGCTCGCCGAAATTGGGCACCTGCGGGTCCTCGTGCATCTGGCGGCCGGTGCCGTGGCCCACGAACTGGCGGACCACCGAATAACCACGTAATTCCGCGAAGCTCTGGATCGCCTGGCCGAGGTCGCCCAGGCGCTTGCCGGGCCGGCACAGGGCGATGGCCCGCTCGAGCGCCTCCTCGGCCGTCGCCACGAGCCGGCGCTTCTCCTCGCTGACGCTGCCGACCAGCACCGTCCGGGCCGTGTCGGCGCAGAAGCCGTGCTTGAAGATGCCGAAGTCGATCCCGATGATGTCGCCGTCCTTGAGGACGTCGCTCTTCTTTGGGATGCCGTGCACGATGACGTGGTTGATCGATGTGCACAGGACGGCTGGATATGGCGGGTAGGCGTAGCCGAGGAACGCGCTCTGGACGCGGTGCTTGTCGATCCCCGCGCGCGCGATCCGGTCGAGCTCCCAGGTCGAGACGCCCGGCTTGGCGGCCGCGCAGATCTCGTCCAGGATCTCGGCGCAGACGAGCCCCGCCTCGCGCATGAGGCGAATCTCGTCCCGCGACTTGAGGTTGATCCTCACGCCGCCGCTCAGCGTGGGCGCGCGGCGACTCGCCCGCGGATCCGCGGGCCCTTGGGACCAGCGAAGCCCTCGTAGTTCCGCGTGATGAGGTGCGACTCGATCTGCTGCACGGTGTCGAGCGCGACGCCGACGACGATCAGGAGGCCCGTCCCGCCGAACTGAAACGGCACGTGCAGGTACTTCTGCAGGAGAGCCGGGATCATGCACACGATGGACAGGTACAGCGCGCCCGCGAACGTGATCCGCGACAGCACGCGCTCGATGTACTGGGCCGTGTGCTTGCCGGGCCGGATGCCGGGGATGAAGCCGCCCGACTTCTTCAGGTTGTCCGCGACGTCGACCGGGTTGAACACGACCGACGTGTAGAAGAACGCGAAGAAGATGACGAGGATCGTGAAGACCAGGTTATAGCGCCAGTCGGCCGGGTGCAGCGCGCCCGCGATCTGCTGCATCCAGCCCGACGACGCCATGTTCGCGATCTGCGACGGGAACATCAGGATCGATGACGCGAAGATCGGCGGGATCACGCCGGAGACGTTGATCTTGAGCGGCAGGAAGCTCTGCGCGCCCGAGTACATTTTTCGTCCTACTTGGCGTTTTGTGTACTGGACCGGGATCCGGCGGTGAGAGCGCTCGAAGAAGCAGATCGCCGCGATCGTGCCGACCACGAGCAGCACCGTGAAGATGACGCCGAGGCCGATGCCCTTGTCGCTGCCGCCGAAGAGGAAGCTCGTGATGGCATCCGGCATGTCGGCGACGATGCCGGCGAAGATGATCATCGACGAGCCGTTGCCGATGCCGTTCTCGGTGATGAGCTCGCCGAACCACATGATGACGACCGTGCCGGTGGTCATCGTGATGACGGTGAGCAGGTGGAACCCGAGGCCCGGGTCGACGACGACGTCCGCGCCGCCGCGCGACAGGCCCTCGACGTAGCTCGCCGCGAACCACGACTGGACGATCGCGACGAGGACGGTGCCGTAGCGCGTGAGCTGGTTGATCCGCCGCTTGCCCTGCTCGCCCTCTTTGTTGAGCTGGTCGAGCTTGGGCACGACGACCGTGAGCAGCTGCATCACGATCGACGACGTCACGTACGGCATGATGCCGAGCGTGAAGATCGAGAACTGCTCCAGCGCGCCGCCCGAGAACATGTTGAACATGCCCAGGAACGACCCCGATCCGCCCTTCGACACGACGTGGCTCATCTCGAGCCGGTTCACACCGGGGATCGTGATGAACACGCCCAGGCGATAGACCGCGAGGATGAACAGCGTGAAGAGGATCCGCCGCCGGAGCTCGGGGATCTTGGTGATATTGAAGATCGAGGCCACTTCCGTCCTTATTCAGCCGTCGGGGCCGCCGCGGCAGAGAGCAGCTCGATCGAGCCGCCGGCCTTGGACACCTTCTCGATCGCCACGGCGGACGCGCGGTACGCCTTGATCGTGAGCGCCTTGGTCAGCTCGCCCTCGCCGAGGATCTTCACGTACTCCGCCTTCTTGGGGAGCAGTCCCTTCGCGCGGAGCGTGTCGAGATCGACGGTGGCGCCGGCGTCGAACACCTTCTCGAGCGTGGCGACGTTGATCGGGTACGGCTCGATGCGGAACGGGTTCTTGAACCCGCGCTTGGGGATCCGGCGAGGCATCGGCATCTGACCGCCCTCGAACGCGAACCGCGCGCCGTGGTGACCGGGCCGCGCCTTCTGGCCCTTGACGCCCTTACCGGAGGTCTTGCCCTTGCCCGAGCCCCGGCCGCGGCCGAGCCGCTTCTTGTCGCGGGTAGCACCTGGGTTCGGATGGAGGTTGTGCAGTGAGATCGTGGACATGAGCGAAATCCCGAGGCGCCTGGGGAATCTGGCGCGGAAACTGGTTTTGGGCAACTACCAAGATGGGGGGTTGGCATCGCCGGGCCGGAGGAGCCGCCAGGCGAGGCCCGGCGAGGCCACACATGACCGGCGAGGCCAATCCTCAGTCAGCTGCCTCGACCGTGACGAGGTGCGCCACCTTGCGGATCATTCCGCGGACCGCTTCGGTGTCCTGGAGGATGACCGAGCGCTGCGGGCCCCGAAGCCCGAGGCCCTGGAGGGTCAGGTTCTGCGACTTCGAGCGGCCGATGCCGCTCTTCACCTGCGTGACTTTGAGCTTGATCGCCATGGCCGTCCTCAGGGCGCTTGCCGGCGCTGGTAGAAGTCCGAGACGTTCTTGCCGCGCGTCTTGGCGACCTGCTCGACCGAGCGGAGCGCCTTGAGCGCCACGACGGTCGCGTGGATCACGTTGTGCGGGTTCGAGGTCCCGAGCGACTTGGTCAGGATGTCGGTGATGCCGGCGACCTCGAGCACCGGCCGGACGCCGCCGCCGGCGATGACGCCGGTACCGGGGGAGGCCGGGCGGAGCAGCACCTGCGCCGCGCCGAAGATGCCCTCGACCTCGTGCGGGATCGTGCCCTTCACGAGGGGGATCCGGAACAGGTTGCGCTTGGCGCGGTCGGTCCCCTTGCGGATGGCCTCCGGCACCTCGTTGGCCTTGCCGAGGCCGGCGCCGACGTGACCGTGCTGGTCCCCGACGACGACCAGCGCCGAGAACGAGAACCGCCGGCCGCCCTTGACGACCTTGGCCACGCGGTTGATGTGGACGACGCGGTCGACCAGCTCGCCAACTTCTTCGGGATTGATCAGCATTGCTTTGCTTTCTTCAGAACGAGAGGCCCGCGTCGCGAGCGCCGTCGGCGACTTCCTTGACGCGGCCGTGATAGATGAAGCCGTTGCGGTCGAACACGACATGCGTGACGCCGCGCGCGATCAGCTTCTCGCCGATCACCTTGCCGACGATGCGCGCGCGCTCCTTCTTCGGCTTGCCCGCGACCGCCTCCTTGAGGGCGGCCTCGAGCTCGCTCGCCGACGCGAGCACGCGGCCCTGCGTGTCATCGACCGCCTGGGCGTAGACGTAGCGCGCCGAGCGGAACACGCTCAGGCGCGGACGCTCCGCGGTGCCGCTGATGCGCAGCCGGATCGACTCCTTGCGGCGGAGGCGCTTCCTGAGCTTGGGGTTTGCAAATTTGACGTGGCCAGCCATGTTCGTTCTCCTGCTCGAGGCTCTCGCCGCGGTTTCCGTGCGCGGCAGCCTGTGCGAGCGTTTCGGTTACTTGCCTGCGGTCTTGCCCGCCTTGCGGAGGATCGTCTCCTCGACGTACTTGATGCCCTTGCCCTTGTACGGCTCGGGCGGGCGCAGGCTGCGGATCTTCGCCGTCGCGGCGCCGAGCGCCTGGCGATCGATCCCCGACAAGATGAGCATGTTCTTGTCGACCTTCGCGGTGATCCCCTCGGGCAGCGTGTACTCGACGGGGTGCGAGAAGCCGAGCGACAGCACGATCTTGGGACCCTTCAGCTCGGCCTTGTAGCCGACGCCGTTGATCTCGAGCTGGCGCGTGAAGCCCGTGGTGACGCCCGTCAGCATGTTGCCGACGAGCGCGCGCATGAGGCCGTGCGCGGCGCGCTCCGGCCCCGCGTTGCCCTTGCGCTCGAAGACAATGACGTCCTTCTTGTCATCGTCCTTGGCCTGCTTGACCTCGATGTCCTTGTGACGCTTGAGCGTCAGCGTGCCCTTGGGGCCCTTGGTCGAGATGGTGTCGGACGTGATCGTCACCTGGACACCCTTGGGGATCTCGAGCGGCTTGCGACCGATGCGCGACATGGCTCACCAGACCTCGCAGAGGACTTCGCCGCCGACGCCCAGCTTGCGGGCCTCGCGGTCGGTCATCACGCCCTGCGACGTGGACAGGATGGCGATGCCGAGGCCGTTACGGACCCTCGGCACCTGCTTGGCGGGGACGTAGCTGCGCTGGCCGGGGCGCGACACGCGCCGCATCCCGGTGATCGCGCAGCCCGTGGGCGTGGCCCGCCCGTCGTAGCGCAGCGCGAGCTTCAGCGTGCCCTGGTGCTTGTCGTCCTGCGCCGTGACGCTCTGGACGAAGCCCTCGTCGCGGAGGATCTCGGCGATGCGCAGCTTGATGGTCGAACGCGGGCACTCGACGAGTTGCTTACGCGCACGGATCCCGTTCCGGATGCGTGCGAGGAGATCAGCGATTGGATCGGTCATCGACATACTTGCCTCACCAGCTCGACTTGATGACGCCCGGGATATCGCCGCGCAGTGCGAGCTCTCGGAAACAGCACCGGCACATCTCGAACTTCCGCAGGTACGCGCGCGAGCGGCCACAGCGCTTGCAGCGCGCCTTGATGCGGACCTTGAACTTTTGCTTCTTGGGGAGCGTATCGATCAGCTTGGCCATGATTACGCGGCTCCTGCGGCGCCCGTCGTGGGAGCAGGTTGACGGAACGGCATTCCGAGGTGGCCGAGCAGCGCGCGCCCCTCGGCGTCGGTCTCGGCGGTGGTGACGATGCTGATGTTCATGCCCTTGATCGAGTCGATCTTGTCGTACTCGATCTCGGGGAAGATGATCTGCTCGCGCACGCCCATGGTGAAGTTGCCGCGCCCGTCGAAGCCGCGCGGCGACACGCCGCGGAAGTCGCGGACGCGCGGCAGCGCGATGTTGCACAGGCGATCGAGGAACTCCCACATCCGCTCGCGGCGCAGCGTGACCATCACGCCGATCTTCTGCCCTTTGCGGAGCTTGAAGACGGCGATGTCCTTCTTCGCGCGCGACACGACCGGGGACTGGCCGGTGATGGCCTTGAGCTCCTCGATCGCGTTGTCGATCATCTTGGGCTCGTCCTTCGCCTTGCCGAGGCCCATGTTGACCGTGATCTTCAGGATGCGCGGCACCTGCATGATGGTGGAGTAGCTGAACTCCTTCATCATCTGCGGGCGCACCTGCCCGTCGTACTGCGCCTTCAGCTTGGGAGCCTTCTCGCGCTTGTACTTCGGCGCCGGCCCGGTCGGCTCGGTCGCCTTCTTCTTGCCTTCACCCTTGGCGCGCGGGGGCTTCTTCTCGGCCTTTTCGGCCGGCGCCCCGCCTGCTTTCTCGTCGTCCTTCGCCATGATCTACTCGCTTCGTTCTTTCAGGCCATGCCGGCGCTGGGGAACTTGGTTCCGGACCGGACCGCGACGCGGACCTTCTGGTCCCCGTCAGTGACGTTCTTCGTGCGGGTCCCGCCGTTGTTCGTCGACTTCTTATCGTCGTAGAGGGCGACGTTCGAGATGTGGATCGTGCCTTCCTTGTCCACGATGCCGCCCTGCGGGTTCTTCTGCGTCGCGCGGCTGTGGCGCTTGATCATCGCGACCTTCTCGACGATCACTCGATCGCCGACGACGCGCAGGACCTTGCCCCGCTTGCCCTTGTAGGCCCCGCTGGTGACGACGACGAGGTCGCCCTTGCGTACGTGCGCCATGGCTACAGCACCTCCGGCGCGAGGCTGATGATCTTCATGAACCGCTTCGCGCGCAGCTCGCGAGCGACCGGCCCGAAGATGCGGGTACCGATCGGCTCGTTCTCTTTGTTGATGAGGACGGCCGAGTTGCCGTCGAACTTGATGGAGCTGCCGTCGGGCCGCGCGAGCTCACGCCGCGTGCGCACGATGACCGCGCGCGCGACCTCGCCCTTCTTCACCTTCGCGCCGGGGATCGCCTCGCGGATCGACACGATGATGACGTCGCCGATCGTGGCGTAGCGCCGCCGCGTGCCGCCGAGCACCTTGATGCAGTACACCTTCTTCGCGCCGCTGTTGTCCGCGACGTCGAGGACCGAGGTCATCTGGATCACGACGCGCCCTCCACGGCCCGGGAGATCGTGCGGAGCAGCCGCCAGCGCTTGGTGCGCGACATCGGCCGCGACTCGACGATCTCGACGACGTCCCCGACCTTGCCGGTGTTGTTCTCGTCGTGCACGTGGTACTTCACGCGGTTCGTCAGGAACTTGTGGAACCGGCGGTCGCGGACGCGGCGGATGACCGTCACCGTGACCGTCTTGTCCATGACGCTCGACGTGATCGTGCCGATGATGACGCGCCGCGAGCCGCGGCCGTCGGTCTTGCCGCCGCCTTTGGCGTCCTTGGTGTCAGTCGTATCGCTCATGACTTCGCCTTCTTCGTCTGCTTCGTCTCGGCGCTGCCTGCATCCGACGACGCCTGCTTCTGCGCCTGGGCCTCGATGCCGAGCCCGCGGCCGCGGAGGATGGTCAGGACCCGGGCGATGTCACGGCGCTTCGTCCGCAGCTCCGCCGTCGACGTGACCTGGTTCGTGTGCTGGCCGAGCCGGAGCCGGAACAGCTCGTCGCGCGTGCGCGCGAGCAGCTGGACGAGCTCCTCGTCCGGCTGATCGCGCAGCTGTTCGAGGGTGGTGGCGGCCTTGCTCATAGGAGGGACTCCCGCGCGATCATGTGCGTCTTGATCGGCAGCTTGTGGTGCGCGCGCGTGAACGCGGTGCGGGCGATCTCCTCGGACACGCCCTCGACCTCGAAGATCACGCGGCCCGGGCGGACCACGGCGACCCAGCCCTCGACGCCGCCCTTACCGGTACCCATGCGGGTCTCGGCGGGCTTCTTCGTGAACGGGTGGTCGGGGAAGATGCGGACGTAGATCTTGCCGAGCTTCTTCACGTGGCGAGAGATCGCGACGCGCGCCGCCTCGATCTGGCGGGCGGTGACCCAGCCCGGCTCGAGGACCTGCATGCCGAAGTCGCCGAACGACACCTGCGTGCCGCCCTTGGCGTTGCCGGCCAGGTGACCCTTGTGGGACTTGCGAAATTTGGAGCGCTTGGGTGACAGCATGGTGAGCTCTCGTTCCTAGGTGCGCGCCGGCGCCGCCGCGCGCGGCTCCTTGCGGGCCGTGGGCAGGACCTCGCCGTGGAAGACCCACGCCTTCACGCCGATGCTGCCGTAGGTGGTGTGGGCCTCGGTGAAGCCGTACTCGATGTCCGCGCGCAGGGTGTGCAGGGGCACGCGGCCCTCGCGGTACCACTCGCGGCGGCACATCTCGGCGCCGCCGAGCCGGCCGCTCGAGGCGACCTTGATGCCCTTGGCGCCGAACTTCATCGCCGTCTGCGTCGCCTTCTTCATGGCGCGGCGGAACGCGATGCGGCGCTCGAGCTGCGTCGCGATGTTCTCGGCGACCAGCTGCGCGTTGGTCTCGGCCTTGCGGACCTCGATGATGTTCAGGAACACCTCGTTGTCCGTCAGCGCCTGGACCTCCTTCTTGAGCGTCTCGACGCCGGCGCCGCGCTTGCCGATCACGATCCCCGGCCGCGCCGTGTGGATGTTGATCTTCGCCTTGTTGGCGGCGCGCTCGATCTCGATGAACGAGACCCCGGCGTGGTTCAGCTTCTTCTTGATGAAGTCCTTGAGCTTCAAGTCTTCATGCAGCCACTTGGCGTAGTTCTTCTCCTCGTACCACCGAGACGACCACGTCTTGATGATGCCGAGGCGAAAACCGGTCGGGTGTGTCTTCTGGCCCATTGGCGCGCCTACTTGTCGTCCGTGACGACCACCGTCAGGTGGCTCGTCTTGTGGTTGATGCGGTTTCCGCGGCCCATCGAGCGCGGCATGTAACGGCGGTTGATCGTGCCGCCGTCGACCGCGATCGTGAGGATGCGCAGCTCGTCGACCGACGCGTCGCCACCGGAGCGATCCTCGGCGTTCGCCGCGGCGGACTTGAT
Organism: Kofleriaceae bacterium; assembly: GCA_035558535.1. Lineage (GTDB taxonomy): Bacteria > Myxococcota_A > Polyangia > Haliangiales > Haliangiaceae > JABFXX01. The sequence goes on from DATMCI010000094.1 coordinate 37,650, forward strand.
CGCCTTGGAGATGATGCCCGCGGCCTTCTTCGGCATGAGATCGAGGAGGCCCACGGCGTCCTCCACCCGCTTGCCGCGGACCAGGTTCGCCACCACCCGCATCTTGCGGGGCGACATCGAGATGCCGCGGATGAGTGCGCGTGCTTGCATGGCTCAGCCCTTCTTCCGCTCGCCGCTGTGGCCGTGGAACGTGCGCGTCGGCGAGAACTCGCCGAGCTTGTGGCCGACATGCTGCTCGGTCACGAACACGGGCATGAACTTGCGGCCGTTGTGGACCGCGATCGTGAGCCCGACCATGTCGGGCGTGATCGTCGAGCGGCGCGAGAACGTCGAGACGACCCGCTTGTTCGGGTTCGACTCCTTCTGGGCCGCCACGATCTTCTTCGGCAGGTAGTGGTCCACGAACGGACCCTTCTTCACTGAACGAGGCATCTCTACTTGCTCCGGCGCCGGATGATGAACTGGTCGGTGCGCTTGTTGTGGCGGGTCTTTAAGCCCTTGGTCTTCTGCCCCCACGGCGAGCACGGGTGGCGGCCACCGGACGAGCGGCCCTCGCCGCCGCCCATGGGGTGGTCGACCGGGTTCATCGACACGCCGCGGTTGTGCGGGCGGATGCCCATCCACCGCCTGCGGCCGGCCTTGCCCCACTCGATGTTGCCGTGCTCGGAGTTGCCGATCGCGCCGACGGTGGCGCGGCAGTCGATGTGGACGCGCCGCATCTCGCCCGACGGCATGCGCAGCGTGGCCCAGTCGCCCTCTTTCGCCATCAGCGTGACCTTGGTGCCTGCCGAGCGGCCGATCTGCGCGCCGCGGCCGACCTTGAGCTCGACCGCGTGCACCTCGGTGCCGATCGGGATGTAGCGCAGCGGCAGGGAGTTACCGGGCTTGATGTCGGCCGTGTTGGCCGAGAGCACGGTGTCGCCGACGACCAGCCGCTGCGGCGCGAGGATGTACGCCTTCTCGCCGTCCGCGTACTGGAGGAGGGCGATGCGCGCCGAGCGGTTCGGGTCGTACTCGATGCCCACGACCGTGGCAGGCACGCCCGTCTTCTTGCGCTTGAAGTCGATGACGCGGTAGCGCTGCTTGTGCCCGCCGCCGCGGAACCGCGAGGTGACGCGGCCGTAGTTGTTGCGGCCCGACTTGGCCGACTTGTGCGCGAGCAGGCTCTTCTCGGGCTCGCTCTTCGTGATGTCGCCGAAGTCCTGGCTCGACATGCCGCGCCGGCCGGGAGACGTTGGCTTGTACCGCTTGATCGCCATCTCAGACTCCCTCGAAGAACTCGATGTTGTCGCCGGCCTTGAGCGTCACGTACGCCTTCTTCCAGGTCGGGCGCTGGCCCGAGAAGCGGCCGATCCGCTTCTGCTTGCCGCGGATGACGACGGTGCGGACGTCGGTGACGGTGACCTTGAACAGGTCCTGCACCGCGCGCCGGATCTCGATCTTGTTCGAGTCCCGGGCGACCTCGAACACGACCTGCTGCGCGTAGGCGTCGCCCTCGGCGACCCCGGACGAGGCGCCGCCGGTCTCGCGGAGGCGCGCGCTCTTCTCGGTGAGGAGCGGGCGCTTGATGATGGTCTGCGCGTCACGCATGGCTCTTGGCTCCGCTGTCGGATCCCTGGTCCTGGTCCTGGTCCTGGCCGGAGAGCGCGGTCTCGAGCTGCCTCGCGGCGGCCTGGGTGAGGACCAGGGTCTCGTGGCGCAGGATGTCGTAGACGTTGAGTCCCTCGGGCGCGATCCACTGCGACCCGGGGAGGTTGCGCGCGCCGCGGACGAGGTTCGCGTTGTCCTTGGCGTCGACGATCAGGACCTTGTTGTGCGGCTGCGCGACGCCCAGGGCGGCGAGCGCGGTCGCGACCGACCGGGTCTTGCCGTCGGTGGTGAAGTTGTCGAGGACGACGAGCTTCTGCTCCTTGGCCCGGAGCGACAGCGCCGACCGCAGGGCGAGCTTCTTCGCCTTGCGGGGGAGCTGGTAGCCGTAGTCCCGCGGCTTGGGGCCGAAGGCCGAGCCGCCGCCGACCCAGTGCGACGCCTGCCGGCTGCCCTGGCGGGCCTGGCCGGTGCCCTTCTGCTTCCACACCTTCTTCGAGCTGCCCCGCACCTCGCCGAGCCGCTTGGTGGACGCGGTGCCAGCCCGCCGCTTGGCGAGCTGCCACTTCACCGTCTCCCAGAGCAGGTGCTCGTGGATCTCGGCGCCGAACACGGCGTCGTCGAGGTCGATCGACCCGACGGCCTTGCCGCTCGTATTCTTGATCTCTAGCTTCGGCATAAACGATCTCGTTCCTCGTGGTCCCGGGCTAGGTCTTGATCTCGACGTCGACGCCGGCCGAGAGGTCGAGCTTCATCAGCGCGTCGAGCGTCTGCTGCGTCGGCTCGAGGATGTCGAGCAGGCGCTTGTGGGTCCGGATCTCGAACTGCTCGCGCGACTTCTTGTCGGTGTGCGGCGACCGCAGCACGCAGTACTTGTTGATCTTGGTCGGCAGCGGGATCGGGCCGGCGATCTTGGCGCCCGTGCGCTTGGCGGTCTCCACGATCTCCCCGGCCGACTGGTCGAGGAGCTTGTGGTCGTAGGCCTTCAGCCGGATGCGAATGCGTGGAGTGGTCATGAGTGCCTCTGCTACTGCTGCTGCTTACTTCTTGGCCGCGACGACGTTCTCGAGGATCTTCGTCACGACGCCTGCGCCGACGGTCTTGCCGCCCTCGCGGATCGCGAACCGCAGCTGCTCCTCGCACGCGATGGGCGAGACCAGCTCGACGTCGACCTTGATGTTGTCGCCGGGCATCACCATCTCGGTGCCGGCCGGCAGCGTCACGGTGCCGGTCACGTCGGTGGTACGGAAGTAGAACTGCGGCCGGTAGCCGTTGAAGAACGGCGTGTGGCGGCCGCCCTCCTCCTTCTTCAGGACGTACACCTCGGCGGTGAACTTGTTGTGCGGGGCGATCGTGCCCTTCTTGCAGAGCACCATGCCGCGCTCGATCTCCTCGCGCTTGGTGCCGCGGAGCAGGACGCCGACGTTGTCGCCCGCCTGGCCCTGGTCGAGGAGCTTGCGGAACATCTCGACGCCGGTGCACGTGGTCACGCGGGTGTCACCGAGGCCGACGATCTCGAGCTCGTCGCCGACCTTGACGATGCCGCGCTCGATGCGGCCCGTGACGACGGTGCCGCGGCCGGTGATCGTGAACACGTCCTCGACCGGCATCAGGAACGGCTTGTCCAGCTCGCGCACGGGCTCGGGGATGAACGTGTCGCACGCCTCCATCAGCTTCTGGATCGAGGCCGGGCCGTACTCCGTGGAGGCGTCGCCCTCGAGCGCCTTGAGCGCCGAGCCGCGGATGATCGGGGTCGTGTCGCCGGGGTAGTTGTACTTGGTGAGGAGCTCGCGGAGCTCCATCTCGACGAGGTCGAGCAGCTCCTCGTCGCCCTTGCCGATCATGTCGCACTTGTTCAGGTAGACGAGGATCGCCGGCACGTTGACCTGGCGTCCGAGCAGCACGTGCTCGCGCGTCTGCGGCATCGCGCCGTCCGGCGCCGACACCACGAGGATCGCGCCGTCCATCTGCGCCGCGCCCGTGATCATGTTCTTGATGTAGTCCGCGTGGCCCGGGCAATCGACGTGCGCGTAGTGGCGCTTGTCGCTCTCGTACTCGACGTGCGCCGTCGAGATCGTGATGCCGCGAGCCTTCTCCTCCGGCGCCTTGTCGATCTGATCGAATGCCGTGAACTTCGCGAAGCCCTTCGTCGACTGCACCTTCGTGATGGCGGCAGTGAGCGTCGTCTTGCCGTGATCGACGTGGCCGATCGTTCCAATGTTGACGTGGGGCTTGTTGCGGACGAATTTCTCTTTGGACACGGTCTTCTCCTTATCGAATCAAGCGCGAGCGCGGCGAGACATCAATTCGTCTCGGAGTTGGTGAGGAAGCTCGGCGTAGTGATCTAGTTCCATTGCGTAGGTGGCGCGACCTTTGGTCCGAGAGCGCAGGTCGGTGGCGTAACCGAACATCGTCGCCATCGGGACAAAACAGGCGACGCTCTGTACACCAGGTCGTGCGGTAATTCCAGCGACTTTTCCCCTTCTGGCATGCAAATCGCCGAGGACGTCCCCGAGGTGCTCGTCGGGGGTGGTCACCTCGAGCGACATGACAGGCTCCAGGAGGATGGGGCCGGCCTGGGCGGCGGCCGCCACGAACGCCTTGGCACCCGCGGCCTTGAACGCGTAATGGTTCGAATCTACAGGGTGAAAGCTGCCACCCACCACCTGGACCCGAAGATCAGTCATGGGGTGGCCCGCCAGGATCCCCCGCTCGACGGCCTCCGCGATCCCCGCCTCGACCGCGGGAGCGTGCTCCGAGGGGATGTCCGCGGCCGATGCCCGGTTCTCGTAGATGTACCCCCCGCCCCGGTCCGTGGGCTCGATGACCAGCTGCACGTGGCCGTACTCGCCGCGGGCCCCGCCAGGCGCGGTGCGCGCGATCCGGTGCTCGCCCTCGGCGCGCCGGGTGACGCTCTCGCGGTAGGCGACCTGCGGGTTCCCGACCCGGGCGCGGACGCCGAACTCGCGGAGCAGCCGGTCCACGACGATCTCGAGGTGGAGCTCGCCCATCCCCGAGATCACGACCTGGCCGGACTCGACGTCGGTCTTCACGTGGAACGACGGGTCCTCGAACGCGAGCCGCTCGAGCGCGAAGAGGAGGCGCGCGTGATCCTCCGCGGTATCGGGCTCGACGACGACGCCCATGACGGGGCTCGGCACCGCGATCGGATCGAGCAGGATCGGGAACCGGGGATCGCAGAGCGTGTCGCCGGTGGCGAGCTTGCCGCCGACGACGGCGCCGATCATGCCGGCCTCGAGCTGGCGGATGTCCTCGCGGTGGTTCGCGAACATCCGCACGAGGCGGCCGATCTGCTCGTTGTGGCCCTTCGCGGCGTCGAGCACCGCGTCGCCGACGCGCAGGACGCCGGTGTAAACGCGGACGAACGTGAGGTGGCCGCCGTGGCCGTCGTGCTGGACCTTGAACGCGAGCGCGGCCAGGGGCTCGTCGTCGGCCTGCTCGGTGATCGCGCGCGTCACCGTGGGGCCACCGGCGGGCTCCGCCGGATCGCGGCCGCGGATCTCGCGCAGATCGAGCGGCGACGGCAGGTAGTCGAGCACGCCGTCGAGCAGGTTGTGGATGCCCTGGTTCTTGAACGCGGCCCCGACGAACGTCGGCACGCCACGCCCGGCGAGCGTGACCCGCCGGAGCGCCGCGCGGATCGTCTCGGAGGGCAGCTCGCGGCCCGAGACCCACGACGCCATCAGCTCGTCGTCGAGCTCGGCGATCGTCTCGAGCATCTTCTCGCGCGCGCGGCTCGTCAGCGGCATGTGCGAGGGCGGGATCGGGCCGTCGGTGAACTTCGCGCCGAACGACGCGGTGTCCCACGTCCGCGCGCGCATCGAGATGAGATCGATCACGCCGTCGAACGTGGCGCCGCTGGCGCGCGAGGTCTCGAGCACGAGGCCAGCGCCGCCAGCGTGGAGGCCCTTCGGCGTGTAGAGCGGCGCCTGGATCGGGATCGGCGTGGCGCCGAGCCGCGCCTTCATCTCGGCGAGCACGCGCTCGGGCTCGGCGCCCTCGCGGTCGCACTTGTTGATGAACGCCAGGCGCGGGACGCGGTAGCGATCGGCCTGGCGCCACACCGTCTCGCTCTGCGGCTCGACGCCGTGGACCGCGTCGAACACGGCGATCGCGCCGTCGAGGACGCGCAGCGAGCGCTCGACCTCCATCGTGAAGTCGACGTGGCCCGGCGTGTCGATCAGGTTGACCACGTGGCGGGGCGTGCCCCAGCCGAACGTGGTGGCCGCGGCGGTGATCGAGATGCCGCGCTCCTGCTCCTGCTGCATCCAGTCGGTGACGGTCGAGCCCTCGTCGACCTCGCCGATGCGCGTCGTGGCGCCGGAGTAGAACAGGATGCGCTCGGTCGTCGTCGTCTTGCCGGCATCGACGTGCGCCATGATCCCGATGTTGCGGGTGCGCGCGAGCGGGACGCTGCGGGGCTCGTGGGAGCGGACCGAGGGCTTCATGGCGGCGTGTTCGAGAGGAACCAAACGCCGCGGGGCGAGAGAGGCTGGGGCGAGGTCCGCGCGCCTGTGCGCGTGGCGGTCGCTCCGAGTCGAGCTCGCTGGTTCGAGCACCTCGGGTCCCGCGCGGGCGGGAAGTCCGAGGGCCGCCTTTCAAGCCCCGCGTTGTGTGTCGCGTCTAGCCTCGCGCCTCCTCGATTCCTGGGGGTCGATCCTCGGGTCGCTCGTTAGGTCGTTCGTTAGGTCGTTCGTTAGGTCGTTCGTTGCCTACCAGCGGTAGTGCGCGAACGCCTTGTTGGCGTCCGCCATCTTGTGGACGTCCTCGCGCTTCTTGACCGCGTTGCCGCGGTTCTGCGCCGCGTCCACGATCTCGTTCGCGAGCCGGTCCATCATCGTCTTCTCGTTGCGCTCGCGGGCGTACTCGACGAGCCAACGCATGCCGAGCGCGAGCGAGCGATCCGGGCGGACGTCGACCGGCACCTGGTACGTCGAGCCACCGACGCGGCGGCTCTTCACCTCGACGCGCGGGCGCACGTTCGACAGCGCGCGGTCCCACACCTTCAGCGGATCGTCCTTCGCGCGCTCCGCGACCATGTCGAGCGCGCCGTACACGATGCCCTCGGCGACGGCCTTCTTGCCGTCGCGCATCACGACGTTGACGAACTTCGTGATGCGCCGACGGACGTCGGGCGGCGCATCCGTGAACTTCGGGTCCGGCAGGACCTTGCGCTTGGGGACTTCACCTTTACGTGGCATCGCAGGGCTCTTTCGTTCCTGGGCGGCTTACTTGGGCCGCTTGGCGCCGTACTTCGAACGGCTCTGCTTGCGGTTCTGCACGCCCGTCGTGTCGAGCGTACCGCGGATGATGTGATAGCGAACGCCTGGCAGGTCCTTCACGCGGCCGCCGCGGATCAGCACGACGCTGTGCTCCTGCAGGTTGTGCCCCTCGCCCGGAATGTACGACGTCACTTCCATCGCGTTCGTGAGGCGAACGCGGGCGACCTTGCGCAGCGCCGAGTTCGGCTTCTTCGGCGTGGTGGTGTACACGCGCGTGCAGACGCCGCGCTTCTGCGGGCACTGCTTCAAGGCCGGAGACGCGCTCTTCTGGCGAATCTTCTCGCGGCCCTTGCGGACGAGCTGATTGATCGTGGGCATCTAGGATCCTGGCGTTCGTAACGGAGCGCGAAATCTTATGGATATCCGCCCCCCTGTCAAGCGCGGCGGCCGGCTGGATCATCGAGAGGGGCCTTCTCGTCCCCTCTTGCCCGCAAGCCGGGCCATTTCCCCCCCTCCCCGCCGCGCTAGCGGATCTGGCGCGCCAGCGCCGTGGCGTACTTGCGCATGTACGCGTTCTGATCGGTCCGCGCCGTCTGCTGCAGGTAGGGCAGCGACGGCCTGCCGATCGTCTTCTTCAGGAAGAACTCCGCCTGCCGGCTCGTCTTGTTGCTGATGAGCATGCGGATGACGTTGCGGATCAGGGTCGCGTTGTAGCGGTACCCGGCCTCGCGGGTGATCGACGCGCGGTAGTGCTCCATCGCGACCGACCACCAGCGCTGGTCGAAGTAGAGGTTGCCGAGCAGGAACGGGATGTACGAGCTCTTGGGCTGCTTCTGGTAGAGCGCCAGGAGGCTGGCGAGCGCGAGGTCCCGCTTGCCGTCCTGGATCAGCTTGACGGCGCCGGCGATCGTCGTCGCGAGCGCGGGCGCCGCTGGCTTGACGCGCTTGTCGACCTCGGCCTGCGTCTTGGGGGCGTTCTCGTCCTCGTCCACGGCCGTGGCGCTGGTGGCGCCCGCGGGATCGGGGTTCGTGGCCTCCGCGGGCGAGGGCACGGCCTCGACCTCGCCGTCACCGGCCGATCCGGAACCGGCGCCGCTGCCGCTGCCGCTGCCCCCGGCTGGCTCGCCGGAGCCCGCGCTGCCCGTGCCCGTGGGCTCGCCGCTGCCCGAGCCGACCGCGACCTGGGTGCCCCCGGCGCCGCTGCCCGCGGCGGGCTCGCCGCTGCCGCCGCTACCCGCCGGATCCGGCGCGCGGCCCGAGCCGGCGGCGTCGAGCGCGGCCGAGCCCTGGGCGACCTCGCCGCTGCCCTGCGCCGCGTCGGCCTGCTTCGCCTCGCGGCTCTTGACGTAGTACGCCGCGTAGGTGCCGCCGCCGAGGATGAGCAGCGCCAGCATGACCCCGGCGCCGCTGCCCCTGCGCGCTGGCGGGACGGTGCTCGCAGCGCCGACCGGGCCGCCGCGCCCGGCGCCGCGTCCGGAGCCGCGGTCCGCGCGCTCGGACGGGTCGCGCTCGGGGTTGACGATCGTCGCGACCTCGCTGCGCGAGTCCAGGTCGACGCGCGTCGGCGCGATCGAGAGCGGCTCGATCTGCGGCATCGACGGCCGTACGACCGGCAGGCCCCGCGGGTCCGTCGTCATGGCCGTGCGGCCGACCAGCGCGTCGAGCGCCTCGGCGAACGCGATCGCCGTCTGGAACCGATCGTCGGGCGACTTCGCCATCGCCTTCTCGAGGATCGCCTGCAGCCCCGCGGGGATCTCGACGCCCCGGGGCGCGCGCTCGGCGAGCAGCGGGATCGGCGCCGCGCGGTGCATGCCGAGCAAGGAGAGCGTGTCCTCGGCCTGGAACGGCCGCTGGCCCGCGATCATCTCGAACAGCACGATGCCGACGGCGTAGATGTCCGTGCGCGCGTCGATGATGCCGCCGCCGATCGTCTGCTCCGGCGCCATGTAGTTCGGCGTACCGACGACGACGTTCGCCTGCGTCGCGTCGCGGTTGCCGGCGCCGCGCAGCCGCGCCAGGCCGAAATCGAGGATCCGCACGTGCTCGCCGGCGCCGATCTCCTCGTTGATCATGAGGTTCGCCGGCTTGACGTCGCGGTGCGTGATGCCCTGCGCGTGCGCGTGCGCGAGGCCCGCGATGATCTGGCGCCCGATCGAGAGCGCCCGCGGGACCGGCAGCGCGCCCTCCTGATCGAGGATCGCGCGCAGCGTCTGGCCGCCGACGAACTCCATCACGAGGTACGGCGCGCCGTTCCAGACGCCGAAGTCGACGACGGAGACGCAGTTGGGGTGCGCGAGCTTGCTCATCACCCGCGTCTCGCGCTCGAACCGGGCCTGGAACTCGGAGTCGTTCGCGTACGTCGCGTGGAGGAACTTGACGGCGACGAGCTTGCCGACCGGGACCCGCTCCGCCTTGTAGACGGCGCCCATCGAGCCCTCGGCCATCGGCGCGATGATCCGGTAGCGCTCCTCGATGAGGCTACCTACGCGGTCATCCCCCGTGGCCATATGTATCGCCGGAGCCTAGCACGCACCCCACCACCGATGCCCGCGGCTAATGGGTCCACTTCTCCTCGCGGCGGTGCTCGCTGTCCTCGTACTCGTGAGCCATGACGAAGTGGTAGGCGACCTCGCGGGCCTTCTCGTTCTCGACGATGCATTCGAAGAGCCACTCGCCCTCGGCCTCCGCTGGCTCGACCTGGACGTAGGCGATCTCGGCGGGGAAGACGAGGATCTCGCCGACCAGATCTTTGGCGCGGGCGAGCTGGACAACCAGCGTGTGCTCGTCCTCGGTGATCAGCGTCCAGTGGAAGTCGTCGTGGTCGAGCAGCACCGCCTCGGGAGTGCCCGCACGCACGATGCAGTTCGCGTGTCCGGCGAGCCAGCTCCAGAACTTGTCGAAGCTGAGCGTCGTGGCCACCGCTGCGAGATTTCGCTTACCCGTCGAGCCCATACCGGGCGACTTATAGCCGCGGACCGTCCGCGCGCCAACAAGCATCTGGAGGATGCCGGCCGAAAGCCGCGCGCTGCGCCGGGCCCCCTGCTCGGAATCTGCTCGGAATCCCCGCTCAGAATCGCCCGACCGCCGCGAGGCCGCCGCCGGTCGCGGCGGGCCCCCGCGCCGGACAGCGCCCGCCGCCGCGGTCACTGCCTCGCGGGAGACGGGCAGCGGCGCGTGTCGTGGGCGGGGCACTGCCGCAGGTAGCGCACCACGATCTCGTCGATCAGGTGCACCGAGACCGCGACGTCCAGCACGCCGTCCCCGTCGTAGTCGCCCGGGGTCACGAACCGGGCGTCGCCAGCGTCGAAGTCCTCGATCAGCTTCCGCTCGTTCTCGATCCCGGTCCCGATCCCGGTCCCGATCCCGATCGCGAACACTCCGCGCACCGGGCCCTTGACGCCCCCGTCGCGCCGGCACACCGCGACGACGCTGCTGCCGACGTTCGCGACGTCGGTGCAGCCAACAAAGGGATCGCCCGGGACCGGCTGGCAGTCGGCGGCGCGGAGGATCTGTACGGTCCGGGTCGACGGATCGCCCGCGTCAGACACGACGACCACCTCGTCGATGTCGTCGCCATCGACGTCGACACCGCGCAGCTCGCGGAGGGACACCTGCGCCGCCTGGGCGGTGCACACCTCCCGGGGCGCGCCCCCGACCACCGAGAACACGACGAGGCTCCTGCCATCCAGCGAGGCCACCCCGCGCACCGGCGCCGGGCCGCGGAGCGCGGTCATCGGGTTGTGAAGCGCGAGGCTCGTCGCCACTGGCTGCGACCACATCGCGTTCATCAGGTCCGCGGCGGGGTAGAACAGCACCTGGTTCCCGGTGACCGCGAGGAGCTCGACGCCCGGGCCGCGGAACGCACCCGCGGCGAGGGCGCTCAGGGAGACCGCCGCCGCCGCGGTCGGCGGGAAGCGCGGCGTGGTCATGAGGCGCGCCGCGTCGCCGAACGCGAAGCCCGACCGGATCTGCTCCTGCGCGTCCATCGACTTGACCCGGACGACCCCCAGGTCGTCGATCCCATCGGTGCCGCGCGTCGACGTGATCCACGCCATCTTCTGGAAGCGATCGAGCCGCAGCTCGAAGCCCATCCCGCTCGGGCCGCTCATCGCGCGCGGCACGTCGACGGTCGCCTCCCGCGTACCGAACAGGACGACGACCCGATCGCCGGCCGGCGACATCTCGGCCATCGCCATGTCTTCGAGGCGATCGCCGTCGAAGTCGCCCGCCACCATCGTCCGGATCGGCGCGGACGTGGTCGCGCGGTACACGTTCGGGATCGCGCCGCCGCGCACGACGTCCACGTCCGCCTCCGGGGCGCGCGCGGCCACCGCGTCGAGCACGTCGTCGCCGTTCAGGTCCGCGACCGCGGCCGCGGACCAGCCCGCCCCCGTGGGCGCGGCGGTGCGGACGAACGTGCCCGGGCTGGCCCCGCGGCAGTCCTCGGGGCCGGTGCACGTCTGGAACACGCCGCTCTCGAGTACGAGCTCGTCGATGCCGCCGCTGGAGAGCGGGCCGGCGGCCAACAGCTTCGTGGGCGGGACCGCGAACGGTAGCGCGGTCGCCCCCGGCACGAAGTTGCACGTCGGCTCGGCGGCGTCGATCCGGAGGATCTGCGAGCCCGAACGGATGGCGAGCTCGAGGCACGGATCGCTGTCGAGGTTCGCGAGCCGGGTCTCGAGCGGCACCACCGCGGGCGCCGGGAAGTCGAGATCGGCGCGGCTCCAGGCCGAGCCCGCGTGCGTGTAGCGGCACACGTGCCAGGCGCCTCCTGCGACGCGCTGCGTGACGATCACGAACGAGCGTCGATCGGCGGCCGGCTCGATGTGGAGCAAGGCCCACGGGCCCGTCCCCGAGCCGGCGCACGCCGGCAGGGGCATCCCGGGGACCGCCGGATTGAGCGGATCGCGGCTCGGTTTCAGCACCGGGACGCGGCCCAACGTGATCGTCGGGCTCGGGCTGGCCCTCGCCACCGAGACCACCACGTCGCCGAGATCCAGCACCGGATCGGGATCGCGCACGACCACGCCGATCGCGTCCAGGTCGATCCCGATCGGCAGCTCGAGCTCCGGGGCGAACCGCTCGTTGTCCGACTGCAGCAGCGCGACGCCCTCGGTCGGGATCGCGAACAGCAGATCGGACCGGACGTCGTTGCGCTCGTTCGGCCGCGGATCGAAGATCAGGGGCGCCGCGTCCGAGGACGGCGCCTCCTGCACGACCACCTGATCGAGCGGCACGCCGGTGGTGCTGGCGAACCGGATGTAGATGTTCGTCGCGCTCGCGCCGACCAGATCCGGCAGGCCGTCGTTGTCGACGTCGCCCGTCGTCGGCGCGTCGCCGATGTTGAACGGCAGCGCGGGCCCGAGCTTCTCGAAGAACCCCGATGGCGCGCGGCAGATGTTGTCGCTGCCGCACTTGAAGGCGTCGCTGGGGCAGAACTTGCTCTCCTGGTCGTCGCCGTCCTTGACGTCGACGTACGACGCGGTGAGCGCGCGCGACGCGCACTGGAGCTCGCACTTATCCGTGCACGCGTCGTGATCGCGCGGATCGTCGCACGCCTCGCCGTTCGCCTCCTCGACGATGCCGTTGCCGCAGGTGCCGAGGTCCGGCAGGTCGTGGCACCCCGCCGCGAAGAGCACGGCGAGGGCCGCCGCGGCAGCCGCACACAGGACGTGGGCGATCCGCATCAGAAGCCTCCCGCGTAGCCGAGGCCCAGGCCCAGCCCGTCCCCCAGCGCGATCGGCGTGAACCCGGCGTCCGGCTTCTGCTCGATCGGCCGCGGGAGCGCGTCGGCCGAGGGCTCGTCGGCGTAGTACATCACCGCGGCGACCGCGCCCACGGCGGCCGCGCCGACGCCCAGCAAGATGCTCCGGGTCCGCCACCGATCGCGGCTGTCGCGGGCCTCCACGTACTCGCCTTGCTTGTCGGTCGGGAGCGGGTTCTGGTCGCGGAGATCCGCGGCGGCGAAGTCGGCGGAGATCGCGATCGCGGCCGACGTGATCGAGGCGGCGAGCAGCGCGCCCGAGCCGATCACGACCCAGCGCACCGCGCGGCGCTGCGTGGTCGGCGCCAGCGGCGCGTCGAGCGTGAGCTGCTTGCCCGGCTCGAGCACGACCTCGCGGCTGACCGGCCGCCGGCCGCGCGCCGACACCGTGATCCACCGCGTGCCCGCCGGCACCTCGGTCTGGCCCCCGCGCAGGAGCACGGAGCGCCCGTCGACCGTGATCCGCGCGTCGGGCTGGCTCCGGATCGCGAGCGTCGCCGGGCGGGGCTTGAGCTCGAACGGGACCGGCGCGGCGCCGTTGCCGACGCGGATCTTCCGCTCCTCGGGGAGGTAGCCCTCGGCGCTCGCGGCGACCACGTGCTCGCCCGGCGGGACCTCGATCGACGTGTTGGCCTCGACGTCCTTGCCGTCGATCGTGACCCGCGCGCTGGCGAGCGCGATCGACACGAACACCGACGGCTTCTGCTGCGCGACCGCCGCGCCCGCCGGCTCGGCCTTCTTGAGCGCGTCCCCGAGCCGATCGATGTAGACCAGCGCGTCCTTGCGCTTGGCGCCGTTCGGCGCGCCCTCGACGTAGACCCGGTACAGCTCGAGCGCGCGCCGGAGGTGGGCCGGATCGCGATCCACCTCGTACTGGAGGCGGTGCGCCTGGGCCGCCGAGAACGCGATCTCGGGCGCCCGCAGGTTGTCGTACGCCGCGTCGAAGCGCTGGGACGCCTCGTCGAACTTGCCGCTCTTGTAGGCAGCGGCGCCCTCGCGGAAGAGCTGCTCTGCGGCGGCCCGATCCTCGGCGGCGGCGGGCGCCGCGAGGCACAGGACGAGCGTGGCGATCACGATGCGGCTCTGCTTCACGCGGCTCTCCCGGTCATGACCCTCTCCGCGGCGCGGGCTTTCCCTGATCCTCCGGAAACACCTCGAGGTCGTTGGTCGGCTCCTGGCTGCCCGCGCCGGAGCCCGGGCCCGGGCGCGCCGGTCTGCCCGAGCCGCCGCCCGCCGGCTTGCCGCTGCCGCTGCCGCTGCCCGTGCGGATCGCGGCGCCGCCTGGCTGCGGCGGCCGGCTGCCCGCGCCCGCCACCGGCTTTGGCCGGAGCGTCACGGTGCGCGTCAGGTCCTCCGACGGGACCACCGTCAGCGGCTCGGGGAAGTACCCGTCGGCGCTGAGCAGGAGGATGCTCGGGGTCTCCGAGCGCGGGAGCTGGAACTTCCCCGGCGCCGTGCCGACGAGCACGCCCGCGCGGCGGACCTCGGTGCCCTCCGGCGGGCCCTCGATCGTCACGAACACCTCGGCCGACTGGGCGGGCCCGCGGCCCGCGGCCGGCGGCGCCGCGTCGGGCGGCTCCGCTGCCGCGTCGGGCAGCGCGGCCACGGCCAGCGTGGGCGGCGGCGGTGACGGGTCCTGCGCCGCGCCCCGGCCGCCGCTCCGCACGACGATGACGGCGATGATCACCGCCGCCGCGAGCAGCGCGCCGCCCGCGAGTAGCACGTGCGGCGCTGGGCGGCGCTCCGCCGCGCCGGCCGTCGCCGTCCGCTTTTCGGACAGCCCCCCGCGCGCGGCCGGCAGCTCGCCCGGCAGCTCGCCTGACAAATGCGCCGCGGACACCGGCGCCGCCGGCAGCCCCGCCGGTGTCGGCTGGCCCGGCGGCAACAGCGCGCCCGGCGGCGTCAGGTTGCCCTCGGGCGTCGGCTTCCCCAGCACCGCCGGGCTGGCCGCCCGCGCCCGCCGCGACTCCGGCACCGTGGCCGCGATCGGCAGCGTGCTCAGCGAGTCCGAGGCCGCGCCCGGCGGCGGCACACCGACCTCCTCGCCGCTCGCCACCTTCTCGAGCATGCGCACCACCGCCATCAGCGTCTCCGGCCGCGCCGCCGGATCCTTGCGCATGAGCCACGCGACCGCGGCGTTGACGCCCGCCGGCAGCTCCGGCGCGTGCGACGACGGCGGCTGCGGCTCGTCGTGCACCTGCCGCATCAGGATCGCCATGTAATCGTCGCCGTCGAGCGGGTAGACGCCCGTCAGCATCAGGTAGGCCAGCACGCCGAACGCGTACATGTCCGTCCGGTGATCGACGTCCCGGCCGTGGCACTGCTCCGGGGACATGTAATGCGGCGTCCCCATCGGCGCGCCCGTCCGCGTCTTGTGGGTCAGCTGGTCCTCGGGCGTCATGAGCTTGGCGATCCCGAAGTCGAGCAGCTTCGGGAACACGCCGTCGGGGTGCGCCGCGAGGAAGACGTTCTCGGCCTTGAGGTCGCGGTGCGCGATCCCCTTGCCGTGCGCCGCGTCGAGCGCGCGCGCGATCCCGCGCAGGATCGGGATCGCCTCGGCGAGCGACATCCGGCCGCGCGCGAGCCGCCGATCGAGCGGCTCGCCGTCGAGGTACTCCATCACGTAGTAGAGGCGGCCGTCGTCGAGCGTCTTGAACGAGAAGATGTCGATGATGTTCGGGTGGCGGATCTGGTTGACCGCGCGCGCCTCGGACACGAACCGCGACACCATCTGCGGATCCACCGAGAACCGGTGCGAGAGCACCTTGATCGCCACCTGCTTGCCGATCAGCGGGTGCACCGCCTTGAACACGGCGCCGAAGCCCCCCTGCCCCAGCTTGTGCTCGACCTCGTACTCGCCGACCACCTGCCCCGGCTGCAGATCCGAGTCACTCCCCCCGGTGGGCGGCGGCGACGGTGTGAGCGTG
>DATMCI010000095.1:0-56156 GCA_035558535.1 Kofleriaceae bacterium
CGTCCACGGCCCCGCCGGATGATACGGCTGTCCGCACGCTGACCGATGGGGTGGCGGCCCGTAGCTCTGCTGCGGTAGGCGCAGCTTTGCTCGATCACGCGCCTTCACTCTAGGTGACGAGACTTCATGCTCGATCGACGAGCATGATCCAGCTTCAGCGGCTCCTCGGAGCTGTCGTTGGTGCCCATCGACCTGCTCCAGCCCGCGTCCGGTAGCCGGCGCGCCCACGCATGAATAATCCGGGCTAGGCCACGGTCGTGACGCCGGGCGGCGCGCTGTCCTCGAGGATCTCGAACGCCGCCCGCGCCGAGCAGAGCTCGATCGTCTGGCCGCCGCGCCGCAGGGTCAGCTCGCAGCGCGCGAGCTTCGAGTTCAGGCAGATCTTCGCGCCGCCCGGCGGGTTGTCGTAGCGCAGCGCCACGAGCTCCTCCGGCGCGGCCCAGAAGCGCACCGAGAGCGCGCCCGCGGCGCCGCTCGTCTCGATGCGCCAGTCGTACACCCCGTCGCGCAGCTCGTAGTGACCGCGGGCGCGGATCGCGCGCGGCAGGGCGTTCCAGCCGAGCGTCTCGCCGCGCAGCCGCAAGACGACCGGGCTCATCCACGGCGTCCACACCGGCCCGACGCGCAGCCGCGCCGTCGAGCACTCGAGGAACGCGTCGGGCCGCCCGTCGAAGCCGGCGACCTGGCCCCAGGCGTAGCGATCGGTGTGGCGGCTCCCCCAGTTGTGGTTCTGGCTGCCGAGCCAGTCGTCGATCGCGAGCGGCGCGCCGTCGACGGTGAGCGTGCCGGAGAAGCGCGCGAGCGGCGCGGGCACGAGCGCCTTGGCCCGCGGCAGGGGCGCGCCGTACAGCGCCGCGGGCAGGAGCAGGAGCGGCGCTTCGCCCTCGTCACCTCCGCCGCCCCCGCCGTAGCGCAGGTCCCACGCGATCGCGTGGCCGCCCGACGCGGCGCCGCCGCGCAGCGCGCCGCCGTCGAGCCGCGCCGCGCCGATGCGGACGTCGAGCCGGTCCGGCGCGAACGCGCACGCGCCGATCGGGTGCACCTCCTTCACGGCGACGATCCGGCCGGGCGCGCGCTCGGACGCGATCGCCCACAGCTCGCCGACGGCGTCGGCCGGCCGCCCGCGCGGCGCGAAGATCGTGTACCGGATCCAGAACGCGCGCTGGCCGGCGGCGTCGTTCGCGCGCAGAAACCAGCTCTCGTAGTGCCCGCCCTGCTCGCCCGCGCGGTAGCGCGCCCCGTTCCATCGATCGCGGCTGTGCGTCGCCATGGCCGGCATTGTAGATCCCGGCCGCGCCTGATCGGGGCATGGATGAACCTGCCCTCGGCGCGCGCCTCGTGATAGCGATGCCGCATGTACGAGCTCTACATCGCGAACAAGAACTACTCGTCGTGGTCGCTGCGGCCGTGGCTCCTGATGCGGCAGCTCGACATCCCGTTCCACGAGCGCTTCATGCAGTTCCCCGACAAGAGCGCCGCGGACCCCGGTGCCGGAGCGGAGACAGGCCACCCGTTCCGGGCGTTCTCGCCGACGGGGCGCGTCCCCTGCCTCCACGACGGCGAGACGGTCGTGTGGGACTCGCTCGCGATCGTCGAGTACCTCGCGGAGCAGCACGCCGACGTGTGGCCCGCGGACGCGCGCGCGCGGGCGTGGGCGCGGTGCGCCGCCGCCGAGATGCACGCGGGCTTCGCCACGCTGCGCGAGCGCTGCTCGATGAGCTGCGGCATCCGCGTCCGGCTCGACGAGATCCCGCCGGCGCTCGCCGCCGACCTCGCCCGCCTCACGGAGCTGTGGCGCGAGGGGCTCGCGCGCTTCGGCGGGCCGTTCCTGGCCGGCGCCGCGTTCACGGCGGTCGACGCGTTCTACGGCCCCGTCGCGCTCCGCATCCAGACGTACAGCCTCGTGCTCGACGAGGTCGCCGCCGCCTACGCGCAGCGCCTGCTCGCGCTGCCCGCGATGCGCGCGTGGTACGAGGGCGCGCTCGCCGAGACGTTCCGCGACCCGAGCCACGAGGGGGTCGTGGGCGGCATGGTGGTCGAGGACCTCCGCGCGTCGTAGGGGAGCGGGGAGCGGGGAGCCCGCGCGCCGCGATCGGCCCGTGGTACGGTGCCGGACCGTCGGAGGGACCATGCAAGGCTTCTCGTTCGCGTCGCTGATCTTGAGCTACTTCCTCGTCGGCGGCGGCATGTCCACCGGCACGCTCGCGATCGTGGCGCTGAAGCCCACCAGCCAGATCGTCGCCTACGCCCTGCTCGCCGCGGGCGCGTTCCTCGGCGGCTTCGTCGCCGGGCGCGCGAGCCGCGCCCAGACGATCCTCGAGCCCGCGATCGGCGCGATCGCGGTCGTGGCCACCATCGTGGGCCTGGCGGCCACCACGCCGATCGGCAAGCTGATCTGGGGCATGGCGCAGGACCAGACGGTCAAGTTCATCGCCACGGTCGCCGCGACCGGCGGCGGCGGCGCGATCGCGGGCGCGTTCGTCTCGGAGAAGGCGTTCGGCGAGTCGACCACCTCGTCGGTCCCGTGGCTCCTCTACACGGCGCTGGCGACGTTCGGCGCCTGCCTGCTCGCCACGCTGTTCGCCTCGATCAGGATGATCGCCGGCGAGTCGCAGGCGACCCGGGACGAGATCGCCACGGCGATGCTCATCGGCATGGCCGCGGGCTGCCTCCTGGCCGGCATCGCCGTCGGCGCATCGGCCCGCACCCGGCCGCTGATCGCCGCGCTCATCGGCGGCGGCGGCGGGGGCGCCGGCTTCATCGCCCTCATCCTGCGCGCCGCGCAGTCCGGCGACGACAAGGACGCGATGTCCGTGCTCGCCGTGTTCGCCATCGGCGGCTGCCTCGTCACGCTGATCGGCACGGCCATCGGCTGGGCCGCGTTCGGCAAGCGCCAGGCGGGCTGATCCCCGCGCCTCCGCGCGCGATCTCGGCGGCACAGCGCGCGGGGAGGGGGCGGGATCGGAAGGCGCATGTTTTTCCAGGAGCGAAGACGTGCATCTCGAGAGAGATGTGGTCAGTTGCTGTTGTGGAGTGTGGTTGGCGCGCGCGCGTCACGCGGCGATGTCGCCGGCGCGCGGCGGCAGGAGTGTGCCTCCTGTGGGCCAGCATCTACCTGGAGGGATGAGCAAGTGCTGACGTCGAGTCGAGATAGCGAGTCTGTGAGGGCTCGTGGTGCCAAGTCGGTGACGGTGTCGCGAACGCTGCGCTGCCGTGAGAAATCGCTCGAGCCGGACCTCCGTCCGCCGGTCACGGTGGTGACCACGAGCTCGAGCTACGGGCCTCTACCGAACGAAGATCGCGAGCCCCATCCGCTGTACGACGTGGCGGCCCGGGTCGACGAGCTGTTCTGCGCGCCCCTGTACCGCAACCCCGAGCACGAGCTGATGGAGCGCTGGCGCGAGCTCGGTGAGCGGCTGCTCGCGCTCGGCGAGGACCACCTGCGCGATGGGCTCGAGTCAGGCGGCGTGTTCGTGAAGGAGAAGCTCGCCGAGAGTGAGCGGCGCCGCGAGCGGCTGGCGATGCAGCGGGCGAAGCGGCGGGTCAAGCGCGCCGCGGCCGCCGCGGCCGCCAGGGCGCCGGCACCGGCGCAGCCGCCGGAGGCAGCCGCGACCGACGCAGCCGCGGCCGGCGCCTGACGCGCGCCACGGGCGCGGCGCCGCGCGGACCGCTACGGCAGCGCTACGAGCAGCCGCTCGTGCTGCCGCAGTTCGGGCACTTGTGGCAGGCGCCGTTGCGCACCATCAGCGTGCCGCACTCGTGGCACGGCGGCGCGTCGGTCTCCTGCACCCAGGCGCGATCCTTGACCTCGACGGGGATCGGCGAGGTGCTCGCGGCGCCGACCTTCGGCTCGATGAAGTCCTTGGACAGGAGCGGCACGCGCGGCAGATCGAGCTGCGCGCCCCGGGCGGCCGGGTGACGCTCGACGAGCGGAGACGTGCCCTCGGCCGGGAAGCGGAGCGCGAGCCAGCGGAACAGGTAGTCCATGATCGACGTGGCGATCGGGATCTCCTGGTTGCCGGTGAAGCCAGAGGGCTCGAAGCGCGTGCCCTTGAACTTCTCGATCAAGAGGTGGAGCGGCACGCCGTGCTGCAGCGCCAGCGAGATCGACGTCGCGAACGAGTCCATGAGGCCGGCGATGACCGAGCCCTCCTTCGCCATGCGGACGAAGATCTCGCCGGGCGAGCCGTCCTCGTACATGCCGACCGTGATGTAGCCCTCGTGGCCGCCGATCGAGAACTTGTGCGTGAACGACGCGCGCTCGTCGGGCAGCTTGTAGCGGTTCGCCATCGGCGGGCCCGCCGGGCGCGACTTGCGGACGCGGAGCGCCTCGACGAGCCGGCGCTCCTCGGGATCGAGGGTCTCCAGCGGATCGACGCTGACCGCCGCCGCGGCCCCGTTCGACGTGGCCTGGGAGAGGTTCGTCGACAGCGGCTGCGTGCGCTTGCAGCCGTCGCGGTAGACGGCGATCGCCTTGAGGCCCAGCTTCCACGCCTGGATGTACGCGTCCTCGATGTCCTGGACGGTGCAGTCGTTCGGCAGGTTGACCGTCTTGGAGATCGCGCCGGAGAGGAACGGCTGGACGGCGGACATCATGCGGATGTGGCCCATGTAGTGGATCGACCGCGTGCCGTTCATCGAGCGGAACGCGCAGTCGAACACCGGCAGGTGCTCGTCCTTGAGGTGCGGCGCGCCCTCGATCGTGTCGCGCGCGTCGATGTGCGCGATGATCGCCTCCACCTCGGGCTGCGTGTAGCCGAGGCGGCGCAGCGCCTCCGGCACGGTGTGGTTCACGATCTTCAGCAGGCCGCCGCCGACCAGGCGCTTGTACTTGACGATCGCGATGTCCGGCTCGACGCCCGTCGTGTCGCAGTCCATGAGGAACGCGATCGTGCCGGTCGGCGCGAGCACCGTGGTCTGGCCGTTGCGGAAGCCGTACCGCTCACCGAGCTCGATCGCCTGATCCCAGGACTCGCGCGCGGCCTGCATGACGTCGTACGGGACCAGCGCGCCGTCGATGCGCTCGACGGCGGCGCGGTGCTTGCGCATCACGCGGAGGAACGGCGTCTCGTTGTCGGCGTAGCCGGCGAACGGGCCGGTGGCGTCGGCGGCGATCCGCGCCGACGTGCGGTACGCCTCGCCGCACATGATGGCGGTGATCGCGGCCGCGTACGCGCGGCCGGGCTCGCTGTCGTAGGGGAGCGAGCGCGACATGAGCAGCGCGCCGAGGTTCGCGAAGCCCAGGCCGAGCGGCCGGAACGCGTAGCTGTTCTCGGCGATCTTCGGCGTCGGGTACGCCGAGTTGTCGACGATGATCTCCATCGCCGTGATGGTGGTGGCGCAGGCGCGGCGGAACGCCTCGACGTCCAGATCACCGGCGCCGGAGCCGTCCGGCGTAGCGCGCTGGAACTTGCGGAGGTTAAGGGAGGCCAGGTTGCACGCCGAATCGTCGAGGAACATGTACTCGCTGCACGGGTTCGACGCGTTGATCCGCGCCGTGTTGATGCAGGGGTGCCAGTCGTTGACGGTGGTGTCGTACTGGATGCCGGGGTCGCCGCAGATCCACGCGGCCTCGGCCATCTTGCGCATGAGCCCGCGCGCGCTGTGGCTCTCGACCCGGCGGCCGTCGACGACCGCGCGCGTGTGCCACTCGCCGTCGCGCAGGACGGCGCTCATGAACTCGTCAGTGACGCGGACCGAGTGGTTCGCGTTCTGGTAGTTGACCGAGTCGTAGGCGCCGCCGGGGACGTTGAAGCCGCCGTCGTAGCCCGCGTCGATCAGGGCCCACGCCTTCTTCTCCTCGATCGCCTTGCAGTCGATGAAGTCGACGACGTCCGGGTGCTCGACGTTCAGGATCACCATCTTCGCGGCGCGCCGTGTCTTGCCGCCCGACTTGATCGCTCCCGCGAACGCGTCGAAGCCGCGCATGAACGAGACCGGGCCCGAGGCGGTGCCGCCGCCGTTCAGGTGCTCGCGCGACGAGCGCAGGGTCGACAGGTTCGAGCCGGTGCCCGAGCCGTACTTGAAGAGCATGCCCTCGGTCTTGGCCAGGCCCAGGATCGAGCCCATCGAGTCATCGACCGAGTTGATGAAGCACGCCGAGCACTGCGGCCGCGCCTCGACGCCGACGTTGAACCAGACCGGCGAGTTGAACGCCATCTTCTGGTGCAGGAGGAGGTGCACCAGCTCGTCGCGGAACGCGTGGGCGTCCTCGGTGCTGCGGAAGTAGCCGTCCGCCTTGCCCCATCCATAGATGGTGTCGGCGACGCGCGCGATCATCTTGCGGACCGAGTCCTCGCGCTGGGGCGTGCCGAGCGTGCCGCGGAAGTACTTCTGGACGACCACGTTGGTGGCGGTCTGCGACCAGCTCTTGGGGAACTCGACGCCGCGCTGCTCGAAGAAGATCTTGCCGTCCGCACCACTGATCACCGCGTCGCGCCGCTCCCACTCCACCGTGTCGAACGGATCCACGCCCAGGCGCGTGAAGTAGCGTTCGACCGCGAGGCCCGGGCGCTGGTCCTTGATGACACGGCTGGTCTTCATGACCGGGTTGCCCTGGCTCTCCTGGGGAGCGACGGCGACAGACTTCACTTGCATGACCCCTCCTTGCGGCTGTTCGGTGGTGCGTGCGGTGGCGTGCGGTGGTGCGTGCGGGTGGCGCGACCCCAAAGGACGAAACGAGACAAAACGAGGCCCAGGGCAGGTCCGCGTAGCTGCCTGAAATTCCTGGATCTGTTCTGGGGAAAACGGTGCCGAGAAGACCACCTGGAAGGCCCCGCGCTCATCAGCGGGTCCGAAGCGTTCCGTGAGGCCGTCGCGGCGGAGCCTTCTTTTATCCAGGTGGCGTGGGGAGGGCAACTAAATCTAGTGCCTCTTTTGGGGGACGGTCCCCATATGTAGCGTGCAGGCGGGTGAATTACCTGTGAATTGAGGGTGAATTGGGGTGGAGTCGCCGCGCGTTCTCGATGATATTCCGAACGGTTGTCTCCGGCTGTGGATAACGCTGTGCGAAGATGATGTGCTGCATTGACGCACCGAGTCAGGAGAGATCTCCAGCCCTCACAAAAATCGCGTTCAGCAGCGCTTTGGGTTGGAAAGAACGGCTTGGGTGAGCAGATCTCGCCCCGCGACCGGCACCGACGCGCTACCCGATGGGGTGGACCGTGTCGATAGAGCCTACGCCCCCCGAGGTGAGGAGGCGGTGACGCCGGAAGAACGCAGCCTGATCGCGGCGATCGCGGCCGATCCGGACGAAGACGGCCCGCGCATCGTCTACGCGGACTGGCTCCAGGAGATCGGCGATCCGTACGGCGAGTTCATCGCGATCCAGTGCGCGCTCGCGCGTGGGCGCACGCCCGAGCTGGCGGCGCGCGAGCAGTCGCTGCTCGAGCGGCACCACGCGGAGTGGCTCGCGCGCGCGGGGCTCGGCCACCGCGAGGGGCGGTTCCGCCGCGGCTTCATCGAGCAGGTCGACGCGGGCGCGGGGCGGGTGGCGGCGGCGATCGAGCGGCTCATCGAGCTGCCGAGCCTGCGCTCGCTGCGGACGACGGTCGACGGCGGCGGTAGTGAGGCCGACCTGATGAAGATCGCAGAGGGGCTGCGCCACCGGATGCCCCGGTCGCTCGATCACGTGATGATCGATCGCCGGCTGCAGTGGAACTCGAAGCACAGCGACGAGGTGCGGCGGCAGGGCTCGCGGCTCCTCCTGCACCTCGACGAGCCGACCCGCGCGCCGGCGGCGATCGCGGTGTTCGAGTCGATGCTCGCGCACAGCCCCGAGCTCACGGCGATCGAGGTCGCGCTGTGCGGCCGCGGCCGCGTCGAGATCGACGAGCTCGTCGGCCGCATCCACGGCCACGGGCCCCGCCCGGCCGTGCGCGCGTTCGACATCCGGTTCGCGAACCCAGCCGCGCGCGACTGGGTGCAGTGGATCGCGACGCACCGGCTCGACGACCTGGTCGCGACGTTCCCCGCGCTCGAGACGCTCACGCTGCCGGTGGCGGAGGTGTGGAACGACTCGCTCACGCACGCGCGGCTCCGCGAGCTGTCGCTCGGCTGGCTCGGCGGCACGCCGTACGGCCCGTCGGACTCGATGGTGTGGGGCGCCGGCCCCGCGCCGCGCGGCACGGGGCTCGCGTACCTGCGCGGCGCGCGGCTGCCCGCGCTCGAGCGGCTGGCGATCGACTTCCACTACGACTGGTACGTCGGCTGGGCCGCCGAGGACATCGCGGCGCTGTGCGAGGCGGCGGGGCTGCCGCGGCTCACGAGCCTCGTGCTGCGCTACAGCCTCCTCGGCGACGAGATCTGCCGCCGGCTGCCGGCGGCGCCGTTCGCGGCGCAGCTCAAGGAGCTCGATCTGACGGCGATCGAGGTCTCCGACGAGGCCGCGCGCCACTTCGTGCGGCACCGCGGCGCGTTCGAGAGCCTCGAGCGGCTGGTGTCCTACCGGTTCGACGGCGTCTCGGACGCGACGTGGGCGGACCTCGCGGCGGCGTACCCGCTCGAGGAGCCGCCCTGAGCCCCGAGCGCGAGCGAGGGGCCCAAGCGCGGGGCCGCCGCTGCCCCGCTTCCGGTTCTTGGGCGAGTCCTGGGTTGCGGTTGCGGTTGCGGTGCGGTTGCGGTGCCGGTGCGGTTGCGGTGCGGTTGCGGTGCGATCGCGCCGCGCGCCGCGCGGCTCAGGGGTAGCGGCGCAGCTCGCTCGCGGCGCGCGCGCGGACCGTCGAGTTCGGGTGCGCGGCCGCGGTCTCCTCGAGGAACGGCTTGGCCTCGGCGCCGATGTCCTCGCGCAGGAAGTCCGCGAGCGTGGGCTCGGTGCGCGGGGTCGTGTTGAAGCCGCGGAGCACCGCCTTGATCAGCTCGGGATCGGTCCGGTAGCTGGGCTCGAGGCGGATCGCGTCGCGGAACATCTTGAGGCCATCGGTCCAGTAGAGCCGCTCGAAGTAGAGCTTGCCGAGGAGGTACGGCAGGCGGGCGTCGTCCGGGTGGTGCTTGCGCGCGGCGGCCACGAGATCGATCGCCGCCTGGCGCTGGCCACTGGAGAGGAGGGCGCTCGCCTGCGCGAGGATGTCGTCGGCGGGGTTCATCTCGACGTGCGAGCCGGGCTGGTCCGGCCCGGCGACGGCGGCGTCGGCCCCCGTGGCCGGCGCGCCGCCGCGGCCGGCGACCACGGCGATCACGACGACGAGCGCGACCAGCGAGCCGCCCACGATCAGGGCGATCCGGCGGACGTCGCGCGGGCTCGGCCCGGCAGCCGCCGCGGGAGGCCGGCCGGGGACCGTCGCCATGCCGCCGGGCAGCGTCGCCGCGTCGGCGGCGCCAGGCTGCGTCGCCGCGCCGCTGGTGACAGCCGCCGGCTCACCGGGCACCGTCGCCGCGCCGCTCGTAACAGCCGCCGGCTCACCGGCGGACATCGCCCGTGCACCGGCGAACGGGGGCGCGCCGCCGGGAACCGTCGCCGCGTCGCTCGGCAGCGCACCGATGAACGGGGCCGCGCCACCGGGAACCGTCGCCGCGTCGCTCGGCAGCGCACCGGCGAACGGGGCCGCGCCGGCGAACGGGGCCGCGCCGCCGGGCACCGTCGTCGCGTCGCTGGGCAGCGCACCGGCGAACGGTGCCGCACCGGCGAACGGTGGCGCGCCGCCGGGAACCGTCGCCGCGTCGCTGGGCAGCGCACCGGTGAACGGTGCCGCACCGGCGAACAGTGCCGCGCCGCCGGGCACCGTCGCCGCGTCGCTGGGCAGCGGCGCCGCGCCACTGGTGACAGCCGCCGGCGCACCGGCGGACGCCGCCTGTGTGCCGGCGAACGGTGGCACGCCGCCGGGCACCATCGTCGCGCCACCGGGCACCGTCTCCGCGCCGTGCACGCCGCTCACCCCGGCGGGGCCGGCAGGTCCCGCGGTGTGGCCGGCTGACACCCCGGCGTGGCCGGCTGGCGACGGTGACGCGCCGGGCGGCGGCGCCATGGGCGAGAGCTCCGGCAGCGGCAGCGTGCGGCCCGCCAGCTGCAGCCCGGGCGGCGTGGACGGACGCGACGGCGCGGCCAGGGGCGCGCCGCCAGCGTGCTCGAGCGTGTCGCTCGGATCCGGCACCGCGCCCGGCACCAGCGTGGACGGCAGCGTGCCCGGCACCGGCGTGGCGCGCCGCGGGAGGACCGCGTCCAGCGCGGCGGCGTACTCGACGGCGGACGCGAAGCGCTCGGCGGGCGACTTGGCGAGCGCGCGCGCGACCACGGGCTCGAGCTCGGCGAGCGGGAGGTCCGGGCGCACGTCCGCGAGGCGCGGCGGCGGCTGCTTGAGGTGCAGCGAGCACACCTCGATCGGATCGTCCTTCGCCGACACGAACGGCTTCACGCCCGTCAGCATCTCGAACAGCACGATGCCGCAGGCGTAGACGTCGACGCGGCCGTCGATCGGCAGGCCGCGGATCTGCTCGGGCGCCATGTACGACGGCGTGCCGACGACGATCCCGGTCGTCAGGCTCGAGTCCTGGCTCAGGCGCGCGAGCCCGAAGTCGAGGATCTTGATGTGATCGCCGAGGCCGGCCTTCTGCGACAGGACGAGGTTCGCCGGCTTGATGTCGCGGTGGATGATGCCGAGCTCGTGCGCGTGCGCGAGCCCCGACAGGATCTGGCGCATGATCTCGACGGCGCGCGGGACCGGCAGCGGCGCCTCGGCGGCGATCACGTCCTTGAGGTTCTGCCCGCTGACGAAGTCCATGACGACGAACGGGCGATCCTCGTGGAGCCCGACGTCGACCACGGCCGCGCAGTGCGGGTGCTCGAGCTTGGCCATCGCCATCGCCTCGAGCTCGAACCGCTTGCGGCTCGACAGCTCGCTCGGCAAGGACTCGTGGAGGACCTTGACCGCGACGATCCGGCCGAGCTTGACGCGCTCGGCGCGGTACACGATCCCCATCGCGCCCTCCGCGACGGGCTCGATGACCCGGTAGCGACCGTCGAGGACGGCCCCGGAGAGATCGACATGGCCCACGCCGCAACGATACCGCATACGGCGCACAGATCGCCTCGCCCCACCGGAAGGCCCGCACCGGCCGTGCTACATCGTCGGCGTGGGCCGGCTCGCGCTACACGTGATCCTCGGCTGCGCCCTCGGCTGCGCCCTCGGCTGCTCGCGCGACGAGCCGCGCGGCGCCCCGGCGCGGCGGGGCCAGAGCGCCGCGGCGCCGACCGTCGTGACGCTGATGCCGTCGGCGACCGAGGTCATGGCCGCGCTCGGCGCGACGAGCCTCCTGGTCGGCGTCGACGCGTACTCGGACTACCCGCCCGAGGTCCGGCAGCTGCCCAAGGTCGGAGCGTTCCTGACGCCGAACATCGAGGCGATCGTGCGGCTCTCGCCCTCCGTCGTGGTCGTCGACGACGTGCACGCGCCGGCCGCGGCCGCGCTGCGCGACGCCGGCCTCGAGACGATCGCGTGCCCGCTGCACGCGCTCCCCGACGTAAAGCGGGCGCTCCGCGCCGTCGGCGCGCGCCTCGGCCGGGCCGCGGAGGCCGAGCGCGTCGTCCGCGAGATCGACGCCGCGCTCGACGCCACCGCCGCCCGGCGCCCGGCGCGCCGGCCGCGCGTGCTCGCCGTGATCGATCGCGAGGCCAGCGGGCTCGGCGGCCTCGTCGCGGCGGGGCCCGGGAGCTGGGTCGACGAGCTGCTCGCCGTGGTCGGCGGCGACAACGTGATGCTCGCGTCGGGCCTCCGGTACCCCAAGATCTCGCTCGAGGAGGTGCTGCGCGGCCAGCCGGACGTCATCCTCGATCTGTCGTACGCCGCGAAGAGCGGCGTGGCCGCCTGGAGCGCGGTCGACGTGCCGGCGACGCGCGCCGGCCGCGTGGTCGAGCTCCACCGCGCGTACCTGGTCGCGCCGTCGCCGCGGGTCACCCAGGCGCTCGCCGACCTGGCACAGGCCATCGCGCCGCCCTGACTTGCCGCGCCCGCGCGCTTAGTGTACGGTGGACACCATGTTCACGTTCTTCTTCACGGAGGCGTCCCCGTTCTCGCAGTGGTACCGCTGCACGTTTACGGCCGGCACGGCCGGCACGGCCGGCGGCCACACGTTCAACTGCGCCGAGCAGTACATGATGCACGGCAAGGCGCTCCTGTTCGGGGACGCCGAGGTGGCCGCGGAGATCCTGGCCGCGGATCACCCGCGCAAGCACAAGGCGCTCGGCCGCAAGGTGCGGGGCTTCGACGACGCGCGCTGGAAGCGCGAGCGCGAGGCGATCGTGCGCGCGGGCAACCACGCCAAGTTCACGCAGAACGCCGCGCTGCGCGAGCAGCTCCTCGCGACGCGCGGGACCACGCTCGTGGAGGCGAGCCCCTACGATCGGATCTGGGGCATCGGGCTCGCCGCCTCCGATCCGCGCGCCCAGGATCCGGCGAAGTGGCGGGGCCAGAACCTGCTCGGCCGCATCCTCACAGCGCTCCGCGAGGAGCTGCTCACGGTCCCCGCGACCGCGTGATCACCGCCGCGCCAGGCCGCCGCCTGCCCGCCGCCTGCCCGCCGCCTGCCCGCCGCTGACACGGCGCGCCGCGGGCCCGCAATTTGCCCGCCCGCGCGTGATCGCCACCGGACTGTGTCCGTCTTCAGCCCCACAAACGGCGCCCATACCTTCCTCTGAAGACGGCCCTTTACATGAAACCACATCAACGCACTGCCGCGATCTCGTAATCTCAGATCCAACTCTGATACGATGATCTACTTTCGGCGCCGCTTCGGTGCTGCGGATGAGCTGGTTGCCGGGATACAAATCAGATGTGGGGCCTTCTTCCTCCGAGAAGCTGGTAGGCGGTCGCTACGAGATCGTCCGGACCCTCGCCAGCGGCGGCATGGGCGAGGTGCTGCTCGCTCGTCAGGTGAACCTGGACCGCCTGGTCGTCGTCAAGCGCGCGGTGAACGGGCACTCGGGGCGCGAGCTCCGGGCGCTGATCGACGAGGCGCACGTCGCGGCCCGGCTGCACCACCCGAACATCATCAGCGTGCTGGACGTCCTCGGCGATCCCTCGAACCCCATGGTGGTGCTCGAGCTCGTGGTCGGCGTGTCGCTGCGCGATCTGATCGATCGCGCGCCCGACGGGCTGCCGATCGCGGTCGCGCTCGCGATCATCACCGACGTCCTGCGCGGCCTCGCGTACGCGCACTCGGTGCCGGGCGGCGATCGCGTCTTCGGCATCGTGCACCGCGACGTCAAGCCGCGGAACGTGATGGTCACGTTCGCCGGCGTGACGAAGCTGATCGACTTCGGGATCTCGCGCTGGCTCGAGCCGGCGCCGTTCGATCGCACGACGTCCGGCACGCGCGGCTACATGGCGCCCGAGCAGGAGCGCGGCGAGGTGGTCGACGGCCGCTCCGATCAGTACGCCGTCGGCATCACGCTGCGCGAGATGCTCACCGGCTCGCCGGTGCTCGACTATCCGGACGCCCCGACGTCGCGCATGATCGCGTCGCCGGCGGTCGCCGCGATCGTCGCGCGCGCCACGTCGCTGCGCCCGGAGGATCGCTACGCCGACTGCAACGAGATGATCGCCGCGATCGAGCGCCACGCGGCGGCGTACGGGATCCACGCGTCGCCGATGCAGGTCGAGCGCTGGATGAGCCGGCACTTCGACGACCGCAAGCAGGAGCTCGAGCACGACCCGGCGGTCATGCCGCGCCGGCCGCGCGCGGTGACGCCGTCGCCTCCGACGACGGTCCTGCGGACGCCGCGCCCGGTGGGCCGCACCACGCTGGCGTTCACGGCCAAGACCGCGGGCCCACCCGAGGACGCGTGGCTCGGGCCGATCGCCGAGCGGATGGTGTGCCGGAGCCTGCGCGACCGCGAGGATCAGCGGTTCCACGTCGGCCGCTCCGACGACGCGACGTGGATCGAGCTCTCGGTGTCGCGCGCCGACGATCGCGTCATGCTCGAGGCGCGCGCGGACGACGGGCGCCTGCTCACGTGGGCGGCCGCGCGCTCGGTCGCGGGCGCGGCGCGCACGCTCGCCGACTACCTGGCGAGCGAGCTCGGCGCGGGCCTGCCGCCGGTCTTGCCGGACTCGGCCGAGCTCGCGGAGATGCGCCGCATCGGCGCGGCGTCGATCGAGCTGCTCCGGCGCTACCGCAACCTGCTCCACGCGTACTACGCCACCAACAAGCCGGACACCCGCGCCCTGGCGGCCGCGGCGAAGAAGCTCGTCACCGACGATCCGGCGTGGGCGCACGCGCACGCGCTGCTCGCGATGCTCGAGGGGATCACGACCGACGCCGCCCGCGACGTGCTCGTGGCCGCGCGCGGCCTCGCGAGCCACACCCGCGATCAGTCGGGGGTGGCGCTGCTCGACGCGCTCGAGCAGTTCCGCAGCGGCGATCTCGAGACCACGTGCGATCTGATGGACGAGGTGGTCCGGGGCGACGAGACGGATCTGCTCGCGGGGGCGCTGCTGCTCCTGCCGACGGCGATCCTGCAGCGCACCGAGGAGGCCGCGGCGATGGCGCGGCGGCTCCACATCCAGCACCCGGAGCTCGCGTTCGGGGTGGACCTCGCCGAGACGCTGCGGCGGCGCGCGCGCGACGTCGACGCCGATCGCGTGATCCGCGAGTGGGTGGCGTCGACGCCCGAGAGCCTGCTCGCGCGCGTCGAGCTCGCGCGGATCGAGGCGCGCACGGGCCGGCTCGATCAGGCGCGGGCGCGGGCGCGCGAGGCGGTCGAGATCCACGGCGAGCGCGACGACGCGCTGCCGGATCTGTTCGAGGCGCTGGTCGCCAGCGATCAGATCTCGGACGCGCGCGCGATCGCCGACCGGATGCTCGTCGGGAGCCCGCTCGCCCGGGCGCGCGGCCGCTACCGGGTCGCGCTGATCGCGGTGTTCGAGGGCCAGTTCGCGGCGGCGTACGACGCGATCCGGCGCGCGATCCAGGACAACCGCAAGTACGGGATCGACTCGGAGCTGTCGCAGTGCCTCGAGCTCGCGCGGGCGCTCGCGCCGCTGGTCGCGGACACGGCCGCGCAGCGCCGCTACACGGAGGACCTCGTCGGCGTGTTCGCGAATTTGGCCGGCGACACCGCGAGCGCCGCGGCGCTCCGCTTCGAGCTCGCGCTGCTCGATCACGGCGCGGCTGCGCCCGCGACGGCGCCCACGGCCACGGCTGCGCCCGCGAGCGCGCCCACGGCCACGGCTGCGCCCGCGGCTGCGCCCGCGAGCGCGCCCGCGAGCGCGCCCGCGACCCGGCCCTCGATCGACGCGCACCTCGACGGCCTCGAGGACGGCCCGGTGCGCGACGTCGCGCGCCGCCGCATGCTGCGCGCGGCGGCGGTGGCAGGCTGCGGTGACCCGGAGGCGGCGGTCGCCGCCGGGTTCTCGGCGTTCGAGGAGAACACCGCGTCGCTCGTCGCGCTGGGGCTGTGCGCCCGGCGCGTCGGCGAGCTCGAGCTCGCGCGCCGCAGCCTCGAGCGGGCCACCCAGCGCTGGTCGAGCGTGAGCTCCAACCAGAACTCGCCGTACCACGCCGTCCTCGCGCGGTTCCACCTCGCGGGCGTGCTCGCCGATCAGGGCGATCGCGTCGGCGCCCGCGCGGCGTACGAGGGGTTCCTCCGCTGCTGGTCGGATCCGGATCGCCCGATCCCGGAGATCACCGCCGCGCGCTGGCTGCTCGACTACCTGGGGCCGGTCGCGGGCGGACCGGGCGAGGACGCGGCGGCGCGCGAGCTCAGCGCCGCGACGACGCACCGGCGCTGATCGCAGCTACGTGAGCTCGCGGCCGCGGGTCTCGGGCAGCGTGAGCGCGCTCAGGATGACGAGCAGGTACGCGCTGGCGGCGACGTAGCCGATGGCGCTCCCGAACGGCATCGTCTCGCTCAGCGAGCCGACCAGCGCCGGACAGATCGCGCCGAGCGCGCGGCCGACGTTGTAACAGAAGCCCTGCCCGGAGCCCCGGACACGGCTCGGGAACAGCTCGGAGAGGTAGGCGCCCATCCCCGAGAAGATGCCGGAGAGGAAGAACCCGAGCGGGAAGCCGAGCCCGAGCATCATCGAGTCGGTGATGGGGATCTGCGTGTACGAGACGATGAGCGCGCCCGCGCTCGCGGCGAACAGGATGAAGCAGCGGCGGCGGCCGATGCGATCGGAGAGGTAGGCGCTCGTCAGGTAGCCGAGGAACGACCCGGAGATCAGGACGAGCAGGTAGCCGTTCGTCTTGTGCACGGAGAGGTGGCGCTCGGTCGCGAGGTACGTCGGCAGCCAGGTGGTGACGGCGTAGTAGGCGCCCTGCATGCCGGTCGCGAGCAGGCTCGCGCGGATCGTCGTACCGACGAGCTTGGGCGAGAAGATCTCGAGGAAGCGCCCCGCGTCAGCGGCCGCCGCCTGCCGGGCGCGGTGCTCGCGGTGCTCGCGGTAAATGGCCGGCTCCTCGAGGTTGCGCCGGATGTAGAGGATGAGCAGCGCCGGCAGGACGCCGAGCCAGAACAGGACGTGCCACGCGAGGTCGGGCGGGGCGAGGGCGTGGACGGCCCACGACGCGAGCGCCGCCGCGGCCCAGCCGACGGCCCAGCTGCTCTGCACGAGGCCGACGGCCTTGCCGCGGTGCTGCGGCCGGATCACCTCGGCGACGAGCACCGAGCCGACCGACCACTCACCGCCGAAGCCGAAGCCCTGCAGCGCGCGGGTCACGAAGAGCTGCTCGTAGGAGCTGGTGAAGCCGCTCGCGAACGTGAAGACGGAGAACCACAGGACGGTGAGCTGCAGGATCCGGACGCGGCCGTACCGGTCGGCGAGCACGCCGGCGGCCCAGCCGCCGATGGAGGAGGTGATCAGCGTCCCGGTGGCGATGTAGCCGGCCTCGGGCTTGGACATCTGCCACGCGGCCATGAGCGTCGGGATGAGCAGCGTGTAGATCATGACGTCGAAGGCATCGACGCCGTACCCCGCGAACGCCGCGGTCAGCGTCTTGCGCTCGTCGGGCCTCGTCTCGTGGATCCACACAAGCGCCTCCTGGTCGTCCCTGGTCGTCCCTGGTCGTCCGTGATCATCTCTGATCTTCGGGCCCAGCGGGCCGGGCGGCGGCCGGGCCGTACCCGCCCGCGCCGGGCGTCTCGATGACGATGACGTCCCCGGGGGCGACCTCGACGCGATCGCAGCCGGCGAGGTGCTCGACGCGCCCGTCCCGGCGCTCCACGCGGTTGGCGCCGGGCAGCCCGTCGGCGCCGCCGGCCGCGCCGCGCGGCGCGTGGACGCGGTTATTCGACAGGATCGACGCGGTCATGGCCTCGAGGAAGCGGACGCGCCGCACGCCGCCGTCGCCGCCCCGCCAGCGTCCGGCGCCGCCGGAGCCGGCGCGGATCCGGTACTCCTCGAGCAGCACGGGGAAGCGCCACTCGAGGACCTCGGGATCGGTGAGCCGCGAGTTCGTCATGTGCGTCTGCACGGCGGCGGTGCCGTCGAAGCCGCCGGTGACCTCGCCGGACGGGCCGCGAAAGACGCCGGCCGCGGAGCCGCCGGCGATGGTCTCGTAGTACTGGTAGCGCGCGCTGCCGAACGTGAAGTTGTTCATCGTGCCGGGGCTCTCGCTCATCACGCCGAGCGCGCCGTAGAGCGCCTGCGTGATGCACTGGCTCGTCTCGACGTTGCCGGCGACGACGGCGGCGGGGTAGCGCGGCGCGAGCATCGAGCCCTCGGGGACGATCACGCGGAGCGGCGCGAGGCAGCCGGCGTTCAGGGGAATGTCGTGACCGTCGCGGTCGACGAGCGTGCGGAAGACGTAGAGCACGGCGGCCATCGCGATCGAGCGCGGCGCGTTGAAGTTGTTCGGCAGCTGAGGCGACGTGCCGGTGAAGTCGATGGTCGCCTCGCGCCGCGCGCGGTCGACGCGGATCGCCACCCGGATCACGGGGACCACGGGGCCAGAGGCGGGATCGGCGGGATCGACGATCGGATCGAGCCGGTACTCGTACGCGCCGTCGGACAGGGCGGTGATCACGCGCCGCACGGCCTCCTCGGCGTTGTCCTGCACGTGCCGCATGTACGCCGTCACGACGGGGAGGCCCCAGTGCTGGACCATCCGGCCCAGCTCCTCGGCGCCCTTGGCGTTGGCGGCGACCTGGGCCCGCAGGTCGGCCAGGTTCTGCTCGATGTTGCGCGCCGGCCAGCGGCCAGAGCCGAGGAGCGCGCGCGCCTCGGCCTCGCGGTAGACGCCGCCGTCGATCAGCTTGAAGTTGTCGATCAGGACGCCCTCCTCGAGGACGGTGGTGCTGCCGGCGGGCATCGAGCCGGGCGCGCTGCCGCCGATGTCGGCGTGGTGGCCGCGCGAGCCGAGGTAGAACAAGACGTCGCGCCCGGCGGCGTCGAACACGGGCGTGATGACGGTGACGTCCGGCAGGTGCGTGCCGCCGTTGTACGGCGCGTTCAGCACGTGGACGTCGCCGGGTCTCATGGCGGCGCGGCTCTCGCGGATCACGGTCTCTACGCTCTCGCCCATCGAGCCGAGGTGGACGGGCATGTGCGGCGCGTTCGCGATCAGGTTGCCGCCAGCGTCGAAGACCGCGCACGAGAAGTCGAGCCGCTCCTTGATGTTCACCGAGTGCGCGGTGTTCTGGAGCCGCAGCCCCATCTGCTCGGCGATGCTCATGAACAGGTTGCCGAACACCTCGAGCATCACGGGATCGGCCGCGGTGCCGATCGCGCGGCGCGCGGGCCGCGCGGGCCGTGCGGTCCGTGCGGTCCGTGCGGTCCGTGCGGCGGCGCGCTCGAGCAGGAGGTGATCCTCGGGCGTGACCTTGGCGCGCCAGCCGGGCTCGACGATCGTGGTCTGGTTCTGCTCGGCGATGATCGCGGGGCCGGCGATGACGTCGCCGGGCCGCGTGTCGTCGCGCCGGTACAGCGGCGCGTCGTGCCAGCGCCCGCCGGAGAACACGCGCGCGGTCAGCGCGGGCCGAAGCGGCGTAAGCGGCGCGGCCCGCGGCGGCAGCTCGCGCAGGCGCTCGGCGACGGGCTCGCCGCGGGCGGCGGCCTCCACGGACACGGCCTCGACGACGAGCGGCCGGCCCTCCATCAGGAACGCGAAGCGCCGCCGGTACTCGGCCTCGAACGCGGCGCGCATCGCCTCGGGCGTGCCGGCGGCGACGACGAGCGCGGTGTCGGTGCCCTCGTAGCGCAGGTGCGCGCGCTCGCGGACGGAGATCCGCTCGGCGGGCGCGCTCGGGGCGCCGGGGCCGCAGAGCTCGGCGGTGGCGCCGACCGCGAGCGCGTCGAGCGCCGCGCGCAGCGCCGGCACGGCGAGCGCGTCGAGCGGGAGCTCGACGGTCTGCTCGCGCATCGCGATCTGATCGGCGAGGCCCATGCCGTAGGCCGAGAGGACGCCCGCGAGCGGGTGCGCGAGGACGCGCGTCATGCCGAGCGCGTCGGCGACCGAGCACGCGTGCTGGCCGCCAGCGCCGCCGAACACGGCGAGCGTGTACGCGGTGACGTCGTGGCCGCGCGCGACCGAGATCTGCTTGATCGCGTTCGCCATGTTCAGCACGGCGATCTCGAGGAAACCCTCGGCGACCGCCTCGGGCGCGCGGGCGTCGCCGGTGGCGGCGCGGATCTCCTCGGCGAGTGCGGCGAAGCGGTCGCGCACGAGCGCGGCGTCGAGCGGCTGATCGGCGCTCGGGCCGAACACGGCCGGGAAGAACGCGGGCTGGATCTTGCCGAGCAGCACGTTGGCGTCGGTCACGGTGAGCGGCCCGCCGCGGCGGTAGCAGGCGGGCCCGGGATCGGCACCGGCGGAGTCCGGCCCGACGCGGTAGCGGGCGCCGTCGAACTGCAGGATCGAGCCGCCGCCCGCGGCGACGGTGTGGATCGCCAGCATCGGGGCGCGCATGCGCACGCCGGCGACCTGCGTCTCGAACGCGCGCTCGAGATCGGCGAGGTCCTCGCCGGCGAAGTGCGAGACGTCGGTCGACGTGCCGCCCATGTCGAAGCCGATGACCTGGCGGTGCCCGGCGCCAAGGCTCGTGCGCACCATGCCGACGATCCCGCCGGCGGGGCCCGAGAGGATCGAGTCCTTGCCCTGGAAGCGGCGCGCGTCGGCGAGGCCGCCGCTCGACTGCATGAACTCGAGCCGCACGCCGGGCAGCTCGGCGGCGACCTGCTCGACGTAGCGGCGCAGGATCGGGGACAGGTACGCGTCGACGACGGTGGTGTCCCCGCGCGAGACGAGCTTCATGAGCGGCGAGACGGCGTGCGAGGTGCTGATCTGGGTGAACCCGACCTCGCGCGCGACGCGCTCGAGCGCCGCCTCGTGGGCGGGGTAGCGGTACGCGTGCAGAAGGACGATCGCGAGCGCGCGGACGCCGACGGCGTGCACGCGCGCCAGGGCGGCGCGCGCGGCGGCGAGATCGAGCGGGACGAGCACGTCGCCTCGTGCGGTGACGCGCTCGTCGATCTCGACGGTGTGGCGGTACAGGAGCTCGGGCAGGACGATGTGCCGGTCGAAGAGGCGCGGCCGGTTCTGGTAGGCGATGCGCAGCGCGTCGCCGAAGCCGCGCGTGATCGCGAGCGCGGTCTCGGCGCCCTTGCGCTCGAGCAGCGCGTTCGTCGCGACGGTGGTGCCCATCTTGACGACGTCGATCGCGTCGGTCCACCGCGCCGCGCCCGCGCCCGCGCCGTGCCCTGTGCCTGGCCCCGCGCCGTGCGCCGCGAGCAGGTGCCGGATGCCGGCGACGGCGGCGTCGCGGTACTGGCCGGGGCTCTCCGACAGGAGCTTGTGCGTGACGAGCGCACCGTCGGGGCGCCGGCCGACGATGTCCGTGAACGTGCCGCCGCGGTCGATCCAGAACTGCCACTTGCTCATGGACGCCTCCCTGCTGCGGCGAGGGGCTGGATCAGGGCCGCTGCGCCTCGTCGCGGAGGCGGGCGTGCTCGAGGAGCAGGTGCGTCACCGACGAGGTCTCGGTCTCGGGCAGAATGGGGAGCGGGACGCCGGTCGTGAGCTCGAAGTAGCCGTCCTTCCAGTCGAGCACGGACATGAGGATGTCGCGCGTGGGCGCCTCGAGCGCCGAGGAGCGGGCGCGCACGATCTTGCCGTCGGAGAAGTCGATCCACGCCACGAAGTGGTCGTGCGTGATCGAGAGCTGGCCGGTCTTCCTCTCCTGCTCGAACATCGTGAGCAGGGACGGCAGCGCCAGCTCGGCGAGCGTGCCGCGCAGGACGACGCTCGCGGGATCGCGCTGGCGCGCCCGCGCCCAGCGCCGCGCGCGCAGCACCACCTCGAGGACGGTGAACGGCTTGGGGATGAAGTCCATCGCGCCGGCCTGGAACGCCTGGAGGCGCACGAGATCGGTCGCGTCGGCGGACATGATCATCACGGGCACGCCGGCGAGCTCGGGGTGGCGGCCCATCTCCTGCAGCACGTGCAGGCCGTCGACGACGGGCATCTCGCGCTCGACGAGCACGACATCAGGCGCGCGCGACAGGCACGCGCCGATCGCCTCCATGCCGTTCGTGGCGGTGGCGACGGTGAAGCCGGCGATGCCGAGCGCCGTCGACAGCCGCTCGAGCAGGCGCGTCTGCGGATCGGCCACGACGATCCGCAGATCGGCGGCGGACTGGCGCTTGGCGTGCCGCTCGAGCAGGCGCTGCAGCTCCTCGGAGAACAGCTCCTCGCTGGGGTTCGATGGGTCGCGGAACTCGATCCCGATGCCGGGGTAGCGGCCGAGCGTCTTGGCCTCGGCCTCGCCCAGCGCGTGCACGACGTGGCCGGCCACGGTGATGCGCGGGCCGGCCGGCGCGATCACCAGGACGAGCATGTCCCCCTCGGCGAGCGGCGGCGACATCCGGATGAATGCCCCCTGCGGCGACAGGTCTTGCGTGACGGTCCGCAGCGATCTCCCCGTCGTGATCACCTCGACCGGGATGTTGATCGCGATACGGTCCACGCGGCGGCGCACGAGCCCAACAGGGCTACCGCGTTTCCAGTGGCGGAGCCAGATTCGGCTGCTCGTTCGTACCCGCGGGGTGACGTATGGTACGGCCGTGGCCTGGCTCGAGCTGGTCGACGTCAGCGTGGCGCTCGGCGGGCGCGACGTGATCCGTGGCGTGTCGGTGTCCGTGGGCCCGGGCGAGCTGGTGGTGATCGTGGGCCCGAACGGCGCCGGCAAGACGACGCTCCTGCGGGCCCTCGCGGGCCTCGCGCCGGCCCGCGTGGGGCGGGCCCGCATCATGGGCCGAGACGCGATCGGCACGCCGCGCCGCGTGATCGCGCGCGAGCTGGCGTACCTGCCGCAGCAGTACGATCTGGCGTTCCCGTTCGCCGTCGAGGAGGTGGTCCTGCTCGGGCGGTACGCGCAGCAGCGCGGGCTGGGCCTTCCGACAGCGGCAGACCTCGAGGCGGCGCGCGCGGCGATGGCGGCGTGCGACGTGGCCGACCTGGCGGCGCGCCGGTTCGACGAGCTGTCGGGCGGCGAGGCGCGGCGCGTGATCGTCGCGCAGGCGCTGTGCCAGGGGGCCCGCTGCCTCCTGCTCGACGAGCCGACGGCGGGCCTCGATCCGCGGCACGCCCGGGCGCTGTTCCAGGTGGTCCGCGATCAGTGCGACGCGGGCGCGGCGGCGGTGATCGTCACGCACGATCTGGATCTGGCGCTGCGCTACGGCGGCACCATGTGGCTCGTGGCCGGAGGCCGGGTCGCCGCCCGCGGCGCCCCGGCGGACGTGCTCGGCGCGGCGGCGACCCGGGAGGCGTTCGGGCTGCCGATCCACGTCGGGGCGCTGCCGTCGGGCACGCGGTTCGCGGTGCCGGCATGAGCGGGTTTCTGTCGGGGCGCGCGGGCCGGCTGACGGGCCGGCGGCTCGCGGCCGTCGTGGGGCTGTGCCTGATCGCGTGCGCGGTGGTGGCGATCGCCGCGCCGCTCGTCGGGGTCACGGCGGGGCGCGGGGGCCGCGCGCTCGAGCTGCTCGGGCCGGCGGCGTTCGCCGAGGACGATCCGGCGCACGCGATCCTGTGGGTGCGGATCCCGCGGGTGCTCGCGTCGCTCCTCGTGGGCGGCGCGCTGGCAGGGGCGGGCTGCGCCTTGCAGGCGCTGCTGCGCAACCCGCTCGCGGAGCCGTTCACGCTGGGGATCTCGTCCGGCGCCTCGCTGGCGGCGGTGCTGGCGATCCGGCTCGGCGGCGAGGCGGCGCTCGGCGGCGCGGGCGTGAGCGGCGCGGCGCTGGCGGGCGCGACGCTCACGCTGGCCGTGATCTGGCAGCTGGGGCGCGTGGGCCGGCAGCTCCCGCCGGCGACGCTGATCCTGGCGGGCGTCACGATGTCGATGTTCTGCTCGGCGTGGACGGTCCTGATCCAGCAGCTCACCGACTTCGCCGAGGTCAGCAAGATGCTGCGCTGGATGATGGGCGGGCTCGACTCGATGCGGCTGTCGACGGTGGAGTACGCCGCGCCGCCGATCCTGGGCGGGCTCGCGCTCCTCCTTTGTTATGGCAAGGAGCTCAACGCGCTGGCGGCCGGCTCGGAGGCCGCGGCCTCGGTGGGCGTGGCGGTGGCGCGCACGCAGACGGTCATCTTCGTCGTGTCGTCGCTCCTGGTCGGGAGCGCGATCGCCGTGGCGGGCCCGATCGGCTTCATCGGGCTGGTGGTGCCGCACGGCTTGCGCGTGCTGGTGGGGCCGGATCATCGGCTGCTCCTGCCGGCGTCGATTTTCGGCGGCGCGGTCGTGCTGACGTTGTGCGACACGCTGGCGCGCACGGTGATGGCGCCGGCGCAGCTCCCGACGGGCGCGGTGACGGCGGTGCTGGGGGTGCCGTTCTTCGTGGCGATCCTGCTCGGGCACAAGCGGCGCGCCGCGATGTGGGGGCGATGAGGCCAGTGCCGGAGCGCGGGCCATGACGGGCGGCGTGCTCCGGCACGTGATCGACTCGATCTCGCCGGCCTCGGCGGCGCACGCCGAAGGCGCGCGCCGCAACGTGGCGGGGGCCGGGGCGCCGCTGCTCGAGCAGCTGGCGGCGGCGCTGGGCGGGGCGCAGCACACGCCGCGGCCGCGCGGCGCCCGCCGGACGCTCCTCGTGTGTGCGGGCGACCACGGCGCCGGGGACCCGGGCGTCTCGCTCGGCCCGGCGCACCCGACGGTGATCGCGGCCCGCGCGATCGCCGAGGGGACCGCCGCCCTGGCCCAGGTGGCCCGTGCGAGCAAAACGCCGATCGTGCTGGTCGACGCGGGCACCGCCGAGCCAACCGAGCTACCGGCCGCGGCGATCCGCCTCGGCCGCGGCCCGAGCCGGGACCTCCTGCGCGAGCCGGCCATGACGGTGGTGGACGCGGCGCTCGCGCTCGAGGCCGGGATCGCGCTCGCCGTCTCGCTCGTCGACGCCGGGCTCGACGTGCTGGCGGTCGGCGCGATCGGCGTCGGGGCCGACGTCGCGTCGGCGGCGCTGCTCGGCGCGGCGCTCGGCGCCCCGCCGACCGGGCTCGGCGACCCGGGGGCCGAGGCGGCCGGCGCGCAGGGGGCGGCGCTGGCGGGCACCGGCGCGGGCGCGCTCGATCGGCTGGCCGCGCTGGGCGGCCCCGACACGGCGGTGCTCGCCGGGGTGATGCTCGGCGCGGCGTCCATGAATGTCCCGATCGTGCTCGACGGCTACGCCACGGGTGCCGCGGCGCTCGCGGCGGCGGCGTTCGCTCCTGCCGTGGCCGGATCGCTGATCGCGGCGCACACCGGGACATTCACGCACCCACGGATCC
Organism: Kofleriaceae bacterium; assembly: GCA_035558535.1. Classification (GTDB taxonomy): domain Bacteria; phylum Myxococcota_A; class Polyangia; order Haliangiales; family Haliangiaceae; genus JABFXX01. The sequence goes on from DATMCI010000095.1 coordinate 24,688, forward strand.
TCGCGCACCTGGGGCTCCGGCCGCTGTTCGAGGTGGGGCTGGGGCACGGCGAGGGAACCGGCGCGGCCATGGTGCTTCCTCTGATCGATCAGGTGACTTCGCTCGCGGCGCGCGGGTAGAACCGTCTGGTGGGGGAGCGCAGACGGCCAGCGGGCGCGGCGGACGTGAGGCGCACGACAGGATCGCGGGACATCATCGATCGCCTGTTCGTGTACGGGACGATCCGTCAGGGCGAGACCGCCCGGTCCCTGGTCGAGCCGTCGATCACCCGCTCCGTCAAGGCGTCGACGACCGGCCAGATCTACGCCTTCCCGATGGGCTACCCGGGGTTCGTCGAGGGCGAGGGCCGGGTCCTGGGCGAGCTGCTCTGGCTGAGCCAGCTCGGGGCCACGTTCGCCCTGCTCGACGCATACGAGGGGACGGACTTCGTCCGGAGCCTCCGCCAGGTGACGACCGAGGCCGGCGAGGACCACTGGGCCTGGATTTACGTCCTGGCGGATCCCGGGGCCATCAAGCTCGGCACGCGGATCGCAGACGGTGATTGGGTCCGCTACCGGAACGAGCAGGGCTGAGCGAGCTGAGCGAGCTGAGCGAGCGGACGGCGGGCGAAATCAGAATCAGATAAAGAAGTGGCCCAGGACGGCCATCGAGAGGGCAGCGAGCGCGGCGGCGAAGGTGCCCATGCCGACTTTGCAGCTCTGGCTGGACACGGATATATGGCGAGGCACGAGTCCAAGGCTTCCCTCTTTGGCAGGTGGAGTCAAGTTAGCGGTCGGGTTCCCAAACGGTTCTAACTTTCGGTGTGATCTCCAGAGGCTAGGTCCTTAGAATCCTGATCCTCACGGCTTGACGATCGGCGGCTTTTGGAGGGTGGGAGGCCATGCCACTGACGGGCCGGACCCGGCCGCCACGGCGTAGGTGACCTCGTGGGCCTCGCTCGGATCGGGCACGGTCCAGCGCGCGAGCATGCGATCGATGACGGCGGCCGGCACCCGCGCCGCGCGGGAGCGATTGCGTGTCAGCAGATCGTCGGAAGCGGCCTCGCAGTACACGATGTGCGTACGAGCCCGGTACCCCCGGAACAGCTCGAGCAGCTGCCCGCGCAAGGCTTGCGTCAGGTTCGTGGCGTTCCACGCGAACGAGGTCTGGGTCCGGAGGTAGCGGCGCGCCTGCTCGCGGGCGGCGGCGATCACGTCCGCCTGCGTGTCGTCGGGGTCGACGTCGAGCTCGCCCCGCAGCTGATCGAGGGAGATCACCGGCAGCTCGGGCCGGTGATCGCGCAGCCACGTGTCCTTGCCGCTCGCCGGCAGGCCGGCCATGAGCGTGACCTCGCACGCGGTGTCATCGTAGGCGGGAACGTCGGGGTCGCGCGCGCCGGCCGCGCTCTCGATCCACACGCGGCGCGTGTGCGGCGTCGCAAACGGCCGTGCCAGATCCAGGACGCCGAGCTCGCGGCAGTGCTCGGCCCACAGGGCGCAGTGATCGACGATCCGCTCCTGATCGGCCGGATCGGCGCAGCGCCGGCCGCGCCCGTCGGCGTCGGCGACGGCGGTCAACCAGTCGTTGCGCAGGAGGAGCGAGAGCCGGATCGCGAGGCGGATCGCCTCGGCGGGCTCGCGCGTCACACCGTAGAACGGGACCTGGTGGTGGCGGATCAGCGCGCAGACGTGCTCGCGGACGCCGAACGAGACGCCGAGCCGCCACAGCGCGACGCGCGCCAGGTTGTCGCCGCGGGCGGAGTGGCCGCGCGACGTGAGCTTCTCACCCTCGAGCCGGGTGGTCGACGGCTTGCCGATGTCGTGGAGCAGGACGGCGGCGGCCATGATCCGCCGCGCCGCCGGATCGGCGGCGGCGTACGCGGGGCTCCCGACGAGCGCCGCGATGGCGAGCTTCGTGTGCGTCCAGACGTCGCCCTCGGCGTGGAACACAGCGTCCTGCGGCGTGGCGGCGAGCTCGGCGGCCGGGACGATGGCCTCGAGCCAGCCCTCGAGCGCGGCCGGATCGATCGCCGCGCCGGGGGCCAGGTCCGGCAGGCCCGCGAGCTCTTCGGCGGCGGGCCCGCGCGTCACGGCGCCTCCGGCGGCGCGAACAGGTCGACGCCCTCCGCGAGCCGGTTCGGGACGATCGGCTTCGCGAGCCAGTGGCCGCCCGCATCGAGGACCGCCGTCAAAAACGACGCCCGGATCCACTTGTAGCGGCCGAGCACGACGCCCCGCTCGGGGTCCTCGACCTTGATGTAGAGCCCCTCGGCGAGGTCGCTCGAATCGGTCTCGAGCACGGCGCGCTCCGGATCGACGCCGGACTCCGCGGCGGACGCCCGCAGCGCGTCCCGCCACGCGTCGCTCTTATAGAGGGAGCGCGCGACCAGGCCGGGGAGCTTGGCGGGCTTGTCGACGACGCCCTCCCAGAGGACAGGCACGGACACAAACGGCGAGCCGGCGAGGTGCGCGCGGCGGCGGGCGGTCGACCAGAACGCGCCGGTCTCGTCACGGATGTCGAACTCGAAGAAGAAGTGCGGCAGCGCGTCATAGAAGACCGTGTGCTTGGCGTAGAGCCACTCGCCGTAGAGGGTGACGCCAGGAGCGAGCCGCGCCGCGATCGCCGCTTCACAGGTGCGCGCCCACTGCTTGAACAGGTCCCAGTGCCGCTCGCGCGGGCCGCCGACCAGCACGTGGCCGCGGCTCTGCAGCCGCAGCCGGCCGTCCTCGTCGAGCGAGATCCCGGCGTTGGCGCCGTCGAGCTTCTCCTCGATCACGCAGTACGCGCCGCGCAGGGTGTCGAGCGGGATCTGATCGAGGTCGTGGTCACCGGGCTGCAGGCGCGACCCCTCGAGGTGGTGCGTCCGCGGGTAGCGGTGGATCGCCGTCACGAGCCGCGCGCCTGCCGGATCAGCCGGAGGAACGCAGCCTCCGCCCGGGCGGCGAGCTCGGTCAGCTCGCCGGCCAGCTCGGGCGGCACCGGGCCCTCGAGCGAGTGCGCGTAGACGAGGTTGACGACGCGCTGCTTGACGAGGATCGGCGCCACGGCGAGGCTGGCGGGCTCGGTCGTGCCGAGCGCCGTCCAGAGCCGGGTCTCCGTCGGGTGCGCGGTGGCTGGCGGCGCCCCGACGTACGGCTCGCCGGTGTCGTGCACCGACTGCAGGGACGACGCGCCGGCGAGCGGCAAGGACAGCTCCTCGATCGGCCGCTGCGGCGGGGCCGGCGGCGCGCTGCTCCCCCGGACCGGCGGCGCCACGTAGCCGCGCCAGCCGATCGCGTTGCCGTCGCGGATCATGAAGATGACCAGCGCGTCGAACCGGCCGCGCGCGTACTCGGCGAACACATCGGCGATCCGCTCGCGGTGCGGCGCGGCATCGATCCGCTCGCACGCCCCCTCGTACGAGACGGCGACCGGCACGCGCTGCCCGGCACCCCCCTGCGTCGACACGCGCCTGCGCCGCGGCTCGAGCATGAACGACGGCGGCAGCTCCATGCCGCCCGGGGGCTGCGAGCGGCGGCGCTCGGGGATCTCGAGCTGCTCGAGGTCGCGATCGGTGTCGGACCGGCCGGGGCGCACGAAGCGCGGCCGGCGCGGCAGCCCGAAGTGCTTCTCGAGGTAGTACAGCGCGCGCAGCTCGGGGATGACGTACGGCGCGACGTGGGCGTCGAGCTGCTCGGCGATGTACGTGACCGCGGCCGTCTCGAACGGTTCGACGAGCGCGACGGCGACGGTGTCGCCCTCGGCCAGGTAGCCGAGCGGGATCGCGCGCAGCCGGTGCGCGTCGTCGGCGCCGAGGCGCTGGAGCAGCTTGGGATCGGCGCCGTCGAGCAACGTCGGCGTGGCGATCGGCAGCCCGGTCAGCTCGCCGAGGTAGGCCGACAGGAGCTCGAGATCGATCAGGCCGAGCTCGACGAGGTTCGTGCCGAGGCGCCCGCCGTAGAGCACCTGGTTGCGCAGCGCGCCCTCGAGCTGCGCCAGCCCGATCACCGCGTTGCGGAGCAGGAGCGTCCCGAGCTTCACGCGCGGGCCTGCCACGTCAAGCAGATCTTGGACCTGGAGTCGTCCAGCATCGACCGACCCGCATTCTATCAGTACCGGGTCGGATCGGGCACACCAGCCTCGGCGAAGCCCTTGCGACGGAGCGCACACGCGTCGCAGCGGCCGCACGCGGCCCCGGCGGGCGTCGGGTCGTAGCACGAGTGCGTGATCGCGTAATCGACGCCGAGCGACAGCCCGAGCTTCACGATCTCGGCCTTCGTCAGCTCGATCAGCGGCGCGTGGATCGCAAAGCCGCCGCTCCGCGTCGCGACCTGGGCGAGCGCCTCGAACGCGCGCACGAACGCGGGGCGGCAGTCGGGGTAGCCGCTCGCGTCGAGGACGTTGACGCCGAGGAAGATGTCGCGCGCGCCGAGCGCCTCGGCCCACGCGAGGGCGAGGCCGAGCAGCACGGTGTTGCGCGCGGGGACGTACGTCGCCGGGACGTCGCCGGGCGCGCCGATCTCGGCGAGCCCGCGATCTTTCGGCACGGCGATCGTCCGATCGGTCAGCGCCGACGGGGCGATCGGCGACAGATCGACGGCGACGACGCGGTGCTGGGCAGCGCCGAGCGCGGCCGCCACGCGCGCGGCGGCGTCGAGCTCGACCTGGTGCAGCTGGCCGTAGCGCACGGTGAGCGCGTGGCAGGCAAAGCCGCGCGCGCGGGCGACGGCGAGCGCCGTCGTCGAATCGAGACCTCCGGAGAGCAGGACGACGGCGTCGGGCACGGCGCGACCGTACCCGATCGCGCGCGGCGATTGCCGTCCTCGGCCGCGGCGGCGAGCTGTTTGGCCGACCGGTGACCGGCGTGACCGGCGTGACCGGCATGACCGGCGTGACCGGCGTGACCGACATGACCGACCGATGACGGATCCAGCCGCGGATGGGAGCTGCGGCCAGCGATTAAGATTCGCGCGTGAGCGTGCGCGTGAACGTGAGCGATCCCCAGGCGCGCCGGCTCCCGGCGTGGGCGCCGCGCGCAGCGGTGGCCGCAGCGCTCCTGGCGCTGATCGCGGCCTCGTTCGTCGAGCGGTGGCAGCTCCTCACCGAGTCGCCGTTCCCGATCGGGATCGACGGCTTCTATTACCCGATCCAGCTCCGCGCCTTGCTCGAGACCGGCGCGCTCGAGTACCCGGCGCCGCCGCTGACGTTCTGGCTGATGGCGCCGCTCGCGGCGGCGACCGATCCGATCACGGGCGCCAAGCTCGGGGCGGCGCTCTTCGGCGCGCTCGGCGCGCTGCCGGCGTACGGCCTCGGCGCGCGGCTCGGGCGCGGGCGGGGCGCGGGCCTGCTCGCGGCGGTGCTCGCGACGCGCTCGGCCGGCTCGGCGTACCTGACGATCGAGTTCGTCAAGAACGGCGTCGGGATCAGCGTCGCGCTCTTCGCGCTGTGGCTCGTCCTCCGCGCGCTCGAGGCGCCCTCGCGGGCGCGCGGGATCGCCGCGATCACCGGGATCGCCGCCGCAGCGCTCGCGCACAAGATGGCGGCCGGCGTGGTCGCCGTGATCGCGATCCCGGCGCTGCTCGCCGCCGCTGCCGGGCGCGGAGAGCTGCGCGGCCGCCGCCTGCTCTACGCGATCGGCGCGCTCGTCGCTGCCGCCGTGCTCGCCGCCGTGGTCGGCCTCTTGTTCCCGCAGCGCTTCCTGTCGCCGGCGGACGCCGCGCTCGCCCGGGGGCTCCTCACCGCCGACGCCCGGTGGGGTGCGCCGGTGTACGCCGGCCGGGGCGGCGAGATCTGGCTCGGCCACGAGGCGCTCGCGGGCCTCTTCGTCGCGCTCGCCGCGGCCGCCGCGCGGCTCCGGGCGTCCGGCCGCGCGCTCGAGGCCGTCACGCGAAAGCTGCTGCCGCCCGCGCACGTGGGCGATCCGCCGCCCGCGGCGCCGCCGGGCGACGCGGCCGCCGGCTGGGCGATCCTCGCGCTCGCGGTGCTGCTCGGGCTACCGTGGCTCGACGTCACCGACGTACAGGGCCTGGCGTTCCGGCTGCGGATCGCCGCGTTCGCGCCGCTCGCGCTCGCCGCCGCGATGCTGGCCGGGCGCCTCGCGGCGCGGCTCCGCCACCGCGACCTCGTGCTCGTCGGCGCGGCCGCGCTCGCGCTCGCGGCCGGCGCGCCGGGCGATCGCGCCGAGGGCCGCGTCGTCGCCCACCCGGCGCTCGTCACGAGCATCCAGGCGATGGCTGGCCGGGTCCCGGACGGCGCCACCGTGATCGTCCCCGAGCGCCACATCTTGTTCATGATCCAGTGGTACCTGCGCGTCGACGTGAGCCTGCGGCCCGAGCGTGTCTCCGCCGAGCGGCGGTGGCGCGTGATGCTGCTCAAGTGGATCGGCGCCGACTCGGCGCTCGATCAGGAGCTGCTCGCGGCGCGCGCGCGGGCGGGCCCGCTGGCGCCGCCCGTGGGCCTGCACCCGACCCATCCAAACGGCATGGTCCTCGTGAGCGAGCCGGCGTGGGAGGCGATCGCCGCGCGGCTCCCGCCGGGCTCGCCGTGGCTGCGCTGGCCGACCCGCTAGTACAAATCCCAAGAATCTCTTGGATCTCGCCCAGCATAAAAACAGGACATTGACGAGATCCCCTCCGGTGTATATGACTAACCCATACCCGCTGGCAGCGTGCTGCTAGCTCAAGAGCCGGTCCTTCGGGATACGGCTCTTGCTTTTTTCGGGCTCTCGGTAGAGCGTGCTCGCCCGGTGGTCAGGACCACGCTCTACATCGACGGTTTCAATCTTTACTACCGCGCTCGATAGGGTACGCCGTTCAAGTGGCTCGACCCCAAGAAGTTGGCGCAGCAGATCCTCGCCTCTCATAACGACATTACTTGCATCAAATACTCCACGGCGCGCGTCAGCGGACAGCGGGACCCCAGCAGTCCCCGGGATCAACAAGCGTACCTGAACGCTCTCGCAACCCTTCCCGAGATTCAAATCGTCTACGGACGCTTCCTGGCGAAGACCATCCGCCGCCCGCTCGTAAACCCCGTGCCTGGGTTGCCACGCACAGTCGAGGTTCACACTGCGAGGAGAAGAGCTCGGATGTCAATCTCGCCGTCCATCTGGTCCATGACGCATGGGCCGCCAGGTTCGACGTCGCCGTGGTGGTCTCGAACGACAGTGATCTCGAGGAGCCGATCCGCATCGTCAAGGACGAGCTTCATAAGCCAGTCGGGCTTCTCTGTCCGCACACGGGGTACCCGGCTCCGCAACTCCAGAGGGCGGCGTCGTTCGTGCGGCACATCCGAGACCATCACCTTCGCGTAAGTCAGTTTCCGTCGCCCATTCTTCACAGTGGACAGCAGATTGTGAAGCCCGACGGCTGGTAGCTCCCCTCGTTTCCAGATCGGCGAGCCGAACCCGAGCCGCGTGCAGATCCCGCGCGAGCTGTTGCCGTGACCGGCGGCTAGTCCGCCGGCTGCGACGACGAGGGCGTGACGACGGTGACCTTCGGCAGCGGGCCGGCGCTCGTCATCATCCGCTTGATGATCGGCGCCACCAGGAAGAGGCCGGCCGAGACCACGAGGGCGCCGATGATCAGCGTGTAGAAGAGGAAGCCGTAGCCCCGCGCCGCGCTGAAGCCGGCCGCGCGCCCCGCGAGGTAGTTGCCGATCGCGGTCGCGAGGAACCACGTGCCCATGACCATGCCGGCCATGCGCTGCGGCGCGAGCTTGGACATGCTCGAGAGGCCGACCGGCGAGATGCACAGCTCGGCGAGCGTGGCGCCCAGGTAATAGATGACGAGGTAGTTCGCGCTGACGCGCATCGAGTCGACGCCGCCGTCGACGACGCCGTCGAGGAACGGCACGCCGTCCACGAGCTTGTACGCCGACGTGAGGTCGGTGATCGCGGCGATCGACGGCACGAGCACGGTGAACGAGACCGCCGTGAAGATCATGCCGATCGAGAACTTCTTGACGTCCATCGGCTCGCGCTTGCGGCGCGCGAGCGCGATCCACACCGCGGCGGCCACCGGCGCGAGCGCGATGACGAACACCGAGTTCGCGCTCTGCCAGTAGCTCGCCGGCACCGACAGCCCGAGCCACTCGCGGTGCACGAACCGCTCGGCGTAGAGCGACAGCGTGGTGCTCGCCTGCTCGAACGCCGCGAAGAACGCGATCGCGCCGATGAACAGCGGCAGGATCGCGATGATCCGGCTGCGCTCCTCGGCGTCGCGCGCGCCGCGGAGCAGGCCGACGAACAGCGCGACCGCGCCGACGAGCAGGCCCACGCCGAACACGTTGCCGATCAGATCCTCGCTGATCGCCACGCCCGCCGCGGACAGACCGGCGAACAGCGCGATGATCGCGCCGACCGCGCCGACGATGACGCCGAGCACCACGCGGTCGCGCGTCGCGCGCTTCGGATCGGCCGGGATCGTCGGCGCGATGCCCGCGTTGCCGAGGCGGGCCCAGCCGAGGACGTACTGGATGAGCCCGGCGGCCATGCCGATCGTCGCCGCGCCGAACGCGAAGTGCCAGCACAGCCGCGGATCGATGCCCTGATCGCGCAGGATGCCGCGGAACGTGTCGCTCTGGGCGAGGAAGCCGCACGCCAGCGGCGCGACGAGCGCGCCGATGTTGATGCCCATGTAATAGATCGTGTAGCCGGCGTCGCGGCGCGGATCCTCGGCGTCGTAGAGCTGGCCGACGATCGTCGAGATGTTGGGCTTGAGGAGCCCCGTGCCGATCGCGATGACGCCGAGGCCCGGGTAGAACAGGCCGCCGACGGGGAGCGCGAGCAGGAGGTTGCCGAGCATGATGCCGATGCCGCCGTAGATGACGGCGCGGCGCTGGGAGAGGAAGCGATCGGCGATCCAGCCGCCCGGCAACGACAGGAGGTACACCGACGAGGTGTAGAGCGCCATCACGACGCCGGCGCTGCCGTCGGACATGCCGCGGCCGCCCTCCTCGGCCTTGCCGACCATGTACAGCACGAGGAAGGCGCGCATCCCGTAGTACGAGAAGCGCTCCCACATCTCCGTGAAGAACAGCGTCGATAGTCCGATCGGATGTCCGAAGAACGTCCGTTCGTGCGCAGCGGGAGCGGCCATGGAAGCCGCACACTAGCGCGAAGGCTCGCCGCGCGGGAAGCGCCCAGCATCCTTGCAAACCCGATCGAGTCGGGAATGATCGCGGCCATGCGGAAGATCGCGTCGGTGGCCGGGGTAGCCCTCTGCACAGTCCTCGTCGCAGCCTGCGCCCAGACCACGCCGAAGATCGCCTTCAAGCACGGCGAGACGCGCGGCCGGCTCGGCAAGAACGGCCTGCGCTTCGTCATCATGCCGGACGCGACCACCCAGCTCGTCGAGGTCGACGTGCGCTACGAGGTCGGCGCGCGCGAGGACCCGCCGGGCAAGGCCGGGCTCGCGCACCTGGTCGAGCACCTCATGTTCCAGCAGCGGCCCGACGGCCCCCAGACCAAGCCGCTCATGCACTTCCTGACCCAGGCGGCGCTGAACATGAACGCGTACACGAACTGGGACACGACGCACTACATGGTCACGGGGCGCGCCGAGCAGCTCGACTCGCTCGTCAAGATCGAGGCGATGCAGATGTTCTACGGCTGCCAGACGATCTCCGAGGAGGAGTTCCTCCGCGAGCGCGAGGTCGTGCGCAACGAGATCCGCGGCGGCAACCGCTCCGCCGAGGATCGCATCCCGCAGCTCACGCTGTCGGCGATCTACCCCAAGGGCCACGCGTACGAGCAGATGGTCGGCGGCGACGACGCGCAGCTGTCGACGATCACGCTCACCGACGCGTGCGACTTCATGCAGCGGTACTACGCGCCCGAGCGCGCCACCGTGCTCGTCGCTGGCGGCGTCGCCATCGACGCCACCGTCAAGTCGATCGAGAAGTGGTTTGGCGTCATCGATCGGCGCGCGCCCGCGCCGCGGCGCAAGGTCGATCCGGTGCGCGTCGCGCGCGAGCAGAAGACGTTCGAGCTCGACCTCGAGCGGCCGTGGCTCACCGTGGCGTGGGCGCTGCCCGACGCGCGGACGCCCGAGGGCGAGGCGGCGCAGTTCGGGATCTGGGGCGCGTTCTTCGACACCGCCCGCAAGGCGGAGGAGTACGAGTGCGCGACGCAGGCCAGGCCGATGATCCTGGGCGGCCAGGAGGCGCCGATCTTCGTCATCGCCCTCGAGCTGAAGGACATGGGCAAGCTCGATCAGTGCCTGGGCTTCGTCTGGAAGGCCGCGCGGAGCGCGCACCGCGGCTGGGACGAGGGCACGTGGCTCCAGCTCGAGGAGGCCAAGAACCGGCGCAAGGCGGAGCTCATCTCGAGCCTCGAGCCGCTCGCCGCGCGCACGAACCACATCGGCGACCAGGTGCAGTTCTCGCTCGACTTCGACTTCAGCTCGAGCCAGCTCTACGTCTTCCACGAGCTCGACAAGATCGGCAAGTTCGAGCTCGCGACCGTCGGCGCGGCGGTGCGGCGCGCGCTCGATCCCGACCGCGCCCGCGTCTCCGTGTTCCGGCCGAGCAAGGAGGGCCCAACGGGCGCTCCGCTCTCGAGCGTCCGGTTCCAGACGCGGTCGCACGACCGCGTGGAGGAGCCCGAGGTCGATCCCGACGAGGCCCGGCGGCCGCTCCGCGTCGGGGCCGAGCTCAAGCTCCTCTCCGGCGCGACGCGCTTTGCGCTCGGCAACGGCATGCGCGTCGTGCTCCTGCCCGTCGACGCGATGCCGGTCGTGGCGGCGCAGCTCATCTTCGACGCTGGCGAGGCGGCGGCGCCCGACAACCCGGCGCTCGCGCGGGCCGCGGCCGACTTCCTCATGCAGCCGCCGGGTGCGACGGCGCTCGCCGAGTCCGGCGTGCAGATGGGCTGCGACGCGACGCCCGATCACACGATCTGCAGCGCGCGCGGCATGAGCGTCTACCTCGAGGTCGTGATCAAGGGCCTCGAGCGCCTGATCAAGGCCGGCGGGTACAGCCAGGAGGGCGTCGAGCGCTGGCAGCAGGCGACGAAGGCGACGTACAAGCTGCGGCGCCCGCAGCAGCAGCTCGAGTTCCAGCGCCAGCAGCTCGCGGCGCTGTTTGGCCCCGATCACCCGTACACGAAGACCGGCGTGGTCCTGCCGCGGGACGTCGGCAAGATCGGGCGCGACGCCTTGTTCGCGTTCCGCGACAAGCACTACAGCGCGGCGAACGCGACGCTCGTCATCGCCGGCGCGTTCGATGCCAAACGGGCCGAGGCGCTGATCCGCGACAGCTTCGGCGGCTGGGGCAAGGGCCACAAGGACGCGCCCATATCGCAGGCGCCGGGGACGCGCACCGGGCCCGTGTACGTCGGCGTGATCGGCGAGCCGGATCCGCAGGTCGACGTCGCGATCCTGTACCCGTCGCCCGCCGGGCTGGCCGGCCAGCAGGCGGCGCGCATGGTGCTGACGGAGATGCTGAACCAGCGGATGTGGGACGTCCGCGGCAAGCTCGGCGCGACCTATGGCGCCTACGCGCGGCGCAACGCCCGCCTCGGCCCGTCGGCGTACCGGCTCGGCGGCGCCGTCGACGCGCCGCGCGCCGGCGAGGCGATCTCGGCGATGCGCGGCGGGATCGACGCGCTCCGCCGCGGCGAGGACTTCGATGTCTCGTTCGTGCGCGCGCGGCGCAAGATCGTGCAGCAGCTCCTCGGCGAGTCGACGATGTCGATGGAGCTCGCGGCGCGGCTCGGCCAGATCGAGCGGTTCGCGCTCCACCCGGCCTACTTCGACACGCTGCTCCGGCAGGTGGCCGTGGTGTCGCCGACGCAGGTCAAGGCGCTGCTCGCCGCCGAGCTCGAGCCGGCGCGCGAGGTGCTGGTGGTGCTCGGCGATCGCGGCTCGGTGACGAAGGCGTTCGCCGACGCAGGGCTCCCCGACGCAAAGCTCGTCGAGCCGCAGTACGAATGAGCGGCCACGCCACGCCGCGCGCACCCGCGCGCGTGCGCCGGCGCCCTCGCCGTCGCCTCACCCGAGGTGGCAGCGGCCTCCGCGCGGCCGCGCGGGTAGCCTCGCGGATGCACACCGAGCGAGCAGCCCACGAGAGCGAGCGCGAGCGCGGACACACGGCCCCTCCGATCGCCGCGTCCGCATACACCGTCCGCGCGGCGACCGCTGCGGACCGCCCCGAGATCGAGGCGCTGATCGCCGAGATGATCCCCGGCTGCGACGTCGCGGCCCGCTGGCGCTGGCTCTACGAGGACAACCCCGGCGGGCCCGCGCTGACGTGGCTCGCCGTCGCGCCGGCGGGCGAGATCGCCGGCTGCACGTCGTTCTTCCCGTTCCGGCTGTGGCTCGACGGGCAGGAGGTGCGCGCCGCGCTCGGCGGCGACGGCTACGTGCGGCCCCGGTTCCGGCGCCGCGGCCTCGGCGGGCTCATGCACGACGCCTCGCGCGCCGCCATGCACGAGCACGGGATCGGCTGCATGTACGGCGCGCCCGGCGCGATGAACGTGACGCCGCTCAAGCACGGCGGCTCGCGCGAGATCGGCCACGTGTCGCGGTGGGCCCGCCCGCTCGGCGGCCGGGCGCTCGGCATCACGGCGCCGCTCCTCGATCGCGCGATCGCCGCCGCGCTGCGCCCGCGCCGGGCCGCCGCGCTCGAGCCGCTCGCGCCGCACGATCCGCGCGTCGACGCCGTGTGGGCCGCGGCGCGGCAGGAGCTCCCGCTCGCGGCCGTGCGCGACGCGGCGTTCTACACGTGGCGCTTCCTCGAGGTGCCCGGCCGGGCGGCCGAGCCGTACGTGATCGTCTCCGGCGGGCGCCCGATCGGCGTGTGCGCGCTCGAGCCGATGGCCGAGGGCGCGGCGATGCTCATCACCGATCTCGTCACCGTGCCCGGGGCGTGGCACGCGGGGCTGCGCGCGATCGCGCGGTTCTGCGCCGACACGACCGACGCCGCGTCGCTCCACATCAAGCTGATGACGCGCGACGGCCGGCGGCGCCGGATGTGGCGCGCCGGCTTCGACGAACGCGAGCACAAGCCGTTCCTGTGCATGATCCCGCCCGGCGGCGACCGCCGCTTCCTCGATCCCGAGCGCTGGTTCTACACGGGCGCCGACTCGGACCGCGAGCGCCAGGACTAAAGCCGCCGCTGCCCTGCCCGCACAGGACCGCAGTTCACATCAGCCCTCTATCTACTAATTTAGTAGCAATTAGTTTTTGATTAGTAGGAGCGCCCCTCGACTGGACTACGCAAATCATTGTCTTCGTTCAGCAACCGAGCTCCCTTCACAAGATGGCTGCCCTCAGGACCGGCCGCGCTGGCGCGGATCGAGCCGATCGCGCAGGCCGTCGCCGAGCAGGTTCGCGCCGAACACGACCCACATGATCGCCAGGCCCGGCACGAGCGTGTAGAGCTTCACCCAGTCCGTCTTCCACAAAAACGTCCGCGCGTGGTCGAGCATCGCGCCCCACGTGTAGCTGACCTGCGGGCCGAGCCCGAGGAACGTGAGCGCCGCCTCGACGAGGATCACGCCGCCGAAGCCGAACGACATCTGGACCAGCGCCGGCCCCATCAGGTTCGGCACGAGGTGGCGCAAGATCACGCGCGGCGCCGGCGCGCCGAGCGCGACGGCCGCGGCCACGTAGTCGCGCTCGCGCAGCGCGAGCACCTGGCCGCGCGCGACGCGGGCGTAGCCCACCCAGCCGTTCGCGCACAGAGCCGCGATCATCACCGGCACGCCCGGGTTCGCGACGACCGCGACGATCGCGATGTTGAGCAGGATGCCCGGGAACGACATGAGGATGTCGACGAAGCGCATCAGCACCTCCTCGACGACGCCGCCATACCAGCCGGCCACCGCGCCCGCGGTGAGCCCGATCGATGCCGAGATCCCGACGACGATGAAGCTGACCTGGAGCGCCGCGCGCGCGCCCCACAGGAGCTGGCTCAGCGTGTCCTGGCCGCTGCCGTCGGTGCCGAGCCAGTGCTCCGCCGACGGCCCCTCGAAGCGGCGCGCCAGATCGAGCGCGTTGGGACCCACGTCGTGGGGCGCGACGTACGGCCCCAGGACGCCGAGCACCACGAACACCGCGAGCATCACGGCGCCGACCCACGCGCTCGGCGAGAGCTTGAGCGCGATCTTCATGCCTGCCGGATCCTCGGATCGGCGAGGCCGTACGCCAGATCGACCATCGTGTTGACGAAGACGTAGATCGTCGCGATCACGAGCACGCTGCCCTGCACGACGGGGTAGTTGCGCTCGAGGATCGCGGCGAGCAGCGTGCTGCCGAGGCCCGGCCGCGCGAACACGTTCTCGACGATGATCGCGCCCGACAGGAGCGAGCCGAACTGCAGGCCCACGATCGTGATCACCGGCAGGAGCGCGTTGCGCAGCGCGTGGACGAGCAGGACGCGCCCCTCCGCCAGCCCCTTGGCGCGCGCCGTCCGCACGTAGTCCTCGCCGAGCACCTCGACCATCGAGCTGCGCGTCATGCGCGCGAGCATCGCCATCAGGTGCGTGCCCACCGCGAACGCGGGGAGGACGAGCGCCCAGAGGCCCGTCTCCGTCGGGCCCGGGAACCAGCCGAGCGAGACGAAGAAGAAGAACACGAGCAGCGGCGCGAACATCATCTGCGGGATCGCGATGCCGCCGAGCGAGGACGCCGTCGCGAGCGTGTCGATCCACGTGCCGCGGCGGATCGCGGCCACGATGCCGAGCGGCAGCGCGAGCACGATCGCCACCAGCATGCCGGCGACCGCGAGCGCCGCGGTGTGCGGGAAGACCTCGAGGATCCGGGCCGCGACGGTCGGCTTCTTCTCCGGATCGGGGCACTGGTGGCCCAGGCTGCCGTCGAGGATGTGGCCGAGGAACTCCACGAACTGGGCCGCGACGTTCTGATCGAGCCCCATGCACCGCTCGATCTGCTTCCGCTGATCCTCGGTGGCCTCGCCGCCCGCGAGGTGATCGATCGGATCCCCCGGCACGAGGTGGAGGAACGCGAACACGAGGATCGACACGCCCAGGATCGCCAGGGCGCCCGAGCCCAGGCGCCGCAGCAGGAACGAGCCGATCGACACGCGGCGAGCGTACCCCCTGCCGGTCCGCGCGGGCCAGCTTCAGCTGCTCGGCGCGGCCGCGCAGAACCGCGGCACGCTGGCGTCGATCGTCCGGCCCAGCTCGAGCACCGGCTCGCCGCCGTGCGCCTTCATCTCCTCGAGGCCGCGGCACTCGTAGCCGCCGCGGCAGTCATCGTCGGACTCGCACGTCCGCATGCAGAAGCGGATCTCCGACGAGCGCGGCACGCAGTTCCCGGCCAGCGAGCACAGCTCGTCGAGCGAGCACGCGTCGGCGCCCGCGTCCTCCGTGACCGGATCGCACGGCTTGTTCGTGAAGCTGCCGGTGAAGAACCGGACGCACACCGCCTCCTCGGGGCAGGTGCTGACGTCACAGCCCTGGACCGTGCAGTAGCCCCCCTTCGAGGAGGAGTCGCACTGGCGATCGCCGTTGGGGCTGCAGTCCGAGCCGATGAGGCACTCGTCGCCGATCTCCTTGCCGCAGCCCAGGGCGCCGAGGCCGCCCAGGGCCGCGCAGAGGACGAGCAATGACGCGTGCAGCGACGAAAGGCTCATGGGCGCGCGCATCCTAGCGGCCAGTAGGACCCCGGGCAAGCCGGCGCGGTTGCCTGGCGCCCGGCGGCGCGCACCGGGCGCGCCCCGGCCCGGTCCGGCCCCGGCGGGAGCGGCCGCCGCGCCGCCGCTGCCAGGCAACTGCGCCAAATGACTGAAGGCCGCCCACCGCCGCGCATGCTTTGCGGCGCGCCGGGCCGGGCGCCGCGGCCGCCCTGCGGTACAAGCGGCGGGTGCGTGCCGTCGTCCAGCGCGTGAGCCGCGCCAAGGTCACCGTCGGGGAGCGGGTGACCGGCCAGATCGAGCGCGGGCTCCTCGTCCTCCTCGGCGCCGCCGCCGGAGACGGCCCCGCCGACCTCGCGTACGTCGTCGACAAGGTCACGAACCTCCGGATCTTCCCCGACGAGGCCGGTAAGATGAACCGCTCGGTCCAGGACATCGGGGGCGGCGTGCTCGTCGTGTCGCAGTTCACGCTGCTCGGCGATGCGCGGCAGGGCCGCCGGCCCTCGTTCATCGGCGCGCTCGAGCCCGCGCCCGCCCGGGCGCTCTACGAGCAGTCGCTGGAGGCGCTCCGGGCCGCCGGCGTCGCGCGCGTCGAGGCAGGAGAGTTCGCAGCGGACATGGCGGTCGAGCTGGTCAACGACGGTCCGGTGACGATCCTGCTCGATTCGCGCAAGGGCTTCTAGCCGCTCGGCCTTCCGCGCGTGATAGGTTCGCACCCAGCGCGTCGGCGCGTCCCATGAAGGTACGGTTCTGGGGAGTTCGCGGCTCGATCCCTGTCCCTGGACAGGCGACGTGCCGGTACGGCGGTAACACGTCGTGCGTGGAGGTCCGGCCGCGCGGCGACTCCCCGATCATCATCGACGCCGGGACCGGCCTGCGGCGGCTCGGCAAGTCGCTCATGGAGGAGGCGTTCGGCGACGGCCGCGGCCGGGCGTCGGTCCTCATCAGCCACACGCACTGGGACCACGTGCAGGGGCTGCCGTTCTTCGCGCCGCTGCACCGCGAGGGCAACCGGATCGACATCTTCGCCCGCCAGCGCGATGAGCACCTCGAGGCCGTGTTCTCGCAGCAGCACGACCTGCCGTACTTCCCGGTCCCGCTCGCGGCGATGCGGGCCGAGAAGTCGTTCCACGAGCTGATCGAGGGCGCCCGGTTCGACATCGGGCGCGCCCACATCTCGTGCACGCGGCTCAACCACCCGTGGGTCGCGATCGCGTACCGGATCGACGTCGACGGCGCGGCGGTCGTCTACTGCGCCGACACCGCGCCGTTCACGGACATCCTGTTCGGCCGCGAGTTCATGGTGACGCCGCCGCGGCTCGATCAGCCGCTGCCGGCCGACGTGGTCGCCGAGCTCGACCGGATGCGGGCCGACGTGATCGCGCTCGCGCGGTCGGCCGATCTCCTCATCTACGACACGCACTTCACGTACGACGAGTACCGGCTGCGCCCGCACTGGGGGCACTCGCACCCCGACGACGCGATCGCGATCGCGCGCGACGCGGGCGTCAAGCGGCTGTGCCTCTACCACCACGCGCCGATGCGCTCCGACGACGAGAACGATCGGATCCTCGCCCGCTACCGCGAGGTCGTCGCGGCGCAGGGCGATCGCTTCGAGCTGCTCAGCGCCTACGAGGGCCTCGAGCTCGTGCTGGGGGACGAGTGAAGATCCGCTTCTGGGGCGTCCGCGGCTCGATCCCGGCGCCGGGGCCCGAGACGATCCGCTACGGCGGCAACACGTCGTGCGTGTCGGTCCACACGCGGACCGGCGGCCTCGTCATCGTCGACATGGGCACCGGCCTCATGCACCTCGGCAACAAGCTCATGTCCGGCCCGTTCGGCAAGGGCGCGGGGCGCGCGGTGATCCTGCTCTCGCACGCGCACTGGGACCACATCCAGGGCCTGGGCTTCTTCCCGCCGGTGTTCGTGGGCGGCAACCAGTTCACGGTGTTCGGGCCCGGCGGCTCGCCGGAGGTGCTCGAGGACATCCTCGAGGGCCAGATGGACCCGAACTTCTCGCCGCTGCAGTCGCTGAAGAACTTCTCGGCGACGTTCGACGTGCGCGCCGTCGCGCTCGGCGAGCCGTTCGAGGCCGAAGGCCTGCGGATCACCGCGCGCGAGCACGCGCACGGCGCCACGACGGCGCTCGCGTTCCGCATCGAGGAGGCCGGCCGCTCGTTCGTGTACGCCTCCGACGTCGGCCAGCCCGTCGCCGACGCGCCCCCGCCCGCCGGCGCCGTGGCGTTCTACCGCGACGCGGACGTCCTGCTCCACGACACGACGTACCGGCCCGAGGACCAGGCCACGCGGAGAAACCGCGGCTTCTCCTCGTACGAGGACGCGGCGGCGGCGGCCGTGGCGGCCGCGGCGAAGCGGCTCGTCATGTTCCATTACGACCAGGACTACAGCGACGAGGACGTCGACGAGCTGTACGCGGCCTGCCGCGCGGCGCTCGATCGCCGCGGCGGCAAGGCGATCGAGCTGATCCCGGCGCGCGAGGGCGACGAGCTCGAGATCTAGCCGGATCTGGCCGGATCTGGCCGGACTGCGCGCCACGCGAGAGCGCGCACGAATCTGCTCGCGCTATGCGCGCGCACGCGCGCGCTCGTGCATGCGCGTGGACGCGCGGCGCCGTGCTCGCGGCCTCCTCCGATCCGCTGCGCCTCGCGTGCCCCCCGGGCTTCACTGCTCCGCTGCGAGGTCAGTGCCCGCGGCACGGCGATCGTGAGTGCTCGCACGACCGACGAGCCCGCGCGGCCTGTGCGCGCTGCGCGCGCCAGGCCGCTGGGGGACCCCGCACGCTCGGCTCCGCTCTCGGAGGAGGCCGGCTCGCCTGGGCGCCGCGCGTGTCGAGAGCGCCCCTCGAACACACACCGGAATGGACGCCCGGCACCTCCATACAACAGCAGCTACCGACGATCCCGTGATCCCACGAAGCCCACGAGCGTGCCGACCGCGGCCAGCAAGCTCGGCTCGCGCGATTCGGCGCGAGCGCAGCTCGAAAACGCTATGCGAGCTGCCCTCCCTTGTGCGACGGACGCACGCGATGACATCCCGGGAAGCCGTGGCGCGCGCAGATGAGGCGGCAGAAGTGCTCGACGAGCTCCGGAACATCACGGCATCACGGCAATGGCTTCATCACACAGGCCGCATGTACCACTGCTGGTTGGAGCCACCCCAACAATCCCACATTCCAACACGCGCGCCATTGTCGTTGTTGAATGCTAGTACATCCAGGCACTTGTTGTTGAATCTGCTGCGGATCTGCCCCCCGTCCGGGTACCACTGCTGGTTGGCGCCACCCCAGCAATCCCACATTCCGACATGGGCACCATTGTCGTTGTTGAATGCCAGTACATCCAGGCACTTGTTATTCATGAAGCTGCGAATCTCGCTGCCGTTCCAGTACCAGCGCTGGTTGGAGCCACCCCAGCAATCCCACATTCCAGCCTCGGCGCCATTGTCGTTGTTGAACGCCAGCACATCCAGGCACTTGTTATTCATGAAGCTGCGAATCTCATAGAGCTGAGAAAGATCTGCGCTGGTGCTCGATGTCTGTTCGATGTCATCGTCGATGTCATCGTCGATGTCATCATCGATGCAGCCCACATGGAATGCGAGCGACGCAATCAAGGCGATCAGTTTCAGGTGAGACAGTGCGTTCATTTTATGATCCTTTGACTTGGGTATGATTGTGAAACAGGCGAGCAACACTCGAGTGCGGTTTTCCGCCGACAGGGCGGTGCTCTGGCCGACGCCCGATCAGGCAAGGAGTGCCCGATCGAGGTACCGAGCTTCATCGCGGGTCGCCCTGCGAGCGCGGGATCTTCGGACGTCTCATCGATCGATCTCATCGGATTGCCCTCTAGCCCCCAGGACACGGCGCTCCGTCGGGTGACGCATGAAAAGAAAGATCGGCCGGGCTCGCTGAGCGCCCGTGCGCGGCAGCGCGTCCAGCTACGAGTTATTCAGATTCGCGTAGCAGGCGGACGAGGCTCACGTGGAGCGGTACCGCCGGAGAGACGTCAGGGCTCGCGCAGCAGGCGAGCCATGCTCACGTGGAGCTGGCTCCGGACCAGCTCGGCCAGGCTGTCGAGCTCCGCGCCGGTCGCGCCGAGTTCGGCGGCCAAGATGCGGCGCGTCTCGTCGGCCAGCGTGGCGCGCGTATCGGCGAGCCAGCGCGTCATCGTCGCCCGGTGCACGCCGTACATCGCGGCGATGCGCTCGACCGGGGCGCCCTCGACGAGCCGGAGGCGGAGCAGCGTGCGATCGCGCACCGGCAGCGCCGCCAGCGCCCGCGCGATCGCCGCCTCGAACGCCGGGCGGTAGCGGCGCCGGATCACGTCGAGCTCGATGTCGTCGGCGCCGGGGCCGGCCAGCTCATCAATCTCCCGCGCCGCGGCGCGCTCGACCTCGCCCGCCTTGCCGCGCCGCAGGTTCAGCGCGGTGCGGATCGCGGCGATCCGGACCCACGCCGACAGCGGGGCGCGGCCGGCGTAGTCGGCGATCGCCGGCGCCTCGCCCGGCGCAGCGACGAGGAGCCTGGCGGCGAGCGCCTGCCGCACCTCATCCTTGAAGGCCTGCGAGGCGTCGAAGCAGGCCACGTGGGCGTCGACTTCGCGGAGGATCGTGCGCGCGAACGCGTCGACCGCGGGCGCGACGCCGAGCGCGCAGGCGAACGCCAGGTACAGATCCTCGACGGCCAGCTCGAGGAGCGCCTCGGCGTGGTCGCGCCCCGCGGGCAGCCGCGCGTGCAGGTGCTCGATGAAGGCCGCGGCCGGCACCCAGCCGGCCGGCCAGGCCGCGTGCGCGCGCGCGACCGCGGCGCGAAAGGGGCCGGCCTCGTCGTCACTGGATCCGTCCATCGCCAGCCTCCTGTGATGCGTATGCGCAGCGGTCGAGCGCGGCCACCGAGAGCTCGAGGAACGGTCGGGCCCCGATCTGCCGGCAGAGCGCGATCGACTCCTCGAAGTGCCGGCGCGCGACCGCCGTGTCGCCGGTGAGGAGCGCGAGCTCGCCGAGGAGGCGCGGCACCGGGCCGATCGCGAAGGCAGTGCCGAGCATGCCCCAGTAGAAGCGCGCGCCGGGGCCGCGCTCCACGAGCTGCGGATAGAGCTGCGCCGCCACCACGCGGTCCTCGAGGAGCTTGCAGGCCTCGGCGGCGATCAGCAGCATGGTGAAGGGCTGGGGCACCGATGGGATCTGCTCCAGCAACATGGCCGCCTCGTCGCGCCGGCCGATCGCCGCGAGCACCCAGGTCCGGAACGGCACGAACATCTGGGTCGGCGGCAGCATCGCGAGCACGCGCTCGGCGTGCTGGGCGATGCGGCGCGGGTCGTCCGTCGCGATCGCGACCGCGATCCGATGCTTCGCCCACAAGATCGGCGCTGGCGTCGTGTCCGCGCGAGGCGCGATCGCGAGCGCCTCGTCGAGGAGGCGCTCGGAGCCGTCGGCGTCGCCGTCGAACAGGGCGAACGCGCCGCGCAGCATGGGCAGACGACAGCGCGTCGTGGCGGAGCCGTGGGTGCCGCAGAGCTCGACCATCTTCGCCAGGGCGGCGTCGGCGTCGGCGCGGCGGCCGCGCTCGAGGAGATGCGCCGCGTAGTGAGGCCATACGCTGGCGCAGACGAGCAGCTGCTGCTGGGCTTCGGCGAGCTCCATGATCTCACGGGTGAGCTCGAAGCGTTGCTCTCCGGTCATGAGGTACGCCGGGCCGGCGCTGAAGCACTGGAGAGCGTAGAGCAGCGTGTCGGGATCGCCGAGGCGTCGTGCCATCGCCAGCGCTTCGTGCGCATAGAGCACGACCAGCTCGAGGTCCTCTTCGCTCGCGGGCGGGAGCCACACCAGCGAGAGCCGGCCGCGGACCCGGGCCGCGATCGCGCCATCGGCCGGACCGAGCGCGACGCGCGCCTCCTCGAGGAGCCGCACCGTGCTCGAATCGCGGGCCGCCGGGAGCAGCTCGCTGGCGTATGCGAGCGCCGCGCGTGCGAGCTCGTCTCGTGCGCCGAGCGTGCGCGCGACCTCGGCGGCGTGGAGGCAGCGGGCGCGCCCCGCCTCGACAGCGCCCGAACGCACGAGGCTCTCGCCGACGGTGCGCTCCAGCTCGCAGGCCACGAGCGAGGGCGCGGACGGCAGCACCGCCAGCGCGCGCTCGCCGAGGGCGATGGCCGACTCGAACGCGAGCTGGCGGAGGGCCTGATCGGCGGCGCGGAGCGCCGCGCGCGCCGCGTGCTCGGCGTCCCCGGCGTCGACGCCCTCGAGCAGGTGGCGCGCACAGGCCGCCGCGTCCACGCCCGACGCCTCGGCGAGGAGCCCGGCCCTCCAGTGCAGCTCGCTCCGCCGAGCGACCGGGATCGACTGGTGGAGCCGCTCGCGGAGCAGCACGTGCGTGAACTGGTGCTGCTCCGCGCCCGACGCCTCGACCACGCCGAGCTCGCGCGCTGGCCCGAGGGCGGCGAGCACCTCTCCGTGGGGCGTCGCGGCGAGCGCCGCCAGCTCGCGCGAGCCGAACTGGCGTCCGATCACGGCCGCGGCCTCGAGCAGCGCGCGGGCGGCGGGGCCGAGCCGGGCGAGGTGGGCGTCGAGGACGACCCGGATCCCGTCGCTCAGCTTGAGGTGCTTGCCGTCGCCGCCGATCCGCAGCATCTGCTCGACGAACAGCGGGTTGCCCTCGGTGACGCGGTAGATCTCGTCGGCGCTGGCGCCGCTCGCGCGGTCGGCCACCCAGTCGGCGACGTCGCCCGACCCGAGCCGCGCGAGCGAGATCACCTCACCTTCGCGGCCGAGCCGCGCCAGCGCGTCGGCGAGCTCGGGCGACGCCCGGGCCTCGAGATCGCGCGCGGTGGCGAGCAGCAGGATCGGCGACGGTCCGATCTGACGCGCCACGAACAGGAGCAGGAGCAGCGACGTGACGTCGGCGGCGTGGAGGTCCTCGAGCAGGAGCACCAAGGGCTCCCGCCGGGCGGCCGCCTCGAGCGCGCGCGCGGCGGCGTCGAACAGGGCAAACCGCTCCTCGCGGGCGTCCTCGCCGGAAGCCGGCGCGAGCGCCGCGAACGGGCTCGCTCCCAGCTCGCGGAAGATCTGGACCCACGGCCAGTACGGCATCGCGCCGCCCGCCTCCCAGGCGCGGCCCCAGAGCGCGCGCACGCCGCTCGCGGTCGCCCGCGCGGCGACCTCGTGCGCGAGCCGTGACTTGCCGATGCCCGCCTCCCCGGTGACGAGCAGCAGCGAACCGCTCCCCGCTCGCGCGCGGCGCAGGGCGGCCTCGGTGAGCGCGAGCTCGCGGTCGCGTCCGAACATCCGGGCGGCGCCCGGTCGCGGCCGCGCGCCCGGCGCGTCGAGCGCCGCGGCGGCCTCGATGGCCGCGAGGAGCTGTGTCATCGAGGCCGGGCGATCACCGGGCGCCAGCTGGAGGCCGCGCCGGAGTGCGTCACGTAGCGGCGGCGGCACCTCCCGGCCCTCGGGCGGCGGGCGGACCGCGCCGGCGGCCAGGGCGGCGCGGAGCTCGTGAAGATTGCGGCCCGCGAACGGGCGCTCGCCGTAGAGCGCCTCCCAGCACGTGACGCAGAAGCTGAACAGGTCGGAGCGCTCGTCGGCGGCCTCGCCGCGGAGCTGCTCCGGCGCCATGTAGGCCGGCGTGCCGAGGATCGCGCCGCTCGCGGTCAGCGACGTCGCCGGCTCGGTCTCGGCCGTCCCCGCGGGCAGGGTCGCTTCGATCGCGGCCAGCCGCGCCACACCGAAGTCGGTCACGCGCACGCGCCCGTCATCGCCGACGAGCACGTTGTCGGGCTTGAAGTCGCGGTGGACGATCCCCGCCGCGTGCGCGGCGGCGAGGCCGCGGCCAGCGGCGCACAGGACCTCGACGACCGCGCGCCAGCCGCGCGCCTCGGCGCGCAGCCAGCGCCGGAGCGTGCCGCCCTTGACCAGCTCCATCGCGATGAAGAGCTGGTCGTCCGCGGCGCCGATCTCGTAGACGGTGATGACGTTGGGATGGGCCAGGCGCGCCATGGCGCGCGCTTCGCGTGTGAGCCGGGTGCGGTGGTGGTCGCGCTCGTCGCGCCCGGTTGGGCGCAGGACCTTGAGCGCGACCTCGCGGTCCAGATCCGGATCCTGGGCGGCAAAGACCTTCCCCATGCCGCCCGCGCCGACTTCGCGGAGCACGCGGTAGCGCCCGATGTGCAGCACGTCGGCGCGCGGCGGCCCCGCCGCCGGGACCGCCGCGTGCAGCGCGTGGGCCACGAGCGCGCGGCACGCCGCGCAGCCGTCGAGATGGAGCTCGGTCGCTTCCAGCTCGGCACGCGGCAGCCGCCCCGAGACCAGGGCCACGACAACGTTCTCGGACAGGCAGATATCCACCCGCTGACTCCACGACTTCGTGACATCTGCAGTCTATCAGAATACGTGGAATCGAGCTGAAACAGCTCGCCGGTGTGCGCGGGCGCCCACCACGGATCTCGGCGGGCCGATCGACCCAGTAACAGGGCGGCTCAAGATTCCTTCGACACCCTCGACCCGGGCCACCATGCGCACGTGGCCTCGCGGTACGCGGCGATCGCGCGCCGCGACAGCGTGATGTTCGGGAAGCCGTGACTGCCGGAGGTACCGCCACTACGATCGCCCGGTGAGCGCGCGGTGTCCCTCAATCGCTGTCGTCGAGCTCGACGAAGCTCCACGTCACCTTGGGACACCGCGCCTGCAGCCTCAGCGCGACCATGATCTCGCCCGGCCCCTGCTGCACGGGGGCGAGCGCGAGGCTCCGGTCGTAGCTATCGTCCGGTAGTCGGACACAACGCAGCGCAAGAGAGTGACTTTCGTAGCCGGCGCCGCAGTTCGGCGCGGAAGTTTCGAGCCGCGAGGCGGATGCTCGCAGGCGGCCTGTACGAACGAACACAACCCGGCGCGGGCTCGCGTACGGCAGGTGCCGATCTCGGGTAGCTCGCTCGCCGACTCATCGCTTTTCCTGCGTCATCCGCCGGCAGCTCGAGCTACTACAACCCGCGGCGCGTGACCCACCGCCTCTCGGTCGGCCGCCCGCGCACCCCGTGACGCGGCCGAGCATCGGCCGGATCTGCATCCTGCTAGACTGCGAGCGATCACAAGGCGCGGAGTCAGCGGTGAGCGCTTGCCTGTCCGAGAACGTCGTCGCGGAGCTGCGGGCCGGGACCTTGCAGCGCGACGAGCTCGCAGCGGCGGAGAGCCACCTCGACGCCTGCGCGTCATGCCGCGAGCTGGTGGCCCACGCGCTGCGTGCCACGGCGCCGGAGCCGCCGCCGCCCACCGGCGCCCCGTACATCGGGCGCTACCGCGTGCTCCGCGAGGTGGGCGCCGGCAGCATGGGGCGGGTCTACGCGGCCGAGGATCCCGACCTCGACCGCGAGGTCGCGCTCAAGGTCCTGCGCGTCGCCGAGGACGACGAGCGCGACCCTCGCCGCGCCCGCTGGCACCGCGAGGCGCGCGCCATGGCGCGGCTGGCACATCCCAACGTCATCACCGTCCACGAGATCGGCGTGGCGGACGGCAAGCCCTTCATCGCCATGGAGCTGGTCCAGGGCTCGACCCTCGGGCGCTGGCTGCGCGACGCGCCGCGCGGCTGGCGCGCCGTCGTCGACGTCATGTGCGCCGCCGGCCGCGGGCTCGCCGCCGCGCACGCCGCCGGCATCGTCCATCGCGACTTCAAGCCCGACAACGTGCTCGTCGGCGACGACGGCCGCGTCCGCGTGACCGACTTCGGCCTGGCGCAACTGGCGGCGGCCTCGGCGACGCCGGCTGCGGCGGCCTCCGGAATCGCGCCGGCCAGCGCCCTCGAGCTCGCGCTGACCGGGCTCACGGCGAGCGGCGCGCTCGTCGGCACGCCGGCGTACATGTCGCCCGAGCAGCTCCGCGGCGAGGTCGCCGACGAACGCTCCGATCTGTTCAGCTTCTGCGTGACGTTCTGGGAGGCGCTCTACGGCGAGCGTCCGTTCACCGGCCGCGATCTCGGCGAGCTCCGCGCCGCCGTGGTCGCCGGCGCGGTGCGCCCGCCACCCGAGGGCCTGGGTGTCCCGGCACGGCTGCACGACGCCATCCGGAGCGGTCTCCATCCGGCGCCCGCGGATCGCCCGACTGCGCTGTCGGAGCTCCTCGCCACCATCGAGGCGGCCACGGCTCCCGAGCCGCCGCGCGCCCACGCGCCACGCCACCGGCGGGCGGTGCTCGGCGAGACCTCGCTGACCTGGACTGCGCTCACCGTCCGCCTCGCCGCGGTCGGCGCGGCGAGCCACGGGTTCTCGCCGGAGCAGCTATGCGCGCGCTTCGGCCTCGATCCCGGGCTGCTCGCCGACACCAACGCGCGCGTGCCCGCGTTCGAGGCGAGCGAGCTGTGGGCCCACGTGCCGCGGCTCGTCGGCGACGATCACTTCGGCCTCCACGTCGCCGAGCTGATCACGGCCAGGCCGCTGGGGTTCGTCGGTCAGCTGATCGCGGCAAGTCCGACGCTCGGCCAAGGGCTGCAGCGCTTCCTGCGCTTCGAGCGCATCTTCCATGACGTGCGCAGCAGCGAGCTCGCCCTCGACGGAGACGAGGCTGCCTTCGTCCTCGCGGTCTCGCCACCGAGGCACTTCGCCGAGTTCCTCTGGGCCTACTTCGTGCTGCTCGCGCGGAGCATGACCGGCGCGGTCATCGTGCCGCGCCAGCTCGCGTTCCGGCACGCGGCGCCGCCGGACCTCGGCGAGCACCTGCGCGTGTTCGGCATGCGGCCCTCGTTCGACGCCGACGTGCAGCAGCTGGTGCTGGCGCGCGACGACTTCGAGCGCGCCAGCATCGAGGCCGACTCCGCGCTGATCGAGGTCCTCGAGAGCCATGCCCGCGAGCAGCTCGCTCGCCTGCCGACGGCCCCCAAGCTGATCGCGCAGGTCCGCTCGGTGGTGCAGCAGGCGCTCGCCCGGGGCGAGCTCTCGGCGAAGGAGGTGGCGCGCCAGCTCGGGATCGCGCCGCGCACGCTGCAGCGCCGGCTCGCCGACGAGCACGGCACGACCTTCCGCGCCGTGATCGGCGATTTGCGCATCCGCCTGGCCCGGCAGTGGCTCGACGATGACACGCGGGCCATCGCCGAGATCGCCGCCTCGCTCGGCTTCGCCAGCGAGCGCGCCTTCCATCGCGCCTTCGTGCGCCGGGCCGGCATGACGCCCGAACAGTTCCGCCGCCGGCCGCGGAGCTGACCTCTGCACCGAGCCGATGGAACCCGTCCGCGCCGCGCGCGGCGCCGAGCAAGACCTCGGCCTGTCCGCCTTTCCCGATCTGATGCAGGATCTCGTATCGCTCGGAACGCGCCGCATCGAGTGCAGATGGCACCGACTCGAGGAGATCGAGTGTGGCATCGAGGATCTCGCGCAGACGCGCCACGGGATCCATCGCGCTCACCGGGGTGGCTCCTCACGCGATTCCCGACATCCTGAACGCCAGGACCCGCAGGGTCGCCTTTTCGATCTCCGACAGCGTGCGGGCAGCGTTCTCGAGGATCCACGTCCGATCAGCATCGGTGAAGCTCGCGGAGCCGCCAGCGCCAGGCGCTCGTGAGCGCCGGATCGTGCGTCATTCGCCGGATCCCCGTGTCCTGCG
This sequence comes from Kofleriaceae bacterium, assembly GCA_035558535.1. GTDB lineage: Bacteria > Myxococcota_A > Polyangia > Haliangiales > Haliangiaceae > JABFXX01. The sequence goes on from DATMCI010000095.1 coordinate 51,838, forward strand.
GTCAGGAACGACGGAATTCAGCACAGGGAGGCGTTCATGAGTGATGTCAACCAGCGACTCGATCGGCGAAGGATGTTCTCGATGCTCGGCGCGGCGGCGGGCGCGGCGGCGCTCGCGGGATGTGACCGGACCGCCGAGGGGGTGCTCGCACAGGCCCTCGCCGACGGCGCCAACGTCGTCACCGTCGACGAGATCGCGCAACTCGCGGCGCTGAGCGGTGGCCCGGTCTCGCATGCGGCCGGGGCGCCGCCCGCCATTGCGATCGCGCAGGGCTACCGCACGCCGGGGGATGGCGGCGGCGGTGTGTTCAAGTGGGTCACAAGCTCGATCACGGCCGGCGATGGAGGCACGCGGTTCCCCGCCGCGAACGCCGGCACCTGGATCCGGATCTTCTTGGGCGCGCTCGACGTCCGGTGGTTCGGCGCGATCGCGGACGACGCCACGGCCGGCGCCACGAACTCGGCGGCGTTCGCCGCGGCGCTCGCGTGCCCGGCGGGCTCGATCATCGTCGTCCCGAAGGGCCAGTTCTTCCTGGCGGAGACCCTGCGGCTGCGGCGCTCGGTGATCCTCAAAGGAGAGGGCATGAACCACCAGACGATCCTGCAGCTGCCGGCCGGCAGCTCGGTGGTGATCGAGTACGTGACCGACAATCCCTATCCCGCCACGGACAACAACAACACGGTCATTCGCGATCTGATGATCGCCTCGACGGGCTGGGAGACGGGCGATCCGGCGTCCGTCGATACCGTGACGTTCGCCGGCGCGAGCGACCAGGCGCCCGGCCTCAAGATGAACATCTACTCCACGCTCGAGAACGTGCGGATCGAGCGCTTCGGTGGGACCGGGATCGAGATCATCACGGATCTGGTCGCCGGGACCGGCAACACCAGCTGGTGGCGCATCCGCAACTGCCTCGTGGACTGCTGCGGCGGTCACGGGCTGCACGTCGACGGCGGCGACACCAACGGCGGGCTGTGCCTCGGCCTGGTCGTCGAGAGCGTGGGCGGCTTCGGGATCCTCGACTCGTCGGCGGGTGGCGGCACCTACGTCGGCTGCTGCGGACCTAGCGGCGTGGGCGGTGCACGCGTTGCCGTCGCTGCCGGCGTCGGCGCGCGGCACACCCGCGGCACGGCGATCGTGAGTGCTCGCACGACCGGCGAGCCCGCGCGGCCTGTGCGCGCTGCGCGCGCCAGGCCGCTGGGGGACCCCGCACGCTCGGCTCCGCTCTCGGAGGAGGCCGGCTCGCCTGGGCGCCACGCGAGCCCAGCACCCATCGCCTCACGCTCCGGGCCACCGCCGACGAAATGGCGGCGTGGGAGCGTCGCGCCGCCGATGAAGACAAGCCGCTCAGCACGTGGGGGAGATACACCCTCAACGCCGAGCTCACCCGCTCACGCAGCAAGAGCAAGCCATGATGAGCAAGATCGACGCAGCCCGCGCCCGCGCTCGTCCGTGATCCGGCCGCGGTCCGGGCCCGATGAGAAATCTCCGATATGTTCGCGCGGCCCGGCTCACCAACCCGGCCATGCACTCCCCTTGTTGACGCATGGTCGGGCGTGTCGCATCGTCGCGCTGCGATGATGCGGCGGACCTTCGAGCGCTACGTCGCCCTCGGTGACAGCACGACCGAGGGTCTCGACGATCCCGATGGCGCGGGTGGCTATCGCGGCTGGGCCAACCGGCTCGCGGAGCGCATCGCCGCGCACCAGGGCTCGCTGGACTACGCGAACCTCGGCATCCGCGGGCGCTGTGCGCGACAGATCAAGGAGGAGCAGCTCGGCCCGGCCCTCACCTTGCGCCCCGATCTCGCCACGGTCGTCGCCGGCATGAACGACCTGCTGCGCAGCAGCTTCGAGGCCCGTGCGGTCGCCAGCGACATCGAAGACATGCAGCGCGCGCTCGTCGATCGCGGCTGCATGGTCCTCACGTTCACGATCCCCGACATCTCGCGACGCCTCGCGATGGGCCCATTCGCGCGCATGCTCTCGCGCCGGACCCTCGCGCTCAACGACGAGCTCCGCCGCGTCTCGCTGGTCTCCGGGGCGATCCTCCTCGATCTCGCCGCGTACGACCTGGCGGTCGATCCGCGGATGTGGAGTCGCGATCGCTTGCACGCGAACGCCGAGGGTCACGCACGGACCGCCGCCGCGCTGGCGCAAGTGCTCGGGCTCCCCGGCACTGATGACAGCTGGCGCGCTCGCCTCCCCGCTCCCTCTCCCATCGGGCTGCGCGCTCGGGTCGCCGAAGACCTGGCATGGGGCCGTGACTACTTCGTCCCGTGGCTGTGGCGACGTATGCGCGGCCGCTCCGCGGGCGATCACCGCACCGCGAAGCTGCCATCGTTGACGCCCATTCGAGCAGCACCCGTCGGCGAGCGGTAGCGGGCGATCCCCACCGATGTCCAGATAACATCTCGATTGACGGATAAATTGGTATTCACCGGCTCATTCTCAGCGGCCGCACAAATGGCCGGTTAGCCGCCAAGAATGGGCTGGTTCACTGCCCGCAAAACATGTGGCTCACGCTTGAACACGGCGGCGGTCCGCGCGCATCCTCTCGGCAATGCCCACCATGAAAGCTGCCGTCGTCACCAAGGCCAATGGTCCGTTCGAGCTCCTCGACCGCGAGATCCCGGCGCCCGGACCGGGCTGGGTTCGCGTCAAGGTCGAGGCCTGCGGCGTCTGCCACAGCGACGCGCTCGTCAAGTCGGGCGCGTATCCTGGCCTCGCGCTGCCGCGGATCCCCGGTCACGAGATCGCGGGCCGCATCGACGCGGTCGGCGACCACGTCACCGCCTGGAAGGTGGGCGATCGCGTCGGGGTCGGCTGGCACGGCGGGCACTGCTTTCAGTGCGACCCCTGCCGGCGCGGGCTGTTCATCAACTGCATCAACGCGAAGGTGACCGGCATCAGCCACGATGGTGGCTATGCCGAATACGCGGTGGTCCCGGCAGAGTCGGCCGCGCGCATCCCCGCGGGACTCGACGCGGTCGACGCAGGCCCGCTGCTGTGCGCCGGCGTGACCACCTACAACTCACTGCGCAACAGCGGTGCACGCCCAGGTCAGACCGTCGCGATCCAGGGCATCGGCGGGCTCGGCCACCTCGCGGTGCAGTACGCCGCGAAGATGGGATTCCGCACGATCGCGATCTCGCGCGGCGCCGACAAGGCCAAGCTCGCCGCGGAGCTCGGCGCGCACGACTACGTCGACACCGCCCAGGGCTCGGCGGCCGACGGGCTCAGAGCGCTCGGCGGCGCGGACCTGGTGCTCGCGACGGCGCCCGCGGCCGCGGCGATCGCCGACACGGTCGGCGGCCTCAAGCCGCGCGGCAAGCTGCTGATCGTCGCCGCGCCGTTCGAGCCGCTCGCGGTCAACGCGCTGGGGCTGCTCAGCGGCAAGACCATCGCGGGCTGGCCGAGCGGTAGCGCGATCGACTCCGAGGACACGATGGCGTTCTCGGCGCTGACCGGCGTGCGCCCGCGCGTCGAGACGTTCAAGCTCGCCGATGCGGAGCAGGCGTTCGCGCACATGATGGAGAACAAGGCGCGCTTCCGCGCCGTGCTCGTGCCCTGAGCCAGAGGGAGCGATGGTTCGAGCCGAAGCGGCGCGACGGCCTGGTGATCTACCGGTTCTGAGCTAAGGCCTGATCATCGTCTGGAGGCTTTGGAGGCCCTGGAGGCCCCTCACTGTATGTCGGGAATACCGGTCAGCCACAATGGGATAGCAGGGATAGCGGGTAATCAACGGAAGACATAAACCGCGCCGGCACCGCTGGCGCGGTTGTCGGCCTGGTTGCCGTTGACACCGGTCGCCGCGCTGGCTTCGCCATACGCCCCGACCGCCAGCGTGTCCCCGGACAGGGCAGCCGAATAGCCGAAGTAGCCGTCAGCCCCGGGATTCGACGCCTTGACATACGCCCGCTGCATCCACGTCGCGCCGCTGCGGACAAACACGTAGACCGCGCCGGCACCGCTGGCGCTGTTGTCGGCCTGGTTGCCGTTGACACCGGTCGCCGCGCTAGCTTCGCTCCGCGCACCGACCGCCAACGTGTCCCCGGACAGCGCGACCGGAGTGCCGAACTGGTCGCCAGCCCCGGTATTCGACGCCTTGACACACGCTTGCTGCGTCCACGTCGTGCCGCTGCGGACAAACACGTAGGCCGCGCCGGCAGAACTGGCGCTGTTGTCGGCCTGGTTGCCGTCGACACCGGTCGCCGCACTGTCTTCGCATAGCGCACCGACCGCCAGCGTGTCCCCGGACAGCGCGACCGAAAAGCCGAAGCCGTCGCCAGCCCCGGTATTCGACGCCTTGCCGTACAC